>DGQF01000017.1:0-11647 GCA_002389675.1 Gammaproteobacteria bacterium UBA4421
TCAGCGTTCTTTTGCCGCCAACGGTGTGCCCCATGAACGTCTGCATTTAGACCAGTTGCGCAGCCAACACGCTGCGCTGTCGCGCCAAAAAATATTATCGGCGCAACTGTCTAACGAGCAACTTCTTGCGCTACGCGCTCAAGTATCAGCGTATCGTGCGCGGCAAAAGATTTTGGATAAACAACAGTCGCTAGCACTGCAGCGAGAAGTGATGGTTGCGGCAGATCATCACCGAATCGAGGCTCTGGCATCTGCAGATCATGTCAGCAAGCGAGACCTGCACCAGGCGGGTAGGGTTTATCTGTTGGCGCAGGAAGCGGGTCTTGAACTGCAGTCGCGTCGACAGGCTGCGGCACAAAATAGTCTCGACCTTGCGGCGCGGATAAAGGTGCTGATGCTCGAGAAGGACCACGCACAAGCCGAGGCCTCTGCTGCGCTGCAGCAATTAGACTATGAAATTGCGCGCCTCTCGGCGAAAAGCCAGCGAACCGTTGTTGCCGCCCTATCGGGCAGAATATCTGACGTATTAGTGCGGCAAGGCCAGCAAGTTTCGCCGGGAATGGCAATGGTAAGTGTTGTGCCGCCGAACTCGGGCTTGCCCGATATTGATCTATATCTACCCTCGACGGCGGTGGGGCGAATCAGATTGGGGCTTACAGCGCGCGTACGTTTTGCCGGATTTCCTTATGCCGAATATGGTCTTGGGAAAGGCGAAATCAGTGATGTGAGTGCGGTTAATTTAGCTGATGGTCCAGAACCTGTGTTTCGTGCACGAGTGACTTTGGTTTCAATGCCGCAGGGTATTGATGACTTGCCATCGGGTATGCAAGTGGAAGTAGATGTTATTTTGCACAATGCCCCGCTGTGGCAGTGGCTGCTGCACCCTATGGCAGATGTGGCGGTGCGGCTTTGAGGGGTGTGCCGCTAGCGCTGCAAAATAAACGTAACGAATGTGGATTGGCCTGTCTGGCAATGGTCGTTGGTTTCTATGACCGCACGGTTTCATTGGCTGACCTGCGGCGACGATTTCCCGGATTTGAACAGGGCGCGACATTAAAAGATTTGGTTGAATGTGCGCGAGCGTTGGGTTTTGCCAGTCGTGGTTTGCGGGCTGAACTCGACGGTTTAAAACAGGTTCGCAAGCCGGTGATATTACATTGGAATATGGATCACTTTGTGGTGCTGGTCTCGGTAAATCGACGGGGTTGTATCATTCATGATCCGGGCCAAGGCAAGGTTCTTTGTTTGTGGTCCGAGGTTAACCAAAAATTTACCGGGGTGTTGTTGGAGCTTTGGCGCGAACGTACGCAGCCTGATCTTTTTGACCCACGTCAGTCGAGGTTGATGAGTGTACTGAGCCAGTTGTCAGCCGGTTCAGGCCCCCAAATTGCATGGGTTTGTGTCCTTTCTGCATTGCTTCAAATCATGCTTTTAGCGGTGCCGTGGCATGTTCAATGGACGGTGGATGAGGCGCTGCTGTCAGCGGATCGCCATTTAATTGGTGTGTTGTGCTTTGGTTTTGGTGGCTTGCTTATTGCTCGCATACTGACGCATTACATACGTGGTTTGATGGTGATGCACTTAGGTCATTTGCTGTCGTTTCGCCTGGCTTGTGCCATGCTGCGCCATATATTACATCTGCCCATCACTTGGTTTGATCAGCGCCACCTGGGTGATATTGCATCGCGTTTTGCCTCCTTGGGGCCGTTGCGGGACCTGTTGACCCACGGTGCAGCAGCGATTCTCGTGGATAGCTTGATTGTGGTACTCAGCATTGTCTTGATGTGGATCTACGCTCCGGCGCTAGCCGCTGGTGTTGTGATGATTCACCTGTGTTTTGCATTGGTCCAGCTGGCTTTTTTGCCAAAACTCAAACGTGCAGCGTTATCTCTGGTGTCGAGTCAGGCCCTCGAGCAATCTCACTTGTTGGAGTCAGTGCAAGCGATTCTCCATGTGAAAGTATATGCCTGCGAAGATGATCGATTAGCGTGTTGGCAGAGGCTGCATACGCAAACGTTAAACCATAGTCTGCAATTGCAGAGCATCCAGTTGATGTTGGGTACGGGGTCGTTGTGTTTAGCTGGGTTAGAAGTGATCGTATTAATTTACTTTGCAGCGCATCAGGTTCTCGATGGCCTGTTAACCGTTGGAATGTTTTTTGCCTTAATGAATTATCGCGGCTACTTTGCAGAGCGCTTGCGAGGGTTGGTTGAACAGTTGGTGAATTTAAGTACCTTGCAGGTGCACGTTGAGCGTGTGTGTGAGGTTTGGGATGAACCTGGCGAGGATGGCCTCACGCGGGGTATGCAATACCCAGATGAACCTGCGCGGTTAAGGTTGTGTCAAGTCGGTGTCCAGCCGCATGTCAAGCAACCCTATGTTTTTCAGGATCTCAATTTGGAAATTCAACCGGGAGAATTTGTTGCGATTATTGGTGCATCCGGTGCGGGTAAAACCACCCTGTTAAAATTACTCATGGGATTGACTGAGCCCTCAATGGGCCGCGTTGAATGGGGTGATGTTGCGCTGAGAGAGCAGGCGTGTGCTGCGTTACGTCGACAAACCGGTTGTGTTTTGCAGGGGCAGACTTTTTTCAGCGGTAATATTTTAGACAATATAGTGTTGGCCGGTGAGCCTGATATGAATCAGCTTTGGGCCTGGTTGAGCGCCCTCGACTTGACCGCAACATTGCGGCGTTTGCCGATGGGCTTATACACGCCAGTCGGTGATTTAAACAGTGGCCTGTCCAGCGGTGAGATGCAGCGTTTATTGTTAGTTCGTGCGCTTTACAAACAACCGAACTACTTGTTTTTGGATGAGGGCACTGCAAATTTGGACGCAGACAGTAGCGTCCGGGTGCGCGAACTTTTAAAAGCCATGCAATGTACGCGTGTTGTCGTCAGTCACGATCTGACCTTTGCTTCAGCTGCAGACCGAGTATATTTGTTGTCCGGGGGGTGCCTCAAACAAGTTGATGTCGCAAAAGCAGAATCGAGGATTGCGTAACTCAGAATCGCAACAGTTCGGTCTTTAGGGTGACTAAGTCGACGATGCCGATGGCATTGAGTCCAGTCATCATGCCTGCGCACTCTCCCGGATTGAACATAACGGTGTGTTTGCCCCAGGTCTCTAAGCGGTACAAGTGGGTATGTCCGTGCAGAGCCAAGTTGCACTCGGTCTGCAAGTGGCCGTTAAATTCTCGCGGATCATGGACAACGATTATTTGCTGCTGTGCCCAGCAGGCTGTAAATGGCGGTTCACAAAAGGTGAAGCCATGGTTCAAAATGGCTCGGTCGAGACTGTCTCTTTCAACATCGTTATTGCCGTAAACGCCATACAATGGCGCATCGAGTCCTGCCAGGAGGTCAAGTGTTTTCGCTTGCGTAATGTCGCCTGTATGCACAACGCGCTCGACACGAGATGCATTAAACAGATCGACAATTTTAGCGACATTTTTAAGGTTGTTGTGGGTGTCGCTGACAACGCCTATACGCATGGCGGCCCTCAATGATTGACAGGACGTGACCCGAGTACGATCCGGATGATTCCAGATCGACCGGTTTGTTGGAATTGTTGATTATCTTAAGTTTTTTCCAAGATGTGTATTGCGCAAGCTGACCCCAGACCTATGACGTGTGTCATGCCTATTCGCGCATCCTGCACTTGACGCGCACCGGCTTCGCCGCGCAAATGTGTGGCTACCTCATAAATATTGGCAATTCCGGTGGCACCTAAGGGGTGACCCTTTGATAAAAGTCCACCGGAGACATTTACAGGGATTCGACCGCCCAGTGCCACTTCACCTTCATCGATCATGCGGCCGGCTTCACCGTCGGCGCACAGTCCGAGGTTTTCGTAATGTAAAATTTCGGCCGTTGCAAAGCAGTCGTGCAATTCAACCAGATCGATATCCTTGGCATCCAGACTGGCCATTTCATACGCTTCCTTGGCCGCGCGGCGGGTACAGGCGTTCACATCTGGCATCACTAAATCACGTTCCTGCCATGGATCAGAAGCCATCACCGAAGCACGGATTTTGACGGCTCGATTCATTAAGCCCAGTTCCTTGGCTTTCTTTTCAGAGCAGATGACTGCTGCCGCTGAGCCGTCAACGTTCACAGAGCACATGAGTTTGGTGTTCGGGTAGGAAATCATTTCCGCATTCATGACCGTTTCGAGCGGTGTTTCGATTTGATACATCGCCTTGGGGTTTAAGGTTGAGTGAAGATGGTTTTTAACCGAAACCTTGGCGAATTGCTCGAAGGTTGTGCCGTACTTACGGGTATGTTCCATACCCGCTTCTGCAAAGACCGCGGGCATGGTTCCTGATCCAAATAAGCCTTCTTTGGAGATGCCCTTGGCACCGCCGGCTCCGCCCAACAAACCTTTCCCCATTTGTTCGACGCCGACCGCTAATACACAGTCGTAAAGCCCAGCCTTGACACCGGTCCACGCTTCTCGGAATGCGGTGGCGCCGGTTGCGCAAGCATTGGCGACGTTGACTACCGGTATGCCGGTTTGCCCGATTTCTTGCAAAATCCGCTGGCCCACCATACCTGAGGCTTGTCCAAGATTGCCGCTGTACAAAGCCTGAATGTCATGAATGGTCAATCCGCAGTCGTCCAGAGCCATCAATGCAGCTTGTGCGCCGATTTGCGGTACGGTTCGGTCTGGAAATCTGCCGAATTTGATCATATCGACACCAACAACGTATGCATCTGTCATGTTGAATTCCTTTTTAATGCGCTTTGGGTTGAAAAAAATAAGCGAGGTAGGCGTTGCCATCGCGGTCTTTGCGACTCAGCGCGTCGCCGAATACGACCTCAACAGGCATATCGAATTCGATATTTTCCGGTTCCGGTTCTACGCCAATAAGGTTGCCTTTGATGCAGGTGCCGTCGTCGAGATCAACGATGGCACTGATATAGGGAACTTCGATGCCGGGGAAAGATCGGTACACAATCGAGTAAGAGTATAGTTTTCCGCTGTTCGGTAGCTTGACGGCTTGCATTTGATCGCGCGCGCCGCATTTGGAGCAGACTTGCCTGATGCCGAGAAAAGTGGCACCACAGGCGCCGCAACGGTGACCCTCTAAGAACGGTTCCCCGTCCTTGGGAATTTTAAGAAAAGGTACGGCGGGTAAAAGCGGCTCGCTCAAAATTTCCCCCTTGTGGAAATCATCAATAAGGTTAAGAGCTTACCCTTGAGGAGGGGCGTGAATCCAGTGCCGTGAAAAGCAGGGTGATGCTAGTGATGAATCCGTAGATTCAAAGCTTGCTGCGAATGAGGGCGTTTACCTGTTGTGGATTCGCCTTGCCTTTGGTTTTTTGCATGACTTGGCCAACGAAAAACCCCATGAGTTTGTCTTTGCCGTTGCGCAATTGTTCCAACTGCGCGGGATTGTCGTTCATGATCTGTTCGATGATACCGGCGAGCGCATCGTGATCATTCAACTGCCTGAGTCCCATTGTCTCGATGAGGTCGTCGATCTGTCCAGCTTGGGACCATAACGCTTCAAAAAGCGCTTTGGCTGTTTTGGAAGATAACGTTTGATCCTCCAGGCGCTGTATGAGCGTGCCGAGCTGCTCAGGTGTCACGGGGCTGCTGTGGATCTCGATATCATCTTTATTAAGATGCGCGGAGAGTTCCCCCATAACCCAATTAGCGCTGAGTTTGGCGTTTGAACTCGCCATGACGACTTGGTCAAAGTACTGCGCTATGTCCGCATCCTCGCTCAGCCAAGCGGCGTCCTGAGGGTTAAGGTTTAGTTCAGATTCATAGCGCAATCGGCGCGCCTGTGGCAGTTCGGGTAATTCCTTCGCCAGTTGATCGACGAAAGATTGGTTGATTTTTAGAGGCAGGAGATCAGGATCGGGAAAGTAGCGATAATCTTCGCTCATTTCCTTGCCGCGCATTGCACGGGTCTCATCGCGCTCTGGATCATACAACCGTGTTTCCCGCTCGATGTCGGCGCCACTTTCCAAAATTTCAATATGTCGCTGGATCTCAAAATTGATGGCGCGTTCGACAAAGCGAAAGGAATTTATATTTTTAATTTCAGTTCGCTGGCCCAATTGACTGTTTCCACTGGGGCGCACGGATACGTTTGCATCGCAACGCATACTGCCTTGCGCTAGATTGCCGTCACAAATCTTCAAGCAGCGCACCAAGGTCTGTATCTGTTTAAAATAGGTGGCGGCCTCAGCTGCGGTACGCAAATCGGGTTCAGAGACGATTTCCAACAGTGGCGTGCCCGTGCGGTTCAGATCGATGCCTGTCTGCCCAGGAAATAGATCGTGAATAGATTTTCCAGCATCTTCTTCTAGATGGGCTCGCGTAATGCCGATTTTGCGTGTTGTGCCATCTTCCATATCGAGCAGGATCTGCCCTTGCCCGACTACGGGAGTCTCGAACTGGCTAATTTGATACCCTTTTGGCAGATCGGGATAAAAGTAGTTCTTCCGGTCGAAAATTGAATTCAAGTTGATCTGTGCACCGATGGCCAAACCGAACTTTATGGCCATGGCGACGGCTTCTTCGTTCAGTACGGGAAGCACGCCCGGTAAGCCCAAATCGATGACACATGCTTGGGCATTTGGCGGAGCACCAAACGCTGTGGATGCGCCTGAAAATATCTTGCTGTTGGTCGCAAGTTGGACGTGAATCTCCAAGCCAATGACCGGCTCCCAGTTCATTTTGCACCCGCGGGGATGTTGAGGTGCCAGTCGCTCATGAGCTGATAGTCTCGAGCCAAGGTCAAAATCAGGTCTTCTCTAAAGGCGGGTCCAATCAGCTGGGCACCTATTGGAAGCCCCTGCTGCATGCCGCAAGGCACCGAAAGGCCTGGTAGCCCAGCCAAACTTGCCGGTACGGTGAATTTGTCTTGTTGGTACATGGCGACAGGGTCTTGTGTCAACGCGCCTGCGGCGAAGGCCGGTCCCGGCGTGGTCGGGGTTAACAGGACATCAACGGTTTTAAACACTTCATTGAAGTCATTGGAAATCAGGCGGCGGATTTGTTGCGCTTTGAGATAGTAGGCGTCGTAGTAACCGACCGACAGTGCGTAAGTGCCGGTTAGAATGCGGCGTTTGACCTCATCACCGAAGCCTTCGCTGCGCGACCGTTTGTACAGATCCTCTAGTGACGTTGGATCTTTGCATCTATGTCCAAAACGAACGCCATCATAGCGGCTCAGATTGGTCGATGCTTCGGCGCCCGCGATCACATAATAGGCGGGGATTGCAGCATCGGTATGAGGCAGGCTGACCTCAGTAAAGGTATGTCCCTTTGATTCGAGAGCTTTGCGTACATGCTCCACACCTGAGGTGTCTTCAAGGCCCGATAAATACTCGATGGGCAAGCCGATTTTCAAACCGCTTTGAGTTTCGCCTAAACCTTGGTTTGGAACGTTTTCAAGCCAAGCATCGTTGCGCTGCGTGCTGGTTGAGTCTTTTGGGTCAAAGCCTGACATATAACTCAGTAAAAGCCCTGCATCCTGCGCGCTGTGCGCAATTGGGCCGCCTTGGTCGAGGCTGGAAGCGAACGCTACCATGCCATATCGAGAGACACGGCCATAGGTTGGTTTGAGCCCCGTTAACCCGCAGAAAGAGGCTGGCTGGCGTATTGAGCCACCCGTGTCTGTGCCGGTTGCAATGGGTGCAAAGCCCGCGCAAACAGCTGCAGCGGAGCCACCCGACGAACCACCGGGAACGTGTTGTTTGGACCAGGGGTTAGCGACTGGGCCATAGGCGCTGTTTTCATTCGATGAGCCCATGGCGAACTCGTCCATGTTGGCTTTACCCAGGCAAATGATGCCTGCTGCTTTGAGCTTGGCGACAACGGTTGCGTCGTAAGGTGCAACAAAGTTGTGCAACATATGAGACCCGCAAGTGGTCAGGGTGCCTTGTGTGCAAAAAATATCTTTATGCGCTAGAGGAATTCCAGTGAGAGCCGTCGCGCTGCCGTCGGCAAGACGCCGATCTGCGGCTGCTGCAGCGGCAAGTGCCGCAGTTTCGTCGACCGTGATGAACGCGTTAATGTTGGGGTCTTCAGCGGCGATGGTCTGCAAATAACTTTGGGTCAGCTCAGTGGCGGAAAACAAACGTTTGTTTAAGCCTGTGCGAAGGCGCTCCAGAGTGGCAAATCGCTCCATCGCTTATTCTACGACTCGCGGCACAAGGTAATAGCCATTGGCGGCTTCCGGCGCAATCTCTTGGAAACTCGCCGATGCCAATGGTTCTGTGACGATGTCTTGGCGCAGGCGCTGAGTGGCATCCCACGGGTGTGCCATTGGTAGGATGTCTTGGGTACAAATGGCCTGCATTTGATCAATCATTGTCATGATATCAAGCAGTTGTTCTTGT
Organism: Gammaproteobacteria bacterium UBA4421; assembly: GCA_002389675.1. Taxonomy (GTDB): domain Bacteria; phylum Pseudomonadota; class Gammaproteobacteria; order Pseudomonadales; family Azotimanducaceae; genus UBA4421. The sequence continues at coordinate 8,364 of DGQF01000017.1, forward strand.
GCCTCGTCGTGTTTGCTGTCGCTCAGTGAGAGTCGAGCCAGATTGGCAAGGTGATTGATATTGATATTTTCAGGCATGCTTTTTGTCGGACCAACTTGCTTTTCGGCTAATGTTGAAAGATCGTTGGCACATTATGCCATACTTCGTCTGTTTTCGAGGTTTTACACAGTGCTTTTCTCGGTTGGAATGCATAGAATTACGCTTTGTAGTGGGGCCCTTTTCTGATGTTTAAGTATATCCGCGGTCTATTCTCCCGCGATTTGTCGATTGACCTAGGTACCGCCAATACGCTCATCTACGTGCGTGATCAAGGGATCGTGTTGAACGAGCCGTCGGTTGTGGCTATTCGGGTTCAGGGGAACCAGAAAAGTGTTGCTGCAGTTGGTCTTGATGCCAAACGGATGTTAGGGCGAACGCCAGGCAATATAACCGCTATTCGCCCACTCAAAGACGGGGTCATTGCAGATTTTCTTGTTACGGAGAAAATGCTCAAGTACTTCATCAGCAAAGTGCATGAAAATGCGTTTATCCGACCCAGTCCTCGAGTACTGGTTTGTGTCCCGTGTAAATCAACCGAGGTTGAACGCCGAGCGATTAGAGAAAGTGCGCTGTCTGCCGGCGCGCGCGACGTTCGGCTTGTAGAAGAGCCAATGGCGGCGGCGATTGGCGCCGGTTTACCGGTGGAAGATGCGATTGGCACGATGGTGGTGGATATCGGCGGCGGTACAACCGAGATTGCGATTATTTCCTTAAATGGGGTGGTGTTATCCGATACAGTGCGCGTTGGCGGAGACCGATTCGACGAATCTATCGTCGCCTATGTCCGTCGCAGTCAGGGCAGCCTGATTGGTGAAGCGACAGCGGAGCGTATCAAACAAGAAATTGGCGCTGCTTACCCGCAGAAAGACGTGCTTGAGATTGACGTGCGGGGGCGCAATCTTGCCGAAGGGGTGCCCAGAAGTTTTGTCTTAAACAGCAATGAAATCTTAGAGGCGCTGCAGGAACCGTTATCGATGATTGTACAGGCGGTAAAAAGCGCGCTTGAGCAATGCCCGCCAGAACTAGCCTCAGATATTGCCGAGACTGGCATGGTCATTACGGGTGGCGGCGCGCTTTTGCGCGATCTGGACATACTTCTGGCTGAAGAAACAGGTTTGCCGGTGATTGTTGCCGAGGATCCTTTGACTTGTGTTGCTCGGGGGGGCGGCAAAGCCTTGGAATTAATGGATGTTGCGGGTAATGCAGATCTGCTCTCTACGGCTTAGCGATGGTCAACGGTTGATGTGATTTAGGGGGGGTTCCGATGAAAGCGATGTTTGTTCGCCAATCCGGGGCCGGTTATTTGTTGTTTGGATTGGGAATGCTCTCTGCACTCCTGATCGCGGTAGAATCCTCTACTCGATTACTTGATCCCGTTCGTGGTTTTATAGCAAATCTGGCGAGCCCGATTTATTTCGTTGCTCAAGCGCCCTATGTGATGGAGGAGACAGTCAGCGACCTGCTCTCTACACGAAGTGATTTAATGGCACGCAACGCGTCGCTTGAACGCAGGGTGCTCGCGCTGGCGCAGGTATCCCAGCAGTACATTGCTTTAAAAGCAGAAAACGACCGATTACGGGCTTTGCTCGGTTCACAGGGGCGGGTCTCTTATGAATTTTTGATCGCCGAACTTGTGGGTATTGTCCCAGATCCGAATACGCATCAAATCATCCTCGATAAGGGCGCTGAAGCGGGCCTTGAAATCGGCTATGCCGTGCTCGATTCACAAGGCCTGTTCGGGCAGGTTGTAGAAGTTTCCCGATTGACCAGTCGGGTTTTATTGCTCACCGATCGCGATCACGCGGTGCCGGTGCGCGTGAGTCGAAATGGGGTGCGTGGCATTGTTGGTGGTACCGGTGATATGGGTAGTTTGTCGGTAGAAAATGTCTCTACATTGTCAGACATTGTCGAAGGTGATTTGTTGGAAACTTCTGGACTGGCTGGGCGCTTTCCTGCCGGTTATCCGGTAGGCACGGTGACCTCTGTGGTCGGCGATGCGGCGGCAGCCAGTGTGCAGGTTCGCGTTGTGCCGACTGCGCAATTAGATCGCGCTCAACATGTCTTGGTAATTTTTCCGCCTGACAAACTGGGGAGGGCACCCTAGTGTCTCGCGGCGGTGGTTGGATTATTGTCCTGAGTTGTCTGATTGCCCTGGTACTTGGGGTTGTGCATTTACCGTCGAGTTGGCCGCACTGGTTGGGTTGGTTTCGGCCAGCTTGGTTGATATTAGTTTTGTTTTTCTGGGTTGTAGAGGTGCCTTCGCGAGTCGGTTTATTTGCGGTCTGGTGCCTCGGATTGCCTGTCGATATTTTGCAGGCTGACCCTTTGGGGCTCAATGGTTTCATTTTGGCGTCGGTGGCGTATATCGGTCAGCGATTTTCAGAGCGACTGCGGATGTATTCGATGCTGCAACAAGCCTGTCTTGTATTTGTATTGGTGTTGGCCAGTCAATGGCTGCGGGTGCTGGTGTTGGGTATAAGCAGCGAACGCGCTTGGGGGTGGGATATACTCTCCAGCCCATTGATAAGTATGTTGGCTTGGCCTGCGGTTTTTCTTTTGCTGTTGCGTATTCGAACCGGCGCTCGGATTGAATGAGCACGCCGCGATTGATTTTGGCATCTTCATCTCCGCGCAGGCGGGAATTGCTCGCACAGATGGGGTTTTCTTTTGCAGTCAGAGCCCCTTCGATTGATGAGTCGGTATTACCCAATGAACCACCCGAGTCGTATGTGCTGCGGCTGGCAAGAGGCAAGGCCCAGGCGGGTTTTTTGCCGGGTTGTATTTCCATCGGCGCGGATACGTCTGTAGTACTGGGTCGTGAAATCATGGGCAAACCCCTAGGCGCCGCTGATGGTATGGCAATGCTAGAGCGGCTAAGTGGTAAAGCTCACCAAGTCATGACCGCGGTAGCCGTATACGATGGGCTTCGGTGCGAATCCTGCGTTGTTGCCAGTACGGTTTATTTTCGAAAAATCGAAGCACCGGAAATCAGGCGCTATTGGCAAACCGGCGAGCCGCTCGACAAGGCTGGCGGCTATGGCATACAGGAAATAGGAGGTATATTTGCGCATCGGTTGGACGGTAGTTATAGCGCTGTGGTTGGTTTGCCTGTAGAACAGACTGAGCGGTTATTACAGTTAGTGGGTTTTGATACATGGAGTGCACGATCAAATGGCAGAAGAACTCCTGATTAATGTTAATCCGTTTGAAACTCGTGTGGCCTTGGTGTCGCATGGCCTGTTGCA
>DGQF01000017.1:11718-25951 GCA_002389675.1 Gammaproteobacteria bacterium UBA4421
GCACAAATTTCACTGTCGGAAGCAGCGGCTAAGACGGCCGATAACCCGGACATCAGAGACCTTTTACACGATGGGCAGATGATTGTTGTGCAGGTTGAAAAAGACCCGATATCGACCAAGGGTGCGAGGTTGTCATCACAGCTGACATTGGCTTCGAAATATCTGGTGCTGATGCCGGGCGGGGGTCATGTGGGGGTATCTCAGCGTATCGAGGATGATGCTGAACGAGAACGTTTGCGTGAGCTGCTGCACGATGTTAGGGCGCGCCACCACTTGTCCGGGGGATTGATCGCTCGCACTTCGGCTGAGGGTGTCGATGTTGATCAGTTGGACGTGGAAATCCGCGACCTGTTGCGCCTGTGGGCGGGTATTAGTGAGCGCAGGGAAAAGGTCGTCAAGCCCGGTCTGATTCATGAGGAGTTGCCCGTGCAGATGCGGATAATTCGCGATTTGGCGAGTATGGATACAGCAACAGTCCTTATAGATGACGAGCGAACATTTGCGCAGGTGTGTGCCTACGTGGATGAATTTGCGCCCCAATATATCCAGCAAATAAAGTTTTACTCTGGCGTGCGGCCATTGTTTGAGCGACATGGCGTCGAAGGCGAAATCAAGCGCGCGCTGCAGCCAGAAGTGCCACTGAAATGCGGCGGCACTTTGGTGATCGAACCCACCGAGGCGATGATTAGCATCGATGTGAATACGGGCAGTTTTTTGGGCGGGCGCAACCCTCAGGAGACGGCATTTCGAACCAATCTTGAGGCTGCTGCGTCCATTCCCCGGCAGCTACGTTTGCGTAATTTAGGGGGTATTGTTGTTATTGACTTTATCGATATGAAGGATGAGACGCACCAGCGACAAGTCATGAGAGTGCTTGAAAAAGCGGCTGAGGTTGACCCGGCGCGCACTCGGATAGAGGGGTTTTCCACTTTGGGTCTTGTCCAGATGAGCCGCAAACGAACCCGCGAGAGTCTCCTGCAGAGTATGAGCTCACCTTGCGCGCATTGTTTAGGAACGGGCATGTCCTCAAGTGCTCAATCGACAGCAGCTGAAATACTGCGTTCGCTGGTGCTGGATTATCAGGCGCGCTGTCGCCGTCAAGATGTGTCCGGTGATTATTTAGTGCGCGCAACTCAAGCGGTTGTTGATCGTCTGTTGGACGCAGATGCGTCTCATGTGGCGGCGTTCTCGGCTGCGGCGAAACGCAAAATTCTTTTCCAAGTGGAACCCAGTTATGCAGAAGGACAATATGATTTTGTCCTAAAACCGTCGCTTACCCATTAGTGTTTCGGGGTAATCTGCGATGACTGTTTCTGCCCTGCTCAATGCCCTTAATTTGCGCCAGATTGAGCGTTATGTGGCACGTCCCTTAGTTGTTTTTTTCACCTTTGCGGTGTTGCTCTTTGGGGTGGCTCAAGCAGGCGGGCGACTTTTAGTGTCGGTGCTTGGTGCCTTCGAGCCGGAGCTGAATGCTTTGTTAGCACATAATCGTGTGTCGATATCTGGGCTTGAAGGCGATTGGCAGGGGTTCAACCCGATCTTACGCGTGCAGTCACTGGAATATCCAGCTGGACGGATTGATGAGATCGAGGTGGAGTTAGATGTATTTGAGAGTATCTGGCGAAATACCCTGATCGCGCGTCGATTGGCTGCTCAAGAAATTCAGGTGCACGTTGAGCGTACGGACGCGGGCTGGCAATTATTTGGCATGACCGGGCAAGATAATCCGCTGGATCTCAAAAATTTGTTGCGCCACTCAGACGAGCTTCGGTCAAAGGTCAGTCTGTATTTACATTTGCGTGATGAAAACGCGCCGCTGCCAACCCAAGCGCCTGCGTTATCGGAGGGTGTGCAACTGTTGCAAGCGCAAGCATGGCTGGCCAATCGTAATCATCGTCAGTTTTTACAGGCGATGATTACATCTCCGGGTAACTTGGACGACTCCCTTGAGTTGGCATTTTGGCGCCAGGGGAATATTTGGCTTTGGCAGGACACAGGTACTGCGGCCCGGGCCAACGGCGCCTTTAGCTTCCCTGAAGCCTTGGTGCAGATGGCCCAACTTCGTCTTGAAGTTGCGGATTTTGATTGGAGAGATTGGCGGGGGGTTGGTGGCGGAGTGGCCAATTTCAGGTTGAGTGGTCTTGAATTACCCTCTTCAGAAAGCTTGAGTGCGGGCGTGAGTGTTGATGCGTTTCGATCTGGAAGTCAGTGGCGTGGCATAGCGCATGGCGTTGAATTTGACGTTGGCGATGACCACTTGGCACTGGCGCCGATTTACTTCGAGGGTTCGGAGCTTGAACAGGTGCTGATGCAAGACCCGCCATCGCAGCTGGATGTGGCGGCCGAGCTGTTATTGAACGCGCCAAAACGCCCACTCGTGTCAGCATGGTTGGAAACGTTGGACCTCACAGTGGTCAGCGCATTTTTGCGGCGACACCTGTCGACAGAGGAAGCTTTGGGTCGATGGGTTAATGGGTTGGATCTGCAGGGTCAGGCGTTTAACGTGCACGCTTTTTATGATCCCGAGATGGGTTCGGGATACCAGGCGTCGTTGGCAAATGTCACTACGCGGGGTTATCGGGGCGCACCAGCGGCAAATAACCTGTCTGCGAAAATTTGGGGTTATGAGCGCGGCGCGGTGATGCGGTTTAGTGGCCAAAAATCCGATATCGGATTTCCTAACATCTTCCGAAAAAATTGGTTGGCGCAGGACATTCAAGGCGTTGTAAAGGCATGGTTCGCCGATGGCTACCTGGGAATTCGCGGCACCCATTTGCGTGCCCGTATTGAGCAGAGCAATATCGGCGGGGGTTTTGCGATTACTCGGCCGCAAGGGCGATATGAGCAACGTTTAAGCCTTAATATCGAAGCAGATCAGATTGGCGTGGTGCAAGCTAAGACGTTTGTGCCGCTTAACATATCCCCCATGCTATCTAACTGGATCGCGTCGGGACCGCGATCCGGGTTGCTGAAAAATGCCCAATTTGCTTACCACGGGCAGGTGCATGTGCGTCCGGGTGAACTCGGGCGGCGCATTGAGTTGCGCTCAGAGCTTAGCGATGTGGCGGTAGAATATGCGCCGGGCTGGCCGCAGGCAAAAGAAGTTGCTGGGCGAGTTCACATTGCCGGTAGTGAGAGCCGTATAGAGGTCTCCAGAGGCCGTTCGTGTGATCTAAACATTGGTTTAGCGCGTATTGTTTTGCATGACAAAGTTGCCTATGCCAAAGGTATGCTTGCAGTTCAGGGGGATGCGAGTGATCTCTTGAGATTTGTTCGCACGAGCCCGTTACAGCAGAGCCTTTCATTTGTACAACCCGGCTGGCGGAGTCGCGGAGAGGTAGTTGTCCAGGGGGATCTGACGATACCGATCGCTCAAAAGAATGTGCCGGCGTTGGCCGTAAATTTGGATTTTGAGTTCGATAAGATGTCGCTCACGATGCCTGAATTTCGGGTGGCCGCGAATGAGCTGTCGGGTTTGGGAAAGTTTGCTTTGCCACATCATCTAACGGGTGAATTTGACGGTCAGATTTTTGAGCGTCCCGCGCAGGTGCGTGCCCATTATGACGATGATGAGTTGTTTTTTGACATTCGAGGCAGCGCACAGCCCAGTCACATTTATACGCTGCTCGACACTCAAATCCGCTTCCCGATTGAAGGTCATTTTAACTTCGACAGTGTGCTTAGTCTGCCGATGACCGCCGGGATTGCCATTTTAGATGTGTCTTCAGATTTGCAGGGTCTGCAGGTGGCCTTGCCTGGCCAGTTTGCCAAATCTGCAGACAGCTTGGTCGATAGCGATCTAAAGGTTCAATTCTTGGCTGATTACAGCCACGTCAGTTATCAATATAAGGACGCCACAGGCTGGTTGCATGTCGCTGACAAAGTTGAGCGCGGCGCGCTTGGCATCGGTGGCCTTGCGCCGTCCATCGCTGATGATGAGCATACTCTGGTGATCGCGGGTCAATTGCCACGTTTGATTGTCAGTGACTGGACTGGCAGCGGCGCGGATTCTGCGGTTAGTTTACCGATAGACTGGACGATTGAGGGATTGCGGGTCGAGCGTCTTATTCTCGACGAGTTGGTATTTTCAGAGGTGATCCTCAGCGGTACGCAGCGTGGTAATGTGGTGAACTTCGATGTGGATGGACCCACTTTAAAAGGCACCATCGGATTCCCTGAAGATGCGCCTATGCAGGTCGAGTTAGAATATCTGCAGGTGCCAAGTCCAAGTGCCAATCCCGCGCTTGCATCTGAAATCAGTCCCGGCAATACCCGTGCCCGCACATCCGCGGATACGCGCGTACAAGATGAATCTGAAGATCCGATCAAGGTCGAAGTGGGATTGAATTTACCCGCCGCACGGGTCTCTATTGCTCAGTTGGATATAAGCGACGAAGCGTTTGGTGCTTGGCGCTTTAACATTGAGCCGGGTGTTAATGAGGTGGTATTCAGTGAATTTTCTGCTGATATTGATGGTGTGCATCTAAAAGATAGTCGGCTGGTGTGGGATTTAGAATCGAACCAGTCCTCTTATAGCGGGCAACTTGAGTTTGATGATTTGGCTGAGACTTTGCCGAAGTGGAATCTTGCGGCCAGTCTATCTTCTAGCCAGGCGCAGGGCTCAATGGATATGCTCTGGCAAGGCTCGCCCTTGAACGTGAGTCTGCTGGGAGCTGATGGTAGCGCCAGTTTTGTGGTGCGTGATGGCCGATTCTTGGAGGTTGAGGCGGGCGGCGGCGGTCTGCGAATGCTCAGCCTAATTAACTTTACGCAGTTAGCCAAACGTATCAATTTTGATTTTTCTGATGTCGTCGGAGAAGGGCTAAGTTTCGAAAAAATCAGTGCTGAGGTTAGGTTGGAGGACGGCACGCTGAATTTTTTGGAACGCATGACAGTGAAAAGTTCAGCCGGCAAGTTTGAAGTTGGGGGCCAGGTAGACTTGCGTAATGGCATGCTTGATAACGAAATGATTGTTACCTTGCCGGTCAGTAAAAGTTTACCTTGGTATGGTATGTATCTGGCGTTAGCTAATCCGTTAGCCGGTTTGGGTGTTGTTGTCGGTGAACGAGTATTGCGTAAGCCGATGGAACAATTTAGCACGGCTAAATTTATCATTAAGGGCACATTGGATGAACCTGACGTGAAGTTTGTCAGTCTGTGGGATAAGTCAATGAAAGAACCGGTTCCCGCCGATGCCGTTGAAAACTAGCGCTTGCAGATAGGTGCAATGCGATCTAAAAAAAGGAAAGGCGAAGATTTATGAAAGATGTGCCAGCGCTTGCGCAGGATTTGATTCTTTCAGACAGTGATATCGATATCAGTGATCTGGAGGCCACTTTGGCAAGCATGATGGTCAATACCATCGATTACGCTGAGGTCTACTTGCAGAGTGTTCGATCTGAAGCATGGGGATTAGAAGATGGTATCGTCAAAGACGGCAGTTTTGCTGTAGATGCTGGAATGGGATTGCGAGCCTTGAGCGGTGAAAAAACTGGGTTTGCTTATGTAGAAGGCATGGCGCGCGATGGTCTGAAAACGGCAGCAAAGGCCGCCAGATCAATTGCGAAGCAAGGCGCTGCTGGTCGATCTCCGGTGGGGCAATTTGCCGCTGCCCGTCCGCTTTATCCGCCCGTTAATCCTATTTCTATGCTTGATGAAATGGCGAAGGTTCATCTGCTCCAGCGGATCGATCAAGTTGCGCGGCAAACAGATCCTCGAGTGAAAGAGGTGACTGTCCGCGTATCAGCAAATCACGATGTCATGCTGGTGATGGCCTCCGACGGCACCGCGGCGGCCGATGTTCGGCCGCTGGTTCGTTTGGATGTGTCGGTGATTGTGGAGTCAAACGGACGGCGCGAGCGAGGTAATGCCGGTGGCGGCGGGCGGCGGGGTCTAGACGAATTGGCAGCTGGCGCATGGGCTGATGATCTTGCCAAAGAAGCGGTGCGTATGGCGCTTGTGAATCTCTGCGCAGTGGCAGCGCCGGCGGGGCCTATGCAGGTGGTCCTTGGATCTGGTTGGCCCGGCGTGTTACTGCACGAAGCGGTAGGTCATGGTCTTGAGGGTGATTTTAATCGTAAAGGCAGTTCAACCTTTGCCAATCGCGTGGGTGAGAAGGTGGCATCTACACTGTGTACGGTGGTTGATGATGGCACCTTAGACGGTTGTCGCGGTTCGTTATCCGTGGATGACGAAGGTACCGCAACACAACATACAGTATTAATAGATCAAGGCGTTTTGGTGGGGTACATGCAGGATAAGTTAAATGCGCGTTTGATGAATACGGCGCCAACGGGTAACGGCCGGCGCCAGTCTTACGCGCATATGCCAATGCCGCGCATGACAAATACGTTTATGCAGCCCGGTGAGCACAACGCTCAAGAGATTATCAGTAGTGTGAAAAACGGTGTTTATGCAGTGAACTTCGGCGGTGGTTCGGTGGATATTACTTCGGGTCGTTTTGTCTTTTCTGCCACGGAAGCCTATTTGATTGAAGATGGCAAGGTCACCGCCCCGATACGCGGTGCGACCTTGATAGGCAATGGCCCGGAGGTGATGAATAAAATATCAATGGTGGGTAATGATCTTCAGTTGGACACAGGTGTTGGGGTTTGTGGCAAAGACGGTCAGTCAGTGCCGGTCGGGGTAGGACAGCCTACACTCAAAGTTGATGAGATTGTTGTGGGAGGCACTGCAGCCTAATCTTGCTTTGTTGCGTGTGCGCTGACGGTTTCTCTGATGAAGCGGAATAAAGCGCGGGCTTGGGTTTTAGTCGCGTTTTCATCTCGGGCGTTGGCGGTTTTTTTGATTAATTGGCGTAATTGTTGCCGGTCGACCAGGGGATAAGCCTCGATGAATATAGTCAGGCTGCTCGGATTGCTGGTTAATTGCTCTCGCCATAGTTCTATCTGACTGATTTGATAGAGCGCAGCTGCAGAGTCTCCGTCGATGGTGGCCATAGTTTCTTCGATGGCTTCAACGGGTATGTCGCGCAGGATTTTGCCAATAAATTGTAGTTGACGTTTTTTTGCGCCGTGGCTTGGGAATCGTTGATAGTCTAACAGGGCTTGGAGCAAATTCTCCGGTAGCATTAATGCGTCGAGCTGATCGGGGCGCAAATCTGCCAGACGGCGGCCAAGGGTGAGCAGGCGATCGGCTTCACGCTTGCGCGCGCTTTTTGAGGTGAGTTCGGCGCTTGCTGTATCGGCGCGTTCTCGGTGTTCGCCGCTGGAAGGCGGCGTGTTATTGGGGTGCTTGGATTTGTGATCGGCTGGCATAATGTTTTGGCAAATTTTAGGTTGATAATTGAGATGTGTAGTGGACGTTAAAGATCAAGAACGCAAGCTTAGCGCGTTGGTGGAAAATATTCTGGTTGAAGCGAAGCGACAAGGAGCTGATCAGGCTGAAGTATCGGTAAGTGTGGATGCTGGATTGTCGGTAAGCGTGCGCAAGGGTGAGCTTGAGAATTTAGAATTTAATCAAGATCGAGGTTTTGGCATCACGTTGTATGTCGGTCATCGAAAGGGCTCAGCCAGTACAACAGATAGCAGTGATGATGCCGTCCGCGCCACTGTTGCTGCAGCAAAAAATATTGCCACCTTTACGGAAGAAGATGCCTGCAATGGTTTGGCCGAAGCGCACCTAGCACCAAAAAAAGCGATCGACTTAGATTTATATCACCCCTGGGCTATCCAGCCGGAGGCCGCTATTGAGCTGGCTGTGCAATGCGAAGAGGCTGGCTTAGCCGTTGATGCCCGACTATCAAATTCTGACGGCGCGCAGGTCAATACGCAGGAAAGTCTGCAGCTATACGGTAACAGCCATGGTTTTATTGGCGCCTACAGTGGCACGCGCCACGGTATGAGTTGTGTCCTGATTGGTGAAGACGCACAAGGTATGCAGCGCGACTATTGGTATACGGTTGCTCGGCGTGCTGATCAATTGCTTGATCCGGTGGCTGTAGGTGAGCGAGCGGGTCAGCGTACGGTCGCTCGGTTGTCGCCTCGCACCGCGCCTACAGGAACGTTTCCGGTTTTGTTTGCGCCCTCTCAAGCCAGTGGCTTGATTGGACATTTGGTTGGTGCACTCAGTGGTGGCGCCCTGTATCGGCGAGCTTCGTTTATGCTGGATTCAATGTCTCAACAGATTTTACCGGACTGGATTTCTTTGACGGAGCAACCTCATATTGTAGGTGGATTGGGCAGTGCAACCTTTGACGGAGATGGAGTTGCCACCTCCTCAAAGTCGTTTGTTCAAGATGGGCGGGTCGCCAGCTATGTGCTCTCGAATTATTCTGCGCGAAGATTATCTTTGCACACAACAGGAAACGCCGGCGGGGTCTGCAATATGGATATTCAAGGTCAACAAACGCCACTTGGTGAGTTAATCCGCACTATGCGGCGGGGATTGTTAGTCACCGAGCTCATGGGGCAGGGCGTTAACGGCGTTACGGGTGATTACTCTCGTGGGGCTGCCGGTTTTTGGATTGAAAACGGGGAAATAGCTTATCCGGTTGCAGAGGTGACCATTGCCGGTAATTTGCGGGAAATGTACAGCCGGGTTATTGCTCTGGGGGATGATGTTGATATGCGTAATAATATTCGCGCGCCGAGTATTTTAATCGACAAGATGATTGTTGCGGGTGCTTCTTAATGCGGCCGTCTGGACTATGGCTTTGCAGTGATCTTGATATTAGGCGGTGTATTAAGCATAAACGGCAGTGGCCAAACCAAGAAACATAATAAAGCCTGTGACATCTGTAATGGTTGTGATGATGACGCCACCGGCTAGCGCTGGATCTATATTCAGGCGACGCAATACAGTTGGCAGCAGACTGCCTGAGATCGCTGCGATCACCATTGTAATGATCATCGCGGTGGCGATGACCCATCCTAAACTGCTGTCCTGAAAGGCCAGAGCTGCTGCGATTGCAACAACGCTGGACCACAGTAGTCCATTGGCCAGAGCGACAAAAAATTCTCTATTGAGAAGCCAGAGCAAATTGTTGCGGCCAATGTGCCCCAAGGCCTCACCGCGAATCACCAGCGTGAGCGTTTGGGTGCCGGCGATCCCCCCCATGCTGGCGACAACTGGCATGAGCACAGCCAAGGCCACAACCTGGACGATGGTCGCTTGAAAAAGGTTAATGACGGCTGCGGCGATGAAAGCGGTTATAAGATTAATTCCAAGCCACAGAGAGCGGCTTCTAATTGATTTTCCGATTGATGCAAAGGTATCTTCCTCCATATCAAGGCCACCTCGTGCAAGGACAGCCTCGTCGGCGTCCTCGATAATGACGTCGACAACGTCATCAATGGTGATCCGCCCTAACAGTTGGCCACCATCATTTATCACCGGCGCTGAGATAAGGTCTCGTTCTGAAAATATTTTGGCAACCTCTGTATCGGGTGTGTTGACGTGGATTGCCGTAGCGGTTGTGTTCATGACTTCGCGAACCGTTACGGTCGGGTTTGACGTCAGCAGTTTGCGCAGCGGTAGCGTGCCGAGATACTCGTCTTGAGTGTTGACTACGATCAGGGCGTCTGTGCTCATTGGCAGGTCTTTGCGCATTCGTAAATAACGAAATACAAGCTCTAGAGCGTGGCGCGGGCGCACGGTGATGGTATCGGTATTCATCATGCCCCCAGCGCTGTCTTCGTCATAAGATAAGACGGCCTCCACTCGAGCACGATCGTTTGCATTCAGGGCGGCTAGGACGTTATCGGTGACGCTCTGCGGCAGCTGTTGAAGGATATCCGCAAAGTCGTCCGTTGCTATATTGTCGGCGGCGGCGACGAGTTGGGCGGTGTCCATAACCTGCAAAAACTCGGCCCTAACCTCTTCGCTGATAAATTGCAGGGTCTGACTCTGCACCTCTTCTTCGAGCAGTTCCCACAAGACCTTGCGGACTTTGCTTGGGTAGGATTGTAATAAAGTGGCAACCTCAGAGGGTCGCAGGGACGTGAGCAAAAGCCTCGTTGCGGCTTGACTGTCATCGTTGTTGGCTCGCACTACCTCTTCGATCAAGTCGCTGGAATGTTCGTTAATGGCCGCCATGCTGTTGTCCGATGAGGTTAAAGTTCGTGGAAGCCAGCTTCAATAAGTGCACAGATGGCACCTAGAGCCGCGTCCTCATCATCACCGTCTACCTCCAACTCAAGTTGAGTGCCGACGGGCGCTCCAAGCATAAGTAGACTCATGATGCTTTTGCCATCTACTTTTTTCTCGTTGCTGAGAAAAGTGATCTTGCTGGCATAGGCTTTTGTTGTGTCCACAAGTGTTGAGGCGGCGCGTGCATGGAGTCCCAAAGGATTGGTTAATGTGATGGTTGTACGGCGCATAACTATAGATTTTGTGGTGCTGCCAGCTAGTTTAGCCGTTGCGAGAAGACATACAAATACCAGGCGGACGTGCTGACCATCATGATGGCCGATGTCTTGTGCCGTGAGCGCATCTGGTAGTGGATTAGTGGTCTTTTTCGGCGAGTTCTCGATGACGCAATAGAACGTTGTCAAATTGATGGCTAAAGTGCTGTGCTAAGCGTTCTGCAAGATAGACGCTCCGGTGTTGGCCACCTGTACAACCCAGTGCAACGGTCATATAAGCGCGTGCACCGGCCTCAAATCGAGGAATCCAAGTATCAAGATACTGAGAAATATCGTTAAACATTTCTGTCACTGCGGGCTGTGAGCTGAGGAAATCTTCCACGGCGCGGTCTTGGCCGGTAAATGATCTTAGGCTTTTCTCCCAGTAGGGATTGGGTAAACAACGCAAGTCAAAGACAATGTTCGCATCCAGTGGTACCCCATATTTGAAACCAAAGGAGCGAAAAAGTAGGCTGATACTTTTATTGCGGCGCTTGGCTACACGGGTGCTGATTAACTGGCGCAGTTCTTGTGCTGACAGATTGGTGCTGTCGATAACCAAATCAGCCAGATCGGCGATGCTTTCCAGAACCTCTCCCTCTGCATCGATCGCCTGGCTCAAGTCTGTCCGAGCGTTGGTTAGAGGGTGACGGCGGCGAGTTTCGCTGAAACGTTTGACCAGCGTGGTGCTGACAGCATCTAAGTAAATGACTTCACAATCGACATCCATTCTGTCGATGGACAGCAGTAACTCGGGGAATTTTTCCAGATCATGGCTGCGGGCATCAATACACACGGCCATGTGGCTATTTTGTTGCGCGGAGTCTCTGAGGGTATTGTGTACTAGGGATTGCAGTAACATGACTGGAAAATTGTCGATGCAGTTAAAGCCAGCATCCTCGAGGGCGGTCAATGCGGTAGATTTACCAGATCCTGACCGGCCGCTAAGGACGATAATTTTCATCCGTTGCGAGCCTGAGTCTGGTTGACTAGCAGCTGTCGCTTCAAGGACTGTTTAAGGCTGTCGGCGGTTTCGCAGCAACGTAGTGCCTGGCGATTGTCAGGTTGTGCAAATACGCCGGACAGGGCCGCCAATGCTTCTAAGTGGGCGTGCTGTTCATGCATGGGAACGATTAATGTGAACAGTAAATCAACGGGTTGGCCGTCACTTGCCTCGTAGTCGATCGGCTCTGGCAATGAAACAAAACAAGCGCGCATCTGCGCGCAATCGACTCGACAGTGTGGGATGGCCACGCCGTCGCCCAAGCCAGTGCTGCCCAGTCGCTCTCTCACCATTAGCTCATCGAAAAGCGTATCAGCATTAAGCTGATCGTCAGCGACCATCTCTGCCATCAGTTGTAGTGCGCGTTTGCGACTTTGCGCGGGCATTTGGGCGCAAACGACGTCGGAATTCAACAGTTTATCTATATCGAACATGACCCAATCATTCTTTGAGGCTTAAGGGGTTTGAACACGTCTTAGGGCAGGGGGTGATGCGGGCTGCGCTCATGGCTGCCGTTGTTGCGCTCGACGGTTTTCTCTTTGTGTTTTAAAAGTTGCCGGTCGAGCTTGTCGATCAATAAGTCAATCGCAGCGTACATGTCCTGAGCGTCAGAGTTGGCAAAAAGCTCGCTGCCGGTAACATGAACAACGGCCTCGGCCAGATGATGCAGCTTTTCAACAGTCAGTACGACGTGGATTTGTGTGATTTGGTCGCTGTGGCGGTCCAACTTATCAAATTTCTGATCGATGTAATGACGTAAAGATTCAGTAATGTCGACGTGATGTCCTGTTAAGGTCAGGTGCATTATTTTCCTCGGATTAAAGAGTTCAGATCCTTTGTTTTCGCTCGCTGGAAGACGGAATCGCCAGTGATTCCCGATACTTCGCAACGGTTCTGCGCGCAACGTTTATTTTCTGTTCCTTAAGTATTGCTGCGATTTTGCTGTCGCTCAATGGTTTTTTTGGATTCTCTTGAGCGGTCAGCTGCTGAATGAGGGCGCGTATGGCAATTGAGGATACTTCGCCGCCACTTGTGGTGCCAACATGTGAGGAAAAGAAATACTTGAGCTCAAAAACGCCTCTTGGCGTCGCCATATATTTATGGTTTGTCACTCTGGAGATGGTCGATTCGTGCAGTTCAACTGCCTCGGCGATTTCCGCCAAGATTAGCGGTTTCATAGCTTGGGGGCCGTATTCCAGAAATCCGCGCTGAACTTCGACGATTTTGCTGGCTACCCGCAGTAGCGTATCGTGTCGAGTCTGTAGGCTTTTTAAAAACCAACGCGCATCTTGCAGGTTGTTGCGCATGTAGGTTCGGTCGTTTGTGTTGGTGGTTTGTTTGGCTAGATTTTCGTAGAAGGGATTGATCCGTATATTGGGTGCGGCGTCGCTGTTCAGTTCAACCAACCACCGGCCTTCGAACTGCCTTACCACAACATCTGGCACGATATAGTCGTTGCTACCTCGCTCGATGATAGATCCTGGGCGCGGATTCAGTGTGCGAAGAAGCGCCATGACGTTGATCAGTTCAGGTTCGCTGAGTTTGGTTTTCCGCTGTAGCGTGCCGAAGTCTTTCGCGGCCAATAAATCGGTGTAGTGATTGATCAGGAGTCTGGCTTCCGGCAGCCAGCGCGTGTCAGGGTCAAGCTGTGCTAACTGCAATAGTAAGCATTCTTGAACGCTACGAGCGGCTACGCCAATGGGATCGAAGGTCTGCACTCGCAGCAAAACGGCATCAACGTCTTCGTGGCTGATTTGATCCTCAATGTCCATGGTTGGATCAATTAGAGAATGCCAAATTTCCTCTGTGCTTTGGGTTAATAATCCGCTGGGATCGATCGCATCAATTAAACAGCGTGCAATCAAGCGATCCGAGTCGGCCATTGGTGTTAGGTTTAGCTGCCATAACAGATGATCGATTAGTGTCAGGTCTTCGCTGCGATTAAGCATAGGGTCGTAATCTGAATCGCTGGTAGGCAGGCTGCCGCTATTTGAGTAAACGTCCTCCCAACTCGAATCGACCGGCATTTCCTCGCCTAAGGGTTGCGCAAGTTCTGCGTGAACATCGGGGACGTCGGTTTCGGCGCCAATGACCCGTTCAGCGTCTTGCGCTGCAAGGGCGCTAGGATCTAATTCAGCGGCGGCCTCTTGGTCTTCGATGCTGATGTGATCGCCTGTTTCTTCATTCTGCGAAGCTTCGATGAGCTCCAGCATGGGATTCTCATAAAGCGTGTCTTGGATTTCTTGTTGTAAATCCAAAGCAGACAGTTGCAGCAAACGAATGGCTTGCTGCAGTTGGGGCGTCATGGTCAGTGACTGCCCCATCTTGAGTGTGAGGGTCTGCTTCATAAAAACTTAAAAATAGTTCAGCTGCGGCTTAGCGGAAACAAAATAATCGAGCGAAGAAGCTAGCATGCGCTTTTGATGATGCGGTTTTTGAAGTTGCGAATAGGCGAACTGGCAATCATTTCAGATCGAAAACGTTTCGCCTAGATAGACTTGGCGGACGGTTGTGTTATTTAAAATAGATTCAGCGGTGCCTTCAGCGATGATGTTGCCGTTGTGAACAATGTAGGCGCGGTCGCATAAGTCGAGGGTCTCTTTGACATTGTGGTCAGTGATCAACACGCCGATATCGCGTTTACACAAGTCGCGAATTTCATTCTTGATGTCGCTGACCGAGATCGGATCGACACCAGCAAATGGTTCGTCAAGCAGCATGAAGCGAGGTTCGCTGGCAAGTGCGCGGGCAATCTCTAAGCGGCGACGCTCTCCGCCGGACAAACTTTGTCCCAGCGATTGACGAACGTTATTCAGGTGAAACTCGTTAATGAGATCATCCAGCATGGTTTGGCGCTGTGCTTCGG
>DGQF01000023.1:0-5531 GCA_002389675.1 Gammaproteobacteria bacterium UBA4421
GCTTTGGTTAAGATGGCGAGAAGCCTTGAAGGTTCGTTAGATGAAAGCACCGCAGATGCGGCTGCGGAACTAAAGTTTAAGCTGAAGCAAATAGAACGCGAAAGCGCAAAGCTGGATGATCCAGAGGTGGACCCAGGTGATGTTGAAGCCAGCATAATGCAGCTTCAAGAGGAAGTGGTGGACTTACACCAACAGCTTTATGAAGATTTGCGTGATCCTTACAGTACAGAAGCTGCAAAAGATTGGTATGATCGAGTTGTTCGCCGTCAAGTTGGCGACATATCGCGTCACGGAGTGCAGGGTAGCTTCGCTAAATCTCGTAAGCTACCGCCGGAGGCCGACACATACATGGTCGACTTTTACTTGGACCCAGTAGAGGCAATAACAAATTATATCTCAGGCGTTACCCGCAAGGTTGAGTATGAAAAACGCTTTGGCACAAAGACCGTTCCAAAGGGTAAGCGCCAACGGACCAGTGGAAACTCTATCGATCCGGCAAGCAATGTTCACGACTTTATGAGCTATGTCTCTGAAGAAATGGCCGCAGCTGGCATGAAGGAACACGAAGTACGTCAAATACAAAAAATTGTAGAAGTGGTTACTGGAACCGGAGCACCAGCTGATTTTGCACTAGAAACCGTTTTAAATGCGCTTAATACGTTTGGCACTATGGCTTTGCTTCCGAGGGCTGTCATATCCAGCGTTGCTGAACCGATGACGGCAGCTGTTACAACTGGAAGCGTGACTGACGGGTTTCGTGCTTTCGCCTATTCTCTGGACGAGTTTGCCACGTTTGTCAGAGGCCGAACAGCTAGAGAGCGCAAGCAATACTACAAACAGCTGGGCAGCGTATTGGGTGTGATCGATCTTCCAGAGAGCGGAGAAGTCATTGCAAACCGTGTCGGAGGTACAGCAGAGGACGATTCGAAAAACGCGCAGCGCCTTGGTCGATTCTTTTTTAGAACGGGTTTGGTCTCTATAACTAACGCGCAACGTCGTGGCAGCTTGCGGGTTGGAATACGCTACCTTGGTCAGCTTGGAGAGCAATACGCAAAGCCTGCCAGCCCAAGAATGAAAGATCGAGCGCGTGAGGTTTTGCAAGACTTTGGAGTGCGTCCAGACGACATGGATCAGTTTGCAGATTTCATGATGAACCTGGAGAAGAATGAGAAGGGCATGTACGAAATTGACAGTATCATAGATCGATCTGGTGAGCTGTCAGACATGGGTGAAATATTGGCCCTGGCCACACGTCGTTTCACAGATCAAACAATTCAAGACCCTAAGATCATTGACAGACCAATGTTTGCAGACAGCCCCGTGGGTAGAATTGTATTCGGCATCCAGTCGTTTATTGCTGCATTCCAGCGCAATGTGCTGCTTGCATCTGCCAAGCGTGTTCAGCGTGAATACGAAAATAGAGGCATAACGTCGGCAGCGCCTTACGCGGCCCTAAATGTTGCACTACCTCTTGGCGCGTTGTACTTGTCGCACACTCTTGTTTCTGCTGTACGCGAAATGCTGTTAAACCCCGACAAGTGGGAGGAAGAGAAAGAAGCCGACAACCTTGAAATGTACTTGCTTACTCTTGGCCTTTCTCGCTCTGGTTTTACTGGGCGTATGGACCCGTTAATAAACGCAGCTACATCTTTAAAATACCAGTCAGACTTGTCGAACATGCTGGTAGGGGCTTCGGCTTCCTATTATGCCAGAGCCGCGCAAAGAATGATTTATCCCACACTTGGCCTTAATAGCCCAAACACGGTATCTGCCGAGTACCAATTTGCCCGTGGTACTTATGATATGATTGTTCCGTTTGCTTTGAGTATCCTTGCCACGCACTCTGGGCTTGGCGGGGTTGCGCAAGCCGCAGCTGGTGTGACGGCAGCTGCCGGGTCGTCGCCGGGTGTAAAGCACTGGGTGCTGCGCAACATAATATATCAGCTCTATGATGAAGAGTATCGACCTGGGCGATCTGGGCGGAAAAGCGGATCAGGTAGCAGTGGCGGCTACATAAGCAAGGGTGGTTACTCTAATTGACCAAAATAGATTTGGCCGGCCTAGTTGGATTTGTGCTGGGAGCTGTTGCTGGATCATCGATCACCGTTGGCGCCCTAATGCTGCTTCACTGGTGGTGATGGTGTGGCAAAGACAGCGTTTCGACTTAAGCGCAAACAAAAGGTTTATGCCGCCAATGCCACAGCCCTCGGTACGAACATACGAATCAAATTTCAAGAGCGCAAATTTGCTAGAGCGGATAATAAGCGATTAGCGACTACAACAGATAACAGCCAGGACGGCACCACTAACAGCGCCAAAAGGCTCTGTCGATTGCCACAATCTACATTGTAATCAGTGGCATAATCAATAAGCGAATCTGTCCCGCCCCGACCACATTATCCGTTGTTGATCGACAATCAACATAAGTAAAATATGGCCGAAATAAATCTGTATGCCTAAATTGATCGACAACTACAGACAAAATACAGCGCCAATGGTGCTAAACAGCGCCATACAGCGCCACTAATTCACGACGATTCGTGGCCCTACGATCCTTCAAAAACATCTTCAAGGTAATCTGGGGAAAGATGCTGATAGTTTTCAATCACTGTCTTTTCCTTGTCACCTAAAAACATTGCAACCTTTTTTAAAGGTACACCGCGTAGCACTGCTTGGGTTGCCCAGGTGTGCCGAAAGACATGCGGGTGCAGACCTTCGATACCAAGATCACTAGCTAATTTCTTTAACGGCGACCACACTCCGTTGCTGTGATCGATAACGAAATCGTTTATACGTTCCTCAAACGCACGTTCCAGCACTGGACGCAACACGGGCGAAATAGGCACTGTTGGGCGTTTCTTTTGAGTTTGAAGGCGTCCCTCTTGATTAAAGTATATTTGGTTCAAATCAAACTTAACCTGGTCCCACTTTAATTCGCAGATCGCAGTCTTGCGCTGCGCAGTTTCCAGCGCAAGCATCACAAAGCGACCAATGCGTGACATGCGATTCGATCCTCTCATAGCTAAATTTGGACACGTTTCACGCAGCAACTGTATCTCGTCTTTACTTAGCACTCGATTTCGGGGTGGGGATGCGTGGGGCAATTCGATGTAAGGTATCATTGTTTGCGGCAGTCTTTGTTCTTTAGGCTCTACGCGCTCGACCATAAAGCGCAGCGCAGCCCGTAACCGCTGCAACTCTGCCCTCACGGTGCTGTTTGATGCTTTAGATGTGCCAATCTTGGCGTTCTGGCGTAGATGACAGTATGTCCGAGAATGCTCACGCTCAATTTCTGATACGTGCATTCTACCGAAATATTTGTTTAGGTTCTTACAAATTGACGGGTATCTGCTTTCCGATAGCATCCGTCCAGTGATCCATTGCTGCATCCACAGTTCTAATACATCTTCTACACGCGGATTGTCTTGCACTTCGATGTGCAGCCGTCGCTCTTTCAGCCAGCCCTGAAACCGTACTTCCGCTGTCTGTAAATCTTTTGTCCGTAAGCTATCTCGCTTGCTTCTTCCGTTTTTTGGGTAACTGACGTACCAGTGTTCATTTCTTTTTTGTAACCTTGGTGGCTTTGACATCGTGATACCTCTATAAATTTCTCAACCGCTGCCTGGGGGATGCGAACAGCGGTGTTTGTCAGTCGAATGGTGGGGAGAAATCCGTTCTTTCTGTACCTGGTGATCGTCTTGATCGACACTGACAGCAAACGTGCAGCCTCCTTTTGAGTTAGAAGCTGCACATCGTTAACCTTTTAGGATTTTCATAACTTCTAAAGCCTTGGCTGCGGGAACCTTCATGTTCACGCGCAGCCAGAAATTTTCGGCATCGCTCTCGATAGACTTGATTTCAAGCGTTGGCTGCTCGTTAGCGTTTGCTTGCGCGTCATAGTTAGGAAACAGCACGTCAACCTCAACATCTAGTGCGTCGGCCAATTTGGTAAGGTTCTTTGGCGAAGGCACTGAACGGCCTCGGACGTACTGGCTGATCGAATCTCGACCCATCCCAGACGCGCGCGATAGATCGCTTTGTGACATGCGCTTTTGCATCATGAAATTGTACAGTCTTTTGCCAAATTCCTGTCTAGTGAGAATTTTTTGGCTGTAATCTATGCTGTTGTCTGGGCTATTACCGCCCCTAGTCATTATCGATTTTGTCATGTTACTCCCCAAGCAATCGACACCTTTTGACTGACAATGTGCATATATCTGCCAAATTGGCAATGTAATTTTTTTAATAATTTATATTGACCCGCCACATGGGCTGTGCTTTTAATCGACAAATAAGAATTTCTAACTACAAGTGGCACGTTATGAAGACAAACATATCTATCAATGCGAGACTTCTTGTCCGTGATTTCGGTGGGCTTACCGCAGCAACACGCGGTCTTAACGAAGTAGGACATCAAATCACTAAAAACGCAGTCGACAAGTGGCGCAGGCGTGAAAGCCTGCCGTCGGAGTCGATGTTGGCGTTTGCCGTATTGGCAAAACAAAAGAACCAGCGATTCGAATTGCTGGATTACGTTATCAAAAAAGGAGAGTAAAATGACGTTTATTGAAAATTGCATAGGCAAAATGCCAAGCGCAGCGGGGATAGATTTAAAAACTTGCGGCGGAAGTGTGCCGGGCGTCTTTAGGTTGGGCTGGTGGCCCACTTCAAGCTGGGCTTTTTCGACACGCGGCCCAACACAGCGTGGTCAAAGCAAATGGATGACAATGTAATAAAATTAGTCGAAAACCAATTTGACGTCGTGTATGACTTAGCTGAGTTTGAGCAAGAGCTGAAAGAACTAGAGGTTTTTAGCCCAGCAAAAACTCACATACAATCCTTGGTAGCTAAAATCGCAACAAGCGAAAATCTTGACCTCGAGGTGCGTCTGGACGCTGCGCGCATTTTGTGCGAAACCTCAGACATATTTCCATTTTTTTTCGAAATGGAAGGCGGTCACGAAATCCTTCAACAGATCATAAAGGAAAAGATGCGTGATCGTATACGGCATTGATCCTGGCTTGTCTGGCGCAATAGCGCGCTTCGATCTGACGGAAGGCTTTCTTGAAATTCACGACATGCCAATCATGGAAGTGAATAAAAAGAAATCTGTATCTCCGCAGCTCGTTGCCGATATATTGCGCCAGCAACACGCTCCAGTTTACATTGAAAAGGTGGGCGCTATGCCTGGCCAGGGTGTCTCTTCGATGTTCAGCTTCGGCCGCTCCTACGGTGTATTGCTGGGCTGTGCTGCTGGATTGCAAATGCCGACCACTGTTATAACGCCTGTCGAATGGCAGCGCGCGCTCAAATGCCAAAAAGGCAAAGACGGCAACAGGCAACGAGCCTGTGAACTATTCCCCGCATACAGCCAGCTGTTCGCCCGAAAAAAGGACGACGGCAGAGCGGATGCTGCTTTACTTGCCTATTATGGCGCTTTGTTTGTCGAGAGTGTTGATTATGACGGATGACATAAACGGATTTATAACGCATGGGATCAAGCGGATCAGCGTATCAAACGTGAACAAATT
>DGQF01000023.1:5652-6346 GCA_002389675.1 Gammaproteobacteria bacterium UBA4421
GCTTCGATGATGCTGAACAACAGACCGGAGGAACTGGAGAAGCGCATTCCGATTGTCACGCGCATGACTGAAACCGCACTCGAAAACCTTATGCCGCTCGGCGCGCCAGAGAAGCCGTCAGAAGGCAAACGGCAGCACACCGTTGGTATCGATGTGAGATTTCGAGAGGGTCCAGGCGGCACTGTACCTTTGTTGGGTTATCTCGACTTTTACTATCCACAGCACAACCTCGTTGTTGACCTCAAAACGACGTCAAAATCTCCGTCAAAGTGGGCACTGGGCCACGGCATACAGGCTGCCGTCTATCAAAAAGCCATCGAAAGTATGACCGGCAAGAAGCCTGCCGTCAAATTCGCATACGCGCTGACGCGAAAGAAAGACCCCTACGTTGAGCTGGAGCTGACCGACGAAGATGCGGCCGACTTTCTTAAGCAATTCAAACAAACGGTAATCCAAATGGAGGCTCTACTTAGCATGACGGACGACAGCCAAAAGATCATTAGTGTGCTGCCGCATAATCCCGACACCTTTTATTGGAACAATGCCGAAGAAATCCGCAAGACATTCTACGGCTCCTGATGCGTATTGGTTCACCGTCCAGAATGACACAGAGCCAACGGTCTTAGAGGTGCTGTGGCTGCGGGTCATAGAACAAGCGTGGCGAGACTGCCACGACATAGACAACAACGATGTC
>DGQF01000058.1:0-3356 GCA_002389675.1 Gammaproteobacteria bacterium UBA4421
CGCTGCATCATCTACCTGGGTAATCGTGATTGAGATTTCAATAAAAGATGGCTGACCAAAATCATCAATTACAGAAACACCAAACACATCATTACCATTGACATTTTCATCCGGGATATAGCCCCATGCACCCGACGCCCGGTCAATCTCAACTGATCCGTATTCTGGCGCAATTAGAATGCTATAAATTGGCTCCAAAACCGGCCCCAAATCGTGCTCAACATCAAGCGTGCCTGAAACAGAAAACTCCTCGCTTGTATCGCCGCGCACATCTCCTGAGAATTGCAGCGCGACCCGAAATCCGTTTTTGACTTGGGTAATATAATTTCGAATAAGCGCAGGATCGACTCGGTTGGCCTGAGAAAGATTTATCGCACCACTCACAAGCGCGGTGCCTTCAAAACCAAACAATGACCGCAGAATTAATAACCCATCACTCAAAGCCGCCACAGAACCGTCCTGATCAACATCGATGTAGGGCTTTAGGGCATTTATTTCTTGAAGAACACTTTCCGGATCTTGGTTTTCAGCATTTGGACCTAGCGCTCCGGCGACTAAGGAGGCGCCTTCAAAACCAAAGAGGGCCCGAAGCAGCAACAAGCCATCGCTTAGAGGATTAACAGCGCCGTCCTGATCAATGTCAAGCGACACGGCGCCTTGCTCCGCACCAATTGATTGAGGGGGAAAGAGCATCGCTGCTATGAAGAGGGACAACCTAAGCACTTTTGCTAATTTTGAAAGCACACAGTGCCAGCGGTCCTCTAACTGCATTTCCAACGCGCTCACCACTCTTTTTAAACGCCTAGATGGCAACAAATACATCCCCAGCGCTAAAATCGGTGAAGTCTGTTCCCTCCGAAAACCGAGCGACTTCAACCGCTTCTTTTTCGCCATCACCATCTTCATCAAAGTACAGTATTCCCGTGGCGGTATCCAAAATCCAAAAATCATCCGCATCGAGCGCACGTGCCCCCGCGCCTTTGACAAACGAGTCCGCCGAAACCAAACCCGAACCCAGCAAGCCCTGAGCTTCTGCATCGATTCCAAAGGAACCCAAGTCGACCACCAACAGATCCTCACCGGAGTTAAAATCGGTAATAAGATCCGAAAGCAGAGAATCACCATTATAGGAAAGAATAAACTGATCTGAGCCTAAGCCGCCCGTAAGGGTATCTTGGCCACCCCGCCCGTCGATCGTGTTGTCACCCATGTTGCCTTGAAGCTCGTTATCTTGACCGTTACCCGTGATCGTATTATTCGCAATACCGACCAACTCGCCGTTTTCTATATTCTCAAGGAGCTCGATAGACAAACTCGAACGAATCGTATCAATACCGCCAGCGTCGATAATTGTGTCTAAATCATCATTTAAGACATAAATATCATCGCCCAGCCCGCCTTCTAACAAATCGACGCCTAAGCCGCCGGCAAGAATGTTAGCGCCTGAATTTCCGATAAGATGATTATCCAAGGAATTTCCGCCAAGCGAGAAATCGCCATCACCCAGCAAGGTCAGATTCTCCACATTCGACGGCAACGTAAAACTGGCGGTTGTAATCACAAGGTCAATTCCCTGCCCAAC
Source organism: Gammaproteobacteria bacterium UBA4421 (assembly GCA_002389675.1). Taxonomy (GTDB): domain Bacteria; phylum Pseudomonadota; class Gammaproteobacteria; order Pseudomonadales; family Azotimanducaceae; genus UBA4421. The sequence continues at coordinate 1,583 of DGQF01000058.1, forward strand.
AAGCTCTTGGATGCGGTCAGCCCTTGAGTCGATGTAATAAGTATCATTGCCTAGACCGCCGACCAACTGATCAACGCCGGTGCCACCATCCAGAGAATCATCACCGCCGCCGCCATACAAATAGTCTCTCCCAGACATTCCGGCCAATGTATTGGCTTGATCGTTACCGGTCAGCACATTATCCAATTCGTTTCCAAATAAATCGATCAGCAACGAAGAAGAAGCTTGGAGGTTTTCGACATTGTCCGGTGCCGTTAGGCTAACGTCAGTCAAAATTAAGTCATTGCCGCCCGCACCACCTGAGACCACCTCGAAAACAATATCATCAGGATTATCGACGGCATAGATATCATCGCCTGGCCCGCCCAGCATGAAGTCAGCGCCAAGGCCCCCATCTAAATAGTCGTTGCCAGCAGAGCCATCAAGGGCATCATTCCCACTACCGCCAAACAACTGATCGTTGCCTAAGCCGCCAAGCAAATTATCTTGCCCAGCATTCCCGAAAAGCACATCATTTCCACCTCGGCCATAAAGCGCGTCATCACCAATACTTCCGTACAACTCATCTCGATCAGCCGATCCTTGTGATGATCCTGCATCTCCGCTCACTTCTAATAAAAGCGCCCAGTCCGTCGCAGCACCAGCCGAATCTGTCGCACGAATCACCACAGAGCCTATCGGACCATTGACATTCTCAGACAAGATGAAAATCAATCGATTTAAATCTTCTAACGCTAGATCCTGTCCAACTCTAACCTCGACCCCATCGAGCCGCACGACACCAAGACCCGGCAGCTCGATGACCTCGACAGAATCAATAGCCGACTCTGGGTCATTCGGTAAGAGAAGATCAAGGGCCACCTCGGATTCAGCTGGATAATTAATCACCAATTTACTATCTTGCGTCGCAAATCGCGGCGCATCATTAACGGCCTCAATGAAAAAATGAACTGACGAGTTACTGGTTACGCCCGTTTCGTCGACTGCTTCATACCTTAAATATCCCGCTTCACCGTTGGCATCTGGCGCAGAGCGATAGTAAAGCTCACTAAACTCATCTGCCGACATTTGACTGCCTGCGGCAACAACGTTTCCGTTTTTATCTAAGATAGAACCAAGAATTGGTATATCCGTTATAGTGACCTGAACAGCCTCTCCTTCAGGATCTGAGGGCACCGATAAGCCAATCCAAACCACGCCAGCATCTTCATCAAGAACCATTTCATAAGGCCGATCGATGATCGGCGCCTGGTTATCGCCAAACTGTAAGGTGAGCTCATCAGCAGCGGTTTCGCCAAACTCGTCCGTTGCTTCGACCACCACCTGAATTTGTCCCTGAAAGTTTCCAGGCGGAACCCCAGTGAACTTTCCAGTCGATTCGTCGTAACTAAGCCAGTCTGGTAAATCGCCGTTTTGAGAGCCTCGTACCGAAATCGCAAGGCCTTTATCGGTCCCCGTTTCTGGGTCAGAAAACAGCCCCTGAGGCAACGTAAAGTCAATGCCCATCCCTTCGGTCAGATAAACAACTTCGTCGAAATAGGTTGAGTTGATCTCCGGCGCTTGATTACCAACCGTTTCCGATAAGTTGCGTTCGCCATCGGCAAAGATCAACCGTTCAATACCGGTCAGGACATCCGTTCCCTCATCACCATTGCTGGTTTTGTTATCAACGACCGTGACCGTTCCTAAATCAGGATTCCAAGAAACCGAGTATTCACTGATTAAGCCTGCATAGACCGCCGAGTCAGCGCCTTCTCCACCGATTAACGTGTCG
>DGQF01000058.1:3378-8718 GCA_002389675.1 Gammaproteobacteria bacterium UBA4421
TTATCTGCGTCGTTACCCACCAGGGAATCGTTACCAGAACCTGCGTAGGCCCTTTCAATCACGGTCCACGATGCGATGCCGTGGGACACGGTGTTCGCGGCAATCACGCCTTGGGTCAAATTAATCACAATGTCGTAGGTCACGGGTGACGCATTGATCACGTCGTAACCCTGCTCATCCTCCAAGCTTTGAGGGCTCGCGGATTCAAATCCTTCATTCGTGAAAATATAGGTATCGTCTCCTGTTTGACGCTCACCAAACAGTCTAAGTGAGAGACTTGCCACATCGCCCGTCCCTTCAGCTCTGACGTCCGTAATGGAGATCGTCCAAGTACCGGAGGCTGCCTCACCCCAAAATTGAGTGCTGCTAAAATCCCATAACAAATGATTCGGCAAGCCGCTATCGGGACCAGAGAGCCCAAACGGCTGTTCGGCATTCACTGTGGGTCGATCCATCAGCACCGAAACGGTTCCGTTGGGTGATGTCAGCGTAATCACAAGATCGCCCAAGCGCTCATGACTCAAATCGACGCCAAGCTCGAGACGCTCAACGGTCATCGAACTATCGATCTCGAAATTAATCGTATAGCTATCCCCATCGCCATCTGGAATTGCCGTCGACAGCCCAAAAGCCCGAGCGGAGGCTGAAACCTCGTTCAGCGTCGTGCTCGATGCTAGCCAGGTTCTGGCCAGCTGCACCGCAGCGTAAGCATCAACCACACCAAAACCAGACTGATCATTAAAGCGCAACCCACCTAAGTTATGGTCCTGTGCAGCATTTTCTTTCCAATCTTGTGCGTCCGGATGACTTGCCGAATAGGCTAAAATTTTCTGGACATCCCGGTACCCTAAGTTCGGATTTGCTTCGAGCATGAGAGCGATCACGCCCGTCACAACCGACGCCGCAGCCGACGTGCCCGACAGCTGAGTATAATTGCCCGGGTCATTACCTTCGGCGCCTACGCGATCTGTGGTGAGCAGGCCAACCCCATAACTCGCAATATGGACATTCGCGCCCGGCGTGCTGAATCCCGCACTACTGCCATCATTTTCAACAGCGCCGACCGTAATAACCTCTCTGGCGTTCTGAAAATTATGATAATTCGTATTGTCCCCGGCTGCAGCACCATTGCCAGCAGAGAATACCCAGATCGTCCCCAACCCAGACCGGCCGTCTACCACACCATCTCTAATCGCGAGCCAGGCTGCCGTCATTGATGCGCTATTGAAATTATCTTCAAACGGTAGAGAGGCGCCCCAACTGTTGTTACTGATGTCGAATTGCCATTGAAGCTCTAGCGCCTCGATCATCTGAGGCCAGGTCCACCTGACTCGAACTGACGTCATCAGCGCATCCGGTGCGATACCGCGAATACCCGTTTCATTATTCGCGACTGACCCAATAATTCCCGCCACTTGGGTTCCATGATTATCTTCAGGCGTTCCAACCAGAGGAGGATATTTAGGATCCCCATTTTGAGTGTTGAACTGAGTGTCAAAGGCACTCGCTAGATTCAAATTATCTTGCAGATCGGGGTGGGTACTGTCGACGCCGTCGTCAACAATACCAATTGTAACGCCAGCACCTGAGTACTCGTCCTCCAACTGGGTGACGTTCGATGCCGATAAGTACCATTGCGCTGAGACCAGTGGGTCCGCAACACCACCAAACAACTCTCTTACCCTCGCGGTATAGGTGCCGGTTGCGGATTGTTCGCCAATGACCTCTAAATAGAAATCGCCGGTAACCTCAGGGGTAAACTGGATTCGAGCGTCTTGCCCAGCACCCGAGTTGCGATCGACTAGCAACACATTCCCTTCGGCATCTAAAACTCGCAGACCGGCATCCGTCAGACTCCCACCTTCACCATCACCACTGGCTAAAACGTCAATCAAATAGACTTTCCCAGCTTCCATCGAGACCTTAATCCAGTCTCTGTCTCCGGCAACTTCTATCTCACCAGCAATCGGTGCGCCTGGTGTCACGATCACGCCAGATTGCGAATCTGCAGCAATATCATCCTCCGGGTTTTCAACCTGCGTTCCTTGGGACGATTCCAAAGTGTAGGTGCCAATATTGCCTGGCAGGTTTTCAGAACTGACTTCAATGAAATAGCGACCGCTTTCAAACACAGCGATTGAAAAATCTGTTCGGCCTGTCTCTGAATCATAGGTGCCGACGCTCACCAATTGCCCAGCTTCGTTAAGCAAGCGCAATTTAGCCTGACCCAAGGTCCCTAACCCGTCAAAGTAAGATTTAATGATAAATTGATAAACATTGCCGGCACTTAAGTTCACCGCAAATAAGTCGCGATCGCTTAAATCATCAATTTTTCCAGGGGCGCTCTCGTTGATCGCCAATATTCCTAAACCGGCATCGTCATATTCAGCGATGACGTCAACCCGATCATCGCCCGCATTTAAGCCCAAATCGATGACTTTAACCTGGTACTGACCAGTACTATTTGCATCTCCCGCACTGACAGTCAGCGCCAAGGTTCCGTCCGTGACTGGCGCCAGAACGGCGCTTGCATAAACCGAAGGATTGCCTTCTCTGCCGGAGACAACCATATCCTTCGCTCCGTCATCATCATTCCAAGTCAATTGTAAATTCGACCCAGGGAGCGGCGCTTGGAAACCATCCCGGATGGGGGTCGTCTCAATTCGATAGGTGTGACCGGCTTCAAGGGCGACCTCAAAGGTATCGTCATCGCCGGCTAAGTGAATCACTGCTGTGTAAACCGCTTCCCTTGCGGCACTGCCGTCTAGGAAGACCAGCGTCAGAGCACCGTCAGAATCCTCATCCGAAAGATCCCCAACCGACACGCTGATTTGGTAGTTGCCAATCGCGCCCGCACCATCAATCACTCTCGCATAGTAAATACCGTTCTGAGGCGCAATGAAGCTTGCGGTAGCGCGCCCATCATCTGTTTCAAGGCCATCCCCAAGCGCCAGCGGATTGCCCTGCGCATCCAGCACTTCAACCATGGGGCGACTTAAGGCCGATCCATCGCCGGCAACAACAGAAACTGACAACACTTGGCCAGCATCCGCTGAGAATTCAAACCAATCCTGGTCGGCGTCGGTCGCTAAGCCATTCGAGTCCGTTGCTCTCACACCGAAGGCGCCGTCGTTCCATTGAATCCCGCCTAAAACCACTTCATCGAGCGTCAACTCGGTCGCATTGGCGATCGTGTTACCATGATCATCCGGTGCGCGCGTGCTCAACACATAACTTCCGGTATCATTATTTTCACTGGCCCCGACCACGAGGTAGTAATCACCTGTGGCCAAAGCGGTAAAGGCTAGCGCCGGCTCGTTAGACGTGAGCATGTCATCAACCGTTTCAAGCAACACCCCGGCCGCATCACGGACCTGCAACGTGGGATCCGTCAAACTCCCAGCACCACTCGCGCTGGCGCTTACCCGGAAAACATAGGTCTGCCCTTCTTCTAAACGAACCCGAACCCAATCTTGATCACCGGGTGTTAAAAGGCTGCCCGCAAAGGCCTGACCAGGATCTATTTGTACCGTGGTTCCGGTATTGTTTGCCGCGTCATCCGGTGGAAGATCCCGCTGGCTTGCCACCAGCGTGTAAGATCCTAGCCCTGAAGATGCGCTCGATGAGACTTCGAGGTAGATGGTCCCACTGCTTTCTGGCGAGAAATACAACCGCGCGTCGTTACCAAGGTTACTATTATTATCAAAGGCAATCAGCTTGCCATCTGCATCAAATACCCTCAGATACGGATCCAACAAGGTGCCAGCATTGCTGGCGAACCCCAACAAATCGATCAAATAAACACGACCGGCTTCGACTTCCAGCGTCACCACATCTTTATCGCCTGGGGAGCCAATTTCGCCCGTTAGAGCGGCATCGAGATCGACCGCGGCGGTTGCGACCAAAAGCTCTGACGGGTAGTCATCGGGCGGCGCAAGGCTCACCGAAACCTGGTACGCCCCGGTGTCGAAACGATCAGAACTTCGAACCTCTAAGAAATAAAGACCATCCTGATCCGGCGTAAAATAAGCTCTGGCATCAAAGGTGCCAGAAAAATCATCAATCTTTGCAATTAGATTGCCGGCTTGGTCTCGAATGATCAGCATCGGATCGGTTAAGGGGTCCAATCCTCCTGCGCTATTGACCTCAGCTTTGACATCGATCACATACGTGACCGCTGCGCTCATGCCGGTTGCGAACCAATCACTATCACCAATATAGGAAATGAGCCCAGACTGCGGCGCGCCTAGATTGACTTGACCCAGCGTGCCAGTATTGGCCGCATAGTCATCTTCAAGGCTCGCGCCGTCAAGCTGGAAGGTTCCTCTGGAGGCGTTACCGGAGGCCCCTGCATCGAGGAAATACCATCCGGAATCATTGGCGGTAAAGATTAGGCTGGCACTATTACCCTCGCCCGAATCGTCATCAAACCCTAAGAGCACACCGGTTACCGAGCGAATTGATAACTGCGGATTGGCTAATGTTGCCCCACTTGTCTCACCCGTCAAATTAAAGTTGTAGGTTACGCCCTTATCCAGCCAAACCCGGTACCAGTCTCGGTCAGTAAGCTCATTAACCTCGCCCTCAATTTGGAACCGGCCGTCTGCATCCCATTCAACGCGCTCCGTCGACGACACATTTCCCGCCACAGAATCCAGACTCTTCTGAGACAAGGTCCAAGACCCAGAACTAATACCCGCCACGTCAGAAACCGCTAAATAGAAGACGCCACTTTGCTGCGGCCTGAAGATGATCACGTCATCGGTGCCAGCAACCCCAACCTCAGATTCAATGCCTTGTTCAACCGCCTGCCCATTGGCATCCAGCAGTTGCAACTTAGGATCAAGCAGGGTCCCACCGCCTGAAGAGAGGCCCTGAAGGCTGAACTCGTATCGCGTCCCCTCGATCAGTTCTGTTCTAATCCAATCACTATCCTTGGCTTCACCAATAAACCCTTGGACCTGCCTATCCTGCGGATTAATCTGCCCCAAGGTTTCGATGCTGCCTGCATAATCATCCTTAAACCCAAGGGTAAAGCTGTAATCGGCGCTGCCGACACCCTCAACACCGTTCTCACCCGCATAGCGCCCAACATGAACGATGACTGACCCGCCTGCGAAAGGCTCGCCGTTTAAAATTGGTAACCAATTTAAGCTGTTATCTATGCCCGTATATAACCATGGCGCTTCTTCGCCCGTAACGAGTGATCTAAAGCTAAGTTGAAGTCCAGTTTCAGCATCAAAGATACCGAGGTACATAACAGACCCATCGGTGACCGAAGAATCTAATGTAAGGGGCGAATTAGGCACAAGTGCGCTGGCATACAAATCCGTATCGCCA
>DGQF01000058.1:8798-9045 GCA_002389675.1 Gammaproteobacteria bacterium UBA4421
TCCAAGCTTCGTTCGGCGCATCGTCGACCACGATCTGGCTGCCATCCGCGAACTGCAAGGCCAAAACATTGGATAATGTATCGGTGCCGTCAAGCAAGGACCCACGCGCGTGCTGGATTTGAAAGTTCTGACCCAGCACGAAATCGTACTCATCCAGATTTCCCGACAGTAAAACCGTTCCCACGTTCGAAATGACATCATCGCCTTCGCCGCCGGCAAAAACGTCAAATCCGGCGCCGATAAAATT
>DGQF01000058.1:9083-10078 GCA_002389675.1 Gammaproteobacteria bacterium UBA4421
AGCCTCCGAGGTGCCGGTAACAACGCCATCGATCAAGGTAAAGATCGCGCCATTGCCATCCAGACTTAAACTAGCTTGTTGTGCGGGGGTTAATAACAGCGTGGTGCCACCAAAATAAATGTTTTCCACATTCTCGAACGAAGATTGTGTCAGATCGACAAATCCAAAATCACTGATATCAAAGGTATCGTACCCATCACCACCGTCAACGGTAACTCGGAGCTGCCCACCATAACTCTGTTGGTAAATATAATCATCGCCAGCACCGGCCACCAAAGAATACTCACGATCAGACGAAATTCGCACCCAATCGGCCTCTTCACTCAAGCTCAGCGACGCAAATTGCGCATCAACGACAAAATAACCCTCCCACTTATTGGGCTGCCACCCCTCGACCGACTGGGTGATCGCAGCGGGGTTGTCTGCCACAACGATATTATCGAAAGCTCCCGTCAACTGAACACGAAAATTGCTGCTGGCCGTTACCGCATCAAAATTTAGATCGCCGCCTTGACCAATGACCTCAATTTGTGGATTTTGGCCATAATTCCAAGGCTCATTGCTGCCTTGCAGGTCAATCAACTGCAACGCACTCCAGAGCGAGCCCTCAAGGCGTATACCATGAGCATGCCAGTGATTCAGATTCCAATCTTTCGCGGTTAATGCTTCGATTGTCTCGGTCTGTCCAGTTGTAAAATCGAACCAATTGCCGCCGTGATTATTAAAATCAACGATCACCGTGTCGAAACCCGCACCACCAGAGATGGTTTCGCCACCCAAAGAATTAAACTGTTGGTACTGATAATCTTGGGAGAAGGACGCTCCGCCCACCACGATCACATCATCGCCGTCGCCGCCTGAAACAAAATCTGTTCCCTTACCACCATCGAGTAAATCGTTGCCCCCGCGACCGTACAATGCGTCCGAGCCTCGGCCGCCATAGATGGCATCATCCGCGGCGCTGCCCTCCACTCGATCGTTACCAATACTACCCA
>DGQF01000006.1 GCA_002389675.1 Gammaproteobacteria bacterium UBA4421
GACTGCGACGCTGACCAGGAAATCTATGCCATGGTATTGGTGGGTGAGGGTGAAAAGTTTTTCTCCGCAGGAGCTGATTTGAAGCTTTTTGCCGATGGCGATAAAGGGGTGGCGCGCGAAATGGCTGAGCACTTTGGACGTGCTTTTGAAGCACTGTCTGCGTTTCGCGGTGTCACCATTGCCGCGGTCAATGGCTTTGCTATGGGCGGTGGCTTGGAATGTGCGCTGGCCTGTGATATCCGGATTGCAGAGCAGCAAGCCAAGATGGCTCTGCCTGAAGCTACGGTGGGTTTGTTGCCGTGTGGCGGCGGCACACAAAACCTGGCCTGGATGGTGGGTGAAGGTTGGGCTAAACGGATGATTCTTTGCGGCGAGCGGGTGGATGCGCAAACGGCAGAAAAGATAGGCTTGGTTGAAGAAGTAGTTGATACAGGGCAAGCCAAAGGCCGAGCGCTGGCATTGGCTGAATCTGTTGGTCGCCAGAGTCCACCGGCGGTGGCTGCGTGCAAACGTCTTATTCAAAGTGCACGTGCGGGTGATATTGCAGGCGCTTATGCGGTTGAAAGAGACGCGTTTGTGGACTTGTTCGATACCCGCGATCAACAAGAAGGGGTGAGTGCTTTCTTGGAAAAACGCCCGCCACAATGGACCAATAGCTAGAGTAACGTGATGTCTGATCAATCCAGTGTGTTAATTGAAGAACATACAACTGCTGCAGGCTTTGTTGTGGGACAAGCCATTCTCAATGTGCCCGCAACGTTGAATTCTTTAAGCCTTGAGATGATTCGTTTGTTAACTCCTGCGTTGCGGGTGTGGGCAGATCGCGCAGATGTTGCGGCTGTTGTAATCACCGCAGCCGGCGATAAAGCATTTTGTGCAGGGGGGGATATCCAAGCCCTGTATCATGCGATCGGTGCCAATCACAAAGCAGGCCAGCAGGTTGACCCTTACCCCTTTGATTTTTTTGCGGAAGAATATCGTTTGGATTATTTGATCCATACGTTTCCTAAACCTTTGATTTGCCTTGGCCATGGCATTGTGATGGGTGGCGGTTTGGGTATCTTTGGCGCATCGCAGTTTCGTGTCTTGACCGAGCGCTCTCGTCTGGCGGTGCCAGAAATCACCATTGGCCTTTTCCCAGATGCGGGTGCAAGTTGGACCTTGCGGCATATGGCGAAACACCATGCTGTCTTTTTAGGGCTGACCGGTAGTCAAGTTAACGCATCTGATGCTTTGCTTACGGGCATGGGCACACATGTGACGGACCACGATAAACGGGATGCATGGTTGCAGGGTTTGTTGTCGTTATCTTGGACAGACAATTCAGCGAGCAATGCGGATCTGATCGCTCGATGGTTGGAAGGGGCTGCCGTGCCGATGCTGCCTGACAGTGAGCTGGCGCGCGTGCCACAGCGGGAGGTTCGCTTTGATGACTTGCTGGGTGAAATTCAGGCTGTTTATGCACTCAAAGGTACTTCGCCGTGGATAGATCGCGGTATTAATAACTTGCGCAATGGATGTCCGACAACAGCGGGTATCGTGCTGGAACAACTGCGCAGAGTGCAGCAGATGACACTGGCGGAGAGTTTTTGTATGGAGTTGACCGTGGCGACGCACTGCGCACAGAACGCCGACTTCTACGAGGGTGTGCGAGCCCTGCTTATTGATAAAGACAATACCCCGCGCTGGGCGTTTGACGCAGTTGAATCACTGCCGCGAGATCATGTGTTAAGTCACTTTGAGGCGCCGTGGTCACATCATCCCCTGGCAGATTTAGGCCAGTGAAATTTAATAAGAGGGTAGAAGAGTAATGACAGCAATAGGATTTATCGGCTTGGGCAATATGGGTGGCCCCATGGCGGCCAATCTAGCGGCAGCCGGCCATACCGTAAAAGTCTTCGACTTGGTGCCCGATTTGATGGCGTCTGTTGCAGGCGGAATAGCTTGCTCGTCGGCGCTGCAGGCGGCTCAAGATGTGGATGTCTTTGTCAGCATGTTACCTGCAGGGCAACACGTGCGCGGCCTTTATTTGGGTAACGAGCAGCAACCGGGGTTGCTCAGTCAGATGGCGGCGTCAACTTTGGTGATTGATTGCTCGACTATAGATCCGGCAAGCGCGCGGGCGGTTGGTGAAGCGGCCGGTTCATTGGGTATTGATATGATAGATGCGCCTGTCTCAGGCGGGACGGCTGGTGCCCAAAACGGCACGCTGACGTTTATTGTGGGCGGTTCCCCGAACGCTTTTGATCGGGCGGAGCCGGTATTATCGGTGATGGGCGCAAATACTTTTCACGCTGGCGGTGCCGGCGCAGGTCAGGTGGCCAAAATCTGTAACAATATGCTGCTGGCGATTCTCATGTCCGGCACGGCGGAAGCGCTATCGCTAGGCGTAGATAATGGTTTGGATCCGGCTGTACTTTCAGAAATCATGAAAGTGTCTTCGGGCGGTAATTGGGCGCTGAATGTATACAACCCGTTTCCTGGCGTCATGGAAGGTGTGCCCGCGTCGCGTGGCTATGAGGGTGGATTTCTGGTTGACTTGATGCGCAAAGATTTGAACTTGGCGTTACAGACGGCCCAGGCAAGCGATAGCGCCATTCCACTAGGTGGATTGGCGAACAATCTTTATCAGGTGCATCGTCAGACCCACGACGCGGGACGACTGGACTTTTCTAGCATTGCTTGGCTGTATAAACCTGATCTGAAAAAATAACCCGTGCGGGGGCTGATTGGTTTAGATTTTAACGACGCCGAGCCCCGTGCCTCCCTCGTTGTCTTCCTGTTGAGCAACGACAATGCCGGCCCCAGGCCAATCTAGGCCTAATTGAGGGGTCTCACCGTTTTGCCAGGAAAACGGGCGCAGCTGTCTTTTTACCGCGCCGCGGAACTGGGCGCGTGCCACAATTTCTTGGCCGAGATAGCAGCCTTTGTCAAAATCGACCGCACCTAATTGATCTAGATTGAGCATTTGCGGTAAAAATTGCTCACTTACCGGTGAGCTCACAAGACAAAAACCTTGATCTATCAGCCATGCATTGACCGATGCGGATTGATCTTCTCTGGGGATGTCTGGATCGGTATGCAAATGTAGAAATCGATCATCACCCAGCGGATGATCCGAGGGAGTGGTGTTAAGGCTCACGCTTCTGACCGCGTCGATGTTGGCGCTGCATTTAGAAAAATTGATGTAGGGTTTGAGAAAGCCTGCGACGCGTTTGAGCAGTGATTGATGGATGAGCAAGCCAACACCTTCAGGTAGGGCGAGGGCCCAACCGTTGGCCAACACCCGCCCTTTGATGGTGCAAATTGCCATAGGTATTGTGGTGGTTTGGCTTAATTTTTGACAGTCGCAGGTGAGGTAGCCCTGCAGGAATTCAGCTGCATGTTGGCCTTGGATGACATACAAGCAAACATCTTGCCATTGAGGTGATGCCGCCACCGCTTCTAGTGATTCTTGGGCATGTTTCTTGATGGGGTTGTCTCTCATATTTGGCATGGATTATCCTTCGCGCTCGGCGGTATACCCGTTAAACTCACATAACTTCAAGCCGATCATGGTTGTGAGCTAGGCTGGCATTATGGCACGCTTTGATGAATACCGATGACTATCTAGGGAAGAAACGATGAGTGATGTGAATCGCCACAAACAACTGTATTGGCGTAGCCGGCGAGGCATGCTGGAGTTGGAACTCAAACTCATTCCTTTTCTGCGCGATGATTTTAGCACGTTGAGTGAAGCCGAACAGCAGGCATACGCGCGTATGCTTGAAGAAGAAGACTGGCAGTTGTTTGATTGGCTGCAGCAGAGGGAGATACCGCAGGATAAATTGATTCAACAAGTGGTTGATAAGATTATTGCCAATCGCGGGCGTTTGTGAAGCTGACCTATCAGCGCTGCGCCACGCGCCGTTTAACGGCGGCTACATGGGTGGCTTTAGTCGCCAGCATAGGCGAATTTTGGCTAGGCTTAATGGGTCTAAGTTTGGCTCTGGTGGCCTCTACACGATGGCTCAGAGGTGTGTGGGGCGGCGGGATTGACGTGCTTCAAATTGATGCCACAGACATAAAAAACACCTGGATTAGTAGATTTGCAGTGGCTTTGGACAGCCGTAGCCCGGGCCCTTCGGTTTGGTTATTTAAAGACGAGTTTGATGCTGCTCAATGGGCTGCTCTGTTGCGATTGTTGCACAGTCACTCGTCGGCTCAAGTCTTGGGTCGGAGCATATCAAACTGATCCATGCTGCCCGGAAACATGATGGTGTCTTTGGCGTTTGCCTCTTGACCGGGGTAATCAAGATTAAAGTTAAGGCCACGACTCTCTTCGCGCTTCATAGCTGAGCGTACAATCAGTTCAGCCACGTTAACCAGATTGCGTAGCTCGATAAGATCATCGTTGATGCGGTAGTTGACGTAGTACTCGTTGATTTCAAGCTTGAGTAAATCAATACGGTGCTGCGCGCGCTGCAGTCGTTTGTTAGTGCGGACAATTCCGACATAGTCCCACATGAAACGTCTTAATTCGTCCCAGTTGTGTGCGATGACGACCGACTCGTCAGAGTCAGTCACTTTCGACTCGTCCCAGTGTGGCACGATAGGAAGTTCCACGCTGGCCTTGAGTTGGCTGCGTATTTTGTTAGCGGCGTTGCGTGCAAAGACCAAACATTCCAGCAGGGAATTACTTGCCAAACGATTGGCCCCGTGCAGGCCTGAATAGGATACCTCGCCGACCGCAAAGAGGTTAGGTAGATCAGTTCGTCCGTGGCGGTCAATCAAAACACCGCCACAGGTATAATGTGCTGCGGGCACCACTGGCAGTGGATCTTGGCGCATATCAATCCCCAGAGATAGGCATCGATCGAATATATTTGGGAAATGAGTTTCAATAAATGAATTAGATCGGTGACTGATATCCAGATACACACAATCCGCGCCAAGGCGTTTCATTTCGTGATCGATGGCGCGTGCAACAATATCTCTGGGCGCCAATTCAGCACGTTTGTCGAACCGTTGCATGAAGCGCTGGCCATCGGGCAGGCGCAGCAGGCCGCCTTCTCCACGGACTGCCTCTGAAATCAAAAAGCTGCCGGCATGAGGGTGATACAGGCAAGTCGGGTGAAATTGGTTGAACTCCATATTAGCTACTCGGCATCCCGCACGCCAAGCCATAGCAATACCGTCGCCGGTAGACCCATCGGGGTTGCTGGTATAGAGGTAAACTTTACTGGCGCCACCGGTTGCCAATACGACAAACTGCGCTTGAAAGACCTCGACAACACCAGTTGTGCGATTCAACGCATAGGCACCGGCGCAGCGGCTTGGATAGCGTCCCAGTTTTGATAAATTGACGAGGTCAATAACCAATCGATCGTTGATTAGTTCAATGTTGGGGTGATCAAGTACCTGCGCGGTCAACTTTTCGGTAATGGCGCGGCCAGTGGCATCCGCGACGTGTAACACTCGGCGTTGACTATGGCCACCTTCTCGTGTGAGGTGAAACTCATTGTTTTCCCGGTCGAAATCTACGCCCCAGCGTAACAGTTGGTTGATGACCTCAGGCGCATTTTCAACCACCATATTGACAATTTTCTCATCGCAAAGTCCGGCGCCAGCATCTATGGTGTCGCGGGCATGGTCGGAGAACTGGTCAGCTGGATCTGTCACGGCAGCGACGCCCCCCTGTGCCCAGTGGGAAGAACCGGTCGTGAGATCACCTTTGCATAATACGGTGACGCGGGCATGATCCGCCAGCTGGAGTGCGGTTGCTAGACCTGCAGCGCCGCCGCCGATGATCAATATGTCTGTTGAAAAACGCTGGGACAAAGAGCGTCTCCCCTTTTATGTTTGGCTTCGATTCACAAAGTATAGCCCTTCGTGCTGGTATCTCGTGCATTAGATCGGCAGAATATTGTTCCTTAACGGCATCCTCAATCGCCGTGGTGTTCATGCGGAGCTAAATTGGCGGAAGATACCGACAAAGAACTGGTGAAACGCGTTCAAAAAGGCGATCTTGCTGCGTTTGACATGCTGTTTGCGAAATACCAGGTCAAAGTGCTGAATCTGGTTGCGCGTTATGTCCGGGATCAGGAAGAGGTGAAAGATGTTACCCAAGACGCCTTCATCAAAGCCTATCGCGCATTACCTAAATTTCGCGGCGATAGCGCGTTCTATACGTGGCTCTACCGCATCGCCATTAATACGGCAAAAAACCATTTAGTTACCCGTGGTCGTCGTCCACCCAGTACCGATGTCGACATAGACGATGCGGATTATCGTGACGATGCAGACCTTCTGCGTGACGTCGACAGTCCAGAAGCCGCACTCGCGCGCGACCAATTGCAGGATACCATCAGTCGAGCGCTGCAAGCGTTGCCTGACGACTTGCGTACCGCGTTAACGTTGCGCGAATTTGACGGCCTTAGCTATGAGCAGATCGCCCAAATTATGGCGTGTCCCGTTGGGACCGTGCGCAGTCGCATTTTTCGTGCCCGCGAGTTTGTTGATCAGCAAATGCAAAATGTGATGCAAGGCGAGTCGTAAAATAGAACTATTTTTAATTTGGCTGGTCTATGACAGAGCGAAAAGGCCACAGCCAAAGTTTATGCCACGAATGGGATAGAGGGTTCAGGATATATGTCGGAAAAATTACGTGAGTCGTTGTCCGCAGCCATGGACGGGGAAGCAGACGCTTTTGAACTGAGGCGCGTATTTGATGAAGCTAAACATGATCAAGATCTGCGGGAACAGTGGCACCGTTTTCACCTGATGCGTGACGTTTTGCGGCAAGACCTTGAAAATTATGACCGTGAATTCAAGGGTCGGGTTTGGAGCAGTCTACTCAAAGGTGCGCCCGCATCAGAACAAGACGCTGAAAGGGTGTTGACGCTGGCGTCTCGGATCGAAGCGCCACTGCGAGGTAGTTGGTGGCCGCGTATGCTGGTTGCTGGCTTCGCCATCATTTTGGCGGCTGGGGTTTTCTTTACGACTGGCTTGTTGGGTATAGATCCCGAAGGTAGCGCAGATCAAATGACGATGGCGAGCAGCGGCGCAACGGACGTCGATGAAGTCCTGAGTCAGGGTGCTGCGGTGACAGAACCGGTCCTGTATAGCAATGCAACAGCCATCGACCGGCAGCGGCACAATGCCCTAATGCTTCATCATATTCAGCAGCGCGCAATGAACCAGTCAGGGGTCGTTTCCTTCACTAAGATGGCCGCCTTCAGCGACGGCTTGCGGGCTCAGCCGGCAGGCTTGGCGATCGACCCGATGGCACGCCGAGCGCCGTGAGGTCGTCTTTTGTTGCAGGTTGGGCGCTGACCATTTATGTGGCGCTATTTACTATTTCCGAGCGAGCGCAAGCCCAGAGTGTAGAAGCGCAACCTCTAAATCTGCGCGCAGATGTTTCGGCGCATCAGCTCCTGCGGCAAATGGACGCGGCCTTTTCTGATTTAGCTTATGACGGCGTTTTCAGCTATCTCATGGGTGATGACCTGGCCAGCCTTAGGGTAGTGCATAAAGTTATTGATGGCGTAAGGCGTGAGAGATTGGTGCACTTGAACGGAGCGCCCCGCGAAATCGTCCGTGCAGGGGAAACCGTTTCTTTCTTAGTGATGCCGGGAGATGATCTTTATGGATTGGGGCGAAGTATTGATTCAGGACCTTTTGCCCGTGCTTTTGTCCGTGAGTTCGATCGGATAGATAGTACCTATCGAGTGACTAAAACCGGTCACGGGCGAGTCGCTGGACGTCAAGCGGTTAAGGTGGAAGTGCGCCCGAAGGATCATCATCGTTATGGCTACAAACTTTGGCTGGATCGAGACACTGCGCTTCTATTGCGGTCGGAATTGGTTGATCACAAAGGGAATAAGCTGGAAATCTTCATGTTCAACCAACTCAAGCTCGGTGAAAGTGTTCTTGATGATGCATTAACGCCTCTGCAGGCGCACGACACAGAGGTTAGTCTGTTGACCTTAAAGCCGCCCGCAGTGGAGCAGCGTGAAGCCGCTAACGCACGTGTTAGTCGAACGCAATGGCATCCACAGTGGGTGCCTGCAGGCTTTAAAATCGCCAGCGCTGATGACTCTCGCGACGATAGTTTGACTCGAAAGTCGCCTGCCAAGCGGTCTTTGGGTCTGTCATTGAGCCGAGTGATGTATAGCGATGGCATTGCGACTTTTTCGTTATATGTTGAGCCTATGCCCGCCAGCGGGGCGGCCCGCTTGTTGTCTAAAAATGGCGCGACTGTGGCGCTCAACCATAAAGTTAGGGGGCGCAGTGGCCCCTATTTGGTGACCCTCGTGGGCGAGATACCGGTGCAGACTGCGCAGAATATTGTTTTGTCGGTGTCGCAACGGGTAATTTCAGACGCTCAGGGTGCGCCAAATGAATAAAATAGCGACCGGCCAAAATCGCCCCGGTGGCTGCGAGGTTTGTCCGTTAGGCTGTGTCTCAAGCGGGGTGCTAACCGCATCGAGGGAATCAATCGAAGCCTCAGATCTTGTGGTGGCACCGCCTGCGGGTGCTATAAACAAGGTAACGGGTGTTTTATTTGGTCTGCCATTGGTAACTTTGGTGGTGCTGGTGCTGGTTTTGGAGGTTGGCGGTATGGCTGATCAGCCACTGATCAGTTTGGGGGTCCTCGCCGGCGCAGCCGCACTATG
This sequence comes from Gammaproteobacteria bacterium UBA4421, assembly GCA_002389675.1. Classification (GTDB taxonomy): domain Bacteria; phylum Pseudomonadota; class Gammaproteobacteria; order Pseudomonadales; family Azotimanducaceae; genus UBA4421. The sequence continues at coordinate 8,658 of DGQF01000006.1, forward strand.
GTTGCGCATATTGGTGCCTTTTGGGGATAGGCTTCTCGGGGTTTTACAGTCTCAACCTCTTCCAGCGGATGCGGAAGATAATAGGAATACAGTATGACAATACAACGCTTGATGATGGTGGCTTTTGGTCTGGTGATCAGTATTTCGGGTTTACCGACCGCGCTGGCGAAAGATCTTCCGGATTTCACGAAGCTGGTGGAAAAATATGCACCGGCAGTGGTCAATATCAGTACGGTGGGAGAGGTGGCCCGGCCGGGGCGTCAAAATCCGAGAAACGGCGAATTGGAGGAGTTCTTTCGTTTTTTTGGACCGCCCGGAGGACGTCAAGAAGCGCCTAATAGACGTCCAGCGCAGTCTTTAGGTAGCGGTTTTATTGTCAGTAAAGATGGTTATATCGTGACAAATAACCATGTGGTCGATGGCGCGCGCGAAATTATTGTCCGACTCAGTGACCGCCGGGAATTAATTGCGGAATTAGTGGGTGCAGATGCTCGCTCGGATCTGGCGGTGTTAAAAGTCTCCTCCGATGAAGCGTTGCCAGTGATTAAATTAGGTGAGAGCGAACGGCTCAAAGTCGGGGAGTGGGTGCTGGCGATTGGTTCACCTTTCGGATTCGATTATTCGGTGACCGCCGGTATTGTGAGTGCCAAAGGGCGAAGTCTGCCTACAGCGCAAAACGAAAATTACGTGCCCTATATTCAGACTGACGTGGCCATTAACCCCGGTAACTCTGGAGGCCCTTTGTTTAATCTTGAAGGCGAAGTGATCGGAATTAACTCTCAAATCTACTCAAATTCAGGTGGGTTTATGGGCGTTAGTTTCGCGATACCGATTGATGTGGCTATGGAAGTTGTCGATCAACTGAAAGACAGCGGGCGGGTCTCGCGTGGGTGGTTGGGCGTAATGATTCAGGAGGTAACTCGTGAACTGGCGGAAAGCTTTGGTTTAGATCGGCCTTATGGCGCTTTGATTTCCAAAGTCTTTGAGGACACCCCAGCGGCGGTTGGCGGACTGCGCGCTGGTGATGTGATTACCAAATTTGACGGTCGGTTGATCGAGCGCTCTTCGGAACTCCCGCATTATGTTGGCCGCGTCAAGGCGGGAGAAAAAGCCTCTGTAGAGCTTATGCGTGATGGTGAAATGATCAAAATGGACATCAACGTAGGGGAGCTGGCGGACCTTGATGCCAATGGATCCAGACCGCAGATCGGCGCCTCGGGCGGGGACCGGTTGGGCCTGCTTGTGGCTAGTTTGACAGCCGAAGAACTTGAACGCTTGGACATCGCTCATGGTGTTCGCGTGGTTGAAGCCGATGGTGCGGCGGGTGATGCTGAAGTGCGTAAGGGGGATATCATTACTCGGTTGAATCACAAAACGGTGGATTCGCCTCAGGCTCTGAAAGAAATTGTAGATGGGTTGCCCGCTGGGCGCACGGTACCGGTATTGGTACTGCGTAACACATCCCCGGTATTCTTAGCGCTCAGAGTGCCGCAATAATAACCAGTTGCGTGCAAGTTTAACGTCTTTAATCTTCATTGCCGGTAAGGGATGGGCTAAACTCGCGCGCTTCTGTTCAGCATGATGTAGGTGTGTGATCGATATTCAGCGGATACGTAATTTTTCTATTATTGCCCACATCGATCATGGAAAGTCGACGCTTGCCGATAGGTTTATTCAGACCTGTGGCGGACTAAGCGAGCGCGAAATGGCCGCTCAGGTCCTTGATTCTATGGACCTTGAGCGGGAACGCGGCATCACCATAAAGTCGCAGTGCGTGACGCTACACTATCAGCACCCTGACGGTACGGATTACCAACTCAACTTTATTGACACGCCAGGGCACGTTGACTTCAGCTATGAGGTTTCACGGTCACTGTCAGCCTGCGAGGGTGCGTTGCTGGTTGTGGACGCCGCGCAGGGTGTAGAAGCCCAGTCCGTGGCAAACTGTTACACCGCCATTGAGCAAGGGTTAGAAGTCTTGCCGGTGCTCAACAAAATTGATTTACCGCAAGCAGAGCCGGACAAGGTGGCGGGTGAAATCGAAGAAATCATTGGTTTGGATGTCAGCGACATTCACAGCGTCAGCGCCAAAACTGGGGTTGGCGTGGATGACTTACTCGCTTATCTGGTAGAAGCGATACCGGCCCCCGAGGGAGATCCTTCGGCAAATCTTCAGGCTTTAATCATCGACTCCTGGTTCGACAACTATCTTGGTGTTGTGTCGTTAGTGCGGGTAGTGCAAGGACAGTTGTCAAAGGGCGCGCGTATCATTGTCAAGTCAACGGGCAAAACCCATATCGTGGACGATCTTGGTCGTTTTACGCCCAAGCGCCACTCTAGCAAGGTGCTCAGTGCGGGTGAGGTTGGTTATGTCGTCGCTGGCATTAAAGAGATTCAAGGGGCGCCTGTTGGTGATACCTTGGTGTCTGCCAAGGCACCGGAAGTTGAGCAATTGCCAGGATTTGCTCGGGTTAAGCCGCAGGTTTTTGCTGGATTATTTCCGGTGAACTCCGAAGACTTTGAGGCTTTTCGTGAGGCGCTGGAAAAATTAGTGCTCAATGACGCGTCCTTATTCTATGAGCCGGAGTCATCTGACGCACTGGGTTTTGGTTTTCGGTGTGGTTTTTTGGGCATGTTGCACATGGAAATTGTCCAAGAACGTCTGGAACGAGAATACAATCTTGATTTGATTACTTCAGCGCCGACTGTGGTATACGAAGTCGAGAGGGGTGATGGGCAGGTTGTGCAGATAGATAATCCCTCTCGATTGCCGGCTAATTTCAAAGAAATGCGAGAGCCAATCGCAGAGGTTAATATTTTAGTGCCGCAAGAGTATGTGGGCAGCGTCATGACGCTGTGTGTGGAGCGTCGCGGGGTGCAGAAAAACATGCAGTTCTCGCAAGGGCAAGTGGCCATGCATTGGGAAATGCCTCTGAACGAAGTTGTGATGGATTTTTTTGACCGTTTGAAATCCGTAAGTCGTGGATTTGCCTCTTTGGATTATGGATTTGCACGTTTTGAAGCCGCCAACCTGGTGAAACTGGATATTCTCATCAATGGAGACAAGGTAGATGCTCTGGCCAGCATTGTTCACCGTGATCATGCACAGTCCAGAGGTCGTGGTCTGGCGGAGAAAATGAAAGAACTGATCCCGCGGCAAATGTTCGATGTGGCTGTGCAAGCGGCCATTGGTGGTCAAATTGTGGCCCGGCAGACGGTCAAAGCACTGCGTAAAAACGTTACGGCAAAGTGCTACGGTGGTGATATCACGCGCAAGAAAAAACTTCTTGAAAAGCAGAAAGAGGGTAAAAAGCGGATGAAACAGATTGGTCGGGTGGAAATTCCGCAGGAGGCATTTTTGGCTGCCCTGCGAGTGGAACGTTAGCTGTCGTGGATATTGATTTACCTTTTATTTTATTCTGGGCGGTACTTGCTTGCGGGGTAGTCTGGCTGGTCGACGTGCTGTTCTTCCGGCGTAAGCGCTTGGCTAAAAATACTGAGGCGGCGGAACCTGCGCTGGTGGAATATGCCCGCGCTTTCTTTCCGGTATTACTCATTGTCTTGGTTCTGCGCAGTTTTCTGGCCGAGCCTTACCAAATCCCATCAGAATCTATGGTGCCCACTTTGGAAGTAGGGGATTTCATTTTAGTCAATAAATATGCTTATGGTCTCAGGTTGCCGGTTTTCGGCACCAAAGTGTGGGATATCGGTTCGCCACGACGCGGAGACGTGATGGTATTTGTGCCACCACATGATTCTCGTTATTTTATTAAGCGTGTGGTGGGAATTCCCGGTGATCGGGTTCGTTATGACAACAAAGTACTTTATGTGAACGGTCAGCGACTTAAATATGAGTTGATCGGCGAAGTCACGGGACGTGGTTATCCGCCGTCTATGCGGGAATATCGCGAATCCGTTGATGGTCGGTCACACTTAATCTACAAGACGGCTCGTTTTGAACCTACCCAAGAGTGGGAAATTCCGCCGGACCGGTATTTGATGCTCGGTGACAATCGCGATATGAGCCAAGATTCTCGGTATTGGGGGTTGGCCAGTGAAGAAAATATTGTGGGGAAGGCGGTAGCCGTGTGGCTGCACAAGGAACCTGGGTGGCATTTACCGAGCTTTGATCGTAATCGCTGGTTTGACTGAAGATGTCCGCGCTGCGCTGTTCTCAACGGGTCCAAGTCAGGCAGCAGCCTGGAGCGTCCAAGTGGGTCTTGTATGTCTTGGGCAGCGTTTGGCTCCTCGCTCATATACTGTTTCAGCGTATGCCTCGCAATGTTGAATTTTGGGCTGTACAACCTCAACCTTGTTTTGATGTTCAATGACCGGCGCATCTTCAATTAACTCGTCGGGCGCAGACCTGGAGAGGTTGCAGCAGGAACTAGGGTATCGATTCAAGGCACCCCAACTGCTGCAGGCAGCGTTAACGCATAAAAGCCATTCGAAACTAAACAACGAGCGTTTAGAGTTCATAGGTGATGCGGTTTTGGGTTATGTGGTCGGTGTGATGTTGTTTCGCCATGATGATGGGCTCTCTGAAGACCTGCTGTCTTTGATGCGGGCGAAGCTGGTTCGCGGCTCAACCCTGGCTGAAGTCGCGCGAGAAATTAATCTGGCGCCGCATTTACGTTTGGGCAGTGGCGAGCGCAAAAGTGGTGGACGTCAGCGGGACTCGATACTGGCGGATGCGTTTGAAGCGGTTATCGGAGCAATTCACGAGGACAGTGGTATTCAGGCCTGTACGAAGACGGTTGAAAAGTTGTTCTCGCAGCGGGTCAGACAACTCGATCCGGAAAACTTGAAAGATGCAAAAACTCGTCTGCAAGAATTTCTTCAGGCACGACAGTGTGATCGCCCGGAATATTCGGTGCAAGCGGTAACCGGTAAGGACCATGAGCGGCGGTACACCGTTGCCTGTCATATCAAGACATGGGACATAACGGCGACAGCTATGGCCTCTTCGCGCCGCAATGCTGAACAAGAGGCTGCCGCGGTTGCGCTGGCTGAGGTTGAACAGGATAAAAAGGTAACACCTTGACTGAAATGACTCGTTGCGGACATGTTGCGTTGCTGGGGCGCCCTAACGTTGGCAAATCAACGCTGCTCAATCACGTGCTGAAACAGAAAATTAGCATTACGTCGCGAAAACCGCAGACCACTCGGCATAATTTGTTGGGGGTTGATACGCAGGGAGTCGACCAAGCGATTTACATGGATACGCCGGGTATACATCAAAGGATCGAGAAAGCGCTCAACCGCTACATGGTAGCCAATGCTGTCGCCGCATTACGGGGCGTTGATTTGCGAGTTATGGTCATCGAGGCAGGTAAATGGCGTGAAGAAGACCAACACGTTTTGAATTTATTATCTGCAGCCCCCGGCATTAACTTGGCCATTCTTAATAAGATTGATCTGCTGCCGAATAAAAATAGCCTTTTGCCGGAAATTCAAAAACTCAACGAGACGCAATGTTTTGCTGAAATTATGCCGCTCAGTGCCTTGCGTAACGAAGGCATAGAAGATTTTCGTCAGCAAATATTCAGCCGCTTACCAGTTGGTCCGCATCTTTTTGATGATGACGCGATCACGGATCAAACTGAACGGCGCTTAGTCGAGGAGATTGTTCGAGAAAAACTGATGCGTCAGTTGGGCGACGAAATTCCGCACAGCGCAACGGTTGTGGTTGAACGTTTTGTAAGCGGCCCCCAAGTGACCGAGATTCACGCGGATATTTATGTTGAGCGAGATGGCCAAAAGCGCATCGTGATAGGACGTCAGGGCGCGCGTTTGAAGCTGGTTGGATCCGAGGCCCGCAAAGACATCGAACTCATGTTAGACAACAAGGTGATGCTTCATTTGTTTGTGAAAGTCAGGAAAGGCTGGACCAACAATGACCGGTTGATGCATCGGCTGGGTTACGAGTAAGTTCTTGCGGTTTTCAGATTTGCCAGCGTTGGTTGTGCACCTGCGTCCGTACCGAGAAAGCAGTGCGATGGTGCAATTTTTCACCCGTCAGGAAGGGCGGCTGGTTGGGGTTATGAAGGGACTTCACAGACGTCGTCACCCAATATCTGTTCAACCCTTTTGTTATGGCACGCTGTCCTGTGTAGGGCGCGGTGGTTTGATGACCGTGACTCAGTTTGACGTGACGGGCCGCTATACGCTGGTAGGGGACATCTTGAGTGCTGGATTTTATGTGCTTGAACTGATCAGCCGTTGTTTGGATGAAAAACAGGCTGAACCTATATTGTTTGACGCGACCCTTCAGGTTCTGGCAAAACTCCAATCCGAGGCTGCGATGGCTCCGATTTTGCGCGACTACGAATTACAGCTGCTCGAAGGATTGGGGTATGGCATCAATTTTGAGTTGGAGGCCGCCAGTGGTAGAGCCATTGTTCGGGAGGCCGAATATGTTTTTGATGCGCAATCAGGTTTTTGCCAAGCCAACGTGAATGGTGCAGGCTATCCGGGCTGGGTTTTGCAGTCGATCAGCCGCAGAGAATTTGCGGACCCGCAAGTGCGGCGCTTGGCTAAACAGCTGAATCGGGCAGCGCTGGCGCCGCTATTGGGTCCAGCGCCTTTGGTGAGTCGTTCACTTTTCACTGGAGGTGCCCGTGGCTAAATTGCCCGCAGAGGTCACAGTTGATGTTTCCGCATTGGATGAGGCTATGCTGGGTATCGCGAACTTAGACGGTCGTGCTTTGCGCGTTCGAAACGCCTTGCCGGGAGAGACTGTGCAAACCCGCGTGCTGCGCCGCAAGAAAGGGATTGTCTATGGGGATGGTGTTCTCGTTGAGCATCCGCATGAAAGCCGTCGTGCGAGTATTTGCCCTTATTTTCCGCGGTGCGGCGGTTGCAGTATGCATCACATGGATTATCCCATGCAGCTGGAGCTCAAACAGCGTCAGTTGGCTCAAGCACTTGATTCGAACGCGGTAGTCCCACGAGGTTGGTCTGCCCCGCAGAAAGCGGGGCGCTTGGGTTATCGCCGTAAAGCGCGCCTAGGGGTGCGCATGGTGGGCGAGCAAGTGTTGGTTGGTTTCAGAGAATCGTTTAGCAATCGTGTTGCGCGGATGGATAGTTGTGCCACTCTGACACCCGAATTGTCTGCGCTTTTGCCGGATTTGAAACGGCTATTGCCACAGTTAAGCATTGCCGACCAGGTGCCTCAGATAGAAGTCGCGCAAGGCGACACACAGTGTGCATTGATTGTTCGGCATCTCCAGCCGATGACAGAATCCGACGTCGAACTATGGCGTGAGTTTGCACAGACACATGCGGTTGAAATTATCTTTCAGGCTAAGGGGTACGATACGCTTGTGCCGCTCAGCGGCGGACCGCTGAAGCGATTAGGCTATCGCTTGGCAGACCATGGGTTGTATATAGAATTTTTGCCGCATCAATTCACTCAGGTCAATTTGGCCATGAATGAGACGCTAATTCGATATGTGTTGGCTTATCTGGGGAATCTTCAGGGTAAAAATGTTCTCGATTTGTTTTGCGGTATTGGTAATTTCACGCTCCCGATCGCGCGAGCGGGTGCGCGCGCATGGGGTATGGAATCGGCGCCAGAAGCGGTTGCTATGGCGTGTGTCAATGCACTGAACAACGGCGTAGCTGATCAGCTGCAGTTTTCAGTGGCAGATCTATTTAGCAGCGAGAGCGCGGTTGATGTTGCTGCGATTTTGGCTCAATGTGATGCGCTGGTACTTGATCCGCCGCGCAGTGGAGCAGGTCCGGGGTTGCACGACTGGCTGACTCACTTTGCGGGCAACACGATCGTTTATGTGTCGTGTAACCCCAATAGTTTTGCCAGTGACGCTGCAATTATTGTGGCTGCTGGGTTTGAACTGGCGCAGGTGGGTATTTTTGACATGTTTCCGTCCACGGCGCATGTAGAGACGATGGGGCAGTTTGTGCGTCGTTCACGGGAGACAACTGTTGGTTAAAGTGCGTTCTGATTTGCCGCGTTCACCGCAGGGCCAAGTCAATTTGCCGCTCTGGGTCGATCAATTGTGTAGCAAGCATGAACACCTTGACTCGGCGCAACTTGAGTCGGTTGCGGGTTGGCTGAATGACCAAAATAAGCCTGATCTTTTATTGATCGGCCTGGAACTGTCCGAACTGGTCGCAGATCTGAAGATGGATCAGGCCTCTGTCTTGGCGGCGCTGGTGTATCGTGGTGTCAGAGAAAATCGGTTGGCTCCAGCTGCACTTGCTAAAGCAATCGGTTCGGAACCGATGGGTATTGCCCAGTCTGTGGCCGCGATGGCAACTACTAGCCTGTTAGAAATGACGAACTCACCCATTCTCGAGAAAGAACATCAAGATCAAGTCGAAAACATTAAACGGATGTTGGTGTCTCTGATCCAAGATGCCAGGGTGGCTGTGGTTAAGTTAGCTGAGCGGGTGCTCGCGCTTCGCCATGCCAAAAACGATGAAGGCACGCGGCGTCAGCGGATTGCGCTAGAGGCGCAACAAATTTTTGCCCCGTTGGCAGGCCGTCTCGGCATCTGGCAACTGAAATGGGAGCTAGAAGACCTATCCTTAAGATACTTAGAGCGCGCGGCGTATCAGGACATTGCTAAAAATCTTGCGGGTAAACGTGTAGAGCGTGAAGCTCAAGTGGAGCATATAATAGATCAGGTGCGAGGCTTGTTGCGTGGGCACGGTATTGATGCTGTAGTCTACGGTCGTGCGAAACACATCTACAGCATTTGGCGGAAAATGCAGAAAAAAGGTGTGCCCGTGGAGCAGGTTCATGACATGCGCGCAGTCAGAGTTGTTGTAGATACCCTTGCCGAATGTTACGCGGCGTTGGGTGTCCTGCACAATACGTGGGCGCATATCCCCAGAGAGTTTGACGATTATGTTGCGAACCCAAAAGAGAATGGTTACCAGAGCATTCATACCGCGGTGACTGCGGCTGATGGCCGGACCCTTGAAATTCAAATCCGGACTAAGCGTATGCATGAAGATGCCGAATTAGGTGTTTGCGCTCATTGGTCCTATAAAGGTGGACAACGCGAAGAAGGCAGCTACGCAGACAAGATGGATTGGCTGCGCCAGGTCATGCAGTGGCACGATGAATTGGCGGGAAAGGAGACCTTGCGTGACCTTTTGCAGAATCAAGTGCGCGAAGATCGAATTTTTGTCGCGACCCCGAAAGGCCACGTGTTGGATTTACCCTCGGGAGCGACCGTTTTGGACTTTGCCTATCGAGTCCATACCGACTTGGGGCATGGTTGTAGGGGTGCCCAGGTCAATGCCATGCTGGTGCCGCTCAATCGTGTGCTGGAAACTGGCCAAAAAGTGCAGGTGATCAGCGGAAATAGTAAAAGTCCTCAGCGCGACTGGCTGGAACCTTCATTGGGTTATGTGGTGACGGATCGGGCCCGAGCAAAAATTTATACCTATTTCCGAGGGTTGTCGCAATCTGAGCAGATTGAGGTAGGTCATCAAACCATTGAAAGTAAACTTGATGCCCTTGGCTTGGGTCGAATGCTTGATGCAGATCTCAGCCACTTATTGAATGCGCAGGGTTTACCCGACCAAGACGCGTTGTATGCGGCGGTTGGTACTGGCGCACGTTCTTCGGTAGATTGGGTGATCAAAATGCTCGAAGATAAATCTCTGCAGGGGCAACTGTCGCTATTTCCGGCCGAAGTAGCCCCATTTCCGGGAACTCATCGGTTTGAATTGACGGGTGAGAATCGCGCGGGCTTGCTGCATGACATTACACAGGTAATCGGTGACTTATGCTTGCCGTTGACCGGCACGTGGGCGCAGGTAAATCACGCCACTGCTCAAGCCATGATTACGGTGGATGTTACGCTTGTGGATTGGCCGCAAAGTGTAAGACTCGTCAGTTATTTGAATTTGATTGATGGTGTGGCTGAACTGCGAAAAGCGGCTGCGCTATAAACGCTGAACTTACCCAGATAAGGATAAACATGAGGATAATTTTATTAGGTCCGCCCGGCGCGGGCAAAGGCACTCAAGCTCAATTTATTAAAGCGCGCTTAAATATTCCGCAAATATCTACCGGCGACATGCTTCGCGCTGCGGTGACCTCCGGCAGTGAGTTGGGGCAGCGAGTTAAAACGGTGATGGACACCGGCGCGTTAGTGTCAGACGAGATTATTATTGAGTTGGTGAAAGAACGCATCCGTCAGGCGGATTGTGCGGAAGGATTTTTGTTTGATGGTTTTCCGCGCACGATTCCGCAGGCAGAAGCCATGCGCGATGCGGGTGTTGAAATCGATTCAGTGATAGAAATTCAAGTCGACGATGAAGAGTTGGTGAAGCGGATAACCGGCAGGCGGGTGCATCCGGGGTCTGGTCGGGTATATCACATTCTCTACAATCCACCCAAGACAGCAGATTGCGATGACGTCACCTCGGAAGCATTGATCCAGCGCGAAGATGATACCGAGGCAACGGTTCGCGAGCGGCTGTCGGTGTATAACAAGCAGACGTCGCCGTTAATTAGTTATTACCGTGCGCAAGAGGACAATGGCATAAACTATTTATGTATTGACGGGCAGGGTGATGTGGCTCAGGTGCAAGCAGATATCGTCGATGGCCTAGCTTAGCAGGCCGGTAAAGGGGGATACCCAGACCGTTGCGCCTGCGGGTAAATTGCCAGCGGTCTTAGGAATTTCGATGAGACAGTTGGCTCCTTTGAACGTGCTTAATCGGTTGGAACTTTGGTCGCCCGTGACGGTGACGTGCAGCAGTCCCTCTTGCTCGTCAAGGGTGCCACGCTGGAATTCAGCGCGCCCTGGGGTATGTTCTAAGGGGCTGCGCAGGCGGGCGGGTAGCCGCAGGCGGGGCACAGCCCGGGCGCCAGCACAGTGCCAAATAGCCGGTTTTGCGAGCAGCAATAAGGTCACAATTGTAGATACTGGATTGCCAGGTAGTCCAAAAACATAACAATTGTGAATCTGGCCAAAAGCCAGTGGTTTGCCTGGTTTGAGATTCAACCGCCAGAAGTCCAGTTTCCCCAAAGATTTTAACGTTGCGGTGATGAAGTCGGCGTCTCCAACTGAAACTCCTCCGCTGGTAATGAGTATTTGACATCGTTTAGATGCTGCCATAAACGCATTTTCAACCGCTTTTGCATCATCAGGTAATCGTCCCAAATCAATTAAGGTACAAGGACTATGGCGAAGAAGATTGATCACGGTAAATCGGTTGGAATCATAAATTTGGCCATCGCGCAGAGCGGCTAAAGGTGTTCCGGGGTCAACCAATTCATCTCCGGTTGAGAAAACGCCTACGGTTGGTTTTTTGAAAACACAAACCTCGGCGATGCCGCTGGCTGCGAGGGCGCCCAGGAGGAATCCGTCGAGCTGGTCGCCTTTTTTTGCCAAGGGTTGGCCTTGTTTCACATCATGTCCGATTGGGCGTAGGTAAGTTTCTGCCGGCTGATGTGGCTTGAAAGTGACTGCAGACTGGTTGGATTGGCTGCCCGTGCTGTCGTGGCGGGTGAGGCATTGCTCTTGGAGAATTACTTGATCCGCCCCTTGGGGCACTTTAGCACCGGTAAAGATTCGCACACACTCGCCGCTATTGACCTCTCCTGTGAAGGGGTGACCAGCAAGGCTGGCGCCGATTACTGAAAATTGTGATTCTGGGGCATCCTCAAAATCTTTCTTGATGATGGCATAGCCATCCATAGCGGATGCTCGAAAGGGGGGTAGGTTGCCCGGCGCGATAATATCTTTTGCTACAATAGCGCCCAGAGCATCACTGAGTTTGACGTTAACGTATGTCTCGACTTGAGGCAGACGCTCATACAAACGTATAAGTGCTTCCTCCAGATCCAAGGGTTGGCTATTCTGCAGCAATGATAAATACCTTATGTATAGAGACCAGTGGCCCCCATTGTAGCCTAGCGCTGTCCCAAGGGGGGCACGTTTACTGTAGTGAGCGTCATCTTGAACGACGTCACAATGAAGAATTGTTGCCGTTATTAGATGATTTGTTTGCGCAAGCACAAATGCGCCCTAAAGACGTTGATTTAGTAGCTTTTGGCGCCGGACCTGGATCCTTCACGGGGGTGCGAATCGCCGCTTCAGCTTGTCAGGCCATCGCCCTGGTGGCGAGCGCGCGGGTTGTCGCTGTCCGCAGTTCTTGGATATTAGCGCAAACCGCTTTTCATCAGTTGAGCGTTGCCCATCGAGCGGTTGTCAGTTTGCCAAGTCGCGGTCAGGCCTACTACCTCAGCGCGGCGCAAAGGCAAGACGCCGGCTTGCGCGTTACCCACACAGATCAACTTGTCGATGCACCCCCCGACTGGTTGTCTGATGTTTTAGACACCCCTGACAGTGTATGGATTGGTCAACCCCCCGACTGGTTGCCGAAGCAATACACCGCTCGGTGTACGCCAGGTTTGACGCCTGCAGCTGAGCACATGCTGGACTTCGCGCGAGCTGAATATCAAGCGGGGCGCAGTTTATCGGTTGAAGGCGCACTACCGGTATACATTGAAGGGGATTCTCCGTGGCGTAAACAAAAGCATAAGTCAGTCACTGGATGAGCAGGCAACTTGCACGGTGCGTTGGGTGACGGTAAACCTATATTATGCCCAGGCGCAGGCGGCGCAGATCGAAAAGTATGCGCATTGGTGTACGTTTCATCGGGTTGAGGCGCCCCCGATATTAGTCGATGGTTGTGGCTTATGGTTTGACGATGGTGGTCTGGCGTTGCTTTCCGCTGCGGCACCAGCGCCGTTTTATTTAACTCCTCAAATGTTTCTAAAGCGCGAACGGGGTCAGTCTTTGTTGGCTCAGGCCTGCGGTTTGTCCAAGCGGCATAGGGAATCCGCCCTAGGGCTGACGGTTCTTGACCCGTTCGCAGGGTTTGGTTTGGATGCCTTTGTCTTGGCTCATTTAGGCTGTGAAGTGCTTGCTGTAGAGCAGGAACGCATGATCTGGCTCATGTTATGTGACTACGCCCACATACTGGACATCAAGGCGGACATTATATGTGCAGACGCGCACGACTTTTTGGAATGCAGGACTGCTCAGTGGGATGTGGTTTATCTCGACCCCATGTTTGAGGCACGGCAAAAACGAGCGCTGCCTAATCTGGGGTTGCAGCATCTCCAGTTTATCAGCGGCAAGGCAGAGGTCGATGTAGAGGGTTGCCTAGCGGGCGCTCTTCGGGTCGCCAAACAGCGCGTTGTGCTGAAGCGGCGCCGCAAAGATCCCGTGTCGGGGACGCCATCTTTTCAACTCAAAGGACAAGCGGTACGCTTCGATGTCTACGTCTGTTGATTCGCTGCGATGACCGCTTGGCGTATCTGCGGGTCGATGACGTATTCAGCGGCGCGCAGAACCCGGTCGAACAGGGGATCGTAGGTTAATTTTTCGTCTTTTCCAGCTTGAACCAGACCCTGATCAATGAGCCCATCAACAAAAAGATTAAATAAGCGTTTGTCTGAAAATTCAGGTGCATTTATGCCATGCAGGCGCGCCATTTTCTGTGCTAAAAGTTGACTGGAATTGAGCAGCTTATCGCGGGTGATAGGTCCTACGGTAAGTTTATGGATAACAATAAACATGCGCTCAAGTGTTTGGCTGACGAGATTGCCAAGCAAAATCAATTGCGTGTGCCGGGCATCGGTGCCTGCGGGTGGGAAATATTGATCTTGCTTAAGGATTAAGAGGCCTTGATCCACCATCGCGTGCAAGCACTGTTCAAAGTATGGGTGCTGAGTTGATGTGGATAGTTCGCGCGCCAGCCATGGGTAGATCAAGCGTAGCTTGGTTTTGAGCTGCGCGGCTTCTAGTCCGCGGCGCCGGTTAACGACTAGGCAGGCAATTAATGACGGCAGGGCCATGAGATGGAGTACGTTATTGCGATACCAAGTCATCAGCACCGATGTGAAGGGGCTGTGACTCAGCACGGCACCAAAGGTTTCGCCCTCTCTGGACAGCAATCCCAACATTTCAACATGTGCGATGATGTCTGGGGGTCGGTCGGCGCAGATAAAAGTTGATCTGGACGGGTAAATTTGTCGCAGCAATTGCTGGTAGCACGCAATTTGTTGTTCTAGTTGGTATTGCTCGATTGCGATTTTGGGGGTTGTCAGTGTGATTAGTGCAACCAGATTCACGGCATTTACACTGGCTTGGGCGTTAATGCTGGCCATAATGTCGTAGCTTAATTTGGGAAGAATGTCGTCATGGCTTAGCTCATTTTGTTTGGCTAGCCATTGGTCTAATTTGATGGGCGTGCCTACATTGACTCGAACCGCGCCGAAATTTTGGCGTATCAGTTTGAGGTTACGAAAAATGTCGCTGATGCTTTCACCGGTTTTTTCCGCGCCGCGTAACTCTTTCAGGTAGCTCGCACCCTCTATCAGTTTCTCATATCCAAAATAGACCGGTACAAAGGCCAGTGGCTTAGGCAACCCGCGTTGATGGTGGGCCAGACTCATTTTAAGCAAGCCCAGGCGCGCTTGTAATAACCGCCCGGTGCGGGTGCGACCACCCTCGGGGAAAAATTCAACGCAGTGGCCGCGGTAATAAACCTGATATAAATATTCTTCGAATACCGCGCTATACAGCGGGTTGTCGCGAAAACTTCTGCGCATGAACATTGCGCCGCAGCGTCTTAACACCGGCCCGACTAGTGGCAAATTAAGGTTGTCGCCAGCGACGATATGGGGGATGACAAAGCCGCGATAATACAGCAGATAACTCAATAGCAAATAATCAAGATGGCTGCGATGAGAAGGGACATAAACAAGGCAGTGTGTTTTACCTAGGTCCTCTAGTTGGTCGAGTCCGTCAACCTCGATGCCGGCATAGATTTTGTTCCAGAACCAGCGTAACGCTGTGGCAAATACGCGAGCGGTTGGGTGCGACATATCCGCGGCGATTGTGTCGGCGTATTTGAGTGCGAGGGCGCGATGTTTATTTGTATCTTTGTCTTCAACCGCTGCCTTTTGGATGGCGCTCTGCACCGCCGATGTGTTGATGAGTTGCTCAATGAGTTGGGTGCGAGGCGACTTATCTGGACCGGCGGCGATTTCTTTCTGCTGTCGAAATTGCACGCGCAGAACGCGGGCTATGCGGCGGCTAGATCTGTTTTTTGATTCGTTTTCGAGAATCAATTGGTGGAGGTGGATGGGTTTGCCGGTATGAACAAAAATATTTTTCCGATTGATGAAGACGTTAAACAGCCGCTTGAGCGGGCCTGACAACGCTCGCCGTGCAGCAGAAAAGAGTCGGACTTGTTTCTTTTTCGCAGACATCGCGCGACCCCAAAATACGGAGACAGGTACCAAGGTGATGGTTTGTCGGATATCGGCCGGTAAATCCATCAAACCAGCTAACTCGCGGGAATGCTCGCTTAAACTTAGGCGGCCCTGACGGGCCTGGAAGAGGTTGAGGTATCTTTTTGCAAGTGTGCCTTGGTCACTAGTATACGGCGCTGAAGGTGACACCAAGCCTGCAGCGGATGCGCCCAGGTCGAGCATCGCCAAATCGGTGACAGATTGATGGTACAGAACATAAACGATCCCTGCAGGGTCTTGTGGCAGGTTACTGGCGCCGGTTAGAGTCGGTCGTATCAGAATTCCCAGAAGCTTTTTGAAAATTCTGAAGAATCTTTCGTTCATGATAAATCGGTTTTACTTGGGTCTCGTGCCTTCTACTATACGCTCTAGGTCGTCGCCGATTGAGTTGATTTCCACCTCCCAGACAGCGCTGTATTTTGTCGCCGTGGCTGCTCGTGCATCCTCTTTTGAACGGATGACGGTAGGCCGAAGGAAAACCAGCAGATTGGTCTTAGACTTTGTTTTGGTTGTGGATTTGAACAGATTTCCCAAGAAAGGGATCCGTCCGAGTCCGGGTACGCGCGATTCCGAATCATTGACGTCATCTTGGATAAGACCGCCTAGTACAATGGTTTGTCCGTCTTCAGCCAGTACCGTGGTGTCTATGGCTCGTTTAGAGGTGACAACGTCAGCGAACCCCGCCCCGCCAATTGGGGTGGCAATGACATTAGTAATTTGTTGTGACACATCAAGCCGAACCGACGAATTATCGTGTACATGCGGCGTCACTGTCAGTTCAACCCCGACATCTTCTCGTTGGACCGTTGTAAAAGGGTTGCTGGTGCCGTCGCCGGTTGTGGTAAACGAACCGGTCCTAAAGGGTACTTCTCGGCCGACTAATATGTGCGCTTCTTTATTGTCGAGTGTCAAAATACTGGGCGTAGATAACAGGTTGGCGTTGCTATTAGTCGCCAGCGCGGTGATCACAGCACCGAAGGAAACGCCGTCAGCATCAATTTTAGCAGCCGCCAGGGTTGGGCTGGTGACGCTGCTGAGGCCAGCCAGAACGTCAACGCTGCCGTTCTCGCCGATGATGTTGGAGAACAGCGATGAGACAACACCCTGCAGACTGGTGGAGACAAACGGCGCGGTATCGCCGGAGCCGTCAGCCGCCGCCATTTCTACGCCGAGATCCAGAGAATCATCAATGGTGATTTCAACAATAGCCGCTTCGATTAACACTTGTGCCCGGCGTACGTCTAGCTTGTCGATAATGTCTAGAATTTCAGCCATCACTCCAGGATCCGCTCGCGCAACAATTGCATTGAGGGTTTCGTCAGCTTGAATGGTGGTTTCTTGTTCGCTGCCTTCTTCGCGTTCGTTGAGCTCACTGCCGGCGAGAATGCTGCCGAGAATATTAGCAACATTGACCGCATCGGCGTGTCGCAGCATGATCACTTGGGTGGCATCGGTTGTGGTTGTTGGTTGGTCTAGTTTGTCAACGATCTTAAGTATGTCAGCAATAGGCCTTGGTTTGCCGCGCAGGACCAATGAGTTATTACGTTCGTTCGCAATAATTTGAATGCTTTGCGGACCCTTGGCATTGCGGCCGAGTTGGTCTGGCGCGACTTTCTCTAAAATAGCCACGACAGTGCCCACCCAAGCTTCTTTGAGTGGGACCATTACGACCTCATCTTCATCGGAAACGTCGATCTGTTGGATTAATTTCTTAAGTCGATAGATGTTGTCGGCATGGTCACTGAGGATGACGACGTTGGGTTCAGCAACGGAAGCAATGTGCCCGTACTGCGGTATTAATGGACGTAGAATTTTCACCAGCTCTGCTGAATCTACGTTTTGCGCCGCGATCACTCGCGTCACTAACTCCTCAGGGGCAATGTTCGCAAGATTACCCTGTGCGCCAGGGGTTTGTTTGCCCGTTGCAGTTTGTTGTATGCGCACCACGTCACCGGAAGGTACAGCGGTGAAGTTGTGCAGCCTCAAAACGCTCAGAAGTAGCGCATAAACTCCGTCTTTGTTCATGGGCATTTCAGAAATGACCGTGACCTCACCTTTTAGGCGAGGGTCAATGACAAAAGTCTTGCCTGTAATGTCTGCCACTTGTGCAACGAATTCGTTGATGTCCGCATTTTTTGCGGTCATTCGCCATGTTTGCTCCTCGGCCCGACTGGCATGTGAGAACCCAAGGGCTAGGAGAGTGATAAGCAGGGGCCAATATTTTTTGTTCATAATATGTTTCATAGGTGACTTTAGTTGCCTGCGCGAATTCGCCATTGTCTTAATTTCTGGGTTATTTCAAAGATGCTGTTATAAAAAATCTTCTGGAGCCACGTCGTACTTCAATGCGCGCAGATCCTTGGGCCACGATGTTGGCTAATTCCAACTTGTCTTGCTGTAAATTGCCGACTTGACGGCCGTTGACCGACAGTATGACATCGCCGGTTTGCAGTCCGCTGCGGCTAAGGTAAGCGGATTGCGAGACGTCGTCGATCCGGTAACCTTGAGATTGATCACCGCTCACCGCTGCTACGCCCAATTCGTTCAAAGCACCCTGGGCATCTTGGGCAAATTTTTCTTGATATTCACGCAGCGGGTCAGGCTTGGTCTCTTGTTGAGGTTTTGTCGTCCCAGGTTTCCCTTTAGCCGAACCTGCGGTTTTCCTGCCTGCGTTTGTTGGTGTTGGGGTCGCGGTAAGCTCACTTTGAAATTTCGGGAACATGAGCGCCTCGCGCGTGCCAGCGCGCAGCAATATAATCCTGTCGGTGAGTACCGCAACAAGTTTCGCGTTGCCTGGCAGGGTGTCGCCAATGGTGTAAAGAATACTGGGTTTGTTGCGCTGCGCCACAATTGCCGCGGACGCATCGGCTTGGTCGGAGACAAAAACGCTTTTCAATTCCAAAGGCAGACGAGTCTCTACAGCGGGCCGGTCAGATTCAGCGATGGCTTGCGGAGCTGCTCCGGCTTGACCGAAGAGATGTTTTGAAAGTACCCAATTGACGTTAACAGGTGCGCGCTGATCGGATGCGGGTGGGGCAGAGACAGAAAGTGCGCTGGCGGTTGTGCTCGCCGGTGCGGCAACAAAGCTCCAAATGGTTCCAGCCAAGCTGTATGCGATGGCGGCGACGAGGATCCACTTTGCCGGCTCCGCGCCTTTGTCGATAAATGTCTCGAACAAGATTTCCTTCTCCGGTTCTACATGATTGTCAGCGCCGCTGTAGTGTGACGGTTATCAGCACCCGCGGATTGACGGTCAGTACAGTTTCAATTCTACGCCATGTTCTCGAACCAAGTGTATGAGATCAATAGAGTTTTTCCTCTACTTCTATAACAATAGCGTGATCTGGATCACTTCCCGGCCATGGGTTGTTGAGGATCTTCGTAAATTGTTTAGTCAGGGCTATCTTAGCAAATCCGTCCGCAGTTAATGTGGCAATTAACAGAGGTTCTTGTTGTTTTTTTGTAAAAACCATGGCCTGTGGGTCACCGTTTTTGTTTATGCTCAGCTGCGCGAATAATTCAGGCAGCACAACGTCTTGGGTTGTACCCGATAATATGTAACGGATTGGTCCTCCGTTCCACTTAATTTGGCCTTGCAACTCAGAAATAGTGGACAGATTGCTATTTGTGATGAGTTTTGCGCGCTCAAGCGTAAGATCACCTTGTGTGAAGATGTTGTAGCGGGCTAAAAAGGCGCTGACCTGTTTGGCGTCGATGCGCCCAGTGGCCAGCGTTTCGACGGAGCTGAATCCCCGCTTTATGCTGGCTTGCGCGTGCCATAAGGGGTGCCGCAGCGTTAACTCAAGACCGATGTTTGCTTGGAGCAAAGTCTGTGGTTTAAAGGCCCAAGTGAGTGAGCCGGCGCTGACTTGATTGACGATAAGTTGGCCATCGCCTGACCATAGAGTGCCTTGCGGGTTCAGTAGGAAAAGCTCAGCGTTCGAGTCAAAGGCGCGATTGACCAGTCCCGCGGGGGCAAAAAAGATCGCGAAGCCAGTAAACAGTAACAATCCTACCGACAGATATCTAAACATCAGGTGAGTATGGATTTGATGATTTGTTGGTATATGCGCGCCAGAGGCGCCAGCTCCGCTAGGGCGACACATTCATTAATTTTATGGATCGTGGCGTTAGTTGGCCCTAACTCTACCACCTCCACGCGGCTTACCCCGGCGGGGCCCCAAGGAGAGATGAAACGTCCGTCGGAGGTGCCCCCTGAGGTTGATAATTCGGGGGCGAGTCCAGTTTCTTTCTCAATTGCGTCAGTGACCGCCTCGGTTAACCGGCCGCTTTGGGTCAGAAAAGGTTCGCCCGACAGGTGCCATTGAAGCTCATAATTGAGCCCATTGCGATCGAACAATTCTTCAATGGTCGCTTTCAAGCCTGCGCTGGTCTGTTCGGTATTGAAGCGTAAATTGAATAATACTTGTAGCTCGCCAGGGATGATGTTGGTAGCGCCCGTTCCGGCGTTAATGTTGCTGATTTGCAAGCTGGTTGGCGGGTAATAAGGATTGCCATCGTCCCACTCAATGGCGCTGAGTTCATCAAGGACACGCAGGCCCTCATGAATGGGATTATGGGCTGCGTCGGGATAGGCAACATGTCCCTGTACCCCTTTAATTGTCAGTGCACCGTTTAAAGATCCGCGGCGCCCGCAGCGCACAACGTCACCGATCAATTTGCTAGAGCTGGGTTCACCGACGATACAATAATCCGGCTTAATGTTTCGCTTTTTTAATTCCGCAATGGCGTATTGGGTGCCGTATAACGCGTCACCCTCTTCGTCGCTGGTAATAAGAAAACTCAAAGTTCCGGGCACCTCCGGAGACTCTGCCAAGGAATGTTCGACGGCCACAATCATGCCAGCAAGGCTTGCTTTCATATCAGCAGCGCCGCGACCGTACAACAGGCCATTGATAATGGTTGGCGTAAACGGGGGGCTGCGCCATTGATCCACGGGGCCTGTGGGGACCACGTCAGTGTGACCGGCAAACATTAAATGCGGCGCGCCGTCACCGCGGTGCGCCCATAAATTACGAACGCCATTGTGATCGAGGTGCTCGATGGTGAAGCCTAGTTGAGCCAAGCGTTGTGCAATGATTTCTTGGCATCCTGCATCGTCGGGTGTCACAGAGTGGCGTTCAATCAGTTCGCCGGTTAACGCTAATACTTTGTCTTGTGTGTTCACTGTCACTAATTATGTGCGTGGAGGTTTTTGTTCAGAGCGATGGCTTGTCGATTGGTGCGGCAAAGCACCTGTCCGGTTTGTGAGTTGCGGATAAACAGTAAGTCAGATGCACCGGCCAGGTCTCGCGCCTTGATATTTTGCAGGGTTTTGCCATCTTCATCTTGAACAGTGACCACCGTGCCGGCGGTGATATAAAGGCCAGCCTCTATCGTGCAGCGATCACCGAGCGGTATGCCGGTGCCTGCGTTGGCACCAATCAAGCAGCTCTTGCCGATACGGATCGTGATTTCGCCGCCACCCGATAAGGTGCCCATCGTGCTTGAACTGCCACCCAAGTCCGTGTCTGAATCAATGATGACACCTTGGGATATGCGGCCTTCAACCATATTGGGACCCATTGCCCCGGCGTTGAAATTGACGAAACCTTCGTGCATGACTGTGGTGCCTTCGCCAAGGTATGCACCCAACCGAATTCGGCTCGCATCTGCTATACGCACGCCTGTGGGCATAACGTAATTGACCATTTTGGGGAATTTGTCGAGGCTCATGACTTCCAGATGTCGGCCCTGCAGACGGGACTTCAATATCTGCTCGGTAAGACTTTCAAGTTCAACAGGCCCTTGGCTGGTCCACGCCAAATTGGGTAAGTGAGCAAATATGCCGTCCAGATTCAGTGTGTTGGGTAGGGTTAACCGATGGGACAGCAGATGTAATTTTAAGTAGGCTTGGGCGGTGTCGGTGATGGCCCCGTCGGTGGCAAGTTTGACCACAACCAATGGTTGGTCTGCTTCAAGTAGAGCGTCGGGGAATAATCTACCACCGGTGGCTTGGTTGGCCGCAGCCGCGGCATCTGTTGTAATCTCAGATGTGCCGTTCGGGAAGCGATTGACAACTGCGACAAAGTCCTTGTCTGGGTGGATGACGGGCTGCGCAAAGAAACAATCGAGCACTTTGCCCGTGGCACTGTAGTTCGCGTGACCGACGCCGAAAGCAAAGACCTCAGACATGGTAATCTCTTAGACTGATAAAGGGGATTGTAGTTTACAGATACTCAGTGGACTCGCCTATGCTCAATGTTGATGTTTGTGCAGCAACTCCTCACCAAATGCACGAAGACGCTTTGCAGCCTCGATGCAGTCTTGTAGTGGCGCTACCCATGCCACACGGACGTGATTAGCGCCAGGATTACCTTGCTCGGTGTCGCGGGCTAAAAAACTGCCGGGCATGACGGTAACGTTAAAATCCTGTAAAAGCTGCTGGCAAAATTTTTGGTCGTCAATCGGTGTAGGTAGCCAGTGATAAAAACCGCCATCTGGTTGTGTCAGTGGATAAACGGGTGCCAGAATTTCGCTCACCGCGGCAAATTTGTCCCGATAGAGTTGCCGGTTTGCTTGAACATGCAGGTCATCTTGCCAAGCTAGGGTAGAGGCCTGCTGGTGATGTGGGCTCAATGCACAACCGTGGTAGGTCCGGTACTTTAAGAAGCTTTCCATCAGATGTGCACAGCCTGCGGTGAATCCGCTGCGTAGACCAGGCAAATTTGATCGCTTGGATAAGCTATGAAAGACAACGCAGCGCGCATAGTCCAGATTGCCCATATCTTGACTTGCATTGAGCAGGCTAGGTGGAGGTGCAGCATCATCGAAGTAAAGCTCAGCATAACATTCATCGCTGGCGATCAAAAAATCGAATTGATGGGCCCGCTCAATTAGTGTTTGTTGCTGTGCCAGACTCATGATGTGGCCAGTGGGGTTCCCCGGTGAGCAGATATAGACAAGTTCAGTGGCTTCCCATACCTCGTTGGGCACCTGCTCAAAATTTTGTTGATAGCAAAGGGCTTTTTCGTTATCGATCATCTGTACGTCGGCGCCAGCAAGCAGGGCTGCGCCTTCGTAAATCTGATAGAAGGGGTTGGGGATCATTACTTTGCTGCCAGCACGACCGCTGAGCATCGCCTGCGCGAAGGCAAAGAGGGCTTCGCGAGTTCCATTGACCGGAAGAATCTGGGTATGTGAATCGACCGGGGTTGCAAAACGCCGATTTAACCAATCGCTGATTGACTGGCGCAACGCATCGGAGCCTTTGGTGGCGGGGTAGGTGGCCAGTTGACCACTGACAACGGATCGATCCGCCAGTGCATCCAAGACAAATTCGGGTGGCGCGTGTTTGGGCTCTCCCAAGGAAAGCGGAATATGTGGCAAGTTGACATTCGCAGTAACGTTTTGGGTAAGCCTGCGCAGTTTCTCGAAGGGATAGGGCTGCAGGTTTTCGATATACGGATTAAAGCTCATTGGTGGCGACTGCCTCGTGCGCGTAAGCCCAGTTTCTGGTCCAGATGTTGGCGCATGGTATGCTCGAGCATGTATGTGGGTTCGCCAGTGCCGATGGCGGCGCGATGCTCGGTTTGCACGACAAATGTATCCTCAATTCGCTCCCCTAAGGTGGTAATTTTAGCCGACAATAGGCTCAGTTTGAGTTCGACAAAAAGTATCGCAATATTGGTCAGCAATCCGGCGCGATTGCTGGCGATAATGGTGATAGTCGAAGCGCTGTCATCGCCGCTAGGTTTTATATGCACCTCGGTGGGCCTGGGTAACTCCCGAAGTCTCCTGGGCAGGCGCCGTTTGGGCAATTTAAGCTTGGCGGAGTTCAAAGTGATGACTTGCGCAACGTGATCTTTGATCTGGTTGCGCAACAGGGGATTGCGAGGCAGTGGCTGATGCTCGGCGGTCAATACGGCGTAACAGTCAAAGCAGACGCCGCTTTCGCTGGTGGATACGACGGCATCCATTACTTCTAGCTGGAACTTGCCCAAACCCAAAACCGTCGCCGCAAACAAGTTGGACTGATCCTTACAGTAAACGTAAATCAGTGTGGCGCCTTCTCCCGACAGGTCGCCCTGAGTGTCGCGAATATCAACTAACGGACCGTCGTTGAGGTCGTGGTTAACCAGTAGCTCGGTCATCGTGGCAATTTGTGGTGGGGTATGGCGTAAGAAAAAATCATCGCCTACGTTTTGCCAAAGGGCATGAATGTCTGTGGCTGTCAGCTCGGGGTGTGCTTTGCTCAGTTTTTCAAAAGCCCGTTCTTGATAGGCCTGAATGCTGGCATTGCGATCAACTGCGGATTCGATGCCACGGCGCAATACTTTGCGCGTCTCATTGTAGAGTTGGCGCAAAAGAGTGGCTCGCCAGCTGTTCCACAGCGTTGGGTTAGTTGCATTGATGTCTGCCACAGTCAGTGTATAGAGGTAGTTCAAGCGCATTTCTGACTTGACTTCGATGGCAAATTTCTGGATGACGTCTGGGTCGTAAATGTCTTGGCGCTGGGCGACGGACGACATGTAGAGATGCTTTTCAACCAGCCACTTGACCAACTCGGTGTCTGCTGGGCTCAGGTGATGGCGCTGACAGAAAGCGACCGCATCAATTGCGCCCAATTCCGAATGATCCCCGCCCCGACCTTTGCCAATGTCGTGATACAAACCAGAAAGGTAGAGCAGTTCAAGTTTGGGCAGGCGATGTACGCAGTGATATGCAACAGGAAAATTTTCGACACTCGAGCGGTAACGAAATCTGCGCATATTGCCGATCAGCATCATGGTATGCGCATCGACCGTGTAAATGTGAAATAAATCGTGCTGCATTTGTCCGATGATGCGACCAAATTCAGGAATATAACGGCCCAAGACACCATAGCGTCGCATCCGCGTCAGCTGACTCACCAAGGTGTAGGGCGCCTTAAGGAGGTCCATAAACAGCTGCGTATGTGCGGGATTGTGTCGAAAATCATCGTCGATTAAGTGAAGGTTTTCGCGTACCTGCCGAATGGTGGAGGCTCGCACTCCCGCAATGTCGTTGCGATTGGCCATGATGACAAATAGCTCCAATAGAGCAGCTGGGTTGTCATTGAAAACCTGTTCGGAGGTGGTCTCGATATAATTGTTAACCATCTGAAAGCGTGTATTGATGGAAATGACCTTGGTTTTGCGCGCAGGGACCAGATCTTCAGCGAAATGTTGCAGCAAGATGTCGTTGACTTCGGTCAGGGCAAGCACGTGGCGATAATAATGCTGCATAAAACGCTCGACGCTCGGCTGTGCGTCCGTTTCAACAAATCCCAGGCGTTCCGACAACTCCCGTTGATAGCCAAATTGCAGTTGGTCCTCTTTACGCCCAGCAAGGATGTGCAGTCCAAAACGAACCCACCAAAGAAAACGCCGACCCTCAATGAGCCAGGCGTGTTCTGTGGCCGTGATGACGCCTAAATCCACCAAACGCGCAGGGTCTTTCGTGCCGAACTTACGTTGATATACCCACATCGCGGTGTGTATGTCGCGAAGACCGCCCGGAGAACTTTTGAGGTTGGGTTCCAGGTTATATTCTGTGTTGTTGTAGTTTTTGTGGCGCTGTTTCTGTTCAGCGTATTTGGCATGGAAAAATTTATCCGCAGGCCACAGCCGAGGGCTGTCGAGCAGTTTGTCTAGCTTGACACTCAAGCGGTTATCACCGCTGATGAAACGTCTCTCAAATAGGGCTGTTGCGACGGTCAAGTCTAGCTTAGCTTCTTTGCGGCAAGACTTGGGGTCGCGGACGCTATGGCCAACCTCTACGTTAAGATCAAATACGTTCTGTAGAAACAGCTCAATCGTGCGCTTGTGTTTGCTCGGCTTCTCAGCCAACACCAGCAGGTCGATGTCCGATCCTGGCTGCACTTCCGCGCGACCAAAACCGCCGACCGCGTAGATTGCGATGCCTTCGTCATCGCTGAAGTGATGGTGGAACAGATCCGTTAAAATTGCGTCAATACCATCGCTGAGATCCCGCATCAAAGATTCGATGGGCTCGTTGTGCCAAAATCGGTCGGCTAGATTTTGGTGAAGGGTTTGTAGTTTTGCCCGAGCAGCGGTCACGTGGCAGACGCTGTTTGCAGTCGCGTGCTCCAGGCGGCCTCTTCATTTCTCAGCGTGAAAATTTCACAGCCTGTCTGTGTGACCATTAAGGTATGTTCCCACTGAGCCGATAATTTATGGTCTTTGGTTACCGCGGTCCATTGGTCGGGTAGGAGTTTGATATGCCTTTTCCCGGCATTGATCATCGGTTCAATGGTAAATGTCATGCCCTCTTCTAAGACCATGCCTGAGCCTTTGCGGCCATAGTGCAATACCTGAGGCGCATCGTGAAAAACTTTGCCGATGCCATGACCACAAAATTCCCGGACTACGCTGAAGCGGTTAGCCTCAGCGTGTTTTTGAATGGCGTACCCGATATCACCCAGCCGGGCGCCCGCGCGTACTGCTTCAATGCCTCGGTAAAGGCATTCCTGTGTGATTCTCGATAGGCGCTTTGCCAGCACTGACGCGTCGCCAACAAAAAACATTTTGCTGGTATCACCATGGTAGCCATCCTTTATGACCGTGATGTCGATGTTGAGGACATCACCCGACTTAAGGGTTTTTGCCGTTGCAGGTATGCCGTGGCAGACCACGTGATTGACGGACGTGCAAATTGATTTTGGAAACGGTATCTGACCACCGCCGCCGCCATAATTTAGAGGTGCAGGAATGCATTGCAGTTCGTCTACGATGAAGTGATGGCACAATTGATCCAGATGATCGGTGGTCACGCCGGGAACCACATGTTCGGCTATCATCTCTAAAACAGATGCGGCGGCTGCCCCGGCTGCGCGCATGCCCTGTAAATCGGCGCTATCGGCAACTCGTGCCACCATAGTAATAAACTCTTTTCGAACGGGATTTATCTATGGTATAAAGCGCCCCGCTGTGGGGCAAGGTTTAATGCCCGTACAGTCTAAATAGAGCGAAAAATCCAGTTTATTTCCTTTGAACATTTGCTTGGGTGCTTTCTTGTGAAAGTCGGCAGGTGGGAAATAAGCCGAGTTAACCAACCCGGAGATAAGAAAATGAGTGTATCTATGCGAGATATGCTGGCTGCTGGCGTGCATTTTGGCCATCAGACCAGATTTTGGAACCCTAAAATGGCGCCCTATATATTTGGTGCCCGCAATAAAATTCACATCATCAACCTAGAGCATACGCTGCCCGCCTTCAATGAAGCGTTAGATGAAATTCAAACGTTGGCGCGCAAAGGTAATAAAATTCTCTTCGTCGGCACCAAGAGAGCCGCTGCCAAGGTGATCAATGAACAGGCTTCTCGCGTCAATATGCCCTTTGTAGATCAACGTTGGCTTGGCGGCATGCTGACAAATTACAAGACCATTCGGCAATCGATCCGCCGGCTGCAAGATCTCGAAAAGCAAGCAGAGGACGGCACATTTGAACTCTTGCCCAAGCGAGAAGCGCTGCAGAAGACGCGCATTAAGGATAAGCTGCACGCGAGTTTGGGTGGCATCAAAGATATGGGCGGGTTGCCTGATGCGTTGTTTGTTATCGATGTTCAGCATGAACATATTGCGATCAGCGAGGCGAATAAACTAGGCATTCCTGTTTTCGGTGTCGTGGACAGCAACAGCGATCCCGATGGCGTGGATTATGTGATCCCTGGCAACGATGATGCGATCCGAGCGATTCGCCTTTATATTACTGCCGCAGCGGATGCCATTGCAGTAGGTCAAAGTCAGGCCTCACTGAAGGTTGACCCCAATGAGTTTGTTGAAGTCGATGCTGATGCAAACCTTGGCGCTGCGCCGGTGACCGAGATATCTGAGGGCGTCAGAGCCTCGGTGGAAGAAGCATTTGCGGAACAGGACGAGCAGGCAGCTGCATTGAGTGCGACACCAACCCCCGATCCGGTTGAAAACAAGGAGTAAACAACGTGGCAATTACTGCGGCATTGGTTAAACAGCTCCGAGACCGAACAGGGCTCGGCATGATGGACTGCAAAAAAGCGTTACAGGAAACAGATGGTGATCTTGAGAAGGCCATTGATGAATTGCGCAAATCGAGTGCGTTGAAAGCGGCTAAGAAAGCTGGCAGAACAACGGCAGATGGCTTACTGGCGATCAAAGTCGCTGCAGACGGCACGCGCGGCGCGATTATCGAAGTCAACATTGAGACGGACTTCGCTGCCAAAAACGAGAAATTCATCGCTTTTGTTAACAAGGTGGTGGACATCGCGTTTGCAGCTGAGGATACGAGCCTGGGTGCTGTCTTGTCACCGAGCCTCGATGCAGAGCGGGAAACGCTGGTGCAGGAGATCGGCGAAAATATTACGGTTCGACGGATTCAGGTGCTCGATTCAGCCGAGGGCGGTATCAGCAGTTACCTACATGGCGACAACCGTAAGGGTGCTCTGGTGCAGCTTTCTGCACAGGCCGACGAGGTTGGGCGAGATATTGCAATGCACGTGACGGCAATCAACCCGATGGTGGTCAACAGCAGCGACGTGCCGGCGGAGGTTTTGAGCAAGGAGCGCGAAATTTATCTGACTCAGGCGCAGGACAGTGGTAAGCCGCAGGAAATTGTTGCAAAGATGGTTGAAGGCCGCATTAAGAAGTACCTTGCTGAGGTCAGTTTGGTAGATCAGCCTTTTGTGAAAGACCCCAATCAGAAGATCAGTGCCTTGGCTAACAGCGCGGGCGTCTCCGTAGTCGGGTTCGAACGCTTCGAGGTCGGTGAAGGTATAGAGGTTGAGGCGGCGGACTTTGCCGCTGAAGTTGCGGCACAACTCGGCTCCAGTAACTGACATTGGCTCGCCTGCTGCTTAAACTCAGTGGCGAAGCATTAGGCGGCGAGGCCGGCTATGGCCTTTCCAGTGAGGTATTGGCCCGCATGAGCCTCGATATAGGGCGGTTGGTCGATTCAGGCGCTGAGGTTGCTTTAGTGCTTGGCGGGGGTAACCTGTTTAGGGGGCAGGCTCTAGCGCAAGCAGGTATGGATCGTGTGGTCGGGGACCGCATGGGTATGCTGGCGACGGTAATGAACGGCCTGGCGATGGGTGATTTTCTCACACAGGCAGGGGTTCCCAACCAACTTTATTCGTCTGTTGGGATTGCTGGCGTCGCGCGGGGTTACCACCGAGATTCAGCGCTTGAGGATATGGTTGACGGCAAGGTCGTCATACTGAGCGGGGGGACCGGTAATCCTTTTTTCACCACTGACACCGCCGCATGTTTGCGTGGTGTCGAGCTAGGCGTCGATGCTGTTCTCAAGGCAACTAATGTTGACGGTGTATATGATGCAGATCCCAAACAAAATCCGAATGCACGAAAGTTTAAGGCCATTACCTATGATCAGGTGTTAGCGCTTGGTTTGGGCGTTATGGACTTGACGGCGATTGTATTGTGTAAAGAAAACAGCATGCCGCTGGTGGTGTTTGATATGAACCAAGCCGATGCGTTGGTTGATTTGGCTCAAGGGCGGGACGTAGGCACGCAAATCGTGAGCGAAGTTTAGGCTTGCGCGCCTCGACAGAGGACGTATGGTGGGCACGCTGGGCCAGATAAGACGTTTGTAGCCGGGCGAATAGATAACATAAATATGGGGTTGGATAGCGCCGTGATTGAGGAAATAGTTGAAGACGCCGACGAACGAATGGGTAAAACGCTCGATGCGTTGCAACATGCATTTGCAAAAATTCGGACAGGACGTGCCAATCCGTCGCTCTTAGATACCGTATTCGTCGAATATTATGGTGCGCCGACGCCGTTAAATCAGGTTGCGTCAGTCTCGGTCGAAGACGCGCGTACGCTGGCT
The DNA here is from genome assembly GCA_002389675.1 of Gammaproteobacteria bacterium UBA4421. Taxonomy (GTDB): domain Bacteria; phylum Pseudomonadota; class Gammaproteobacteria; order Pseudomonadales; family Azotimanducaceae; genus UBA4421. The sequence goes on from DGQF01000006.1 coordinate 37,836, forward strand.
GTATCACCTTGGGAAAAGCCGTTAGTGCCGATCATTGAAAAGGCCATCTTGAAAAGTGATATTGGCATAACACCCGTATCATCGGGTGATGTGATTAGGGTGCCGTTGCCGCCACTGACAGAAGAAAACCGGCGAGATCTTGCAAAACAAGCCAAAGCAGAAGCTGAGAATTCGCGTATTTCGATTCGAAATATTCGCCGAGAGGCCATTGCGGATGTGCGCGAGCTGGTTAAAGAAAAGGAAGCGACCGAAGACGATGCCAGGCGTGCTGAAGATCGAATCCAAAAGGTCACCGACAAGCGAGTAGCGCAGGTTGACACCGCGTTGGCCGCGAAAGAGTCCGATTTAATGGATTTTTAAACCCTCAGTATGAATGCACCGGGAGATATCCCCCTCCATATCGCCATTATAATGGATGGCAACCATCGTTGGGCTTCGGCGCGGAAAATGCCGGGTGCGGCTGGGCATCGTGCGGGGGCGCAGAGAGTGCGAGAGGTTGCAGAACATTGTGCGCAGGCGGGGGTCAAAAACCTTACTTTATTTGCGTTTAGCACCGAAAACTGGCGGCGTCCGCCACCTGAGGTGAGGCTTCTGATGGATCTCATGCGCCGTGTCATGGATCACGATATTGACGAACTGCATCGACGCGGCGTGCGGTTGCGTTTTATTGGTGAGCGAAGTCGGTTTCAAGCTGATATGCAAGAAAGAATGACGCACTGTGAAGTGTTGACTCAAAGCAATGATCGTTTGAATCTCACCGTAGCGGTTAATTTTGGTGGGCGTTGGGATATCGTTGAAGCCGCGCGGAGATTGGCGCACTTGGTCCAAGCAGAGGAGATCAAACCTCATGATATTGACGAGGAAAACTTTGCGCGGGCAACGTCGCTGTCCTATCTACCCGACCCAGATTTACTGATTCGCACCGGTGGCGACCATCGAATCAGCAATTTTTTATTATGGAATCTCGCTTATACAGAACTGTATTTTACTGATCTGTTCTGGCCAGACTTTGATGAAGCTGCTGTTGATGCAGCGATGAAAGAATATGCGTCCAGAAAACGTCGATTCGGTGGGCGTTGAGTCGAATGTTACGTCTGCGCGTCATAACAGCGGTTGCTTTGGTGGGAATGGTACTTTTCTCAATTTTCGCTTTGTCCGCACCGGCATTAGCCGTCGGCTTCTGGCTTTTGGCGGCAATTGGGGGTTATGAATGGGCGCATCTGGCTGGTCTGCGCTCCCGCTCCCAAAAGATGGCATTTGTCGCACTGTTTGGACTGATTGCGTGGCTTTTTTATGGCAGGGTTGACGTCTACGAGGATATGCTGCGTTTGGGATGCGGTGTTTGGTTTTTTGCCGCCATCACGGTACTCATGGCACCTCGTGGTCAACGCGCGTTCACTTCCCGCGGCTTCATGATCCTTTTGGGTTTGTCTGTTTTGTTGCCTGCATGGGTCGCGTTGGTGGTGATTCGTGATCAACCGCAAGGGCAATTGTGGTTGCTGTGGTGCCTGTGTATTGCGGTAGCAGCGGACGTTGGGGCTTATTTTACGGGCCGCAGGTTCGGTCGACACAAACTGGCACCAGCTGTCAGTCCGGGCAAAACCTGGGAAGGTGCGGTGGGCGGTATGGCTGTGGCTATGCTGGTATGTGGTCTGGGCGCAGTTGCGCTGGGCGAACGGAGCCTAAGTTGGCTGCTTATTATTGCGGCTTTGGTGGTTGTTTCCATATTTGGGGATCTTTTCGAAAGCGTGATGAAGCGCGTGGCCGGTGTCAAAGACTCAGGAACGATTTTGCCTGGGCATGGCGGGGTACTAGATCGGATTGATTCACAACTGGCTATTTTACCGGTTTTTGCGTTGATCTTAGCGTCCTGATGTTGCCATATGTGGAAAGATAGCTCGTGTTGTGGAACTGACGATACACACTGTAATCCAATTTACTTTCGGAACTCTATATAATGCTCCCCGCCCAGCTCATACAACGCAAAATGGTAGAAATTTAACTCGTGGACATGCTGCACTATCCTCTGGCTTTCTTTGCAACACTTGGGCTGCTAGTCACCATTCATGAGTTTGGTCATTACCTTGTAGCCCGTTTTTCGGGAGTGGGGGTTGTGCGGTTCTCTGTCGGCTTTGGCCGTCCGCTGGTGACCTGGCGAGACCGACGGGGCACGGATTTCACGCTGGCGGTTTTCCCTCTGGGTGGTTATGTGCGCATGTATGATGAGCGCGAGGCTGATTCGGCGGCCGAACGGCCGGAGGGATCGTTGTCTTATATGGAACTGCATCCAGCTTGGCGCGTCGCAATCGCTTTAGGCGGTCCCATGGCCAATTTTTTGATGGCGATTGTTGTTTATTGGGCGCTGGCAGTGGCTGGCAGTTTAAATGCCACACCGGTGATTGCCGGGGGTGAGGTTGACAGCCCCGCGGCGCTTGCTGGGATTACCTCACCGGTTCAGCTTACCGCCGTTGACGGCAAACCTGTTCGAGCATGGCAAGACATTGGCCTGGCCCTGACCGATCGATTGGGAGAGACCGGGGACATTGAAGTCGGCGTGACAGAACTGTTAACCGGGGTTCAAAAAACCGTGCGTTTGCCGATCGAAGCTTGGCATGAGGGGGTTGGAGAGCCTGATGTCTTAGCTTCATTGGGGTTGACGCCAACTGCGTTAAGTTTGGTGGGTGATTTAGTGGCGGACGCACCGGCTGATCGGGCTGGCTTGCAGCGGGGCGACTTTGTGGTCTCGGTAGACGGTCGCCCGGTGACGTATTGGCGAGACTGGGTGGCGGAAATTCAGGCCGCACCAGATCGGCGAATTACGTTGGAGCTTTACCGCAGCGGTACGCTGCGTCAATTAACGGTGACGCCAGAAGCACGTCTGGCTGACGATGGGTCTGAAGTGGGTGTTATCGGTGTTTATCCGTCGCAGGCACTGGTGGAATATGGACCGTTAGATGCTGTGCCGGTGGCGATACAAGAAACTTGGGAAAAATCAGTACTGATTTTGTCGATCGTGAAAAAAATGATCACCGGGCAGGTTTCGGTGAAAAATTTATCCGGGCCAATCAGTATCGCTCAGGTTGCAGGTGATTCTGCGCGCTACAGCTGGCGTTCTTTTGTGGGTATTTTAGCGTTTTTGAGTGTGTCTCTGGGAGTGTTTAACCTTCTGCCGGTTCCGATTTTAGATGGTGGCCATGTGGTGTTTAATACGGCAGAGTTGGTGATGGGTAAGCCAGTACCCGAGCGAATTCAAGTGTTTGGTGTCCAAGTCGGGCTATTCTTGGTCGGCACCCTGATGGTTTTTGCGACTTATAATGATTTATTGCGTCTTTTTTAGCGGATTGGGTAGGGATACAACGTCATGAGCCAAAATGTCCAACGCCATGCAAACTCAATGGCATCCTATGGCTTTTGGTTGTTGTTTGGTTCTCCAAGATCAGGCATCAAACCTTTGCAGCCGACAGTCATAGGTGCATTTTGTCTGCTCCTTGTGCTGCTCAGCGGTGGTATTCAAGCAGCGCAAGCGCCCAGTTTTATGGTGACCGATGTACGGTTACAAGGGTTGCAGCGGGTGTCAGCCGGCACGGTATTCAACTTGATACCCGTGACGGTTGGTGATCGGTTGGACGCGATGGGCGCGCGCGATGTTGTGCGATCGTTGTTTGCCTCCGGATTTTTCAAAGATGTTCGCTTGGCCAGAGATGACGGTGTCTTGATTGTGACCATGGTCGAGCGCCCGGCGATCGAATCCATCGAAATCGACGGTAACAAAGCAATTCAAACAGAGGCATTGCTTGATGGCCTCAAGCAGCAAGGGTTAAGTGAGGGTGAAATTTTCAAGCAGGCGACCTTGGAGCGGGTGGGGCTTGAATTAGAGCGACAGTATGTCGCCCAGGGACGCTATGGCGCGTCTATTGAAACCGAAATCGAAGATCTACCGCGCAACCGGGTTGATGTGAAGATTCTTATTGAGGAAGGCAAAAATTCAGGGATTCGCCACCTGAATATCGTCGGTGCTGAGAAGTTCTCCGATGAAGAATTATTGGATGAGTTGGAGTTGCAGCATCCGAGTTTATTGTCGTTTTATAAGAACGACGATAAGTACTCACGAGAAAAATTATCAGGTGATCTGGAGACGCTGGAAGCGTTTTACAAAAATCAGGGATTTGCAGACTTTGATATTTATTCAACGCAGGTCAGTATTACGCCGGATCGCAGCCAAGTGTATATCACGATCGGGGTTGATGAGGGTAGGGTCTATACGATAGGTGAAGTCAATGTGCTGGGAGAACTTGGCGATGTCAAAGTAGAGGATTTGGAGCGCTTACTGGTGGTTGCCTCCGGCCAACAGTTTGAGCAAGCCCGGATCAAAGCCTCTGAAGACCGTATGACTGCGGCCCTTGGCAACGGCGGATTCACGTTTGCAACCGCCAGCGGCGTGCCAAAACTGAATGACGACGGTACCGCTGATATCGAATTTTTCGTGAATTCCGGGAAGCGTGCATATGTCAATCGGATCACGTTCACCGGCAATCAGCTGACACAAGACGAAGTGATGCGGCGAGAAATGCGCCAGATGGAAGGTGGTTGGGCGTCGACGGCCCAAATTGACAGATCGAAGATGCGCCTGCAGAGGCTAGGATATTTCAAAGGCGTAGACGTCGAAACGCCCCAAGTACCGGGAACCGATGATCTAATTGATGTCAATTTTACCGTTGAGGAGCAGCCTTCGGGAAGCATTTCGGCGACTTTGGGCTATGCACAGGGCACCGGCTTGATTTTGGGCGGCAACTACCAACAATCTAATGTGCTGGGTTCTGGTAACAGCTTGGGAGTGGGTTTGAGCTCCTCCGATTATCAGAAATCGGTGAACTTTAATTACTACAACCCTTATTTCACGATGGATGGGGTGAGTCGTGGATTTAACCTATTTTTGCGCCGTCTTGACTATGATCAGCGAAATATAGCGCGATACTCAACCGACGCAGCGGGTCTGGGTGTGTCTTTTGGCTTCCCGATAGGGGAAGTGCAGCGCATTAATTTTGGCTTGCTTGCGGAATGGACGGACATTACCGAAGGGCGCTTTGCAGCACTGGAGATATCCAATTTCATCCGCACCGAGGGAGAGGAGTCGATTAATTATAAGGCGAATCTGTCCTGGAGCCGTTCGACTTTGAACCGAGGGATTTTTGCAGATCGGGGTACCTCGCAAAGCTTTGCCTTTGAGATGGCAGTACCGGGAAGTGATCTGAATTTCTACAAAATAAACTATACGGCCGAGCGATATTTTCCGCTAACGCAAACATTTACCCTGCGATTGCGCACTGAGTTGGGTTTTGGTGATGGTTATGGATCGACGGGGCAACTGCCGTTTTACGAAAATTTCTTTGCAGGAGGGTTTGGCTCAATTCGAGGGTTTGAAAACTCGACATTAGGACCGCGAAGTACCGCTCCGTTAGATGAGAATGGTCAACCTATTTTCTTTCGCGATGATGACGGTGACCCCTTAGGCGGTAACCTGTTGATCGAGGCTACGGCGGAGTTGATTTTCCCGTTTCCGTTTGTTGAGGATAATCGTCAATTTCGTCCGGCTATTTTCTTCGACGTCGGTAATGTGTTTAACACCCGATGTGCGAAGGTTGCGGTGAACTGTTTTGGCTTTGATGTTGATCAACTGCGTTATTCTGTGGGATTTGGGGTCAGTTGGCTGACAGGCCTTGGTCCGATGACGTTTGCGATAGCCAAGCCGTTTCAAACACAGGATTTTGATGAAGAAGAACGGTTTCAGTTTGAACTTGGTCGTACTTTCTGAGGTAGAATACTGGCCACTAGTAGCTCGGGGGAATTATCCCTTGAGAATTTTGCCTGTTTTTAGGGCGTTGAGTAGGAGTGGGTGATGATTAAAAAACTTTTGCAACTGGCGATTGTCAGTGTCACGTTCATGACGGGCGTTGTGCATGCGGAAGTCAAGATTGTGGTGTTGGACTCTGTTCGTGCCATATTAGAAAGTGATGAAGCAAAGTTGTTGGTAGACGCCGCAAATAAAGAGATGGAAGTTGAGCAAAATGAACTGCGAAGTATGGCGGAAGAGATGCAAAGTCTTGGCACCAAACTTCAGACAGACGGTGAAGTCATGGCCGCCAGCGAGCAGCGCAAAATGCAAAAAGACATAGAGGACTTGCAGGCCGATCTGCAGTTTCGGTCGCAGCGATTGCAAAAAGAAGTGCAGGATAAGCGTCAAGAAATTTTGCAGGCGTTGGCACCAAAATTTGACACTGTGTTGAAAGATATTGTGCAGGTGGATCAGATCGACTTCATCATGGCGCCTAATGCGTTGCAGTATGCGAATTCCAAGTGGGACATTACGCGTCGCGTTACGGAAAAGATGAACGAACAGCGCGACTAATTTGGGTTGCAAAATTGTGCATACCCTCGCTGATATTGCTGACCACATTGGTGCGCAAACAGTCGGAAATGTGGAGCTTGAGATAACGGGGCTGGGTAGCTTGCAAAATGCTACACCGTCGCAGGTCAGTCATCTGTCCAGTCCAAGTTATCGCCCTTTGTTGAAGGAGACTCGAGCTGGTGCCGTCATATTAAAGGCGCAAGATGCGCAAAACTGCCCAGTACCTGCACTGATTGTTGACAATCCTTATCTGGCATTCGCCAGTGTATCCCAGCTGTTTAAATCCAAAGATCACCTAAATGTGGGCAGGCATCCCAGTGCCCTGATTGGCGACGATTGTCAGATTGATGCCGGGGCGTCAATTGGCGCTGGCGTGGTGATCGGCAACGGGTGTTCGATTGGCCCGGGCGTGCGGATTTTCCCCTACAGTAGTCTGGGGGAACGCTGCGTTTTGGGCGCAGATGTTACCTTGCATGCTCGAAGTACGCTCTACAACGACGTGAAAGTTGGCGCCCGCAGCATACTGCACAGTGGCTGTGTGATTGGTGCGGATGGATTTGGCTACACGCCGGATCAGCAGGGGCACCTGCACGAGATTGCGCAATTGGGAGGTGTTTGGATCGGCGAAGACGTGAGTGTCGGTGCGTCGAGCACAATCGATTGTGGCGCCATAGAGGATACCGTTATCGAAGATGGGGTTAAAATCGATAATCAGGTGCAGGTAGGCCATAATTGCCGCGTGGGCGCGCACTCGCTGCTTTGTGGATGTGTGGGTATTGCAGGTAGCTCAGTGATTGGGCGTCATTGTGTGCTCGCCGGCGGTGTGGGTGTTGGCGGGAGTAAACCTGTGACTTTGTGTGATCACGTGATGGTCACGGCCTATACTCCGGTGACGCAGTCGATCACTACGCCGGGCGTTTATTCTGGTACGGTTGTCGTGCACGAACACAGCCTTTGGCGTCGCAACGCGCTGCGCTTTTCCGCATTGGATCAACTGTTCAAGCGGGTAAAGTCGCTGGAAATCCTGCAAAACAAATAAACTCTTTTCAAACCTCTTAAATTTTGTGAGCAATGCTATGACCGACAGGGCCTCCGGTGGAAAAATCATTAACGAATTATTTGCCTATTTACCGCATCGGTACCCGTTTTTAATGGTGGATCGGGTCACCCAATTGGTTGTTGGTGAGTCTGTTGAGGGCTTCAAAAACGTCACCATTAATGAGGAGATGTTTAATGGCCATTTTCCAGGGCAACCAATTTTACCCGGTGTGGTCATACTCGAGGCTATGGCGCAGTTGTCGGGCGTCTTGGCTTTCGAAACCAAGGGAGTTTTGCCCGTGGATGGGGTTAACTATTTGTTCGGTGGCGTTGAGAAAGCTCGATTTCGTCGGCCGGTGATACCAGGCGACCGGCTGGACATGCGCAGCAAAATTCTAGCGAACCGGACTATCATGATGAAGTTTGACTGTTCAGCCTACGTAGACGGCGAATTGGCCTGTTCTGCGATTTTATCGGTGGTTGAGCAGCGAGCATGATCGATCCGCGGGCGATAATTGATCCTTCAGCCAAGTTGGGCCAGGACGTTTCTGTTGGCCCATGGACAACCATCGGTCCGCATGTCGAGTTGGGTGATGGGGTCCAGGTCGCCTCTCATGTTGTCTTGAAAGGCCCAACAAAAATTGGTGCTGGCGTGAAAATATTTCAATTTTCAACCGTCGGCGAGGATACGCCTGCGTTTGCTTTTGCTGGTGAAGAAACGTTTTGCGATATTGGTGAGCATACGGTTATCAGGGAAGGGGTTACCATCCATCGGGGTATGGCCGCTGGAGGCACTGGTCGAACGACAGTGGGTAAGCACTGTTTATTGATGGCCTATGTGCATATCGGGCACGACTGTGTGGTGGGTGACCATGTGGTTATGGCGAATAATGCCTCAATTGCTGGGCATGTGACGGTTGGTGATTATGCTAATTTTGGCGGATACAGTGGCGTGCCTCAGTTTCGCCAGATCGGCGCCCATACCCACATTGCAGGCATGAGTTTGGTGCTCAAAGATGTGCCCGCATTTGTGACGGTCAGTGGAAACCCAGCATCTGCGGTGGGGCTTAACATTGAAGGGATGAAGCGGCGGGGCTACCAAAAAAATTCAATACAGGCATTGCGCAACGCTTATCGGTTGGTCTACCGCAGAGAGTTGTTGTTAAAAGATGCCTTAGCTGCGCTGGCTGCAACGAGAGAGAGTGAGCCTGAAGTTGATATGTTTGTAAGCTCGATTGAATCCTCCACGGTAGGAATCATTCGAGGACGTTCTGCGTCGCGCGAGTGACTGATAAGGCAAGGTTATTCCTGTGCCCTTGAAGGTGGGTATTCTGGCAGGCGAGCCCTCTGGTGACGCCCTAGGGGCCGGTTTGATGCGTGCTTTGCAGTCGCGGTGCAGTAATGACCAAGAGCCCATTCAATTTATGGGTGTGGGTGGGCCGCACATGCAAGCCCAAGCATTGCAATGCTTTGCTGATATTGACTCATTGGCGGTTAACGGTTTCCGCGATCCAATTTTACAGCTACCCCGGCTGGTCCTGCTGTTGCGTCATTTAATCAATGAATTTGTCGCTGCCGATATTGATGTGTTTGTTGGGATCGATTTCAATGTTTTCAACTTCATTTTAGAAGCCGCGCTGAAGCGGCGAGGGATAAAAACGATTCACTATGTGAGTCCGTCGGTATATGCCTGGCGCGCGGGTCGTACAAAAAGGGTGGCTAAAAGTGCCGACTTGCTCTTGTGTTTATACCCTTTCGAACCCGACTTTTATCTGGGTTTGCCGGTCAAGGCGGAGTTTGTGGGCCATCCGCTTGCGGATGAGATCTCTCCCGGGTCGGTTGACGGGTCGGCTCGAGCCGCTGCCCGGGTTGCGCTGGAGATTGAAGACGAGCAGACAGTTCTGGCGCTTTTGCCCGGCAGTCGGTCCGGCGAGGTGGCATTGATGATCGAGCCGTTTTTGGCCGCCGCAAAATTATTCAGTGAGGCTCATCCGAACACGATGGTTGTGATTCCCTGCTTACGTCCGGCGTTGCGTGCGCGCATAGAACAGGCGCTGGTGGGTGCTCCAGGATTACGGGTGACGCTCTATGATGGCCATGCACGTCGAGCCTTGATCGCAGCAGATATCGCGCTGGTAAAATCCGGCACCAGTACGCTAGAGGCAATGTTGTTGCGTTGCCCGATGGTTGTGGGTTACCGCTTAGGGGCATTGAGTTATCAGTTGGCCAAGCGGGTTGTGCGGACGCCTTATGTGGCGTTACCGAATATTTTAGCCGGTCGAGAACTAGTGCCGGAGTTGTTGCAAGACGCCGCCACTGGGCCTGCGCTGGCAAAAGCCCTCGAACAGCAATTGCACAAGGCACGTAACAGTCGTGACTACGCAGAGGCAGCGGTGCATTTGCACGCTCAATTAGGTCAGGGTGCGGATGCCAAGGCTGCTGCTGCCGTGCTAGAGTTACTTGGCCATTCGCCATAGTTTGTTGCTCGGGAGCAAGATGGATTGCCGCTGTAAAATCGGGGTTGCCTCGGCTGTTTTAATCAGACCTTTGTTTAATCGAGCGTATGTTCGATGACAGAGTATGCGCTTGGGCCTTGGCAAGCGGGTCTGCATGCCGGTATAGACGAAGTTGGCATAGGTCCGCTAGCGGGACCAGTGGTTGCTGCGGCGGTATTGTTGGATCCGAATCGGCCAATAGCGGCGCTGCAAGACTCTAAAATGTTATCGCCTGCTCGACGTGAAGATTTGGCGCTGTTGATCCAGCAGCGCGCCTTAGACTCCGCTGTTGGTTGGGCCAGCGTGGCCGAGGTGGATGAACTGAATATTTTGCGTGCGAGTCACGTGGCGATGCAAAGAGCCTTTAGACAACTATCTGTGCCAGTGAATTTGATTTTGATCGACGGAAACAAAACGCCTTGTTTTGATGTCCCCAGCGTCGCTGTTGTGAAAGGCGATAAGAAAATACCGCAAATCAGTGCCGCCTCTATTTTAGCTAAAGTTGCCCGTGATGCAGAAATGGTGGCGCTGGATCTACGTTATCCCGAATACGGTTTTGCCAAGCATAAAGGTTATCCGACCAAAGCTCATTTGGCGGCGTTAGCGGTGCACGGTGTGACACCTCACCACCGGAGAAGTTTTGGGCCTGTGCGCCACGTATTGGGGATCAACGAAGCCCAGCGGGAGGCGAGATGAGCCCGCACAGCACACAATTTATACATTTACACGTGCATAGCGAATTTTCACTGGCAGACAGTTTGTTGAAAGTGAAACCGCTGGTGAAGCATTTGGCGGCGGAAGATTTTCCGGCATTGGCGCTAACTGACGCGGGTAATCTGTTTGGACTGGTCAAATTTTACGAGGCTTGCTTGGGTCAAGGAATTAAGCCTTTACTTGGCGCAGAGGTGCGCGTGGTGGCCAGTGATGAGGATGAGCAAACCGGCAAGCGCTTGGTTCTGCTCGCGATGAATCCAGTCGGGTACGCCAATCTGCTTAAGTTAGTGTCCGCCGGTTATACCACCGTCGCTGAGCGGGGCCGTCTGTCGCAGGCCGATGTCTTTGCCGCAAACGAAGGGTTGATTGCCCTCTCTGGCGGTGTTGCCGGCCACTTGTGGCATCTTGCGCAGAATAACGATCCGTCGCCTCTAGTGCATCGCGTTAATCAATGGAAACAGGTTTTTGGAGACCGTTATTATTTGGAGTTGACGCGTACGGGGCGCTCTGATGAAGAAGCTGTGCTGCATCGCTTGGTCGATATTGCCTCACAACTGAACGTCGGTGTGGTGGCGACTAACGATGTCTGTTTCATGCAGGCGCAGGATTATGAAGCTCATGAAACGCGCGTTTGTATCGCTGAAGGGCGAGCGTTGGACGATCCGCGGCGCGAGCGTCGCTATAGTGATCAACAATATCTAAAGACCACTCAAGAGATGACTGAGCTGTTTTCTGATTTGCCTGAGGCGTTGTCTAATACGGTTGAAATTGCCAAGCGATGTAGCGTCCCAGTCGAATTGGGCACCTATTATCTACCCGATTATCCTATCCCGGCCGACGCCACGCTAGAAAGTTTTTTGCAGCAGACCGCTCAAGAAGGGTTAGCTAGACGAATCGCAGATCGAGGTTTGTTGGCGCAAGATGCCAGCTTGCAGGATTATGAAGCGCGCTTAGATTTTGAGTTGAACGTCATTAACCAGATGGGGTTCGCAGGCTATTTTCTAATTGTCATGGAATTCATCGCCTGGGCCAAAAAAGAGGCTATTCCTGTGGGTCCCGGACGCGGCTCCGGGGCAGGTTCACTGGTTGCTTATTGTCTAGAGATTACGGATCTGGATCCGCTGGAATATGATTTATTATTTGAGCGTTTTTTGAATCCAGAGCGGGTGTCAATGCCTGACTTTGACGTGGATTTTTGTATGGAAGGTCGCGACCGGGTGATTGCGCACGTGAGTGAGCATTACGGGCAAAACGCGGTCAGTCAAATCATCACTTTTGGCACCATGGCGGCCAAGGCCGTGGTGAGAGATGTCGCGAGAGTTCAGGGCAAACCTTATGGGTTAGCCGATAAATTGTCTAAGCTGATTCCGTTTGAAGTTGGCATGACGCTGAACAAGGCGATGGAGGAAAGTTCAGATTTAAAGACGTTTGTCGAAAGCTCTGATGAAGCTGGTGAGATCATGGATATGGCGTACAAGCTGGAAGGCATTGTGCGTAACGTGGGCCGTCATGCCGGAGGCGTTGTCATCGCGCCGAGTGCGCTCACTGATTTTGTGCCGCTTTACACAGAAGAATTAGGTGGCGCGTTGGTGTCTCAATTCGACAAAGATGATGTTGAGCGCGCAGGCTTGGTCAAGTTTGACTTTTTGGGCCTCAAGACGTTAACCATCATTGATTGGACGGTCCAGGCGATTAATGCCAGCCGCGCTGAGGGTGAACCGGTTATAGATATCGCGCGTATTCCGCTAGATGACCCAGCCACGTTTAAGTTGTTGCGAGCGGCGGATACCACCGGAATATTCCAGCTTGAATCTCGCGGCATGAAAGACCTTATCGCGAAGTTAAAGCCGGACAATATCAATGACATTATCGCATTGGTGGCATTGTTTCGACCCGGCCCACTGCAGTCTGGCGCTGATGCGGACTATATCAATAGAAAGCATAAGATAGAGCCTGTGGTCTATCCGCACAAAAAGCTGGAGCCTGTATTGGAGGGCACCTATGGCGTTGTCCTATACCAAGAACAGGTGATGCAAGTGGCGCAGGAGCTGGCGGGTTTCAGTTTAGGCCAAGCGGATTTGTTGCGGCGGGCGATGGGCAAGAAAAAGCCCGAAGAGATGGCGCGGGTGCGTGACCAATTTCTGACCGGTACGGCAGATCATGGCATCGATTCAAAGCTGGCTAACGAGATTTTTGATCTCATGGAAAAATTTGCCGGTTATGCATTCAACAAATCGCACTCTGCGACTTATGCGGTGGTTAGTTTTCAAACCGCGTGGTTAAAGACGCATCATCCGGCGGCATTTATGGCGGCTAACCTTTCCGCTGAAATGCAGAATATTGATCGAATTGTCATCTTGGTGGATGAACTGCGTCAGATGGAGGTGGCGCTTTTGCCGCCAAGTGTGAATCTCAGTGAATACCGATTTTCGGCAGAAGATAATCGAATTGTATATGGCTTAGGCGCGGTCAGGGGAGTGGGTGAAGGACCCGTTGCCGCAATTGTTGAAGCGCGAGCGGCCGGAAAATTTGTGGATTTATATGATTTTTGTCGCCGTATAGATGGCAAGAAACTTAATAAACGTGTGCTCGAGGCGCTGATTACTTCGGGTGCAATGGACGAATTTGGTGGTCCTGAAGAAGATTTGAATGCCATCCGTGCGCGGCTTCGAGCGACATTGCCGCTAGCGCTGCACAGCGCCGAGCAACAGGCCAATGATGCGGCGGCTGGGATTACTGATATGTTTGGTGGTATAGACGGCGCTAAAACGGATGACCGTGTTGACCCAGTGTCGGCCCCACCGCTGTCCAATCGTGAGCGCTTGCAGGGTGAAAAAGACGCGCTTGGGCTTTATCTCACCGGGCATCCGATTGGTGACTATGAGCATGAGCTGCGTTTTTTTTGCAAACGTAAAATTAACGATCTGCGTGCTGAAAAAAAGACGCAATGGGTCAGTGGCATGGTCGTGAGCTCGCGAGTGATGAAAAGTCGGCGGGGCGCACCCATGTGTTTTCTGGTTTTGGATGATCGCAGTGCTCGTCTTGAGGTCTCGTTGTTTCCGGAGGCCTTTGAAAAATTTGGGTCAAAAATTGTAAAAGATGAGCTTTTGGTGATTGAGGGGGAAGTGCAAGCTGACGATTTTTCAGGTGGATTGGCTTTGCGCGCGGAAAAAGTCTATTCGATTGCGCAAGCTCGTCAGAAATTCAGCGAAGGTGTGGTGATCGATTTTCGTCAGAATCAGCTGCCCTCAAATTTCGGTGCTCGGCTCAAGCAAGTGATTACACCTTATCGTGCTTCAACTGACGGCTGTCCCATTAAAGTCTGGTACGCCGCGAGTGATGCCCAGGCACGTATTCATTTGGGAGAGAATTGGCAGGTGCAGGCGCATGATGAACTGTTAAGGCACTTGAACCGTGAATTCGATGATTGTGCGCGGCTGGATTACACCCGTTCTTAAGGGAGGATCTGATGTCGATAGCGTCTGGTGATAACGGAGTTACTCCGGCTGAAGATATACGCTCGCCTATAGAGGCATTGGTAACTCATGCATTGGTGTCATCACAGCCCAAACGGGTTTGGGTTGCCTTTAGTGGCGGCGTTGATTCGACCGCGCTCTTGCTGGCCTCTCAGGCGGTTATAGCCGAGTTACCCTTTGATGTGGAGCTAATTGCGCTGCATGTTAATCATAATTTGCAGCCAGCGGCTGCGAATTGGCAGCGCCAAGTCGAGCGCTTTTGCAGGGAAAAACAAATTCAGTGTTTGAGTGTTGCCGCGGATGTGGCGGTGGCTGGTAATTTAGAGGCCAATGCCCGTGAATCGCGCTATCAGTTATTTGCGAAATACGTACAACAAACTGATGTGCTGTTGTTGGGGCATCACCAGTCAGACCAGATGGAAACCGTGCTTTACCGGTTATTTCAGGGCCGTGGGCTTTTGCCGATGCGGGCCAAAGGTCGCTTGGGAGAGGGCGGTTTTCGGCGGCCTCTGTTGCCGTTGCCGCGAGCTAAACTGATTGATTATGTGCGCGCACATGGCGCGACTTGGGTCGAAGATGGCAGCAACGCGGATGTTAAACTGGCACGTAACTTTCTAAGACATGAAATTTTACCGTTGCTGCAGAAGCGATGGCGGGACCTACATGGTGCGGTAGAGCGCGTGGTGTGGGTGCAAAGAGGCAGTGACCAAGCGTTGGCGCATGAAGTAGCTAAATATCCTGATCAGGTGGCCTTAACGGCGTTGCCTGAGTCTTTGGCTGCACGGTTGGCCTGGTTGCGGAGTTATCTCAATGCGCGGCATTTCTATACCGTGAGTGATCGAGCGCTGACCGAATTTTGCCGGCAGATGACGCAAACGAGCTTGGCGCAATTGCACTGTGGTGAATCTGCATCCCTCTATGCGTACGCTGACCATCTGCACTTCGTCAAGGCATTTAATGATCCATCCGAGCCCACTGAATTGTTGCGCCTTGGTGAAAAACTAAGCTTGGACCACGGCGTTTTATCGTTAGAAGTTGCGGTCATGTCCTCGCCGCATACTTTTGTTTATTTGGGACCGATGCGGGTGGGTTTTCGGCGTGGAGGAGAGCGCTTAGGCGACCAGAGTGGTGCACGTTCTTTAAAGCAGATATTTAATACCGCAAAGGTGCCACCGTGGAATCGACCGTTTTATCCGTTGCTCTTTATTCGTGAAAAATTGGTTTGTGTGCCCGGTTTGGCCGCGGTAAATAGGCCCGCGCCGGATGAATCGCAATTATGTGTCGCTCACTGGGCACCTTCAATAGAGCAAAAAACGGAAATAAGCGGGTAATAAGTGTGTCTCAAGATTGAGCTTATAAGCCTCCTTTGTTAACCTACAACGCCATCTCGGTCAGGCCAATTTGGCCTGAGATTCTCTTCGCTGATTGTTTTATATACAGGCTTGTTGGCCCGTTGAAGGCTGAATGTTTTAAACACAGGACTGTTGGGTGAAGGAGGTTTGGATGCACTTGATAGATGGGTTTTCATGACAAGATATATTTTTGTAACCGGTGGTGTTGTTTCGTCGCTCGGCAAGGGCATCATCACCGCTTCTCTCGCCTCTCAATTGGAAGCGCGCGACCTTAAAGTCAACGTGTTAAAAATGGATCCTTACATCAATGTTGATCCGGGTACTATGAGCCCCATTCAACACGGTGAGGTATTTGTAACCGTTGATGGAGCCGAAACAGATCTTGATCTGGGGCATTACGAGCGATTTTCGAGTGTGCGGTTAACTCGGGATAACAATTTCACCACAGGCAGCGTCTATGCTGAGGTGCTCAAGCGTGAGCGTCGAGGAGATTACCTTGGTGCTACGGTGCAGGTCATCCCGCATGTCACCGATGAGATCAAGCGCCGAATTCGCAAGGTTGCGGATGGTTTTGATGTGTTGATAGTGGAAATCGGTGGGACGGTTGGTGATATAGAATCCCAGCCTTTTTTAGAGGCGATTCGTCAGTTGCGCCTCGAGGTAGGGTCCGCGAAGACACTCTTTATTCATTTGACTTATGTGCCGTATCTCAGCAAAGCCGGAGAAATTAAAACCAAGCCCACCCAACATAGCGTCAAGGAATTCCGGTCTATTGGGTTGCAGCCAGATATTTTAGTGTGTCGATCCGAAGTGCCGTTGCCTCGTTCGGCTCGCCGCAAAATAGCACTGTTCACCAATGTCGAAGAACGCGCGGTCATTTCCAGTTGGGATGTCGACACAATTTATCAGGCGCCACTCATGCTGCATGAGGAAGGCCTTGACGACTATGTCGTTGAGCGTCTGGGATTGGACTGCCCTGCGGGTGATCTAACACCCTGGCGAGAGGTCGTTGCGGCTCAAGACAGTCCTGAACAAGGCTTGAATCTGGCATTTGTCGGCAAATACTTAGATTTGCTCGAAGCCTATAAATCGCTTATCGAAGCGGTCACCCATGCAGGCATTCAAACGCGCACCGCGATCAACATAATTTATATCGATGCGGAAGAGTTGGAACGCGAAGGCGTGGGAGCGTTGTCGGCTGTGGATGCTGTTTTGGTGCCGGGAGGTTTCGGTAGCCGAGGCTTTGAAGGCAAGATCTTAGCGGCACGCTATGCGCGCGAAAACCGCGTACCTTATTTGGGCATTTGTTATGGCTTGCACGCTGCCGTGATTGATATCGCCCGCAATAATGCGGGCTTAACCGGCGCGCATAGCACTGAGATTGATGCAGCGCCACCGCATCCGGTGATTGGCTTGATTACCGAATGGACCGACGCCAAAGGCAAGGCTGAACAGCGTTCTGCTTCAGGTGACCTAGGTGGAACAATGCGATTGGGCGAGCAGCCGTGTCTGCTAGAGGCGGGCAGTCTCGCCCGGCAGATCTATGGCGTCGACGTGATTCATGAGCGTCACCGACATCGTTATGAGGTCAATAATCGTTATGTCAAACAACTTGAAGCAGCTGGCATGCGGGTGGCTGGGCGCTCCGAGGACGGCGAATTGGTTGAGATGATTGAATTGAAAGATCACCCCTGGTTTCTAGCTTGCCAATTTCACCCGGAATTTACGTCAACGCCGCTCAAAGGGCACCCTTTGTTCACGCAGTTTGTGAGGGCGGGTTTAGCGAATTCAAAACATGCCAATGTTCAGGACACACAAGCAGATTGATCTCACGGGTATGAGGTTTATGGCGAGCCGATCATGGTTTTGTTGCGCCATTGGGTTTTTTAACGCCAAACGGGGCCAAACGACGGCCACGCTTCAAAAAGGATTTCAGTAAATGCAGCTATGCGGTTTTGAAATAGGCGGGAATCGTCCGCTATTTGTCATTGCGGGGCCCTGTGTCATTGAATCAGAACAGCTGGCTATGGAAACGGCTACCACGCTGAAAAATATGACTGATTTGCTTGGCATTTCTTTTATTTACAAGAGCTCTTTTGACAAGGCCAACCGCAGCGCACTGGATAGTTATCGTGGTCCCGGTATTGAGCAGGGGCTGCGCATATTGGAAAAAGTGCGGCGCGAACTCGAAGTGCCGGTGCTCACCGATGTGCACGAAGATACCCCTCTTGACGAGGTTGCTGATGTGGTCGACGTTTTACAGACGCCCGCGTTTTTGTGTCGTCAAACTAATTTTATCGTGAATGTCTGTAATCAAGGCAAACCTGTCAATATTAAAAAGGGGCAGTTCTTGGCGCCTCTGGATATGGTTCATGTCGCCGATAAAGCAAAATCTACGGGCAACGAAGCGGTTATGGTCTGTGAACGCGGGGCGAGTTTTGGCTATAACAACCTAGTCTCTGATATGCGCAGTCTGTCGTGGCTGCGCCAGACGGGGTGCCCGGTGGTTTATGACGCGACGCATTCTGTGCAGATGCCCGGCGGATTAGGGCAGGTTTCCGGCGGATACCGAGAGATGGTGCCAGTATTGGCGCGCGCCGCGGTTGCGGCGGGGGTCGCCGGCGTTTTTATGGAATCTCATCCGCGTCCCGATGAGGCACGTTCTGATGGTCCTAATGCATGGCCCATGGGTATGATGAATTCGTTATTAACACAACTTAAAGCCATTGATGGCTTGGTCAAACAACAACCTTGGTTGGAAGATCAGCTTTAGCACAAGGAGAAATCTTGGACAGGTCAAACATTTCATCGATAGTGGCGCGAGAAATTCTGGACTCGCGTGGCAATCCGACCATTGAAGCGGAGGTGGTGACCGATAATGGCGCCATGGGTAGGGCCGCGGCACCCTCGGGCGCTTCTACCGGCACTCGCGAAGCGTTAGAGCTGCGCGACGGTGATCAGCAACGCTATCTGGGTAAAGGGGTCACTCAAGCGGTTGCGCACGTGCAAAATGAAATTGCAGCGGCGTTAGTGGGGCAAGATTGTGCAGACCAGCGCGCAATAGACGGTTTGATGCTGGCTTTAGATGGTACGGAAAACAAGTCGAAATTGGGCGCAAATGCAACGCTTGCGGTGTCCTTAGCGGCGGCCAAGGCGGCTGCCAAAGCACAGAACCTGCCGTTGTATCAGCACATTAATGCGCTAGCTGGCGGCCCATCAATGTGTATGCCTGTGCCGATGATGAATATTCTTAACGGTGGCGAGCACGCCGACAATAACGTTGATATCCAAGAGTTTATGGTGCAGCCGGTTGGCGCCCAAAGCTTTCGAGAGGCTCTGCGAATAGGTGCTGAAATTTTCCATGTTCTAAAAGCGGTGTTGCGCGAGATGGGATTGGCAACTGCTGTGGGTGATGAAGGGGGGTTCGCGCCGAATCTGACCTCTAACGCACAGGCGCTGGAAGTCATCGCTGAAGCGGTTAGCCGCGCGGGTTATCAATTAGGTACGGATGTTACTTTGGCGCTTGATTGTGCTGCTTCGGAATTTTACCGCGATGCGAGGTATCAACTCAGTGGCGATGGCAGTAGCTATGATGCCCCGGGCTTTGTCGACTATTTGGCCGCCTTGTGTGATCAACATCCAATTGTCTCAGTAGAAGATGGCATGGATGAGAGTGATTGGTCGGGCTGGAAATTGCTCACCGATCGATTAGGCCATCGGGTGCAGTTGGTGGGTGATGATTTGTTTGTTACCAACACAAAAATACTCTCGAGAGGGATCGAGCAGGGTGTTGGCAACTCTATTTTGATAAAATTTAATCAAATCGGCACGTTGAGTGAAACGTTAGACGCCATAGCAATGGCTTCCCGAGCAGGCTATACCAGTGTGATATCCCACCGTTCAGGTGAAACTGAAGATACAACCATTGCTGATTTGGCTGTGGGTACTGGGGCAGGCCAAATTAAAACCGGTTCGCTTTGCCGCAGTGATCGGGTGGCGAAGTACAATCAGCTCCTGCGGATTGAGGATCACCTGGGAGCAGCCGCGTTCTATCCCGGACGCTCAGCAGTTAAAACCTTGAGTAAATAATCGCCGTGAAAGTGCTGGTATTAATGGTGTCGCTGATCTTGGTCTACTTGCAATATACCCTTTGGTTCGGGCCTTCAGGGCATTTCGCACAAGAGCGCCTGCGCGCTCAGCTGGCCCAGTATGAAGCAAAAGTAGAGGTGCTGGAGCAAGGGAATCGGATGCTCACGGCTGAAGTTCGAGCGCTCAAACGAGGCAATAGCGCTTTGGAAGCGCGCGCGCGTGAAGATTTAGGCTTAATTAAATCCGATGAAGTGTTTTATCTGACGCCAGAAGGGCAACGGTAATCCGGTGAACACTGCGCCAACTGCACATATCAAACAACAAACCTCGCACTTTGAAGTTACCGAAGATCTGGGGATGGAATTCTCTGGTTCAGGCGAGCATGTGTATTTTTATGTCGAGAAAGAAAGTCTCAATACTGCTGATGTGGCCAGCCAGTTAGCGCAGTCGTATGGGTTGCGGTTGCAGGATGTAGGTTACGCGGGGTTAAAAGATAAACATGCAGTCACGCGGCAGTGGTTCAGCGTGCCTGTTTCTGGTGACCGATGGCAACTTGATCATCCTGATGTGCGCTGTCTCGAGGTCCAGCGCCACAACAAGAAGCTCCGGCGTGGCGATCATCGAGGCAACAGATTCAAAATATGCCTCAGTAATTGCGCCCCGGATGTTCACTCGCTTGTGGCGAGCATGGCTGAGGGTTTCCCGAATTTTTTTGGCCCCCAGCGTGTCTCCTGTGCCAACGTCACCCGAGCCTTAGAATGGTTGGCAAACAGTGGATTAGGACCGCGCCCGGCTGGGGCGCAGCCGGCGAAGCCTGCCAGCGGTCGTCAACGAGGTCGCTCTGTTCGATCGAAGCGTCAGGGTTGGCATATGTCTGTGTTGCGCAGCCATTTGTTTAACGCGGTTTTGGAGCAGCGCAGGGTTGCCGGCAATCACGCACAGCTGATTGATGGCGATGTTGAGTGGGGAAATATGCCGACGGGGCCGTTGTGGGGGCGTGGACGTTCGGCCACCGCGGGTCTTGCGGCGGAGATAGAGCGGCACGCATTGGCATCCCACGCAGATACTTGCGCGGCGCTTGAGTTTGCGGGTGTTACGCAGGCCAGACGTCCGCTTATGGTTGTGCCGCAGGGGTTCGATGCGAGCCATGACGGGGACTGCGTCACGCTACAGTTCAGTTTGCCGCCGGGTGCGTACGCAACGGCTTTGCTTGCCGATAAATTGAATATTCTCGACGACAGTAAAGCCAATGAGTAGATTTGATTTGCGCGGTATTGGTATGACCTCTCAGCGAACTCGAGACCGGCTGGTTGTGCGGTTACGAGAGCGTGGGATAGAGAATGAACGTGTACTCGGTCAAGTTGCTTCAATCCCCAGGCATATATTTATTGATGAAGCGCTGGCGCATCGCGCGTATGAAGACACCTCGTTGCCCATCGGACACGGGCAAACAATTTCACAACCGTTCATTGTGGCCTTGATGACTCAATTATTGCTTGAGGTTAATCCCCTTCGAGTTTTAGAAATAGGCACAGGCTGTGGGTATCAAACCGCCATCCTTGCTCAATTGTGTCGAAAGATATTTTCAATTGAGCGTATCGATGCGCTGCATCCGGGCGCGAAAGAGCGACTTAACGCTTTAGGATTGCGTAACGCGGTCACCAAAGTGGGTGATGGTTACGAGGGTTGGGCCGTGCATGCACCGTTCGACGGGATCATTGTGACCGCCGCGCCAACCGAGGTTCCCCCTGAGTTGCTCAATCAGTTGGCCGAGGGTGGACGGATGGTTGTGCCGGTGGGCATCGATGGGGTTCAGCAACTCAAAGTCATTGATCGAACGCCTGATGGGTTTGTCACCCATCTTCACGAGCAGGTGCGTTTCGTGCCGCTTGTCGCGGGTACGTCCGCGGAATAATGCAGCCGCAACGAAAAATTTCGGGTAAAGGCATATTTGGCCGGGGTATGCTCATGGGTCTTGCGGAGGTAGTGCCGGGTGTTTCTGGCGGTACTATGGCCTTTATCACCGGCATTTATGCTGAGTTGGTGACCACCATTGCAACCTTTGGGGTGCGTTCTTTGGTGCTCTTGCGTAATCCGCGTTTATTCTACAGCCACCATAATTTGTCTTTTTTATTGCTGCTTGGTGGGGGCATGGTAGTGGGTGTGGGCGTTTTTGCGCAGCTGATGCAATACCTGTTGAGTAGTTATCAACCCTTGGTATGGGCCTTTTTTAGTGGTGTGATCCTAATGTCTGCGGGAGTGATCGGGCGCCAGCTGCCTGCCAAGTTTCTTGTTATTTATACGCCGTTGGGGACTGTTTTGGGCGTGTCCTTGCTTTGGTTGCCTGCGGCAACCGGTGAGCCAGATGCATTGCACTTTTTTTTGGGGGGTGCGGTTGCCGTATGCGCTTGGCTTTTGCCAGCAATCTCAGGTAGTTATGTGCTTTTGGCTCTGGGCTTGTATGCCCCTGTGATAGACGCACTTGCGGGCCTGAATTATGAGGTTTTAGTGAGCTTGGGTATGGGGTGCGTTGTTGGGCTGATGTTGTTTGCACGGCTCCTAGGTTGGCTGCTCAGGCGCTGCAGAGAGCCATTGCTGAGCTTGTTAATCGGTTTTATGCTGGGTTCACTGTTCAAATTATGGCCATGGCAGGATCCGCTACAGAGCGGCGGGTGGTCTGGGCTTCTGTGGCCTTCTGACTATCTTGCGGGAGAGGCTCACATTGGGGGTGCAATTGTCATGTGTTTGGCGGGTGCTTTTTTATTATGGCTTCTGACGCGGTTCACAAGCGCCAAATAATCCATTGGCTTTGGCCGTTATTTATGCGGACGCATAAATGGCTTTATGGGGTAAGTGTGCTTGGCCTGTGTGGATGTTTGCAGGGGGGGCAACCTACCATTGCTGAGCGCTCAGCAACGCCGCAGCGGTCGGTCTATGTGGTTAATCCCGATGGCGTTCGCAGATATACGGTGGAAAAAGGAGATACCTTATACGCTATTGCATGGCGCTTTGAGCTTGACTATCGTGGGTTGGCGGCGGCTAATGCGATCGTCTCTCCTTACACCATCTACCCAGGTCAGTTGATCGACCTCACTGTCCAGCATTCATCTGCAGCACCGGCAGCAGGGTCGAAGCCCCGGCCGAAGCCAGGCAAACCCAGTCGAGTACCCCCCAAGTCTGCACCTTTACCCAGCGAAGAGTCTGTTGACTGGGTGTGGCCATTAACTGATACGCCAAAGGTTTTATTCGGTGCCAAGGTGGCAGGCGGCGGTAGCAGCAAGGGCTTAGATTTTCACCTGACAAAAGGACGTCGAAGCAAAAATGTTCAGGCGACCGCGGCCGGTGACGTGGTGTATGCAGGCAGTGGCATTGGAGGATTTGAGCGGCTGATTATCATTAAGCACAGTGCCGATTTACTCAGTGCATATGGGTTCGACGGCACATTGCTGGCCAAAGAAGGCCAGCGGGTGCTGGCAGGGGCCCACATCGCTGCTATAAAAAACCGAGGTGCGGGCCATTCAGCGTTACATTTCGAGTTGCGCAAGAAGGGCAAACCAATTGATCCGGTTCCCGTTTTGGGCAAGTTACCGAGCTAGCGGGGCGAGTCAACTCCGCCGAACTAGTGCTCGAGGAGTTCCAGCTTATTCGGTTTGCCGTCCCAGTCTTCGGCATCGGCAGGCGCGTCCTGCTTCTCGGTAATGTTCGGCCACGTTTCGGCTAATTCGGCGTTCAGTTCAAGAAAGGACTGTTGTTCTTCAGGTAGTTCGTCTTCAGAAAAAATAGCCTCTGCCGGACATTCCGGTTCACAAAGTGCGCAGTCGATGCACTCGTCCGGATGGATAACCAGCATATTGGGACCTTCGTAAAAACAGTCTACCGGGCACACTTCAACGCAATCTGTGTGCTTACACTTAATACAATTTTCTCCAACAACAAAAGTCATGGCGATCTACACGTCCTAGAAAAGTGGGTTATTCTAGCGAATGCGTCGGCCCTGTCGATACCCAATTGCTGATGATTATCGTTCCTACGGGTGTAATTTTGCTTGTATCTCGTAGATTAGCGTCAGCGCTTGCTTTGGACTGAGTTCATCGGCGTTAAGTTGCTCTAGTTGCTCCAGCACCAATTCTTCTTCTTGCGTTTTTCCAGACACCGGTGTGGCCAAGCGAAATAGATCAGGCTGTAACGGGTCGGTGTTGCCTTGCTCAAATCCAGCCAGTTTTTCGCGGGCTTTTTGAAGGACGCTGCGCGGGACACCGGCAAGTTTAGCGACCTGTATACCGTAGCTTTGACTGGCCGGCCCAGGGTCAACGCTGTACAGAAAGATGATATCCCCTTGATGCTCGGTTGCGCTCATGTGGACGTTCCCTACGTTGGGTAACTGCGCTGGCAAACTGGTCAATTCAAAGTAATGCGTCGCAAACAAAGTCAGGGCGTTGGTTTTAATCGCGAGATGTTCGGCAACCGCCCAAGCCAGTGCCAAGCCGTCGTAAGTGCTTGTTCCTCGTCCTATTTCATCCAAGAGCACTAGGCTGTGAGGTGTGGCGTTATGCAGAATGTGCGCCGTTTCGGTCATTTCGACCATAAACGTGGAGCGTCCCCCGGCGAGGTCGTCGGCTGCGCCGATTCTCGTAAAAATTCTATCTAGCGGGCCGATGCGCGCGGTTTTAGCGGGAATGTAGCTGCCACAATAGGCCAATAGGCAAATCAGTGCTGTTTGCCGCATGAAGGTAGATTTGCCGCCCATGTTGGGACCTGTGAGAATCAGCATTTGTGGAAGCGCGCTGTTCTCTTCCTGCTGCGGTTTTTGGTGTTCGAGCGTTTGCCCTCCCAGTTTCAGTGTGTTGCCAATAAAGGGGTTGGGACTGGCAGCTTTTACAACGGGATGCCAGCCTTCATCGATAAAAATGCCTGGCGCATCTTGGAACTCGGGTGGGGCGAAGTCTAGCGTTTCTGCCCTTTCGGCAAAACAAGCCAAGACATCAGTTTGAGCAATCGCTTCGCAGGCTTGGCGCAGATCCGCGTAATGTTCAAAGACGTCCGCGACCAGCTCGTCATAAAGGCGTTTCTCCAGTTGCAGGGCCCGGCTTTGAGCACTTAGCGCCTCTTCCTCAAACTGTTTGAGTTCTTCGGTGATATAGCGCTCTGCATTTTTTAGAGTTTGTCTGCGGATATAATCTGCAGGGATATCGCCGTGGTTGGCTTTACTGGTTTCAATGTAATAACCGTGGACACGGTTGAAACCTACCTTTAACGTTGAAATTTGGGTGCGGTTGCGTTCCTTTAGTTCCAGTTCAGCCAACCACGCAGCGGAGTTTTGGGTGAGTTGATTTAATTTGTCTAATGCGTCACTGAAACCCGCAGCAATGAATCCGCCGTCTCTAATGGTTGCCGGTGGTGCTTCGATAAGTGCTGCGTCTAGTAATGTTTGTAGCGGGGTAAAATTTGGAAGTTTGTCTGCCAGTTGGCGCTGAAGAGAGACATCCAACTGATTGGCCTGCTCGCGTACGGCGGGAATACGGGTCAAAGCGTTTCGTAATCGGTCCAAATCTCTAGGGCTGGCGGATCCCAGCGCGATCCGGGTAAGAATCCGCTCAAGGTCTCCAATGCCTTTTAATAGTGTTTGTAGATGTCCCGTGCAGCGTTGACCAATAGAGGCGGTCACCCAAGCCTGGCGGGCCTCCACGATATCTTTGTTGCGGCTGGGTTCGTTCAGCCATCGCCTAAGTAGGCGCCCCCCCATGGGTGTTTGGGTGGTGTTCATCAGCGCATATAGCGTGAGGTCTTGGGCGCCATTGACGCGCTGATCGATCTCGAGATTACGTCTGGACTGGGCGTCTAGAATCAATTGCTGAGATTGCGAAAGATGTCTGATTTTTTGGATGAATTTGAGGTCTTGGCACTGAGTTTGTTTGGCGTAGGTCAACACCGCACAGGTGGCTCCTAAGAGCGGGCTGTCGAGCCTTATGCCTGTCACGTCGACTACGTTGTGCCCAAAATGGGTATTGAGCTGGCGTAGGGCTGCGTTGTTGTCAAATTGACTGCGCTGTAGACGGCGTGTGCTCGCCTTAAAGGTGACCTTGAGGTCGATATTTTCCTGCAGGAGAATTTCTGTCGGGCGCACTTGATGTAAAAAGTCGTCTAGCGCGGATTGATCGGCAATCTCCATGACTTCAATATGACTGTTGGATAGATCCATAAAGGCGATACCGAAGACGGAGCCCTGTGGCTTGATCGCCATGAGCACGCTCGCATGGAGGCCTTCGAGCAGGTTGTCATCGGTTAACGTGCCGGGTGTGATAATTCGCTGTACTTGGCGCGCGACGGGGCCTTTTGATGTGGCCGGGTCACCCACCTGTTCGACAATGGCGACAGAACGGCCTTGTTTGACCAAGCGCGCCAGGTAGCTGTCTACTGCGTGAAAAGGCACGCCGCACATGGCGATCGGCTCGCCACTACTGTGGCCGCGAGCCGTTAGGGTAATATCCAATAGCGCTGCAGCGACTTTGGCGTCTTCAAAGAAGAGCTCGTAAAAGTCTCCCATACGGTAGAACAGCAGTTCATCAGGATGCTCTGCTTTGATCCCGAGATACTGTTGCATCATCGGGGTGTGCTGACTTGTATCGGGCGATGAGGTCATGCCGTTTTGCCTTAAAATTCCGTTGTTCTCCACGGTTTTCCAGTGCTACCCAGATCATCGTGATAAATCGGCTTGCGCCACACTATCGCGCAAAATTAATTTTTAGTGCAACGCAAGGTGTAACCAAGCATTTTTGGTTGCACAAAATGAAGCCACCTGCCCAGCCTTCGCTGACGTTAAAGTTGTTCAACCAATGAGCATTGGCTTTACCTTTTTCCGATGCAGGGGACTGCAGGGGGCTAAGGGTAACCCGAACCAGCAAAGGTAGGCGATGGTTCTATCACCACAGAGTGAAAAACAACCACTGCTAAATTGTTTGCAATTCCCGCGGCGCATCGGTAACGCACAGACGCAGCATCCTAATTTTGCTGCGCGGCGCAATTATACGGTCAATCTGAGGCTAGAGGCGAGAACCGAGCGTGACTTGTAGCATCTGCTTGTGAGTGTTTTGCTGAAAAATCTACAAGTTTTTCGCGTCGTTTGGGATTGGCTACTTGCAAACCTTTACTGAATGAATATACAGTACTCTTATGCCGTTAACGTAAGGATTTTTCCATGGCTCAGGACGCAGGCCGTACACGTGCCGAACTCGACAAAAAAGGTGCACCATCCGGTGCTCGGGGTGCTCAGAACAAACCTGAGAAGCCTTCAGCTAAAAACCCGGAAAAAGACCGGGCGCTCAATGCTGCGTTGGCGCAGATTGAACGACAATTTGGCAAGGGTTCACTCATGCGGTTGGGGGACCAAGAACATGTAGTTATCCCCTCAGTGTCGACGGGTTCGCTTGGGTTGGATATCGCGTTGGGCATAGGCGGTTTGCCCCGCGGCCGTGTTGTCGAAATTTACGGGCCTGAGTCTTCGGGCAAAACGACGCTGACCCTGCAAGTCATTGCAGAGGCCCAGAAAGCGGGCGGAACTTGCGCCTTTATTGATGCTGAACATGCCCTAGACCCGCTGTATGCGGAAAATCTTGGCGTGGACACCGATAATTTATTGGTTTCTCAGCCAGACACTGGAGAGCAGGCGCTTGAAATATGCGACATGCTGGTGCGCTCAAATGCTGTAGATGTGATTGTGGTCGATTCTGTTGCGGCGCTAACGCCCAAAGCTGAGATAGAAGGCGACATGGGAGACTCTCACGTGGGACTCCAGGCTCGATTAATGAGTCAGGCGCTGCGCAAGATGACGGGAATTATCAAGCAGTCGAATACTATGGTGCTGTTTATCAACCAAATCCGGATGAAAATCGGTGTTATGTTTGGCTCCCCTGAGACAACAACTGGGGGTAACGCGCTGAAGTTTTACTCCTCTGTGCGATTGGATATTCGCCGCATTGGTGCTGTGAAAGACGGCGACGAAATAGTCGGCAATGAAACCCGCGTGAAGGTGGTTAAAAACAAAGTAGCGCCTCCGTTTCGCCAAACGGAATTTCAGATTATGTACGGTAAGGGGATTCACCGGACCGGGGAGATTCTCGAGCTTGGCGTAAAAGAGGGCATTGTTGAAAAATCAGGCGCTTGGTATGCCTACAAATCCGACCGCATAGGGCAGGGTCGCAAGAATGCCGCGGATTTTTTGGATCAACACCCTGAAATGCGAGAAGAAATAGACCAAACGATTAGAGCGGCGCTCATGCCCGCACTTGATGCGCCGCGAGCCAGCGATGCAGAAAGTGCAGAAGGTGCTCCATTTTAGCAATGAGGGGCCTTGACGAGAACCCGAGAAGCGCAGGATAAGTTTTGGTTGAAGGCAGCGCGTACAACTATTGCCTGAATTTGCTTAGCAGGCGCGAATACAGCGAAGCGCAGATGCTGACGAAGCTGCAGCAGAAGTTCAGGCAGTTGTCTGTTAGCGATCTGCGCGCTGTAGTGGAAAAACTCCGTGATGCGGATCTTTTGAGTGATCTGCGCTTTGCGGAGGTGTTAATTCGGTCGAGGATCAATCGAGGGTATGGGCCTTTTTACATCCGTCAGGAGTTAGCGGCAAAAGGTATTGCTTCAGAAACGGGGCATCGGTTGCTAGAAGCGGCGGCGGTTGATTGGCAGACGCTTGCGACTGATATAGTGGCACGCCGCCATACCGACGCTCATTCGGACCCTCAAGTTTGGAGGAAAGCGGCGCGATTTTTACAACGCCGAGGCTTCAGCGGTGAGATCGTGAGTAAAGCTTTGGGGCCAGCACCGCGAGAATTTGCTTAAAACTCGACTATAAAATCACACAGCGGGCGTTGGTTAACCTATACTTACGCGCCATTTTATTTAGCCATGTCTAAGATATGATGAATACCGCTGAAGTCCGCCAAGCTTACCTGTCATTTTTTGCCCAGCGTGGACATAAAATTGTGCCATCTAGTACCTTGGTGCCTGGGGACGATCCGACCCTGCTCTTTACTAATGCCGGCATGAATCAGTTCAAAGACCCTTTGCTTGGTCGATCAGACCCCGGCTATTACCGAGCGACCTCGGTGCAAAGGTGTGTCCGCGCGGGGGGTAAGCATAATGATCTGGAAAACGTAGGGTATACAGCGCGCCATCACACGTTCTTTGAGATGTTAGGCAATTTTAGCTTTGGGGATTATTTTAAAGAAGAGACCATCACTTGGGCGTGGGAATTTGCGGTTGGTGAATTAAACTTACCGGTTGATCAGATCTGGATCACAGTGCACCCATCGGATGAAGAATCGCGGGCCATTTGGCGTGATAAAATTGGTGTGCCGCAAGAGAGAATCATTAGTTTAGAAGAAAATTTCTGGACTATGGGGGATACCGGGCCGTGTGGCCCGTGTACTGAGATGTTTTTTGATCACGGCGAAGATGTAGAGGGCGGGCCGCCGGGTTCGCCAAACGAAGATGGTGATCGTTATATTGAGTTTTGGAATTTAGTCTTTCCACAGTTTGATCGGTCCGCCGATGGTGAGATGACACCTTTACCCAAGCCCGGAGTTGATACGGGCATGGGCTTAGAACGGATTACGGCGATCCTACAAGGTGTACACAGCAATTATGAGATCGATTTGTTTCGCAGCTTACTTTTGGCTGCGGGCAGGTTTGCCGGCATAGATGATCCGCAGAAAGCGATTAATCATCCTTCCTTGCGGGTAATCAGTGATCACATTCGTTCGAGTGCGTTTTTGATTGCCGATGGTGTGATTCCGGGGAATGAGGACCGCGCGTATGTTCTGCGGCGCATTATCCGGCGCGGTCTGCGGCATGGTTATATGTTGAATATCACTGAACCATTTTTTCACCGTTTGGTAGATGTGCTGGTGTCGGAAATGGGTGAAGCGTATCCGGTCCTGATTGAGCGCAAAGCGCATATTATTGAAGTTCTTCGGGCTGAGGAAGAGCGTTTTAGTGAAACGCTCGCGCAGGGTATGACGCTGCTGGATAGCGCTATTGCAGACTTGGAAGAAGACATACTGCCTGGTGAGGTGATTTTTAAGCTGTATGACACCTATGGATTCCCTGCGGACCTGACCGCCGATGTTGCGCGTGAGCGGAATCTAGCGGTTGATATGAACGGGTTTGAGGCGGCCATGGAAGCGCAAAGGGCGCGCGGGCGTGCGGCCGGTAGTTTTAGTTCAAGTCTTGGGCAACGGGTTGCGATCCCAAGTTCGGTAACGTTCACCGGTTATGAAAGCGATGATGGGACGGCAGAAGTTGAGGCCTTGTTTACTTTGGAAGGGTCTCACTGCGCGCGCTTAGGGCCGGGAGACTCGGGCGTTGTGATTCTTAAGTCAACACCCTTTTATGCCGAATCTGGTGGTCAAAGCGGAGATAGGGGTGTCCTAACTGGAGAAGGTTCGACCTTTAAGGTGAATGACACTTTAGTGACCGGCAATCAGCATATGCACGTGGGCGAGATGACAGCTGGCGCTGTCGAAGTGGGTGATCTGGTTGACACTGCAATTGACACCCAACGCCGTGAAAAAATTCGCCAAAATCACTCAGCGACGCATTTGCTGCATGCGGCGCTACGCAATGTTTTGGGGAAGCATGTGCAGCAGAAAGGGTCGCTGGTCAACGAAGAAAAGCTGCGTTTTGATTTTTCTCACTCGCAGGCTGTTGATCGTACCCAAATGCAAGTAATTGAAGATCAGGTCAATCAAGAGATACGCCGCAACACTGAGGCAAAAACAGATTTGTTGCCTTATGAAGAGGCTGTTCAACGCGGTGCTATGGCGTTATTCGGTGAGAAATATGCGGAACAAGTGCGTGTATTAACTATGGGAGAGGGTTACTCGGTTGAGCTGTGTGGTGGAACTCATGTCAGTCGTACAGGTGATATCGGTTTGTTCAGGATAACCTCCGAAGCGGGAATCGCGTCAGGGGTGCGTCGCATCGAAGCGGTCACTGGAGCCGAGGCTTTAGCGCAAGCACGAGCGTCAGATTGGTTGCTCGATGAACTCGCTTCGACGTTAAGGGGGCAGCGTGCAGATGTACTCGAACGCGTTCTAGCGCTCGCCGAGGAAAACAAGCAACTTCAAAAACAATTGAGTGCCGCGAGCCAAAAGTTAGCGGCCAGCGCGGGTTCGGATCTGGCAAATCAGGTTGAACTTGTGGGTGGTGTTGAATTCTTAGCGGGCCGGCTGATGGGTGACGGCAAAGCGATGATGCAGACATTGGATACTCTTCGCTCGCAAATCTCCGATGGCATTATCGTGTTGGCTTGTGTCGACAGTGACAAAGTATCGCTTGTTGTCGGTGTTGGCAAAGGGCTTACAGATCGTGTAAAAGCCCCCGACATTTTGGCTGTTATGGGGCCGCTGGTTGGGGCAAAAGGGGGAGGGCGCCCGGATATGGCCCGAGCGGGCGGCGGAAAAATTCCCTCTGGGATAGATCAGGCCCTCGTTGCAGCGCGAAACCTTGTCAGTCAAATATTCGGGGCATAAAGACGTGTCGCTGATTGTTCAGAAATATGGTGGTACCAGCCTGGGGGATTTAGATCGAATCTCCAGAGTTGCCGATCGAATCAAACGATCTTTGGACGGCGGGCACCAGGTGGTTGTTGTGGTCTCTGCTATGTCAGGCGAAACGAACCGATTGACGGACATGGGGCGAGAAGTCGCGGGTGCTGAGATCGATCGCCGGGAAATGGACGTGCTGACAGCCTCGGGTGAACAAGTCACTATTGCGTTGCTTAGTATGGCACTCCAGCGCATTGGCGTGCGAGGGCATTCGATGTTGGCTGATCAGGTGGCGTTGATCACTGACTCCTCATTTGGTAAAGCACGAATCCAATCTATCGAGACTAAGAACCTGACAAAGTTGCTCGACCAAGGGTACGTGCCGGTCGTCGCAGGTTTCCAAGGTGTAGATGCTCAAGGCAACCTGACGACACTTGGTCGCGGTGGCTCAGACACCTCCGCTGTTGCCCTCGCAGCCGCGCTACAAGCCAGTGAATGTGAAATTTGCACAGATGTCGAAGGTGTTTATACGGCTGACCCTAGATTGGTAGAGACGGCTCGGCGCCTGAATACGGTCACTTTTGAAGAGATGTTGGAGTTGGCCAGCTTAGGGTCTAAGGTTTTGCACCCCCGATCTGTTGAATTTGCTGGTCGATACCGCATTCCTTTGCGGGTGGTGTCAACCTTTAAAACCGGTCCTGGAACACTGATTACTACTGAGAGAGAAAATATGGAACAAGTGTTGGTTTCAGGCATAGCCCATGCCAGAGACGAAGCTAAAATAACGGTTGCCGGCGTTCCAGATATTCCAGGAATTGCGTCAAAAATTCTGGGTCCGGTGGGGCACGCCAATATCGAAGTGGATATGATCGTGCAGAATACGGGCGTTGATGGCTTGACTGATTTTACCTTCACCGTTAAGCGCCAAGATTATGACCGTGTGTGCAGGCTCCTTCGCGATGTGGCTCAAGAGATCGAGGCTAGAGAAATTATTGGAGACAATAAAATCGCGAAGGTGTCCATTGTCGGTGTCGGCATGCGTTCTCATGCCGGGGTTGCCACGCGTACATTCGACTGTTTGGCATCTGAGAACATTAATATCCTTATGATTTCTACGTCAGAGATTAAGATATCTGTAGTTGTTGCTGAGAAGTATATGGAGCTGGCGGTGAGAGCTTTGCACTCTGAATTTGAGTTGGATGCGAGCGTTGATAAATAGGGTTTGTCCTTTTGTCTCGAACGACTGCAGCCGGGATATAAAATTTTCTAGCGACTTGCCTCAGTTTGGTGTGATTCCCACTTAATCCTCGGTTATAATCCCGCGCGTCGGAGAGGTGGCTGAGTGGTCGAAAGCGCTCCCCTGCTAAGGGAGTATAGGTTAACACCTATCGAGGGTTCGAATCCCTCCCTCTCCGCCATTATCAGACTTCATTCCCGCCGATTTTTTCAAGATACGACCCTAAACTACTGATTTAATTGTAAATACAATAGGTTTATAAAACTAATAAATCGCATTTAATTGTTTGAAGACTCGGCTTTTTTTGTGTAATTATTAGTGGTTAATTGCAATACAGGGTGCCGTTATGGGGGCAACCTCAAGGCCGAATCTTACTGACAGAGCATTTCAAGGAAATGTCTCTGGCTCTTGGAGCACCAGAATATCAGGGCTAACCTTTGAACGGCATCTCTCTGGTCAAGCGAACTTTCGGTATCAAAAACAAAGAAAGAAGTTTGGGTTAACAATCAATACCGAATTGGCGGCGTCGCCCTTGCATATTCAAAGAGCGACTGGCTCGCCACTGAATCCCTTTGCTCATTTTTGAGCAAGGATAGGAAATATTAACGCTCTTTTGACGGCGAGATGAGAGTATCAATGTTGCACGAATTTCGTTGGAAATTATGCATCGCCCTGCAGGCCGCCACAGATGGCGTGACCTCCGGCATCGAACGCTCGCTGTGCTGGGATGAGCGAAGCTTTTTTTACATGCCATTCCAACACTACGAGCGAATCATCGACCAGCACCTGGCAGTAGGCCTGTTTACTTCCTTGCGCGACGAGGCCCCCAGACATCTGCGCAGCGCCATGGGCAACAAGCTGCGATCTGCGCAGCAACATCGCGATATAATTCTGCGCTTCGGGCGCTTTCCCCACCGCAACCATGCGCTGGGGCGCGCCAGCAGCAACGCCGAACAGCAGTTTCTCAAGCACAACAACGGCTTTGGCCAAAACGAGGAATAATGGGTACAGCAGCAGATATAGTCAGACAAGCCTGCCAGGTAATCTGGACAGATGGGGACGTATCACGGGTAGCGGAATTCTACGCAGACGACTTCGTCGCAGACTACCCAATGACCGACTGGGGCCACGGGTTGGCCGGCGTAGCCGCTCTGGCACGCCAGGTGCGCGAAGACCTGCCTGGCTATGGCGAGCGTATAGAAGAGCTCATCGAGGCCGGTGATGAAGTCGTCGTGCGTTTGACCATAACCGGCACTAATCCGAGAACCAGCCAACCGGTCAGTTTCAGAGACGTCACTATGCTCACCGTGAAAAACGGCAGAATCACCCGACAACGCGGGCTCAGTGACTATCTGTCCCTGTATGTGCAGCTGGGCGTTGTAGAGTTACCCGCGTCGTGAGTACGCAACGTCCACGCCTGTTCAGCGGCGAACCTCAGCACGAAAATTTCGCCCGCATGGATGCCTTTTATCCCGTAAGAGAGCTTTCGCCCTAATCCAGTCCCTATCGATTCCCTACGGGTAAAGCCCTGGAACTCCCGGAATACTGCCAATTTGACGGCAAACAGCTGAACGCCAGGGATTTTATTGCCGCCACAGATACCGGCGCATTGCTGGTGCTGGTGAATGGCAAGGTCTGCTTCGAGGAGTATTACCTGACCGGTGCCGCCGACGTGCCGTGGGCCTCGTGGTCGGTAGCCAAGAGCTTCGTCTCGGCGCTGCTCGGTATCGCTGTTGAAGATGGTCTCATAGCGTCGATAGACGAAGGATAGGAAATATTAACGCGCTTTTGACGGCAAGATGAGAGTATCAATTGCGTTGCGTCGTTGGTGGTATACACTCTGCTGTTCTTGGAGGTGGTGTTACTGAGACGAAGCGTCAGCATGAAATCCCACTCTTGCCCAATCGCACATGCAGCCCCTGGGTCAGCTTTGGTCTCGTCGTTTGTCGTCACGGCTGTTGGCCTTCAGGATCGTAACAAGAAAAGAGAGCGTCAACAGATCGTTTCGCTCTATCCTGTCCGTACTTGATATTTTGGTTTGCGATGTTGCTTCTAGTCAGTCTCGGAGGCCCAGTGAGTCAGGGACAGCCGCCGTGGTAGACGATAGGTTCGCTCAATTCTAAAGAAGGGATTGTGAATACCCCTACTAAAGGTCGCGGGAGAGGCTGTTGATCGAAAATGATCATGCATCTGCATTAGAGTCGCAGTCAAAAACGAATGAATCATTGCAGCAAGAGGGCGGATGTTCATGATTGAATGGAAAGATGTTGCCAGCTACCTTGCATTAGTGGGGCTGGTCATTTCGATAGTCACCGCTTACTTGAAACTGAACAAGCTTTGGTCGCGCCGACACAGTAGCGAGGTCACGCAAAGTATTTCAGTGAGTGCGTATGGTTTGGATCTGGTCGTATACTTTTGCTACGGCGTGAATTTTTATGTCTTAGGCGTCACGCATGGCACTGCCGACGCAGTACTCTGGTTTGTATACGCAAGCGTGATCTTGTTAATTGGTACGGGGCTTTGGGTGCGCGGTGGGCGTAAGCTCAGTTTTTGGTCTCGGGCTAAACAAGCGCTGCTCTTAGAGAAGGGCGAGGTCGGCAACCTTGTGAACTCGATTATTCATCCCAGTCACCTCGAGGAGATCTTTGAAATATTGCGCGGATTTGCGGCAATAGACGGGCACATTTCACCTGACGAGCATCGATTGCTGGTAAGTTTTGCAGAGCGTTGGGGAATACCATATGAACGGACGTCTTCCTCGAATTCTGGTGTCGTATCGATGCAGCGCATTGTTAAAGCCGTGGAACAATATCTGGATTTGGCACCCGGTGCAGAGCAGGTCGGTGAACTGATGGACTTGATTAATGCCGTGATCAGAGCAGACGACGTAGAGTCGGATGAAGAGCGGATGCTGCGTAATGAAATACGAGGTATGTTTGCTGCGTATAACGCAGACAACGACATTGATCATCGTTATCGCGTTATTCTTGCGCCGCAGAACGCAGATCAAGAGCGAGCGATTATCGACTTGTTAGATACACCTACGCGTCTCGAAATAGCCGGTGGCTTTGGCTTTCTAGTCGATGCGTTTTATTCAAAAGAATATGCCACGATGGTGAGAGATCAGTACAGGAGACTCGGTTTCTTCACCGTAGATGTCGATAATCAGATAACCGGAACGACTGCGGTTGGCTAGGGTGCGGATTCTTGTGTTGCTCTTCCGGAAAATAGATCGTTGGTGGTCGCCAGTACTGTTGCTTGGGAAAGGGTTCAGTTACCGTCAAGGTCGGGAGTGTAGCTGGCGCGCATCACCCGCATTTGGAAGTATTCACCTCGAGCTAAG
>DGQF01000059.1 GCA_002389675.1 Gammaproteobacteria bacterium UBA4421
CGCACCGGTATCTCCTTGGCGCAGACTTAGTTGGCAGGCTTGGCTAAGCCAAAGTAGAAAACATCGAAATACTCGACGGCCGTTTGATCGATATCATCAACACGTCGCCAGTCACTGATATCCATGGCTGCGTTCACTGCACCTTCCAGCATATTTTGCATGATGGCGGCATCTACATTTCGGAATTCTCCGGTCCCCTGGCCCTCGCGGATAAATTGTCCCAGATTGTTACTGGTGGCTTGAGTACGAACAAGAACACGTCTGCGAATGGGTGGAGGTAGTGCTGTGATGGTGTTGTAACGGATCAGGGGGCCAAGGTCGGAGTTTTGAATATGGAACACTTGGCGGCAAGCAGTATCGAGCTTTTGTGGCGCAGACATGGTGCTTTTCCGAATGTCTGTGTAAATGGCGTCGGTTAAATCTAGCGAGTGCTCATAACATTGGGTGAGCAGTGCTTCCTTATTCGTAAAATGGTAGTAAAAGGCACCCTTTGAGACCTGCAGATGTTCGGCGATTTCATCGAGGGATGTGCCGTTAAAGCCCTTGCGGTTGAAAAAGCGCGTTCCAGCCTTAAAGAAAGCTTCTTGCTTAAGTCGGTTTTGGGCTTCACGGTCAAAGCCTTTTGCGGGAACAACCCCTTCAGCACTAAGCACATGATCGGTTGGCCGGTACTGACCGTCAGCTGCAAACAGACCGTGCTTCACAATATTTCGCAGGGCGGAGCCCGCTAATACGGCATCTTCCCGGGGCATTTCGTATAGCCAGTAAAAAGACCAGTCCAGCGCTCCAATCAATGCCCTCGCTGTGGCGGTGGAGTGGCAGGGCCGTATAACATTGCTTTCAATGCCGTCGCGTATGTAAGAGCGAATCCGAATGAACATGCGCAGGTATTCTTGGCTCAGTGCTTCCCGGTGTTCGTCTTTCAGCGAGGCAAACTCTAGAGGCGCAGCGTAATAGTCGCCATGACCAGAGAGTGCCTTGAGGATGATGGAGATATTCTCTTCCATGAAGAGCAAAATTCTCTCCAGGGGGTCGTCAGTAGTTTGTTCGACTTGGTCTAGGGTTTTGTGCGCTTGACGCATGGCCGCGTCATAGCATTGATAGATCAGGTCTTCTTTGGTTTTTACATAGTAATAGAGGCTTGTTTTGGTTAGCCCTAGTTTGTCGGCAACGTCGCTCAGGGTGGTGGATCGGGCGCCTTTTGTATTGAAAAGCTTTGCCGCCCTCGACAATATTGCACCGTGTTTAGCCTCGTGCTGTATTCCGCGATTGAAGGGCGATCCGTTGTCGGTGACAGTTGTCAAAATAAAGTTATTCGCAAGATTCGATTTTTTGAACTTTAAGTATTTTTTTTGTCCGTGTCCATGTAAGAGTGTTTTATTTCGACCGTAATGCCCCCTAAACTGGATAGCTGCAGCGGAAGGAGCTTGTCTCGATATGACATCGACTATTTTATTTGAGCAGGAAGCGGGTATTGCGACCCTACAATTTAATCGACCGGATCGNNGAGACTCGGGTGCTGGTGATTACCTCTGCATCAGGCTCCATATTTTGTGCGGGCGCCGATTTGCAACAAATCCGTGCGGGTGAGTTAGATGGCGACCAATTTCAGCAGGTCACTAACGAGTTAGCTGATTTACCGATTCCCACGCTTTGCGTGGTTAACGGCAATGTATTTGGAGGGGGGTGTGAGCTTGCGATGTCTTGTGATTTTAGACTGGCGGCTGACCACATCATAATGCGTGTGCCCGCCTCAGCCATTGGTCTGTGTTATCCCATTGAGGGTATC
Source organism: Gammaproteobacteria bacterium UBA4421 (assembly GCA_002389675.1). GTDB lineage: Bacteria > Pseudomonadota > Gammaproteobacteria > Pseudomonadales > Azotimanducaceae > UBA4421. Next base: position 1,790 of record DGQF01000059.1, read on the forward strand.
GAGCGCATGGTCAGTCGCTTGGGAGTGAATCTTGCCAAACGTATTCTTGTGGCGGCAGAGGAGTTCTCTGCGAAACAGATGCTTGAATTTGGGATCGTTAGTCGATTAATTCACAGTGATCAGTTGATGAACGAAAGTGAACTCACCGCCAAGATGTTGGCGCAGCGTGCACCTTTGGCAGTGACCGCCATGTTAAAAATTATTCGGCAAGCAGAGCGGGGCAGTGTTGTTGCTAACGAAGCACGTGAGCTGGCACTTATGTGTTCAGAATCAGACGACTTAAAGGAAGGTTTGTTGGCCCAGAAAGAGCGGCGCGCACCTGTTTTTAAGGGGGCTTAGCTGCTGGGCGTTTTTGAGATGGGGCTTTAGGTCCAGCGCTGCAGGGCCTCTACGGCATTCCTGGCCAGCTCTTCGATATCTTCATAATCCTCTTCTGACAATGTGACCTGGCCAACAGCGGCGGCTTGTTCAATGTCATTCAGTGCTTTTGTTAGCTGCCTAGCACCAACGTTGCCACTCATAGACTTAAGGGCATGGGCATGTTGTCTTAGCGTCTCGTGGTCTTCGGTGTTTATCGAGGATCTCAGATTGGCGAGATTTATGGGTAACTGTGCATTAAAGGAAGCAATGACTTTAGCGAGTAGCGCGCCGCCAGAGGCCGGGTTAATCGCCAGTATCGAATCTATAACGTTCTCATCAATGGGGCCTTGAACTGCTGCGTGCTCCGAAGCAGGCCCTCTGACAGTATCGTTAGAGATTTTGTGTGTAAGCGTTGCAACGATCCGGTTTTCTAGCTGAGCGACATTGAAAGGTTTGGTCATAAACTCATCCATGCCAGAGCTCAAAGCCTGCTCGTACTCCTCAGCGCGAGCAGCTGCCGTCAGCGCAATAATTGGCGTGCGTGGGTAGTCACGCTCAGATTCAATCTCTCGAATAAGCTTGGTAGCTTCAAAGCCATCCATCACAGGCATTTGGCAATCCATGAGAACCAAGTCAAACCGGTGGCGTCGGAAAAGCGTGACCGCTTCAAGCCCATTTTCCGCGAGGCTAGATTTCAGCCCCATAGACTTCATGATTTCCTGAACCAGAATCTGGTTAACCTTGTTGTCCTCAACAACCAATACGTCAGCGTTTATTTGAAGAGACACTGCGGGCGCTGCAGGTTGCGTCACCTCGCTGGATAAAGCTTCCTCGAGATTACTCGTTGTAATGGGCCTGTGCAGACCAATCCACTGCTGAGAATGTAGCCGCGGTGAGAGGCTCTTTATAGAGGTGGCAAGTATCTTTTTGATAGAACCAAAGCGCAGCTCTATGTCGTCGAGATCACTAGGCTTGAGAAGTTGGTCGACGATCAAGGCATCATAGGGGACCTGATCTATAGCCTCTGCACTTTGGATTTCGACAACGCGATAACCAATTAGTGCAGCATGTGCTGCCGTACTCTTTTGGAGTAGCTCATCTTCAGTCAGTAGGCCAATTGTTCCGCGGTCTAGTGAGGGTCGCACTTCAGCAATTTCTAGAGGAATGATGACAACGACGCGGGTACCAGTACCAGCCGCTGGGGTTTCTATTGAGAGAGATCCGCCCAAAACCTCAGCGAAATTGCGACAGATGGTGAGCCCCAGTCCGGTGCCGCCAAACTGTCTGGTGGTGCTGGTGTCGGCCTGAGTAAATTTTTCGAACACGCGGGTTTTAGCATCGTCGGGAATGCCATCTCCTGTGTCGTCTACCACCATTCGAATTTCACCCGAGGGATCTACCCCTAAGGTAACGACGATACGACCGGACTCCGTGAACTTAATGGCATTGCCGACTAGGTTTGTAATGATTTGGCGTATTTTTTGTGGGTCGCCGCGGTAGCTTCCGGCTAGTGCAATGTCGGGTATAAAATCTAGCTTCAGCCCTTTTCTTTGCGCGGGTTCGCCCTGCAGGTAGCAGACTTCATCGATCACGCTGACTAGATCGAATTCAA
>DGQF01000060.1:0-115082 GCA_002389675.1 Gammaproteobacteria bacterium UBA4421
AGATATCCTCACTCCCACTCAATAGTCGCAGGTGGTTTGCTTGAAACATCATAAACCACTCGCGATACGGCCTCTATTTCATTAATGATTCGATTAGAGACGAGTTCAATCAAGTCATAGGGCAAGCGCGCACTGCGCGCGGTCATAAAATCGACGGTCTCCACGGCACGCAACGCAATAACATGCGCATATCGCCGCGCATCTCCAACAACCCCAACGGACTTTACGGGCAAATAAACTGCAAAGGCTTGGCTAACCTGCTCGTAAAGCCCAGCGGCGCGCAGCTCCGTGAGAAAAATATGGTCTGCACGACGCAAAACATCGGCATATTCCGCTTTGACTTCCCCCAGAATTCGAACCCCTAACCCCGGCCCCGGAAACGGGTGACGAAACACCAGCGAATCTGGCAGACCCAGATGACGCCCAATTCGGCGAACCTCATCTTTGAACAGCTCTCGAAGTGGTTCCACTAAACTAAGGGCCATCCGAGCAGGCAAACCGCCGACATTGTGATGCGACTTGATGACGTGGGCTTTGCCATATTTTGACGCTGCGGACTCAATTACGTCTGGATAAATCGTGCCCTGCGCGAGCCATTTGACTCCGTCTAACGCCAGGGCTTCTCGCTCAAATACGTCAATAAAAGTATTGCCAATCGCCTTACGCTTATCTTCAGGATCACTTAAACCGGCCAGCTTCTGCATAAATTCATCTTTTGCATCCACGGTTTTTATCTGCAGCGCTAGGCTGCTGCCAATTCCACTATCCGGCGCAAAAGCGGCTTCAACTTCATCGCGCTCATGCAAACGTAGGAGGCCATTATCAACAAAAATACACGTTAATTGATCGCCTATTGCGCGCGCCAACAAAGCAGCGACCACAGAAGAGTCAACCCCGCCGGAAAGCCCAAGAACAACCCGATCGCTGCCCACCTGAGCACGCACTTGCGCAATGGCATCCTCCACAATGTTTTCGGCAGTCCAACTCCCTTCACATCCACAGATGTCCCTAGCGAAAACGCTGAATAGTTGGTCACCTTTGGCCGTATGTGTCACTTCGGGATGGAATTGCACCCCATACAGGCGACGTTGCGGATCTTCCATTGCCGCGATCGGGGCACTGGCCGTGCTAGCAGTCACCACAAATCCTTCCGGCAGTTTGGTCACCTTGTCACCGTGGCTCATCCAAACGTCCCTATGACCAGCTTCAGCACCACCCAGCGCAGAAATAAGCAAACTGGGCTGCTCGGCGCGGATTTGAGCGTGACCAAACTCTCGCTGATCAGAGGCTTGTACAACACCACCCAACTGCTCAGCCAACGTCTGCATGCCGTAACAGATGCCCAAAATTGGGACACCCATCGCAAGCATTGCTTCCGGAAGCCTCGGTGTCGACCCCGCAGTTACTGTCTCGGGCCCTCCCGAAAGGATGACGCCCATTGGCGCATATTCAGCAATGAAGTGATCCGGCACATCAAAAGGGTGGATTTCACAATACACACCACACTCACGCACCCGGCGGGCAATGAGTTGGGTATATTGCGAACCAAAATCGATTATCAGCAAACGCTGGTCATGAATATTAGGCACGATAAATTCTAACTTATGGGGTAATTGGGCGCTTCTTTTGTAATTGTCACATTATGTACATGCGACTCTGTCATGCTTGCCGAGCTGACGCGGACAAACTGAGGTTGTGTACGCATTGCAGTCATATCAGCACAGCCGGTATAACCCATCGCGGCACGTACTCCGCCCATCATCTGATGCACAATCGGACCCACCGGTCCGCGGTAGGCAACCCGTCCTTCAATGCCTTCGGGAACAAGTTTTCCGCCATCTCCCTCCACTTCCTGAAAATAGCGGTCGCTGGATCCATTGTTCTGAGACATGGCGCCTAGCGACCCCATACCACGGTAAGACTTATAGGTGCGCCCTTGGTAGAGTTCCACCTCACCTGGCGCCTCCTCGGTGCCCGCCAACAAGCTACCAACCATAACCACACTTGCTCCAGCCGCGATCGCTTTGGCGATATCTCCAGAATATCGGATACCTCCGTCAGCGATTACCGGAATACCCGCCGGTTCAGCCGCTCGGCTGGCCTCAGCCACTGCCGTAATTTGTGGCACGCCAATACCTGAAACAATACGCGTGGTACAAATTGAACCTGGCCCGATTCCTACTTTTATCGCATCCGCACCTGCATCCATCAGCGCTCTGGCACCGTCGTAGGTGGCAATATTGCCACCGATAACCTCTAGTTCGGGATAAGTTTTTTTGATCCAGCTCACCCGCTCCAACACACCCTGGGAATGGCCATGCGCGGTGTCTACAACCACAACGTCTACGCCCGCCTCTACCAAAGCAGACACACGGTGATCCGTATCGTTGCTGGTCCCAACACTGGCACCCACTCGCAGTTGACCCAGTTCATCTTTACAGGCCATCGGGTAAGCTTGCGCCTTGGCAATGTCTTTGACCGTAACCATCCCGGTCAACTCAAAAGCTTCATTGACCAACAACACTTTCTCGATCCGGTGTGCGTGCAACATTTGTTTAATTGATTCAAAGCTGGTGCCTTCTGGCGCGGTCACCAATCGGTCTTGAGGCGTCATGACTTCGCTCACTAACGCATGGGTACGCGTCTCAAAGCGCACATCGCGGCTTGTGACAATACCCACCAGCACATTGCCTTGCACAACCGGAAGACCCGATATGCCGTTATCAAGCGTCACCTGATACAGGTCCTGCATTGTTGCCGTCGGGGCAATCGTAATTGGATCACGGATAATTCCCGACTCAAATTTCTTCACCGCACGAACTTTTTTAGCTTGTTGTTCAACGGTCATGTTCTTGTGAACAATCCCCACCCCGCCCTCTTGAGCAATGGCTATGGCTAAGCGCGCTTCCGTCACCGTATCCATTGCTGAGGAAACCAGTGGAATGTTTAACGCGATACGTTTTGTCAGTTGGGTGCGCAAAGACACCTCTGAGGGCAAAACTTGAGAATAAGCAGGCAGAAGCAAGACGTCATCAAAGGTGAGTGCATCAGTTGCGATACGCAGCATTACGGAACCCCGCAAAACGCCTATTTTATCGATACGCTGCGCTCATGTAAAACTTAGCGTGTCAGACGACGATCAAATTCTGGTCTGGCGCGGGGAATTGATGCCTTATGACGCGCAACCGCAGCTTCAATCGCCGCCAACACCTCTGGAAATTCAGCCGCAACGTCATAACGCTCCGCCGGGTCTTTATGCAGATGATGGAGCAGCGCAACGCTATGCTCGGTGCGCGCGGGCGGCTGCGAATAAGCCCCTTGAGTTACAAAATGTGCTTTCCAAGGTCCAAGGCGATAGGCCATTAACTCACCCGAGCGATAAAAAGGCATTTCTTGTCGAGGGCTGGCCTTGGACTGCAGCAGCGTTGAGGACAAATCAAAGCCATCCACACCTGAATCACCTGGGGCCCCCGCAAGCGCAGCCACCGTGGGGAAAATATCCAGCATCGACCCTAATTCGCTGACAACCGCAGAGCGAATACGCCCCGGCCACCAAAATACCGTCGGCACCCGCATACCACCTTCAAAAGTGGTGCCTTTGCCCTGCGCCAGCAGCCCTGCCGAACCGCCTTCTGTCTTCATGGTCAACCAAGGTCCGTTATCACTGGTAAAAATCACCAACGTATTTTTTGCCAGCCCATAAGCTTCAAGCGTCGCGACAATCTCTCCCACACTCCAATCGATCTCTTCGATTACGTCTCCGTATCGGCCACCCAGGCTACGATCGATGAAGGCCGGACTGCGAAATAAGGGCGTGTGAGGCATTGCGTACGGAAGATACACAAAAAAGGGCTCCTCTTGTCCTGCCTTGATAAACTCAATCGCCGCCGCCGTATAACGCTGAGTCAAAGAGGCTTGCTCAGCAGGCCGTTCGATCTGTTGATCAACATAGTCTCCATCCACCCAACGCGAATGCATCAACGGCACGTTCCAGTAGCCATTTTCTGGCGCAGCGTATTTCGCCGCTCGGCCGCCCAAAGAAGCGGCCACCTCAGCCTGTTTGCCCTGTGCGCTCAGCGCAATGATTTCATCAATGCTAAGTTCATCCACCCAATCCATGTCGTTCGAGTAAGGCAGACCCAACCATTCATCAAACCCATGGCGCGTCGGCCAGGCCGGCTTCGCGTCACCCAGATGCCACTTACCAAATATACCGGTGCGATAGCCCTGATCTCGCAGCAGCTCCGCCAACGTCAACTCGCGATCTGGAAAACCGCCGGGGTCATTGGGAAAGTAAACCGCAATATTCTCACCATAGAGTCCAGTGCGAATCGGCAACCGCCCCGTCAAAAGCGCGCCTCGGCTAGGCGAGCATACGGGCGCCGCAGCATAAAAATCCGTCCAACGCTGGCCCTGCGCAGCCAAAGTATCAATATGTGGGGTGCGATTGTAGGGATGTCCAAAACTACCCAAGTCGCCATAACCAAGATCATCAGCGAACAACACAATAATGTTCGGTTTGTCGGCAATCTGTGCGCTTTCATGGTTTTCTTGTGCCCACGAAAAGCCGATACCGCATAGGCCCACAAGCGCAACCCAAAGCTGGCTAAGACGACAACCAAACAACATGCTAATCATGCACAAGGTCCTCTTTTAAATATTTACCCGCTTGATAAAAATGATACGCCGACCAAATGTTAACAAACGAAAATACAAATAAGCTGTAACGCAGCGACTCCTGTCCATAGTCCTCACGCAGCACATCACTGAGAATACCCACTGCCTGAGGACCCAGACCTAAACCCACAATGTTGAGAATAAATAACAACACCGCTGCCGCGACAGAGCGCATACGCAGGCTCACCAACCCTTGCGTTTGCGAGAATGTAGTTGCTTGGTAAAAATTACCCAACAGAATCGGTACGATTAAAAACAGGAGCGCCATCGCTGCCGTGTCAGCAAGATAAATGCCAAAAGAAAACGGTGCGCCTAACAGCAGTGCAACCGACACCACCCACAAATACCAACGCGTGTCCCGCGCGCCGTAACGATCAGCCATCCACCCCCCAAGAGCAATGCCAATGCCCCCGGGGATTCCCAAAATAAGGCCCAGATAGGTACCAACTTCACCCGTCTCCATGCCAAAAGAGCGTATCAAATAGGCAGGAACCCAGGTCACCACGCCGTACCCTACAAATGCCGTCAATGCAGCACCAAACGAAAGATGGCGAAACGCCCGCTTCGACCACAAATAGTTAAATGTCTCAAGCACCGTGGGCTGCACACCGACGTCTACCCGGCCTTCAGCCATACCCCGCATGGGTTCGCGCAAGCTCATGCGGACCACAATAGCTAAGATAATACCCGGCACACCCACCACGAAAAATGCCACCCGCCAGCCAAAAAACTCGTTCAACCAGCCGCCCGCCACAAATCCAAACAATATGCCTACCGGAATGCCCAGCGAGTAGATACCCAGCGCCGTTGCGCGTTTTTTTGCCGGGAAGTAATCCGCAATCATTGAATGCGCCGGTGGGCTACAGCCCGCCTCACCCACCCCAACACCAATCCGTGCCAGCAATAGGTGCCAGAAATTTTGTGCTAACCCCGAGACCGCAGTCATCGCGCTCCATATTGTTAGCGACACAGCGATCAAATTGCGGCGATTACCTTTGTCGGCATAGCGCGCAATAGGAATACCAAGCGTGGCGTAAAATAGGGCAAAGGCAAACCCTGTTAGCAGGCCTAGCTGAGTATCCGACAAACCCAAATCTTGTTTGATCGGCTCAAGTAAAATCGACAGTATCTGCCGATCGATAAAGTTGAAGGTATACACCACAACCAAAATACTCAGTGCGTAATGGCGTGCTGATTTACTAAAAACACTTGGGTCTGCAGCGTTCTCCGCTTGGGCCAGCGGGTTGGATGGTGATTCCGGCAATGTATACTCCCCTGTAACTTGAACCGACATGCTAGCGCTTATGTTATTAGAAGGCATCACTGTTTTGGACCTTACTCGTGTCGTTGCCGGCCCAGCATGCACGCGCACGCTTTGCGACTATGGCGCAACAGTCATCAAAATAGAGCCTCCCCAAGGCGATTTAATGCGCCAGGGTGTGCCCAAAACCAACGGCGTTGCGTTGGGGTTTGCACAACAAAATGTCGGCAAGCAGCATCTGTGTATTGACCTTAGCCAGCCGCAGGGGCAGGCAATCGCCCGCCAACTGGCCGAAAAATGTGACATCTTGGTCGAGAACTACCGTCCTGGCGTCGCCGCAAGACTGGGACTAGGCTATGACGCAGTCTGCCAAATCAACCCTGCGGTGATCTACTGTTCAATCAGCGGTTACGGGCAAACCGGCAGCGCCGCGCAACGACGCGCATATGCCCCCATCATTCACGCTGAACTGGGTTTGCTCGCTATCAACGCCAGAGAACGCGGCACCGAACCCATGCCCGAAGCGGTCAGCCACGCAGATTTCGCGGTCGGTGCGCAAGCCGCCAGCGCCATTTTAGCCGCTCTTTTTTCGCGCGAGCGCCACGGCGCCGGGCAATATATCGACGTTTCCATGGCAGAGACCATGCTGGCGACTAACGAATTCAGCGCCGTCGAAATCAACGGAGGATTTGGAGACGAAATCAGCCCTTTCCGTCCGGGCAAAGCCGCCCTACTGAAAATGGCTGACGGCAGTTGGGTGCAGGTTCCCGGAAACCCCACCACCTGGATCTTTGGAGTTGCAAAAGCGCTGGGGAAACAGCAGCAAATGGCAGAACTGGGCTGGCATTCGTCACAGGACACACAAGGACAGGACACTCAGGTGCAAACCGTCATGCAATCCTGGGCAAATGCCTTTGACAGCGTCACCGACTTTGAGCGCGCTCTGGACAGCGCGCGCATACCACTGGGTAAAGTCAAAAGTGTTGCCGCCGCCGTCAAGGAAAATTGGGCCGTAGATCGTGAGGTGCTATTGGAGGCTGACATAAATGGAACAAAACAAGCGATCCCTCGGTCACCGGCGCGTTTTTCAGACACTGCGGTTGGGCCACGAAGCGGCGCCTACCTGCGCGGCGCAGACAATCGTGCATGCCTCAAATCACTCTTAGAGCTGACAGACCAAGAGCTGGATTCGCTAGAGCACCAAGGCGTACTCCAACAAGAGCAACCGATTGCGTAAACGCCCCCCTATGCCGCGCTGAATATCGGCAAAATTTCAAAAGGTTGTTTCAGTACAGGTGACGCCGCCACTCCAAGCCAACCTTGGATCGCGGTTGCATAAACCGATCGAAAATCCAGCGTATAGGCCATGTTATCGCCATCGACTAAATCAGTGAGACTGGGCTGGCGTCCATAATGACCACCACGAACGGGGCGACCGGCTAAAAACATCACGTTTGCACTGCCGTGATCGGTCCCGAGATTGGCATTTTCTGGCACCCGCCGGCCAAATTCAGAATAAACCATCACCACCACTCGATCAGCGTGGCCCATCCGCTCTAAGTCTTGAATGAACCCATGTATGCCGTCACAGGCATAACTGAGTAACCGACGGTGCAGTGCCGGCTGCTGCACGTGCGTATCAAATGCATTATTGCGAAAAGACACGTGGTAAAGCGGCGTTGACAGTCCAGCGTCAATACAAGCCGCAACTTTAGGCAGATCCATCGGTGCAATACCGTAATCGATCGGTGATTGGTAAGCCTCCCAGGCCTGTCGAATCCGCTGCGAGGATATCTGTGCACTTTGATTCACCGCACGCAAAAACGCGCGCGCATCATTTTTGCTGGTGACTGAAGTAATGGCATCTGCAGGAATATCGCTCATCCAACGGTCACGCTGAAAGCGTTGCGGGTCATCAAATACCAGCGGGGTATGACGCGCGCTCTTGACCGCCAACGATTGTTGCGAGCCAATATTAATCAGCAAATCATCTTGCCTGCGATGCGCAATTTGATCCGCTACTCGGCCCATCCACCCAAATTCATCACCACGATGCGGCACCCCTGTGTGCCAGTAGGCCATTGCATTGAAATGAGAGTAGGAAGGTCGCTCGTACCCACAACCATGAACGATGGCCAAATCGCCACTCTGCCATAACCGCTGCAGCCCTAGCATACCGGGATTAAACCCATAGAAATCGTCGAGCTCCAGGGTTGCTGTGCGCTTTATACCCAGCGTCGGCCGACGTTGGTAATACGCATCGTCCGCAAACGGCACAATGGTATTGAGGCCATCATTACCCCCGGACAATTCCACCGCCACCAGAATCTTATCGGCTGCGTCTCCCCGTGCCGCGGCACTCAACCAGGGCATTTGGACCATTCCGGCTGCCGCACTGGCAGCGGCTAAAAATTGACGTCTTTTCATAACTCTACCCTAATTGGTACTCCGGCAAGCTGAGCATCACGTGCAATAGCTTACGCAAGGGATCCTCAAGATAAGTTGCGGCCTCTGGCAATGTATTGCCGCCCAATTCTTTGGATAAAAATGCTGTCAGGCGCTGTTTGTCAGACGCCTGCAACGGCACCAAAAAAAACGTCTTGGCCAACAGATTTACCGCATCGCGACTCGTCAAACACCCGGCATCCAGCACCCATGCACTAAGGTTTATCGCCGCAGGGCGCCTAGGTGTTGGCTTCACTCGCTCTAACGCCATCTGCCAGCCTCGCATGCTGCCCAGACGAGTATTAAAGTCTTCATCACGATCAGCCATCAGATTAGACGCCGCCATCGTTTGCTCACCACCACTGATCCCGGTTGGCCGAGTGGCAGCGGAAATACTCATGCCCTGACGCAAACGATCTTGAACATTGACGATTTCAGCCGTATAGCTGGGATAACGATCGGGGGGCACAAATCCGATATCCGGGTACAACACCTCTAATATAAAATTGTTGCGCTCAAACATTAGGCTCGGCGTGATCCAGCTGCGGCCCTGCGACCAACCCGCCACGGTCGGCGGATGCATCAATCGTTGACCTAAGGCGCCACTGACCACATTAAAATCAGGCACACCCGGGACTTCACTCAAGCCCAGAAAGCGATAAGTTGAAACCATCAACTCCACCGGACTTTTGATATGCGATCCTCTGTTGCCTGAATCGTAAAAATCATTCGACAGGAACAAGGTGCGCAAAAAAGCGGCGATATCAAACTCCAAATCGCTCAGCAGTCGGCCCAATTGAGCTTCGTCCTCGGCGCGCAGGTCTTGATTGACAAAATAGCGGTAGAGTTTCGCTCCGATGTACTGGGCCGTCGACGGTTGATCCATAATCAGGTCTATAATCTCAACGCCGTCAAAGTTGCCGCGACGACCTAAAAAGGTCTTCATCTGTCGATCGTGTTCTTGTTCAACGAGATGAAAATCCAGGCCACGATAATTCCAGCCGGTAAACGCTCGCGCGGCCTCCTGCACATCTTTTTCACCGTAGTGACCGACGCCCATTGTGAACAGTTCCATGATTTCACGGGCAAAGTTCTCATTGGGTGAATCCTTCACGTTGACCCCCGCGTCGAGGAACACCAACATTGCGGGATCGGTCGCGACAGCCACCATCAACTCGCGAAAGCGCCCAAGACCCAGATCATGGAATAGCGCCAATTGCTGCAACATCTTTCGGTAATCACGTACTTTGTCTTCGTTGGTGGCAAAGTGGCCATGCCAAAACAAAGCTATTTTTTCCTGCAACGGATGGGGCGTCGAAAGCATCCGGTTGGCCCACCAATAGGCAACCCTATCTGTTTCCAATCGACTGGCACGTAGCCAGTAAAAAAATTTGTTCACGACCGGCTGCAGCGGCCGATTACCAGCGGGTTTGACGCTCACACCTAACGCGTGACCCTGTCGTCGCGCTAGTGTGGTTGTCGCTGGCCGGCTTGGGGGGAAAGGATCCAAACCCACATCAAAAATATCCGAGGCATCAAATTCCACCGCCAGTGGTTGACCCTTACCCACAATAAATTGCTCAACCGCATCTTGCGCAGACAACAGCGCTAGAGAATCTAACTCCTCTTGTGTGGCACCAAAGCCGGCTCTGGAGGCCAAGTGAGCCGCGTTGGAGCGACTCCAATCCGCATCCTGCAGGGGGCTGAGGTCCAACTCTGCATGGGCCGAAAAAGACAGCATCGATGCGAATACCAAGCCCCTTGGATAACCGCCAAAGGATTTAACAGCGCGTCCACTCAGCATCATCAACTTCCTCCCTGGACATATAACAACCCTGAGGCGTCAGCCGAAACTCTATCATTATTTGATCCGCGGGGCGCAGCCCGCGTAGAATCAGGACAATATTTCATTGGACCTTCACTATGGCAGATTCAATTTTTTCAAGTACCCGTCGCAAATTCTTACAATATGGCACCCTCGCCGGGGTTGGCACTCAAACCTTGTTAAAGTCCGGCAGTGTAAAAGCATCTGTTTTTGAAGGCAAAGAAGCAGCCGGTATGGGTGAACCCTGGCCGAACATGCAATACCGCACGCTGGGCCGTACTGGACACAAAGCATCTCGCCTGGTTTTTGGCTGCGGCGCGACACTTTCCGGCGAACCTCATGATGACCTGCTGGATGCCGCCTTTGATGCCGGCGTGAACACATTTGACGTTGGATTTAAGCACTACTACGACGATGCGGAAAAAAATCTAGCACCGTTTTTAAAACGTCGCCGCGACGAGATTTTTCTTATCTCAAAAGCATACGTCCCCACAGACGTAGACTGGGATGAAGAGATTTCTGTATCTCAGGCCAAAGCCGCAGCACAAGGCTGGGCCGCATACATGGATGAGAGCCTTCAAGAGATGAATGTCGATCACGTCGACGCCTATTATTACATGGCATCAAATAATGTATCTGTGGTGACCAATGAAGAAATCTACCGCGCCTTCGAGAACGCCAAAGCGGCAGGCAAGGTCACTCATCTGGGCCTGTCTACCCACCAGAATGCAGCGAACGTACTGGCAGCGGCCACAGAAACCGGATGGTTTGATTTGGCCATGATTGCCATCACACCCGGCGGCTGGTACGACTGGAAAGATAAATCCGTATTATCCGGCTCCCCTGCGATGAAAACCCTGCGACCACAGTTAGATGCCGCAAGAGACTCCGGTATCGGTCTAGTGGGTATGAAAGCCGGCCGTTTTCTAGCAGGGCGCGCATGGTTAGGTTGGGGCAACCCGGATGCCTTTAATGCTCACTACGACCAGAAATTGCTCAAAGCCAAACTCTCCGAGTTTCAACGCAGCTATGCGTACGTGCTGGAACACGGCCTGGATGTTGTGAACGCGGACATGCAAAACCTCATGCATCTCAAGGAAAACTTTATCGCAGCCGCAACCTCAGCGGACTATTTTGACCTTGCCTAGTCCTAACGCGCTTTTCTACCAACCCAGCTGCGGGCTCTCCGGCGACATGCACCTCGCTGCGCTGCTGGATCTAGGGGTCCCTCAGTCGTGGCTACGCGAGGCATTGAGCAAACTGCCCGTCACGGCTGAATATGAGCTCATGGTGGCACCCGGCAAAAAAATGGGCATCTCTGGAACACGCGCTGAGGTAACCACTGTGGACAGCTCAGACCACCGCCATCACAGTAGCATAGTCAAAATGATACATGCTGCCGGCTACTCGGCACAGGTTGAATCTCGTGCTCTGTCTATTTTTTCCCACATCGCCAACGCTGAAGGAAAAATTCATGGCGTCTCGCCCGACAAAGTGCATTTCCACGAAGTTGGCGCGGTCGACTCTATCGTCGATATTGTTGCCGCGGCGTTGTGCATCGACTACCTCAATCCAGAATTTGTGCTGTGCAGCGCCGTCGAGGTCGGCAGCGGCTATGTTGATTGCGCACACGGGCGCTTCCCCGTGCCAGCACCCGCCACGCAGGAGATGTTAGCGAAAGTGCCTTGCACTTACGGCAACGTGCGCGGTGAGTCGACCACACCCACCGGCGCGGCGATCCTCGCCGCCAGCGTTGACGAGTATCTGCCCAAAGGCCTATTCCTACCCAGCCAAGTTGGCTATGGCATTGGTCACAAAGACTTTGAATTACCCAACGTTCTGCGTGTTGTACACGGGGTATATACCCCAACGACACCTGCACGCACGCGCGAACACTTTCAGATCGAGGCCAACATTGATGACATGACCGCTGAGGCCTTTGAACCACTCATGGACACTTTATTTGCCGCAGGCGCAGCCGATGTCTTTTTAACCCCCATCGTGATGAAGAAAAGCCGCGCCGCGCACTGTCTCACCGTCTTATGCCCTGCGGCCCACAAAGACCTTATCGTTGAAAAAATTCTGAATCAATCCAGCACAATTGGCTTGCGAGTATTCACCTTCGCTAAACATGTCCTGCCCAGAGAATCTTTGTCCATCAGCACCTCCTTAGGGCAAATCAGCGTCAAGATTGTCACCCAGCCTGACGGACGCCGGCGCTGGAAGAGTGAGCACAACGACATCATAGAACTCGCGCTTACGCATAACTTGGACTACCAGACGGTGAAGGCCACCGTTGAATTTGAAGTACGCCAACAGCTGCAAGATGCGCCGCATGGCGCATCTCGCTGAGCTAAGCGATTGCACCCCTGGCGCGCAGGGCTTGAACGTCCGCTGCTGATAATCCAAGGGTGGCTAATACCTCATCCGTATGCGCACCCGGCGCCACAGACCCCGGGGGTAACTCGGCAACCGTGCGCGAAAAGCGCGGTGCAGGGGCCGCTTGCCTAATCCCTTCTTGGGTCACAAATGTCTGACGAGCGTCGTTATGCGGGTGTGAGATCGCCTCATCAAAATCCAGAATCGGTGCATAGCAAATGTCCGTGCCTAACATGATGGCATCCCATTCATCTCTGGTTTTTGCGAGGAAAACTTGTGTTAACTTTTCTTGCAGCAGCGGCCAATCTTTGCGGCTCATTTGCGCGGGTAGATCCGGCACTCGGTCCAAACCGGTTTTTTGCAGCAGCAGCGCGTAAAATTGAGGCTCAATTGACCCAATGGAAACATATTTACCGTCTTTGGTCGCATACGTGCCGTAAAAATGCGCGCCACCATCTAACAAATTAGTACCTCGTTCATGGGCCCAACGGCCACTGTTCATGAGGCCAAAAACGGCATTCATCAAAATGGCAGATCCGTCGGTCATCGCCGCATCAATCACCTGCCCACAACCCGACTTTGAAGTTTCAAACAAGGCCGCGGCAATGCCGAACGCCAAGAGCATGCCACCCCCACCAAAATCGCCCACCAGATTCAGCGGCGGCACAGGCTTACCGCCCGCCTCGCCCATCGCATGCAATGCACCTGATAGCGAAATGTAGTTGATGTCATGACCCGCAACATGGGCCATTGAGCCGGTTTGCCCCCAACCCGTCATACGTCCGTATACCAAGCGAGGGTTACGCTGCAAACACACCTCGGGCCCTAAGCCCAAGCGCTCCGTCACGCCCGGGCGGAAGCCTTCAATGAGCACATCCGCATTTTCAACCAGTCGCAATACAGTCTCCACACCCTCAGGATGCTTCAGATCCACGGCAATGCTTTTGCGCCCCCGGGCCAAAATGTCATTTGCATTGGCCTGGTTGCCAACCGCACCCGCTCGATCAACGCGAATAATTTCTGCCCCCATGTCCGCCAACATCATGCCGCAAAAAGGACCCGGTCCAATACCCTGCAATTCCACTACCTTCACACCCTGCAACGGTCCCATATACATCCCCTGTTTCAATGATTAGTTATTTCTACCCCATCACCCAAAGCATCTACATAAACAGCCCACCTTGCAAGATCGCGAGGGAGCCGTATGATCACGCGTTCGCCCTAATGGATGCCTTCGCATGGTGGATATCGACGCTCTAAAGCAGCAGTTCCTGAACAAAGACTTTGACAGCAAGACGTTTGTTCTGGATGCAAATAAAATGGTCACTGTGGCACAAGCCTCTGGCGAGAGCCGACCAGAATTCACTGATCCCGATCACCCAAGTTTTCAAGCGGTACCCGCCTTCATTTGCAGCCTCGCCTCCGGGCGTCATTTACCCATTGATTTTCCAGCACTGGGCGGTCTGCCGATGGACGGCGGTAAAGCGGTCACCCGCCACGCGCCGGTACGCGCCGGCACCCCCTTGACGGGCCATACACACCTGGCCGATATCTACGACAAAAAGGGCCGGTCAGGACGAATGATATTAATTGTTGCACGGATGGAGCTGTTCGATGACAAGCAAAACCACCTTGCAACCACCGATTCACGCATGGTCATCCGGGAGAAATCCAGCACATGAGTATTCAAACTTTAGCCGACGTCGAATTTGGCGAGCAGCTGCCCACCTTCACACCCGACACCTCGCTGAACACTGTACGAAAATTTGCGCACGCGGTAGGCTGGCAGGGCGGCCGATTCGAAGATCATGAACGCGCTCGAAAAGAGGGTTTTCCCGGCGCCCTTGTCCCCGGAATCATGGGTATGGGATTTCTAACATCCACAGTGCATCAATGGTGCGCAGATGCCCATGTCGAGCAAATAGACACGGTATTTAGAGCGCCGATGATTGCCGACGAACCCTGTTTCATCGAAGCGGTTGTGACTGACATTGATGAGGAGCGCTCGCTGGTCGAGCTGGATATGACGCTTAAGAACAATCTTGATGAAACCCGCGTTTTTGGCACCGCTCGGGTGCGCTTACCCAAAGCTGGATAAGCGCAATGCACCCAGCTGTTGCGCTACATAGCTGAACAGCCCAAGCTATCGATACATATTGGTACCGCCGCAAATGGTCAACGCTTGGCCGGTCATATAGGCGCTGGCATCCGAGGCTAAGTACACCACAATTCCCTTGAAATCATCGCTTTCGCCCAGTCGCCGTAGTGGAGTAGCTTCGTTCACCCGCGTTACAGCCTCTGGGTTGTCCCATAAAGCTCGGGCGAACTCTGTGCGCACCAATCCAGGACAAATTGCGTTTACGCGAATCCCTTGAGGCCCCCACTCCAACGCGAGGTTCCTCACTAAGGCGATATCTGCCAATTTTGAAATATTGTAGGTACCTAAGGTTTCCGAACCCGAGAACGCACCGGTACTCGAGGTAATCATAATCGAGCCTCGACCCTTGGCTTTCATATCAGGCGCCACCATCTGGCATAGCCAGTGATTAGAACGCACGTTGCTCGCCATGATCTTGTCGAAAGCATCATCCGGAATGTCCGACATCGAGCCGTAAAATGGATTAACCCCAGCATTGGCCACCAGAGTATCTATGGGACCAAGACGCTCGCGGGTTTGCTCCACCAGTGCCTGCAACTGCTCTTTGTAGCCGATATTGCAAGCCAGCGCGATGGCCCGCTCTTGGCCGCACAGAGAATTAATTTCGTCCGCTACCGCCTCGCATTGATCCAATTTCCGGCTCGAGACCACCACCCGGCTGCCATGTTCGGCCAGCGCCATGGCCATCGCTTTTCCCATTCCTTTCGACGCGCCGGTCAACAACGCAACCTGCCCGCTCAAATCAAATAACTGACTCATATCGCCTCCAAATTTAAAAATTAAAACCGTTTCGGGCTAGGAAAGTAAATCCCTTTATTTTTGCCAAATCACAGACGCATCGATGTCCTTAACGTCTGTCAAACCACAAAAGGCGAGCGTCAAATCAAGATCCTGCGCAATGATTTCGAGCACTCGAGTAACACCCTGCGCGCCCAGCGCGCCCAGACCGTGCAAAAATGCCTTACCTATAAACGTGCCTTGGGCACCCAATGCAAGAGCTCGAAAGACGTCCTGACCTGAGCGTATTCCCCCGTCGAGCCAAATCTCAAGCGCCTGCCCATCGGGATGACTGCGCACGGCCTCCACAATCTGCGGCAGCACCTCAATGGTCGCCGGCGCCCCATCGAGTTGACGTCCGCCATGATTGGAGACGATCAGAGCATCCGCGCCTACATCTACCGCCATTTTTGCATCACGCGGGTCCATAATTCCTTTTAGGATCAGTTTACCGCCCCAAAGATCTCGAACCCAAGCCACATCGTCCCAACACATGGTTGGATCCAGTTGCTGCGCCGACCACTGAGACAACGAGTCCAGAGTATCTACCCCTTTTGCGTGCCCCACGATGTTTGCAAAGTTGCGCCGACGCGTACGCAGCATACCCGCACACCAACGTGGCCGCAGCGCCATGTCTAGCATATTTTTCAACGTAAACCTTGGCGGTGCCGTCATGCCGTTTTTCAAATCTTTGTAACGCTGGCCCAAAATCTGCAAATCTAGAGTCAGCACCAAAGCCGAACATCGCGCCGCTTTGGCGCGCTCGATCAAGCCGGCCACAAAATCCCTATCTTTCATAATGTACAACTGGAACCAGAACGGTTTTTGCGTGTGCGCGGCAACATCTTCTAACGAACAAATACTCATCGTAGACAGCGCAAAAGGCACCCCAAATTGCTCCGCCGCCTGCGCCGCCAATATTTCTCCATCGGCATGCTGCATACCCGCTAAACCCGTCGCCGCCAGACCAACTGGCAGGCTCCATTGAGCGCCTAACATTGATGAGGTTAAACTGCGCTCGCTCATGTCCACCGCCACTCGCTGACGTAATTGCAGCCCTTTAAAGGCATCACGATTGCGGCGCAAGGTCGTTTCTGTCCAAGACCCGGCTTCCGCATAGTCATAAAACATACGCGGTACGCGACGTTGGTGCAGCACCCGCAGATCTTCAACACTGGTCATCAACGGCACATATTCTCCCTTTCAGCAATCCAATCCAGCCATGATAGAGTATGGCGACTTCGGAGCTGGCTGCAAACCTAATCATGACTGACAGACCTCTAGACGGTATTCGTGTAATTGAACTTGGACAACTACTGGCCGGACCTTTCGCAGGCACCATGTTGGGCTATTTTGGCGCTGAGGTTATCAAGGTCGAACCCCCCGGCGAGGGCGACCCCATTCGAGGTTGGCGACTGCTTGATGAAAGCGGCACTGCTTTTTGGTGGCGCTCGTTGGGTCGCAATAAGAAGTCGGTCACTGCTAATTTACGCACCAAAGGCGGACGCGCTGTGGTCAGGCGACTGCTCGAAAATGCCGATGTTGTGATCGAGAACTTCAAACCTGGCACATTAGAAAAATGGGGGCTCGGCCCTGACGATCTGGCTCAGGATAACCCTCAACTTATCTTTGCGCGGATCTCTGGTTACGGTCAGACTGGGCCAAACCGCAACAAAGCTGGCTATGCCTCGGTGACCGAGGCCTATAGCGGATTTCGCTACGTCAATGGCTTTCCCGACGCACCTCCGGTGCGGCCGAACTTGAGCATCGGCGATACCATTGCCGGCATTCATGCCGTTGTTGGCATTCTATTAGCGCTTCTGGAGCGTCAACAAAACAGAGGGCACTCTGGCCAAGTCGTTGACGTCGCGCTGTATGAAGCCATGTTTAATCTTATGGAGGGTGTTGTGCCTGAATACTCCGGTGCAGCTGCGATTCGCGAACCTTCTGGATCGACGATAACCGGCATAGTCCCCACTAATACTTATTTATGTGCCGATCATAAACATGTGGTCATTGGCGCAAACGGCGACTCTATATTTATCCGACTAATGCAGGCCATGCAGCGATCCGACATCGCCTCTGATCCGCGTTACGCAAGTAACGCGGGCCGAGTAGAACATCAAGAATTCATTGATGGCGTCATTGCCGTATGGACCCGTGCCCGCAGTGCCGGCGAGGTCATTGCCCTACTGGAAGCCGCTGACGTACCCGTGGGCCCCATTTACAACGTTGCAGACATGCTGGCCGACCCCCATTATCAAGCGCGCGAGCTGTTCGAGCGTGTGCAGACTGATGGGGGTGAACTGGACATACCCGCAATCCTACCCAAATTGAGCGCGAGCCCAGGACGCACCGAATGGCCCGGCGGAGCTGTCGGGGCACATACGCAAGAAGTGCTTTTAAAGCACGGCTTCAACCCCGATGAACTGAGGGAACTGACCGCGCGAGGCGACATATAAAACCCGCTTTACGTGGCGGGTTGATCTATATCCTTGAAAAAATCAATATCTCGTCTTTCCCCCTGCGGTACCGGCACCTCCACCACCCGTTCTTCAACATCATCGAACTCAAGACACAGCGCTCGGGTCATCGTCGCGTGCATCTCGTAGGTACAAATGACATAGGTCAACTCAATAATCTGAACTTCACTTAAATGATTTTTCAGCAATTCAAATGTGCCCTGTGCAACACGCCCACCCTGAAGCACCAGGTCGTCGGTATACGCTAAAACGGCTCGTTCGCTGGCACTAAACAAATCAGTTGCCGACCAACTGGGTAGCGCCTGAATTTGTGCCTCGCTAAAGCCCGCCGCACGAAGCGCTTTACAGTGCTGCGAAAATACAAATTGACTGCCCCGGGCAAATCCCGCCCGGGCCTGGCCTAATTCACGCAGTTGGGGGGGGATTTGTCGCTTTTTGTCACGATAAAACTGAAATCCCTGCACCATATGATGAAGACAGTCAGGCACCTGAGCAAATACCGTCCACCAATCACCGCGCGTGCCCGTTGCCGTACCGGGGTCTGTCGTTGGGTCGCGCTCTGGACCAAAGAGCGCATCATAATAAGGTTTGACGCTGGGATGGGCGTCCGCTCTGGCAACTTCCTTTAATCGTGGCAAAACCGCTTCTCCTTATCCATCAATCAACGAACTTAACGTTTGAGTATCTACTTTTCACATAGATCACTCTATAGTAACCCGACAAATAAAAAGGAGAATCAACTTGAGCTGGGGATTTGAAAATGACGAGGAATTTCAACCGGCACTGGATTGGATCGACGACTTCGTCCGCACCAAAGTTGAGCCTCTAGACTTTATTCTCGAGGATTCCTACGACGTTAAAAATCCAGACTTTATTCGCTTGGTTCGCCCGCTACAGGCAGAAGTGAAAAAGATGGGCTTGTGGGCCTGTCACCTTGGCGAAGAGCTCGGTGGCGCCGGCTTTGGCCAACTCAAACTCGCCTTGATGAATGAAATCCTCGGCAGGTCGCGCTTTGCACCGATTACCTTTGGGTGCCAGGCCCCCGACACCGGTAATGCAGAAATCTTGGCGCACTACGGGACACCCGAACACAAAGCTCAATATCTGCAGCCGCTACTCGACGGTGAAATTGTATCGTGCTACTCAATGACAGAACCACATGCGGGCGCAGACCCCACGATGTTCAAGTGTATGGCCGTTGCCGACGGAGACGATTTTGTCATTAATGGAGAAAAGTGGTTTTCGTCGAACGCGAAATTTGCTTCGTTTTTTATCGTCATGACGGTTACCGATCCAGACGCGCCACCGCATCAACGCATGAGTCAATTTATTGTGCCCGCCGATACGCCCGGTATTCATATGATTCGCCATGTGGGCATCGGCACTGAACCTCCCGGCGAAGGCACACACGCATACATTCGCTATGAGAATGTGAGAATTCCTAAAACCAACATGCTCGGCCCACGAGGACAAGCCTTTGCCGTCGCGCAGACCCGACTAGGCGGTGGACGCATTCACCACGCCATGCGCACACTGGGTCAAATCAAAAAGGCCTTCGACTGGACTTGCGAACGCGTATTGTCTCGAGAAACCAAAGGTGAGCTGCTCGCCAACAAACAGTCTGTGCAAGAAAAGATCGCCGACTCTTGGATGGAAATGGAACAATTCCGCTTGATTGTGCTGCGTACCGCGTGGCGAATCGATAAATATCAAGACTACATGAAAGTGCGCAAAGACATCGCTGCCATCAAAGCGCTGATGCCCAAGGTTTACCATGACATTGTATCGCGCGCGCTACACCTGCATGGCTCATTGGGCGTGTCTAACGAAATGCCCTTCACTCAGATGTTGATCGGCTCTTACACCATGGGGTTAGCCGACGGTCCAACCGAAGTGCATAAGGTTACCGTGGCACGCCAGATTTTGCGCGAATATGAACCCAACGCCGATCTATTTCCGGATTACCATTTGCCAAAACGCTACAACGAAGCGCGCGAGCAATATGGCGATCTATTAGAACGCGACCTGTCTGCCTGGTAACCGTGCCTACTTGGTCCAACTGGTCGGGCAAGCTTTCGGCCTCTCCCCGCGAAGTGCGTTTTTTGCGCAGCGAAGCTGATGCTGCGGCCCTTGCACGGGCCGCTGACCAAAACGGACGCCAAATTAGGGTAGCCGGCGCCACGCACAGTCACGCCCCGCTGGTCTCGCCTACCGATATCCTTGCGGACACACAGGGACTGGCAGGCGTATTTTCTGTTGATCTGGATAAACATACTGCTTGGGTTGGGGCTGGCACTCGTATCTATGCGCTGGGTGCAGCCCTGAATCAAGCGGGGTTGGCACTGAGCAATCAGGGTGATATCGATGAGCAGGCCATCGCCGGCGCTACCGCCACGGGCACCCACGGCACAGGGGTTAAGCTCAAAAATCTTTCTGCCACCGTTATTGGCGCGCGCATTGCGCTGGCCAACGGTGAACTTGTCGATTGCAGCCCTGTAGATAACACAGAACTTTGGCAGGCCAGCCGACTACATTTGGGTGCTTTTGGTATCGTGACGAGATTGAATTTACAACTTCAACCCGCCTACTGCCTACAAGAAACTGCCTGGCACGATACGCTTAAGGCAACCCTCAATCAGTTCCCGAGCACCGCGAAACAACATCGGCACCATGAGTTTTTCTGGTACCCGCAGAATGACCGAGCTCAAGGAAAATCCATCAACATCACCGCGCATGCGCCTCAATACCCCCTCGCCGAGGAAGGAAAACGGTGCGCTTGGAGTCACGAAGTACTGCCGAATCACCGGCCTCATAAACACACAGAAATGGAATACAGCGTGCCCATCGAGCAAGGTCCCGCCTGTATGGCTGCACTGTGTGAACTGTTAAACTCACGCTTTGACCACGTTAGGTGGCCCGTGGAGTACCGCACGCTAGCGGCCGACGACGTGTGGATGTCAACCGCTTACGCGCGAGACACCGTCACGATATCGGTTCATCAGGACATCCAGCTGGATGACGAAGCCTATTTCCGCGCTTGCGAAGAACTGTTTTTAGAGTTTGAGGGGCGGCCCCACTGGGGGAAAGTCAATTACCTCAGCGGCGATCAATTAGCCCAACGCCACCCCCAGTGGGACAACTGGTGGAAAGTTCGCGATCAAATCGACCCCAATCACACGTTTCTCAACGCTTACCTACAATCGCTAAGGTAGACCCTCAGATGAACGCGCCCACCTCAAAGTATCCCGAACTTGGCTTTTATGGACTACCCGGGCATACACGCACGCCACGCGACGTACTGCGGCAGGTACAAGATGCAGAAGCATTAGGTATTGGCAATGTCATGATCTCTGAGCGATCAGACTATAAAGAGATTGCAGCAATCTGCGGCGCTTGCGCCGCAGTCACCGAGTCAATTTTCATTGGCACCTCAGGAACCAACTTGAATACCCGCCACCCTGTGGTGACCGCATCCATCGGCTCGACCCTGGAACGTTTATCCCAGGGGCGGTTTGCACTGGGTTTAGCCAAGGGGTTTGCCGGTCGCTGGCGCGCCTGGGGTGTAGATCAACCCACATTTGCCCGCGAACGAGAGTTTATTGATATTCTGCGTCGGCTCTGGGCGGGCGAAACAGTCATCGATCACAGAGGGCAACTTGGACAGTTTGCGGCGCTCAGTCTCGCTCCGTATGTCACCGCAGACATTCCTTTAATGTACGTGGGCTTTGGGCCTAAAAGCCTACACCACGCGGGCCAAATTTATGACGGTGCACACTTGCACACATTCATGAGTGATGAAGCCTTATCCAACGCGGTGGCACAATTTCGAGCGGGCGAAGCATTAGCCGGAAAGCCAACGGCAAAGGGCAAGCTGTGGTCCGTGCTGGCCACCGCCTGTGACGTCAGCGAATCCACTTATTTGAAATACATCATTGCGCGACTCGCCACTTACCTTCAAATTCCCGGTTATGGCGACATGTTGGTAGAGATCAACAATTGGGACAAAGACATTCTCGCCCGCTTTCGCGCTGACTCAACGGTAAAAAATATGCGCGGCGCCATCGATAGCGTCGCGACGCTCAGCCAAATTGCAGAAATAGCCAAGTTAATTCCTGAAGATTGGCGACCTGCTGCAGTGGGCAATGCAAAAACCTGTGCCCAGCGCTGGGTTGACCAATTCACCGCCGGTGCTGACGGCATCGTAATTCACGCGAGCACGCCTGAGGAATTTGCGCCGGTGCTGGCGGAATATGACAAAATTCGGCCCACTCATTTATTTTCCCAACGAACCAATAGACCCGCCTAGTGATGAACATCACCATTGACCAACAAAATTAAATCTTAGCCGTGAACTTCTAATCTGTTAGTGAGGCAACCCGCATGAAAAAAATTCTTCTGTCCTTGAGCGCTGGCGTGCTAGTGATTTTGATCTTTGGGTATGTCTTTAGAGGCCCCCTACTGTCTTTTGTAATCCAATGGCAGATAGGGCCCGAGCAAACCTTTGCAGAACAGGTTGCCCCCCAGAAGCCGAATTATGAAGACGACGCATTCTGGGCCGCACTGCCCAGCCGAATTGACGCGTCTGATCAGTTACCCTTGGGCACAACCCGAGAACCCAGCGGTGTTGCGGTGTTTTTCATACACCCTACGTCATATTTCAAACAGACATGGAATCAACCCTTAGACGACGAAGAAGCCAACTGGGCCGTTGATGAACGGATTCTCAGGCACCAAGCGAGCGTCTTTAACGGCTGCTGTGATGTCTATGCACCGCGCTACCGGCAAGCCACTTTTTTCTCTTTTTTTGATACCAGCGGCGATGGTGAGCAGGCATTGGGTCTGGCTTACGCCGACGTTGTGGACGCGTTTGAACAATTCATCCGGCGCATAGGTCCGGGACAGCCCTTTATCTTGGCCGGCCATTCGCAGGGAACTCGACATGCCACACAATTGCTACGCGAGCACATCGCAGATACCGAAAGATTAGACGATATGGTAGCTGCTTATCTGGTTGGTTTTTCCATTAGCCATGATCAACTCGGCCCTGTACCCGCCTGCAAAGATGCACAACAAACCGGCTGTGCACTGGGCTGGAACGCCATGGACGGTCCTGGCGCAGGCGCATTTGGAGATACTGCCAATTTATTGTGCACCAACCCGTTGAGTTGGCGCGTCGACAATACTTATGTCGGACACGAGAAGAATTTAGGCGGCATCGGCTTTCCCTCCCAAGGCAAAGGCAAGGAAGGCGAAGACATTACCCAAATGCAGCTTGAAGTGGGCGTCGCTGACGCCCAATGTATTGATGGCCAACTTGCTGTGCAAGAACTACGCTCTAATGCATTTCCCTCTCGGATGCTCGGCAACAGCATGCACATATACGATTACAGCCTCTATCACATGAACATTCGCAAGAATGCAGCGCAGCGCATTGGCCGTCATAAAAGCAATTAAGTCACTAACGAGTGACTCGTGCTTAATCAGGCTATCGTAAACTTGGGTGATCGCGTAATGACGGCGCGAGACCTGCTCCCATGAGATCAATGAAGTTGTCTCGATAAAACTTTTGCATCGATCTGGAACTAACACCGGGCATGTTGTCTGAAAACCGTTTAACAGGATTGCGCCCACCTTCTATATGTGGGAAATCAGAAGAAAATAGCAGCATATCCTCACTGGAATTAGCCAAAATCCAGCCCGTTGGCTCATGCGCATATGGCGTAACACGAAACTGCCGTTTGGCCATTTCACTGGGTTTCAATGACAGATTCTGCAAACGGGCTTCGCCCTTACGAAAAGCCCCCCAGGCTGAATCCATAAATTGCAGCCAACTGGGCAACCAGGCGGCACCTAACTCAATCGCACCAAATTTCAAGTTCGGGTGCCGCTCTAGCACGCCGTCAAAAATCAGCGCCGCCATAGTCTGCCAAATGGCTACGGGAATACTCATAAAGCTCAGCCCAGTAAAATTTTCTTCTCCCCCATGAAAATCTTTGACCCGGGGCAAGCCATTGTTGAAATAGGCCTCACTCATTTTTTCCTCGCCGCCCACGTGAAACAATATAGGCACGCCAGCCTCCTGAGCCAGCGACCAAAGCCGATCCAGATGAATATGGCTGGGGCTGTGCCGCGGCGGACATTTAGATGGAATCATTAACGCCTTACACCCTAAGCGAAGCGCTTGGGCCGCTATTTCTGGAGCGGCTTCAAGGTCCACCAAGGGCACGTAACCCGTAGCCAACAATCTGTCATCAACTGCACAAAAATCAGCATTCATACGGTTATGCGCCCGCGCGGCAGCTAACGCCAAATTTGAATCGGCAGTCGCCTCCAAACCATAGTTTCCCAACGCTGCCGTCGTAAACACCAACTGGCTGGTAAACCCCAAAAAATCTAACGTGCGAGAACGGTCTTCTTTGCGAAAAGCACCTAGCGCCAGGTGGTTTTTGCGCAGCATCAGTTGAGCCTGCGCCTCAGCACAAAAATCCGCATCGTCGTGGCGAGCGGCCATCGCTTTGAGTTCCGGTGAAACGCGCAGTTTTTCCGCCGCAAAACGTTCAAATTGCAGGCGATACTTCGCCTCGAAAAACTCAAGAATAGTTTCGGGCATCTCCATCACATGAGAATCAGCATCATGTATGGTCATATTCTCTACGTATGCCATGACGGCGCTCCGTTGTTTGCTTGCCTTTAGCGAACCGACTTAAAATCAGGTGCACGTTTTTCCATAAACGCCGCAATCGCCTCCTTGTGCTCAGGCGAACGGTAGGCTTCATTGAGTGCTTGGATTTCCCGTTTTTGCACCACAGCAAGATCAGCCTCACTGGCGTTTGCGGTGATCAACTGCTTAATCTGGCGTAACGCCGCTGGCGAATGCTCGCCCATTGTGGCGGCAAGGTCGCAGGCAGCTTTTAAAAGCTCCTCCGGCGCAACAACCTTATCTACCAAACCAACGCTCAAAGCCTCTTGCGCAGCAATGGTTTTACCCGTGAGCATCAGTTCACTGGCTTGACCAAAACCCACCCGAGCAAACAAAAAATGTGAGCTCGCCAATTCAGGCACAACCCCCATTTTCACAAAACGGAGCGATAGCTTGGCGCCGGACGCTGCTATCAGATAATCCATAGGCAAAATCTGCGTCAGGCCCACCCCGATAGCGGGTCCATTAATAGCGGCCACCATCGGCTTGGAGGCGCGCACCAACGCAACCCAGTCACCTGCACCCTCATCCGCGCCACGCTCTGGGGCGCTTTCCGATTGTGCTTTGAATACCGCTTCTATATCAGCACCGGCACAGAAACCACGGCCGGCCCCGGTGAGCACTATCGCACTGACTGCAGGATTGCCATTCGCCGCCTCTACAGCACGACGCAATTCACCCCCCATCTGATAGGTCCAAGCGTTCAAGCGCTCGGGCCGATTCAGGGTAATCACCTGTACGTCACCATTCATTGTCGTCAACAGAGTTTCATACGCCATTTGTCATCATCCTAGTCAATTTTCAAACCACCGGTTACCGCTTATCTGCCTCTTCATTTGCCTCACCCACGGGCGCAAATTGCGGCGACCGCCGCTCCATAAAGGCAGCAGCGCCCTCTTTTGCATCAGGTGCCGCAACAAACTTAGTCTGCATGCGATCAGCATCATGTAAAGCCAATTCATAGCTCGTCCCAAGATGGTCATAGACCATGCGCTTGGTGGCAGCGATGGCTTGAGGGGCCGAAATTTTGCTTAATCGCGTTACATATTGCTGAGCTTCAACCAGCAGATCCGAAGCGGCAAACACCCGGTCGACCAGCCCAAGATCCAGTGCTTGCGCAGCGGATATTTTGTCACTCATCCACAACAGGTCGAGCGCTTTACTCACGCCAACAAGCCTGGGCAGCAGCCAACTCGAACCGTGCTCGGCGATCAGGCCGCGTTTCAAAAAAACGGTGGTCAAGACTGCATCCGCACTGGCAAACCTCATATCGCTCAACAGCGCCAAAATAAACCCGCCACCGGCAGCCACGCCATTCACGGCTGCAATGATCGGTTTAGGTATACGCATAAAATAGCTGAAAATGCCGGGCAGATCTGCCTCTGGGTCCAGCGCAACAGGCACCACCGACTCATCAGTCGTATTCTGCGTCGCCGCCGCCAGCGCGGCCATGTCCAGCCCAGCGCTGAACCCTCGACCGGTGCCGGTCAGAATAATCCCTACCACTGCAGGGTCATCGGCCGCAGACTCAACGGCATGACGGATTTCTTTGAGTGTATGCAGGGTAAACGCATTGAGCTGATCAGGCCGGTTTAACGTAATGATTGCGCTCGGCGCATTCACTTCATAGAGGATGTCTTGGTAGCCCTTCAAACTAGGTTAATCCGCATCCCGCACAAATAAATTTGATGATCCCCGCGGCGCGCACCAATGGCTTGTGCAGAAGCTAATATGGCTGCTTTATCAGCAGTAGAAACATCAATCGCCCCTAAACCTTCTGGTCGGCCATCAGTACAAGGGACAAAGCGGAGACTGGCATTATCCAAGGTCAAACTGCAGTCTTGATTCACAGAAATTTCTGCAATCTCCCCCCAACGCGCAGCCACTTCGTCCGGGTGATCACATTGCAGCTCTGCGGCCACGATACCGGTAACACGCTCGGTAGATTTTGCGCGCTGCCAATCGGGCCCGGCCGGCATCCATGGCCCATCCAGATCATGCGCGCCCGCACCTTTTTGCTCATCAATTTCAAAAAAGGTTGCACCTGTATCTTTGGGATGAAGTTGCATATTTGAAAAACTCGCGGTGCTAAACTCGTGTGCCAAACGCACACCAAGCGACTCTACGCGCGCGCGACGTGGCGCGTGCGCATCACATTGGGTAATGACCATATAGCCACCCGGTCCACCGCGACGTTTCAAATAACGACCAGCCGCCGTAGATTCTTGTGTGGGCGCCACCACTTCTAATAATTGATCACCCACCGGAAGCAGCGCATTTTCCAGACCAAATTGACCCACCCCAGGGTCGCGAAAACATACCGTCAATCCCAACACCGTAACCAAAGCTTGCTCGACCGGCGCCAACTGTGGGGCCACCAGCGCAATCTGGCGTAGACGCAACCACATCTACAGAGCACTCGTGGGAATGTCACTAAAGGCAATACCCTTATCGGCACGCATATCTTCAGGCAATCCAAGCACCCGCTCACCGATAATATTACGTAAAATCTGATCTGTACCACCTTCTATCCGCACTGCCGGAGAGCGCAACAACATTGCCTGAAACCGAGCAGCCCCCTCAGCCACAGACGGATCAACCAAAACCCCCGACAAACCCTGTAGGTCGAGGGCAAATTTAGCGATATCTTGCATCATATTGCCCGCCACTAACTTGCCCATCGAATTCTCAGGGCCCGGCAGTCCGCCTTTGCTTAATGTTGTAATTTGCCGGGAGGCATTGTTTTTCAAACCTGCAGCTTTGACGTACCAATCAGCCAACTTGGACTTTACATTGGGGTCCTCTAATGCGGGCCGCCCGTTGAGTTGCGCGGACTGTGCCCATTCCAGAATTTCAGGAAACCCAGTTGCAATGCTTCCACCAATGGCCATTCGCTCGTTCATCAATGTCGTAATTGCGACGCGCCAGCCCTCGCCGACGCCGCCCACGCGCTGGTCATCGGGGATTCGCACATTCTCAAAATAGACCTCATTAAATTCGCTATTACCGTTGGCTTGTTTTATCGGCACAATCCTGACCCCAGGCGATTTCATGTCCAAGAAAAACATGGTTAACCCTTTATGTTTGGCCACCGTTGCATCCGTACGCGTAATCAGCAACCCATAGTCTGAATGCTGAGCGCCAGACGTCCAAATTTTTTGGCCGTTGACAAGCCATTCATCCCCATCCTTTTCCGCTTTTGTCCGCAGCCCGGCCAAATCCGAACCGCCGTGCGGCTCGGAAAACAGCTGACACCAGACCTCTTCACCACTGGCCAATTTAGGCAATAGCCGCGTGTTGTGCGATGGGTCTGCAAACGCCATAAGCGTTGGCGCGCACATACCCTGCCCAATAATAAAGGTCCCGGTAAGCCGCGAATACAAGCCTTCTTCTTGCGACCAAATGACGTTTTCTATGGGGGATGCGCCGCGCCCCCCGAACTCGGTTGGCCACTGCAAACACGCCCAACCCGCTTGCGCTTTTGTGCGCTGCCACTTCTTAGCTTCCGAAAGCGCGTCGTGCTCTCCGGTGTTGGTATGACCAAAGCCGCTTTTGGCTAAATGCTCCGCCAAATAATGAGGGGCGTTAGCGGCAATAAAGTCACGTGCTTGCTCTCGGAAAGCAGCCTCTGCGGGGGTATCCGTAAAATCCATATGATAACTCCTAAATATTCTCTACTCGCGGTAAGGCTTCAACAAGACGCGCCTCCCACTCACTCAAACTACCCAATTCCAACGCTAAATAATTCGACCGTCGATAGTAAAGGTGGCAATCAAATTCCCAGGTAAATCCCATACCGCCGTGCACTTGAATATTGTCCTTGGCGCACAGCTGAAAAGCTTGTGTTGCACTGACTCGCGCAGTTGCGGCCGCCAACGGCAGATCCGCCGTATTGTTCGCCAATGCCCAAGCTGCGTAATAACAGTTAGATTCAGCCAATTTTAGCGAGACAAACATGTCCGCCAACATATGTTTTATGGCCTGAAACGAACCAATGGCACGGCCAAACGCAAAACGTTCTTGAGCGTAGGCAACTGCCATATCCAATGCCCGCTGGGCACCCCCCAATTGCTCGAATGCATACAACACCGCCGCACGATTTTGCAGCACCTCTAGCGCGTTCCACCCCTGAGCCACTAACAGCTGAGCAGGCGCATTTTGAAAATTCACCTGCGCAACATCTCGGCTTAAATCCACCGAATCTACATTCAACACATCAACCTGAGCGGCACGTTCAACCAAAAACAGGCTCAATTGATCACCATGTTTGGCCATCACCAGATACAAATCAGCCACGCCGCCGTCAGTCACTACAACCTTTTTACCGCATAAGGCGCCATTGACTACCTCCGCGTGGATCTGTCCGGGCGTCAACTGCCCAACCGATTCAACCGTCGCCAGCGCCCCTTTGACCGTTCCGGCACAAATTTGCGGCAACCAATATTCTTGTTGTGCCTGCGAACCCCACAGCAAAAGTGCTTCGGCCACCAGATATACTGTCGAACCAAATGGCACCGGCGCGATATGCGCACCCAACTGCTGGGCCACTAAACACAATTCTGCATAACCTGCACCGGCACCACCATAACTCTCAGGGACAGCCGTACCCAAAAGCCCCATCCTCGCCAGGCCCTCCCAAACGTCTTGTGCCATACGGGGTGAACCCGTTAACACCTGCCGCACTCGATCCATACCGCAGTTGTCATCTAAATAACGTTTGACCTGATCAGCCAGCAGTTTCTGGTCATCAGAGAAATCAAAGTTCATATTTACCCCCAAAGATTAGCCATCATTAAACCGAATTTCCGGCTAAAAATGAACTGACAAGGCGGTTCCTCTTGCGCCTGCGCAATATTGGCCGGTCAGGCGCACTGCAAAATCAATAGCCACCCTATGCGACAGATGATTTTGGCGTTATCTTGTTTTTTTATTTTTTCTTGCTTAACCGCGGAGCTGCCATGACCACCTGCACCAACTTCCCTCATATTACCAACCGACGCGTCACTACCAACGGGATTAAACTCAATATCGCGGAGCAGGGACAAGGCCCACTGGTGTTGTTATGTCATGGATTCCCAGAGTCTTGGTATTCTTGGCGCCACCAATTTCAACCACTGGCCGATGCTGGGTATCACGTTGTCGCACCGGATATGCGCGGTTACGGTGAATCTGATAAGCCCGAGGCGATCAACGCCTACAATCAGGTAGAGGTGGTTAACGACATTATCGGACTGATCCCCGCTTTGGGATATGAAACAGCGGTGGTATTTGGACATGATTGGGGGGCTCCAACCGCGTGGAGTTGCGCACTGAACCACCCCAACCGCATAAGCGCAGTGGGCGCTTTATCGGTTCCCTTCACCCCACGGGGCGCAGCACCCCCACTGGATACACTGCGCCAAATTTTCAAAGATCAGTTTTTTTATCAGCTGTACTTTCAAACACCGGGTCTTGCAGAAGCTGAACTGGAAGCCGACGTGCGCACTTCGCTGCGAAAGTTTTATCATATGGGGAGCGCGCAAATGGATTTGGCGAGCCTCACACCCAAACCCGCTGACGCTGACCTGTTAAGTGATCTGCCGGATCCAGAAACAATGGGTGCTTGGTTGGATGAACAAGATTTACAGTTCTACGTCGATGAATTCACGCACAGTACGTTTCGCGGCCCCCTCAACTACTACCGAAATCACAATTTAACTTGGTCGCTAACCGAAAACGCCCCCACCGAGATTCACCAGCCTGCGCTATTTGTGGCCGGCGAACGAGATGGTGTGATCATGATGGCTGCCGAGGCCCTCAAAAGTATGCCTGGCCACGTAAAAGATCTGCGAGCTAACCAACTGATCCCGAATGTCGGTCATTGGACCCAGCAGGAGGCGCCAGAAGCCGTCAACACGGCTTTGCTGGCGTTCCTCAATACCCTCACCTAACGAGGTGCAAAGCGCTGGCCACCGTCTACTCGCAAGGTCGAACCGTTCATCATTGGGCATTCAAAAATAGCAATTGCCATAGTCGCATACTCATGCGGCTGGCCCATACGGCGCGGAAAAGCCGCGTCTTTCGTCAGTTGCGCAGCGCCCTCATCCGGGATACCCGCAGTCAAACCCGTATCAAATAAACTCGGCGCAATGGTCATACAACGGATGCCGAGGTTACCCAGGTCACGCGCCATCGTCAGCGTCATGCCAGCAATACCCGCCTTCGCCGCAGTATAGGCAACCTGGCCAATTTGACCCTCAAAAGCAGCAATTGATGCGGTGTTCAACATCACACCGCGTTCACCGTCTGCATTGGGCTCGTTTTTAGCAATATGTTCGGCAGCCAAAGTATTGATATTAAATGAGGCAATTAAATTAAGATCAATAATCCGGCGAAAATCGCTTAAGGAATGTTTGGTGCCGTCGCGCTTAAGCGTACGTTGCGCCACCCCTCCACCGGCTGTGTTGACGACAAAATGAAGCCCCCCTAGGGCTTCAACGGCTGCATCAATGACCTGCGCCATACCGTCAAAATCCATCACGTTACACGCAAAAAAATGTCCGCCCAGCGACTCTGCAACAGCGACGCCGTCAGACTGTTCTAAATCTAAAATGGCCAACTGCCCCCCACCTTCAGCAAATTTAGTCGCGGCCGCGCGACACATCCCTGATGCACCGCCGACGAAAATTGCTTTACTTGTTGCGATATCCATAACTGTCTCCCCTTTTAAATCAGACTAAGCCATCTGTGACGTAAACGTCGCCAGATCAAAATAATCACGCCACGCTTTTATTTTCCCTTCTTCAATCTCAAAAGTGCCCATAACCGGAATTGAAAGCCCTTTACCATTACTCATAATAAAATTGTCTATACGCTCGGTCAGCACAACGTTGCCATTTTCTGCAATGTGCAGAGTTTGCCAATCAACCTCCCGAGGCCCCATCGCGGGACCCACCGCAGCCGCAGCAGCCTTGCCGTGAATAGGCTCCATGGGGATATTGTGATAGACCACATCTTCGGTAAACGCATCCTCTACCGCAGCCCAATCCATATTGTTCCATGCCTGTATAAAATTTAAGACCACTTCCGTATTTGTCATTGCAACTCCGTTTTTTTATGAACAAGCTCTACGCAGGTTCGATCAAAGGGACCCAACTGGCCAGACCGTTACCGCCGTCAACCACCAAATCAGAACCATTAATATAACGCGCACCCGGCGAACAGAGAAAGACACACAGAGACGCCGTTTCATCAGCCTCGCCCAGACGCTTAGCAGGAATCTGTGCGATTGCGAGGTCCTCGTAATCCTCTTTATCCGACGCCGCAAATTCTTCCTCACGAACCCCATCTGTGCTGATAGTGCCCGGAGCTACGCAGTTGATCGTGACATTATGTCTCGCCCAATGAAAGGCGAGGCTTTTTGTTAGGTTCACAACACCCGCGCGCGCGGCCCCCGAATGCGGAAAATCAGGCGCCCCTCGGGCGTATGAATAAATGTGTACGATATTGACAATGGCGCCAAAACCACGTGCGACCATATGTCGGCCCACACGATTGGTGACATTCCAGGTGCCGTTAAGATTCAAATCCACCACCGCGCGCCAGCCATTATCAGAAATATCCAGCGGATTCGCTGGAAATTGTCCCCCTGCATTGTTAATCAGGAAATCTATTTGGCCCATTTGTTCTATGGCCTGCTCAACCAGATTATCAACCGATTCGGTATCTCTAATATTGGTCGGCACCACCAAACAGCGGCGACCTAACGCCTCTATTTCTGCTGCTGTTGACGCCAGCGCCTCCACTTGGCGACTGGCTATCACGCAGTCCGCACCCAAACGGGCAAACGCCAGCGCTATCTCGCGACCAATGCCGCGTCCACCCCCTGTAACCAGAACGGTTTTACCTAAGAATAAATGATCTGCAAAAATTGACGTTAGGGCCGTCATAAATCTCCCCTAGTGTGCTTTAACATATTCCTATCTAACGCGCGCAAAGCCCTGCAAGTTAACGGTTTGCCTTGAAAAACGCCAGCGCCCGCTCGCGTGCAAAACGATGATCAACAATCGGCGCCACATATTCCGACACACCCGATAAGTGGGGTTCATAAAGATATTTACGGGGCACATCCGCCAATTCCGGCACCCAATGTCGAGTAAATTCCCCCTCGGGATCAAATCGTTGCCCCTGTGTAGTTGGATTAAAAATTCGAAAATAAGGCTGGGCATCTGTACCGGTAGATGCACTCCACTGCCATCCACCGTTATTCGAGGGGAAATCTCCGTCGACCAGATGTTGCATAAAATACTGCTCACCCCGTCGCCAATCAATCAATAGGTGCTTGGTAAGAAACATGGCCACCACCATGCGCAAGCGATTATGCATCCAGCCGGTTGCGTTGAGTTGCCGCATAGCGGCATCCACCAGCGGATACCCTGTTTGACCTTGCTGCCAGGCCATCCAATCGCCCGGTGCATCACGCCAAGGCAGTCGGTCGGTTTCGCGACGGAAGCCGCATCCATAATTGACATGTGCAAACAACGCCACGACGTGGCGATAAAAATCCCGCCAAGCGATTTCGCTCAGCCATTTTTCCACACCATTGACTCGCCCACTACCGTGCGCCATCTCCGCCCAAGCACGATGCAAACATTGGCGCACGGAGATCTTGCCAACAGCCAGATAGGCTGACAACCCGCTGGTGCCTGGCACAGCAGGTAAATCGCGAGCCTCGGGGTAATGCTGCACGCGGTCATATAAAAACTCGTCCAACTGGGCGAGCGCACAGTTCTGCGCAGCCGGCCATCGCTGCGCATCTAAATCAGCGGCAACGCCGTCCCAGTGTGGCTTACGGCGCTCAAAGGCGAGCCCTGTATTGGCTTGCGGCTGCGGCTCCGGCAGCGGTTTTGGTGTATCGGCCACCGCAACCTGCCAGCGTTTGAAAAAAGGGCTGAAGACCGTATAGGGCTCGCCCTTAAGTGACAGCACGGAACCGGGAGCCGCCAAAACATCAGCCACAAAACGGTGCACCCGTACTCCCAAAGACTGAAGATAGGTGGCCACCGCATCGTCCCGGGTCCGTTCATTCAACGGGTATTCGTCAATAAAATAAACCGCATCGATCTGATGACTTGCGCACAACTCTCCCAAAGCAGCTGGCACCTGCTCAAACCAAGGGGTCTCCATGATTTTCAGCGGCACGCGCAGGCGTTCCAGTTGCTGACTGAGATCGTCCAAGGCTCGCATCTGAAAAGCCAGACGCCTGTCACCCATATCGTGGCTGCGCCATTGCGCTGTGCTCACGCAATAACATGCCACCACCGAGTCACAGGCCATCGCCTGATATAAGGCAGGATGATCCAGCGTGCGCAGATCATTTTTAAACCAAACTAAGGCAGTCATAAGCGCTTATCTCAACACGTTTTTCACGGCCCTATCGTATTCCTTTCGGTCTTTTGCGGGAACCCAAATAAGCCGGATGGTGCAATACCTAGCGCCCAAGCAACTATTGGCGCTAAACTTTTGCTTTACATTAGGGGGCCCAGCACTGGATTGGTTGAGAAAACAAGATGAAAACCGACCTCGACAAACTCCTGCAAAAGAATTCGCAGCTCAATCAGCTGGACGCCGCCAAGGTGGTAAGCCACGTACAACGGGAGCGCGAGGAATGGGTCGTAAACACGTTGATGCTCAAAGGCTATGAAGTACCCTTTAAATACAGCAGAAAGCGCAAGTATCAAAACCTCAAAGACGCAGTCGTAAACTTAACGTACTACCCTCAAGTTGAAGAGATCGCGGGCATACCCTTTGAATTCATGAAGGTGGTGCGTATCCGCAAAAGTTAGCGGCAAACGAGCCAGCAAACAACACATCCGCCAAAAAAAGCATGCTCTGCTCTTGGCAACTAATACAAATTATTCTCAGCATCATCCTCAATGGCGTCTACCAGCATCGTCTGCGTCGCTGCGTCTAACGCTAAGTGGCCAGACATCATTTCTGCGAGCGTAGGCACTTTTTCTTGCGCCCTATAATCATTCTGCCAAAGCTTGGAGCGACGTAAAGCCTTGGAACAATGCCCCATCGCTTCGATTACACTGACCACAATGGCGACCTGTGGCAGTTTCCCATTCACACTAAATTGCCCCAGCACATCTGGATCTGTCGTGATCACTCCCGTGCCATTCACACGCACCGTTTCCTGCACACCCGGTATCATAAACAAGAGGCCCAGATGCGGCTGATTAATGATGTTTATGACACTGTCCAGCCGTTTATTGCCGGGTCTTTCCGGGATAATCAGCGTTCGCTCATCGCGGATAGCAACAAATCCAGGCGCATCTCCTCTGGGACTCACATCAGCGGATCCATCCTGTGCATGAGTCGCCAGACACAAAAAAGGCGACATCTCAATGAACGCTCGCACCGGTTGCGTCAGCGTTGGCGCGCTTTTTGCCAAAACCAGTTCATGTACCGGCTCCCCGAGAATTTCCCTCAACGCCTGTTCCGACGAAACTTGATAATCAACACTCACAAGAAATCTCCAGAAAATTGAAAAAACAACGTACCCAGCACCAGCATACCCACCACATAGACCAAAAAATGCAAGCGAGCCCGGCGGTGACGAAGCGCGTGCCGCGCAATGGTTATGTTAGATATTTGACCTAGGCGGGCAGCATTTTTGGGCGACAAAAATACCATCGGGATCCTGAACCAAGTCGGCGAACCCAATGCTGACCAGAGGTCAGGCTCGAGTGTTTTGACCGCTTGGTAATATTGATATTCGGCAACAACACAACGCAGCATGAGAAACGCCCAGAGCAAAACCAGTGAAACTTCAATATAAACAGTCATGGGTATTCTCGCTTCCCGCAATGACCCTTACCAATAGACAAGGCGCCGCTTTCTATCGCAGCCTTATGACAACCCAGCGGCTCGTCAGGCACAGCCGTAGTCAATATCACCCCCTAAAAATTGCACCGTTTCGTCTAACGGTGCACGCGTGGTGCGGGCCTGATTGGCCGGCGTGGCAACATTTTCAAAACCAAAGCTTAGGCCATACAACACGGTCATATCGTCTTTCAAACCGAAGGTTTCACGAACCAAATCGGGATAATGACCCATCGTGCCCTGTGCACAAGAAGCTAGGCCATGTGCCGTCATGGCAAGCATGAGTGTTTGCGTATACATACCGATATCCGCTGCGGACTGCGCGCCAAAAATATCCTGCATACAAAAAAACGCAACATGGGGTGCGTCGAATAATTCAAAATTACGTCTACCCGCCGCCGCTCTTGCGGCTTTATCCTCCCATGCAATGTCCATCGCGTCATATAAAACCCGGGCGCAATCGCGACGGCGTGTTTTGAAGGGATCCGTTAAACGCCCCTTGCTCTTGTGGTCCGGGTTAGACGGGATACCCTGGCTCACCCTGCGCAAAAACTCGGCGCGCATGTCATCGCGTACCGAACCAGAGGCCACATAAACCTGCCACGGCTGCACGTTGGTGCCAGAGGGAGACCATTGGGCAAGGTCAAAGACCGTTCTCATGAGGTCTTTAGGAACCGGTTTAGGCAAGAAACCCCTCACCGAACGGCGGTTTAACACGGCCGCATCAAAACTCATTACTGTCATGTCTTGTCTATCGCTGGGTTGGTCCCGAATTATATCTCAGGCCCCAACGATTCCCAATGCATCTAGCGGGTATTGAGATAGTCAAAGGGCGCGGGCTAATTTTCCCGCTTGGCGTGAGGAAATCTCTCCTGCTGCAAAGAGGCTGGCGATCGCATCTGCCAAAGTGACCTCAACGGGGCGAAAATGCATCCCTAAGTCCAACTCGGCACTATGCCGCTCTAGCTTCACCCAACGTGTCGCGTAAACCATACCTTCGCGTGTGACAGGCAAAGCCACCCTCAGGCGGAAAAATCGCAACCCATCAAAGGCCCGACCGATCAAGCGCATCAAGCCACCAGAGATAAATATTTTTTGCTTAGAGACGCCGGTCAGCTCAGCCAATAAATCTGCTAGCTCGGACCAGGGCAGGAAATGCCCCCCAAGTGTAATCCGCCCTGCAGGCATATCTGCTTCGATCAACCTTAAATGTGCCGCAGCCACATCGCGCACGTCTATCCATTGGCCGCCACTGGGCATCACCGGCACATAACCTGCCAGATACGTCTTTATGCCTTGATGTGGCGCACCGCAGCCGGGGTCATCAGGGCCGATAACCGAAGACGGATAGGTAATGGAAATAGGCGCGCCAGCCGCTTGCTGGGCACGGACATAGTGCTCGCAGGCAACCTTAGACTGACCGTAGGCACCCTGCGCGCGGCCCACTGGGGAATAACCGCTGAGCCCCTGCGCACTGCCGTCATACAGCGCGGCAACACTGGAAACGTAGATAATATGGGTTAAACCCTGATTAACCGCACTGCCAATTACCAAGCGAGTGCCGCCGATGTTCGTCTCCTGCACCGCGGGTGCGTCGCGTGGATCGACACTGACCTTCGCCGCGCAGTGGATCACACCCTGACAACCCAAAAGCGCTTGCTTGACCGCAGTTTCATCCGTGACATCACCAACCACAAATTCTTCAATACGGTTACCAAAAAGCTGCCGCATTTTGGCTTCGCCGCGGATCAGCAAACGCACCTTATGGCCGGCGTTGAGCAGCGCCCGAACGGTGTGTGCGCCTATAAAACCGGTACCGCCGGTGACCAGCACCTGCAAATTAAACGACCTGTCTTGCGCGGCTTTTAAGGATCACTCAATCGCACCTAAGACATGCGCCGCTTCGGCGGCAGATCGACAAAGTTCCCCGAGCGCTGCTCTTTTCGAGCAGCAATCGCTTCTTGTATCTCTCCTGAATTCATCATGCTGGTATTCCAAATGCTGATATAGTCCAGTGCATCTTCGGTACTGTGATCACGGGCATAATTGATCATTCGCTTCGAACCATAGATCGCAACCGGAGCCTTTGCTGCAATCTCTGCAGCGACGCCCATAACCCCCTCAAGCATTGCCTGTTGATCGTCGAAAACTCGGTTAACCAACCCCACTTGTTGCGCCTCTGATGCCGGCATGGCCCGCCCGGTATAAGCCATCTCCCGCACGACCCCTTCGGGTAACAACTTTACCAGTCGAGGAAACGTACCCACATCTGCGGTAAGCCCAATGTTGATTTCTTGAATGGTAAAAAACGCATCCTTAGTCGCGTAGCGGATATCACACGCGGTGGACAAATCCACTCCACCACCTATTGCCCCGCCCTGCACCGCCGCAATCACAGGCAGACGACAGGCTTCCAGGCAATTAAATGTCTTTTGCATGTGCAGGATGTGATGATAGGACGCCACGGCCCGCTGGTTTTTATTCAGCTCAGGCCCCGACTCGGCGTCAGCCTGACCAAACATACTCAGATCCAAACCCGCTGAAAAATGGGGGCCGGTTGATGAGATCACGATCACTCGGGCCCGAGATTGATCATCAATATCATGAATAATCGCTGGCAGTTCGCGCCAAAAATCGGCATTCATTGCGTTGCGTTTATCCGGTCGGTTTAGGATCACATGCGCAATATTGTGCTCAATTTCAACTTTAAAACAGGTTAACTCCACGCCTCATCCCTACACTCAAATGCTGCAGCTTACGCCGCCTGTAGCATCAACACAAAACCTATGCCCGGCTCGGCGCCGCGCCAAACCTAACGCAATTGCCATTCGCGCGCGTGACTGAACCTGCTCAACCGCCAGCAGCGGCGAAAACAAACCCTTCATAGCGGGCGTCTCGAATCTCTTGGAGCCGCGCGACATAATCAGGAAAACCCAGGTAGGGCATAAAGACTCTGGGTTTCCCCGGCACATTAGCACCGAGATACCAAGAGTTGCAGCGCGGATAAAGTGTCGCCTGTGAACGCATATTGACGACCTCCACCCAGGTCTGCTCTGCCACCGGCTCGGCTTTGATTTCGGAAAAACCTTCCTTGTGTGACCAGGTCAAGAGGTCGCAGATATAATCCGCATGCTGTTCAACACCGGTAATCATGTTGGCTAACACCGACGGACTGCCGGGCCCGGTCATCATGAACAAATTGGGGAAACCCGCCGTCATCAAGCCAAGATAAGTTTTCGGCCCATCCGCCCACTTATCCTTAAGCGTCAGGCCGCCTTCCCCACGAATTTCCATTTTCAGCAAGCTACCGGTCATGGCATCAAATCCGGTCGCAAATATAATCGCATCAAACTCATAAAGCGCTTTGTTAACTACCAAGCCGCTGCGGGTGAGTTTTTCAATCGGATGAGCACTGATATCCACGAGGGTCACATTATCGCGATTGTAGGTCTCAAAATATCCCGTGTCCGCACACAAACGCTTGCAGCCGATGATGGTATCTGGGCACAGGAGTTCGGCGGTTGCAGTGTCCTTCACCGTTGCGCGGATTTTACTGCGCACAAACTCAGCAGCATAAGCATTTGCTTGTGGATCTAATCCCAAATCGGCAAACGCCCCCATAAACATAAATCCGCCATACCCCCAATGCGCCTCAAACCGGCTTTCTCGCTCTTCGGGGGTTGCATCAAAAACAGAGTCGCCGTTTCGGGGGAAATCTGCCCCAAAGGCAGCCGGCTGGTTTTTATTGCGACGCCGATATTCTTCATAGTTCGCTTTAATTTCAGCAACCCGTGTGGTGTCTATCGGGCCATTTTGCGCTGGAATGCTGTAATTCGGCGTACGTTGAAAAACTGTTAAATGCTGCGCTTGCGCCGCAATATGCGGGATCGATTGAATCGCAGAAGAACCAGTCCCCACAACCGCTACACGCAATCCAGAGACATCTAGTCCCTCGGCAGGCCAAGCACCCGTATGGTGTAACTGACCATCAAAGAGATCCAAGCCAGCAATATCTGGCATATTCGCGGTAGACAGACAACCCGTTGCCATAATGACATAACGCGCTTGCACAGCTTCACCCGCGGCTGTGCGCACTGTCCACAACCGTGACAGGTCATCAAAATCGGCCCCTTCAACCGATGTATTGAACGTGAACAAACCCAGAATTTCAAAACGATGCGCGACATGCTCAGCATAGGCCAAAATTTCCGGCTGGGCAGAATAGCGCTCGCTCCATTGCCAATCTTGCTGCAAGCCATCGGAGAACTGATAAGAATACTCCATACTTTCAACATCACAGCGACACCCTGGATAACGATTCCAAAACCAAGTGCCACCCACACCGCTGCCGCGTTCAAAACCGCGCACCGTGAACCCTTTACTGCGCAAGAGATGGGCCATGTACATACCACCAAATCCTGCGCCCACCACAACCGCATCAAAGGTCTTGCTTGCTTGCCCCATTAACGGCACCGTCTTACTGCTTCGATCCACCAAGTTTAACATCTGGGAGAAATAGATGAATGATCT
Source organism: Gammaproteobacteria bacterium UBA4421 (assembly GCA_002389675.1). GTDB lineage: Bacteria > Pseudomonadota > Gammaproteobacteria > Pseudomonadales > Azotimanducaceae > UBA4421. The sequence continues at coordinate 40,102 of DGQF01000060.1, forward strand.
TATTGGGCAACATGCCATCATTACAGGCGGCGGCAGCGGTATTGGCCTGGCATGCGCTAGGACTTTTTTGCGCGACGGCGCCAGCGTGACTCTTTTGGGAAGAACCCAAAGCACACTGGAGCAAGCCATTACCACATTAAACGACGACCTTCCCGCAAGATCCGGCGAAGTGCGTTGTTCAGTTGCTGACATCACCGATGAGCAAGCGCTCGCCGACGCTATTGCCAACGCCCACCGGCGCCTACCCATAACGCTTGCGGTTGCCAATGCAGGCACCGGCGCGGCCAGTCCATTTTTACAAACCACATCTGAGCAATGGGATCAGGTCATCCAAACCAACTTAAATGGCACGTTTTATACCCTCAAACATGCAGGTCAGGCGATCGCGGAGAGCGGTGGTGGTGCACTTTGCGCCATTTCTTCAATTGCCGGATTACGCACACACAAATTCATGAGTGCCTATTGCACCAGTAAGGCGGCTGTTGACATGCTTGTACGCAATGCAGCAGACGAGTTAGGCGCCTTGAACGTGCGGGTAAACAGTGTCTGTCCTGGCCTGGTGGAAACCGACCTGTCACAAGGGCTAACCCAAAACAAACACATGCGCGAGGATTATCTCGCTTGTATGCCTTTGTCACGAACCGGTATGGTCCAGGACATCGCACAAGCGGTTCGCTACTTGTGCGGCCCTGAAGCCTCATGGGTCACGGGCGTCACTTTACCGGTGGATGGCGGCCATCATTTGCGCCGCGGACCTAACCTGGAAAGATTAAGCGATTAACGTATCACGCCATAAATACGCACCGGCGACAGCCGTAAGATCACCCTTGACTGCTGCTCTAGCCATTGCGGCAAATTGTCGGGCACGGTATGGCCACTGCCGGCTATATTGGCAAAAACCTTACGGGTATCCGCTTCTAATTGTGCTCGGGTCACCATCGCTTTGGCTTCAATGGCGACAAAGTTGAAAGGTTCCGCATTGCTGATCACACACAAATTGACGCGCTCATCTGCCTCTATTGATGCTCGCTTGAAGGTTGCACCCGGCGTGCTGATGACCAGCTCGTCACCATCGCGCGCATAAGCCACCACAGAACTGTTGGGTTGGCCTGAGTTGCGCAGTGTGGTCAGTACGGCCCAACGATTCTCGCTAATAAAACGATCCCACTGCAAATTCTCACTCAACATACGCTGTCCTTGTGCGGTTAATTGGTTTGATCGATGTCAGCGCCGGCACCATCGAGGACTAGTTCCGCACGCCATTGTAGTTGCGGCACAGCTTCATCAGCCAAAAAGGCCTTCATCATCGCGTTCACTATTTCAGGTTGCTCCTGCTGCACCCAGTGACTGACTCGGGGCAGATAACGCATCGTCAAATGACGTACGTATTGATCCGTGCCGTAGGTGGTTTCTTTTGTTAACGCAACATCATCCTCACCCCAGACCATGAGCGTTGGCGTTTCGATTTTCGGAAATCCGAGCGCACGCTGACGCTTGGCGCCACCACCGCGAACCAGAGCCCGGTAATAATTGACCATCGCCGTGAGCGCACCGGGTTGCATTGCATTGCGACGATAAACCTCACCGACCTCATCGCCAAAATGACGCTTATCGACCGCAGAGCTGCGCATCATGCCACCCAAGGCTGCGCCGTTGTTCCGGCTCATCAAGAATTCTGCAAGCCCGGGAATTTGGAAGAAAAAGATATACCAAGATTTTTTCAACTGCGCCAAATTGAATTTTTGCTGCATTGCCTGCGGGTGCGGCACATTACAAATGATTAATTTTTTTAACGGCCGCACTTGGCGAATCGCAAAATACCACGCAATCACCGCACCCCAATCGTGCGCCACGAGAGTCACCTCGCGCGCGCCGCTGGCATCAATCAACTGAGCCACATCTTCCATCAGTTCTTCTATCGCATACGCGCCTTGGGCCTCTGGTTTTGAAGACTGACCATAGCCCCTTAAATTTGGCGCCCAAGCTTCATAGCCGAGATCCGCGAACAGGGGTAACTGGAATCGCCAAGAGAAACTATGCTCTGGGAAACCATGCAAACACAGCACCAATTTATCTGACTTGCCACATTGATCGACTTCAAACCTGAGGCCGTTGGCCTCAACAAATTCTGTGCGTATGCGCGGATCTTTCAGACTCGGTGCAACTACTTCGCTCATCGTCAAATGACCTCATCAAATGCGTTAACAATCCCCCATACGTTACTCGAGGGTAAGGCGGGGGTCGACAAAAACCTTAGGCAGGCAGCGCGGCTGATCAAAACATTAGAATAAACAGCCCAGCTTTTAAAGCTGTCCGCCTAGGCGTTGAACCGAAACTCAAGCTCGACATTTCACTTGGCTAAGCAGAGAATTTAGGCGTTAATATCCATTGGTGCACCTTATTGGGAGGATTTATGAAGTCTAAAGCCTGTGAACTGGTTGGCTGTGAGTTTCCATTGTTTGCTTTCAGCCATTGCAGAGATGTTGTTGCCGCCGTCAGCAAAGCCGGCGGATACGGCGTCCTTGGCGCTGTGGGTCATTCCCCTGAATCATTGGAGATTGAACTGTCGTGGATCGACGAGCATGTTGACGGTCATCCGTACGGCGTAGACTTGATCGTACCCACTAGCATCGCAGACCGTGAAGGCACCTTGACCGCGCAGGACTTGATTGACCGGGTGCCGGATACACACAAGCGGCACGTCGAGCACATTCTAGCAACACACGGGATAGACACTGCTGATTTATGGGATACCCGGTTGCCAGAGGGTTATGGTGACAATATGCGAGAAAGCGGTGCCAGCGCACAACTTGAAGTCGCGCTGAATCATCCCATTACTAGTGTGGTCAACGCCTTGGGCGCCCCCCCTAAATTCATGGTTGACGCAGCGCGGGCCAAGGGCATCGCCGTGGGAGCATTGACCGGCTCACGCGAGCATGCGCTCAAGAATGTTGAAGCAGGTGTTGATTTTTTAGTGGTTTCGGGCACTGAGGCCGGCGGCCATTGCGGCGAAATATCAACGCTGGTGGTCGTTCCAGAGGTTATCGAAACCTTACGCCAGCACAACATGGATGTGCCGGTGCTGGCCGCCGGTGGCATCGTTACCGGCAAGCAAATGGCCGCCTGCATGATGATGGGCGCGGCCGGTGCATGGTGCGGATCTGTTTGGCTAACCACAACCGAGGCAGAAACCCTTCCCAGCATTAAGGAGAAGATGTTATCGGCTAATTCTCGTCAAACCGTCCGCTCAAAAAGTCGAACGGGCAAATATACGCGCCAACTGCGCTCACCGTGGACCGACGCATGGCAGGGAGAAGCAGCCCCGGAACCCCTGCCAATGCCGCTTCAAGGTCTGGTCAGCGGCCCGCCTTTGCGGCGCATTGACAAACTCGCTGAATCCGGCCACGCCGGCGCACGACAGTTGGCCACCTATTGGGTCGGTCAGGGTGTTGGACTGATGAACGACTCCTTGTCCGCGCGCACCGTTGTCATGAACTTCATGGAGGACTTCGCTGGCGCGTACGAGCAATTCCAATCCGTTGTGGAGGATTGAGACAATTCTATCGGTGGGGGCATCCCAGTTTGCCCCCACTCAAACCTTGATTCCGATAAAAATACGGATCTTATGGGTCAAATAATCCCACTGTTATGGCTATGCCAGTAACGATCCTTTAGCGTACGTTTATAAAGCTTGCCCGTTGGCAGCCTTGGCAGTTCTGCCTCGTAGTCTATTGAACGGGGACACTTGTGCCGCGCCAAATGATCGGCGCAGAACGCCATGAGCGTTGCACTGGTGTGTTCATCCGCAGAAATACCCTCAACCAGCTGAATAACCGCTTTAACTTCTTCGCCCAAATCTTCATTCGGCACACCAAATACAGCAGCATCCATCACCATCGGATGGGTAATCAATAAATCTTCCGTTTCCTGCGGATAAATATTGACCCCTCCAGAGATAATCATAAATGTTGAACGGTCCGTGAGAAATAAAAAGTCGTCCTTCAGGTAACCCACATCGCCAACGGTGCTCATTTTGCCATCTGCTGATGTCGCCTCTCGGGTCTTGTCCGCGTTGTTAAAATAGGAAAATGCGGTGGCGGTCTCGAACCAAATCTCTCCGGGCACTTCAGGTGCAGCCGGTCGCCCCTGTTCATCCAAGATATGCACTTCGCCTAAAATGATTTTGCCCACCGTACCTTTGTGCGCGAGCCATTCATTCGAATCACAGGCTGCAAAGCCCAACCCTTCTGTGGCGCCATAATATTCGTGAATAATGGGGCCCCACCAATCGATCATCTGCTCTTTAACTGCCACTGGGCAGGGCGCCGCAGCGTGAATCGCAATTTCCAAGGAACTCAAGTCTTTGTTCTGGCGCAGGTCAGCAGGTAATTTCAACATGCGCGAGAACATGGTCGGCACGAGCTGACTATGTGTAACCTGATATCGGCTGATTAAATCCAAATAGGTCTCCGGATCAAAGCGTTCCATGACCACCACTGTGCCGCCACGACGCAGAGCCAAGCCGGTCGCGGCCTGCGGTGCTGAGTGGTACAAAGGCGCCGGGGACAGGTAAACCATATCCTGTCGATACTGCCAGAGCTGATCTAAAAACGTATACAGCGGCAAAGGATCGGCCGGTTTTTGCTTGGGCAAAGGTCGCAAGATGCCTTTTGGTCGACCGGTTGTACCCGATGAATACAACATTGACGTGCCCAATTGTTCATCCGCAACAGGCTCGGTAGGGTATTCACCAAGCATACTTTCATAAGCGTAAAACAAACTACTTTCGTCTTCACCGCCAACAACTAACACACAGGTCACCGCCGGTGCCTGTCTCAAGGCTTCGCGCGCCACCGCAAGTTTTGCGGTGGATGTAATCAACAGTTTTGCTTCGCTGTTTTGCAGAATATAGGCCAGCTCATCAGCCTGCAGATAAGCATTAACGCAAGTATAGTAGAGTCCGGTACGCTCGCCCGCCGCACACGTTTCTAAATACGCCGCATTGTTTTCCATGAAAATGGCGTAATGATCAAGCGGCTGCAAACCTCTATCGCGCAGACAATGAGCCAGTTGATTTGCACGCGCCTCAAACATCCGATACGTAATTTGCTCACCTGTGTTGGCCATAATCACGGCCGGGCGCTCCGGGTGCTGCAAAGCATATTCATTGGGGTACATATATTTCCTTAAACAAATGTGATGCGGTTCAGTCCGTGCCTGCCAGCCCGCTAATACATATCGGGCTCAGCCAGCGCCAAAAAATAGGTCTTAATCGCGAATTGGATCACGCCCATCCCAGTTTTCAGCGGCCGCAGCAATTTGCTCAAAACGCGCAACCGTTGCGGGGTTTTGGGTGACCACTTCAAGCATACATCCCATTAACGGGCGAGTATCATAGTACGCAAACTCCACGGGCCCGACTTTCGCTCGATTGGCCGCAACATAACCCAGGCCTGCCAAATATTGCGTGTCGGCTTCAACATCATCAGACCAGACACACATATGGTGGAAACCCATCTGTCCTAGTGGCACGCTGTCTGTGTAAGCGCAGTTATCAACCAGCGGCTGAATCAACTCAATTTGCACCGCTCCCGCCTGTGCCAACGCCACTTTCATCTCTAGCGTGCCCGGTTTACCCCGATAGATCACATCGGTAAAGACGTTTTGATAGGTTGACAGAAAAAAAGGACCAATACCCCATTCATTCACCCACTGCATGCAGGCTTGCTCAACATCAGGTACCACCCAAGCGTTTTGGAATACATTTCGGTTGATCGGCTTTTGCATCAGTTTTCTCCAACATTGGTTAGGTGCCTGCAGAATAACCCAAAGGGCGTAGAATGCACCTACCCTGCGGGCGCTTTCTTTCAGGGACGCCGATGCCAAGGCACGATATAGGGCTGCGCCTGATGTTCTGCTTTGATCGCCTCAATACGATAAACCGCGCTCAAATGCTCAGTGCTCAGCACCTGCTCTGGCGAACCACTTGTCACCACCCGGCCTGCATCGAGCAACAACAAACGGTCGCAATATCGAGCGGCAAGCGTCAGATCATGTAACACTAAGATCACAGCATGACCGAGCATGGCCTGTTGCGTAAACAGTTCCATAAAATCCAGCTGAAAGTAAGGATCCAATCCAGCCACCGGCTCATCCGCGAGCAGAATATCTGCTTCCACGGCCAACATTCGGGCAACCAATGCACGCATGCGCTCGCCTCCGGATAACGTATTCATGCGACGATGCTGCAACTCAACCATACCCGTTTGCCGCAACGCTGCGGCGACTGCGTCTCGGTCTTGCTGGCTTTGCCGGCCATAACCACGGGTATGCGGCAGCCGGCCTAATCCCACCGCATGCGCCACCGTGAGCGGCCAATGCATCTGCGCCTGCTGCGGCAGATAGGCGACCTTGCGCGCGCGCTCCTGCGGCGACAAATCACTCGTGTTTTGCCCGTTGAGCGATACCTGGCCACTATCCGGTGCAAGGACACCCGCCAACAGTTGTAGCAAACTGGTTTTACCGGCTCCATTAGGACCAATCAAACCTAAAATTTCGCCACCTGCTACATCAATATCCACATCATCAAGCAGCGACTTGCCCGCAACCGTCAACGTCAATCCTTGCGCAATTAAACACAGTTCAGAACGCCGACTCATATCATCTCCCGGCGCAGACGATAAACCAGCCACAAAAAGAAAGGGGCGCCGATCAAGGCCGTGACAACGCCAAGCTTCAATTCGTTCTGCGTAGGCATAAGGCGCACCAGAATGTCCGCAGCCAACACCAGTATTGCGCCTCCCAAAGCACTGATCGGCAATAACTTTCCGGGCAGATAATCCACCCAAGGGCGCAACAAATGCGGAACAACCAAACCCACAAACCCAATCACACCGCTGACCGCGACCGCGCTGCCTACCGCGAGCGCCGATCCCATAATCACGTATAACCGCAGGCGTCCAAGATTAACGCCTAAACTGACCGCGGTTTCTTCACCCAAAGACAACGCCTCCAGCCCTCGGGCAGCGCCCAGTAGCAAGCCCCAGCCCACCAACATGAGCGGCAAACTTAATCCTACATGCTGTAGGCTGCGGTCAGACAACGAGCCCATTTGCCAAAAAATAATTTCCAGAAAAGCAAACGGACTGGGCGCTAAATTGAGCACCAGAGCGGTCAACGCCCCAGCCAGTGCGTTAATGGCAATCCCCGCCAAAATCACTGTTAACAACGTGGCGCGCGCGCCGGATAATAAATACAGCAGCACTACCGCAACCAAGGCGCCCGCGATTCCACCTAAGGGCAGGGCCATCGCGTATACTCCGCTAAGCCCTGTATAAAACACTAAAACGGCCCCTAGAGCCGCGCACCCAGAAACCCCCACGATGCCCGGTTCAGCCAACGGATTGCGCAACAACCCCTGCATAGCCGCACCAGCAAGACCTAAACTTGCACCCACAAACATACCCAATAACGCCCGTGGCACCCGCAATTCGGTAAACACCAATGTACCTGGCGTGATTTCTCCGGCCATCAGTTCTCTCACTGCCTGCAAGACATCCAATGGCCCCCGGCCGATCGACACCGAAACCAACAACAGTACCAGCATCAGTAGCCATAGGCTCATACACAGGGCGCGATAGCTAGGGTGCCCGAGCAAGCGCAAGCCCACTAAACTTTCGCCGCCGCAATAGCCGCATGTCGCAGAATTTTGATTGCCTCTACCGCATGAGGAACGCCACACGACCAACTTTGCGACGGCACAACAATGGTCTTATGTCCGATAAAAGATTGGCGCAACACCGGGTGAGTTAATAGTGCTTGTGCCAAAGAGGGAAGCTGCGGCATATATTCACCCAGAATGAGCAAATCCGGCCGTTCGAGCACCAAAACCTCAAGCGGTAGCTGGGTGAAATTAGGGTAATTTCGCAGTTGCGCCAGATTTTCCAGACCGGCTACCCGCATGATGTCCGCCACCAGCGTATCACCGCCCGCGGTTAACCCATTAGGTTGGTACAACAGTGCGCGCAGACCCGAGGCGTCCGTGGCAAGAGGAGGCAGATTGGCAATATCGTGCTCCATTGCGCGTATTAGGCGCCGTCCGTAGTCAGCTCGTCCCAAAAGATTGGCAACTTGTTGCACCTGCAATTTGATTGCAGCCACCGTTTTTGGCGGATTCAGCTTGATCACAGGTATACCCAAGCGTTCGAGCATCACAAGCGTAGCGGGGGCCGTAAAGGCACCCGCCAAAACCAGGTCCGGCGCAAACGCCAAAACCTCTTCTGCGGCACCTTGGTTACTGGGGTAAGCCTGGGCCGCAGATGCCATCCAAGACAAACTGGGGTCTTTTACCAACCAAGTGACCGACTGAATTTGGTGCGGCTCAGCCAGCGCCAAAAGTAATTCATCCGTACACAGATTCAGCGAGACCACCCGCTGAGGAATCTGTTTCATCTCGTTTAACGGCCCGTCTTGGCTTGGCGCGAGCTGCGCCAGCGATTGCTGAGCCGGGACAGCGCCAACCACGAGGGCCCACAGGCACACCCTGCCGAATCTGACAAAGCAGAAATTTAAACGGGCCAAGATGAATCGTTGGGTTTTATCATTCAGGTACTTTAACAGCTTATCCTGCTTTGCGTTCCCAGCCGCTAGTGCTAACCTCGCCAAAACTACTGCGATCATTCGCGCCTGCCCAGAGAAAAGGTGTACCGCCATGCAATCCCTACCCGAACTTCCCTTTAGCATGCCTTTCGCCGATTTGCTCAATATTCAAGTCACCCAGATGCAACCTGAACAAGTCAAAGGTGAATTACAGGTACGCCCCGAGTTGTGCACCACCGGCGCACGTATGCACGGTGGCGCACTGATGGCTTTCGCTGACAATCTAGGCGCTATTGCCGCCTTTTTAAACCTACCGGAGGGAAAAAAAGCCACCACCACACTGGAATCAAAAACCAACTTTTTAGGCGCAGCGAAGGTGGGCGAACTCGTTTTCGGAGAAACTATACCCGTACACATCGGGCGGCGCACTTCTGTTTGGCAAACTAAAATCACCACAGCGGCGGGAAAAAGTGTTGCTGTGATCACTCAAACCCAGCTTGTGCTATAGCAACACAAGGACAAAAACCGGCGCCATCATTGTCATGACAACCTCATTGGATGATCAATTTGCAGCTTTAGCGCATCAAATTCGTCAAACCATCAGTCTACTTGAAGAAGTCGACGACCGTTTCTGGATTACCGCCTTGCAAAGAGCGCTTCGGCAAGTCGAAGAACATCGTCTATCCGGAGCCACTTTTGTATTGGGCTGTTACGGCGGCCAGGACACGTTTTCTGACGTTATAATTGCACAAAAATGGGCTGATACAGACCCTCTGAATTACCGTAACGCCAATGCACGACTCGCCACGCTGCGCAACGCTATTTTTGAAAGTGCCAATGCGATCGCCAGTCGACGTCACTGGTAAAACCATTACAGCAGCACCCCCAAACCCCACGCTTGAAGGTCACCATGGAACTAAAACCTGCCCAAGACCTCGCTGAGACACTCCTCAAAACCCACGGCCTGAGCCACTGGCAAGTGCGCTTTGACCATGCCAGAGCCCGCTGCGGCTCCTGCAACTTCGATCGGCAAGAAATCACCCTGTCGAAACATTTTGTCGCGTTAAACGATGCGCAAGAATTGCGCCTTACCGTATTACACGAAATTGCCCACGCCTTAGTCGGCCCGGCCAATGGACACAATCAGCGTTGGCAAAAAGTCGCTTTTGATATCGGTGCAACCGGTCAAACCACGAATACGTCTGCGCAGATGCCTAAGCATCGCTGGGGCATACAATGTCAATGCTGCACAGCGATCGTCGGGCGACGCCACCGCAGAAGCCTGAAGCTCCACTGGATGCGCTGTGGGGTATGCGGCACAGCCTCAGCCAAGCTGCGCTGGATCGCACTGAATTAATCAGCACTGACCAGCGGTCGCAGCAAGCCTTCCAAACCGTTTACTTTGATTTCATACAGCGTCGCCAATTGCTCACCCAACTGACCCTTGGGAAATCCTTCATTTTTAAACCAGATCACATAAGGCTCTGGCAGATCCAGCAGCTTACGGTCTTTAAACCGACCAAATGGCATCCGGGTATTCACCAATTTGATCAGCCTCGCGTGCTCTGCCGCACCGTCATCTAACATTTTGGCTTGATCCTATCGGCTTGGCGCTGATTGTATGTCATCAAAATTTTTAACCAATTAATGCCCTCAGCTCACCCTAGGTATATCGACGAATTAGCTGCTTGCCTAACGACATCATATGCACCTGATCAGGTCCATCTGCCTGGCGACACCAACGCGCATAATTATAGGCTTCAGCCATCGGATAATCGGCCGTCAAACCACCCGCGCCATGAATCTGCATACATCTATCTATGACCGTTTGGGCCATCAAGGGCACCGTTATTTTCGCGGCAGCAATCAAATCACGAGCGTCTTTTGCGCCAACCTCATCCATGCGGCGGGCCGTCTTGAGCGTCAACAAACGGGCCTGCTCAATCTCACTGAAGGATTGTGCGATGTCCTCCAGCACAGATTGGTGCTCGGATAATTTCTTGCCAAAAGTCTCGCGCGAAACCGCACGCCTACAGGCATACTCCAAGGCGCGCTGAGCGCAGCCAATCAGACGCATACAATGGTGAATGCGACCTGGCCCCAAACGACCCTGTGCGATCTCGAAGCCACGCCCCTCACCCAGCAGAATATTCTCCTTCGGTACGCGGACATTTTCAAAATGCACTTCAGCATGGCCTAGAGGAGCGTCATCATAACCGAGCGTTGTCAACGCACGCACTATCTTTACCCCGGGGGTATCTTTTGGCACCAAAATCTGGCTTTGCTGTAAATGGCGATTGCTGTTTAGTGGGTCGGATTTGCCCATGACAATCAGAATTTTTGTGCGCTCGTATGGGGCATTGGTGATGAACCATTTTTTTCCATTAATGACATAGTCATCGCCGTCACGTTCGATGCGTGTTTGCACATTTGTCGCATCACTGGAGGCCACATCGGGCTCAGTCATAGCATATGAAGATCGAATTTCTCCGGATAACAAAGGCGTTAACCACCGCTCCTGTTGCGCGGGCGTGGCGTATTTCATAAATACTTCCATATTGCCTGTATCCGGCGCGTTACAGTTAAACACCTCTGGGGCCCACAATACGCGCCCCATAATTTCGGCAAGCGGCGCGTAATCTGCATTACTCAATCCACCATGATCCCGCGGCATCCATAGATTCCACAATCCCGCAGCTTGCGCTTTGGCTTTCAGCTCTTCCATCAGTGGCACGGTCAGGAAGCGATCAGCTCGATCATTCAACTGTCGATGATATTCTGTTTCATTTGGGTATATATGTTCATCCATAAACCGCTGCAGAAGATCCTGCAGGATTTGCGGATCCGGGGAACTATGACTCATTTTGGTCCTTATCACTTAATAATTTTAAACACATAGTCGTCACGCCACCGCTCTATCTATGTGGGTGGAGCAGTGCGCTATGACCCACTAAATCAGGCTTGAGTTGCGATTGCCGGCACACCCTCATCCAGAGTTACCCAGTTCTGCTTGGTGTCGCACCACACATGAAATTGAGGTTTGAATCCGCTGGTATCGTCCAACGTTCCCGTTTTTAAAAACAATGTGTCGGGCTGAGAACCCAACGCGGAGTAAATGGGTGAGCCACAATCACCGCAGAACCATCGCTCCACTTCGTTACCGCTTTTTGTCGCAGCATCGCGGTATAGCTTGGGTTTTCCGCTGCGCAGTAAAAAGTCTGTCTTGGTTACCCCGGCCAGCGTGGAAAATGCAGAACCAGCCTGTCGCTGACAATTTTTACAATGACAGACCCCCGTCATCGTCGGTGCTGCCGCTAATTCATACTTGATTTCACCACAAAGACATTGCCCTGTTGCTGTCATCATACTCTCCTGATTTTCTCGTTTTCGAAGGCTAACGTGCGGTGTATCCGCCGTCCACCGGCAGCACTACACCATTAACAAAACTGGCCTCTTCACTGGCTAAAAAAGAGGCCACCGCCGCGATCTCTTTTGCCTGACCCAAGCGACCCATTGGATGCAGCCCGGTGAGGAATGCTTTAGTCTCATCATCTTCCCGGAATTCAGCGGTCATGGGGGTTTCGATGTACCCGGGCGCAATAGCATTTACACGCACCCCGTGGCACCCAAAATTGAGCGCAAAGTGCTTCGTCAAACCAACCACCCCGTGTTTCGCGGCAATATAAGCTCCCGCGCCCTCCTCTAAATCAACCTCACCCAGATCCGCTGGCACAGGGCCGGTGATCAATCCAACCAAGCCGGCAATTGACGCAGTATTGATGATTGCTCCGCCGCCGTTTTCCGCCAAAAAGGGGGCGCCCATCAACAAGCCGTGGTAGACGCCAGTCAAGTTAATCGCAATGGTGTCGTTCCAGCCATAACCCCCACCAACGCCAGCATTATTAAAAATAATGTCCAAACCACCCATCCGTGACGCCGTCGTGTCGATGGCCTGCTGAACTTCACTGCCTTTTGACACATCAAACGCATAGGCATCTGCACGTCCGCCAGCCTCTTGGATTAATCCAACCGTACCCTCCGCCGCTTGACTATTGATGTCTGCACACATCACCGCCGCACCTTTTTCTGCCATATCTAAGGCACTGGCCCGGCCGATTCCACTGCCAGCCCCTGTAATCAGCGCCACCTTACCGGTCAAACTGCTCATCGTTCTGTCCCCGCTGTCTTTTTCCCTGAGTCTTCGACCAGCTTAGCAAGGATTACTTTAAACTCGAGCCATTTTTTGCGCGAAACTTACATAGGTCAGCCAACACTCGCGCAACAACACCCCTGACGTCGTTACAGCGTATACTGTGGCTTTTGCAGCAGCGAAACCTATAATTTGAGCCTTTTACGTCTGAATCAAGCCGAGCTCGCCTACGGCACCCAGCATATTTTGAAAGACGCCAGCTTGCAGCTTGAACGCGGCGACAAAGTGGCCTTAATTGGGCGCAACGGCACCGGCAAGTCAACTCTTCTCAAAGCGATCAGCGGTGAAATTGAACTCGACGACGGCGATCTGTGGCGAGCGCCCGGTCTGGTTGTGGCCAGCCTCAGTCAAGCGCTGCCCGATCCCAGCGACCGTACACTCATACAAGAGATCAGCGCCGGCTTACCCAGCATAGCCAGCGGCGAAGAGAATTCTGGCGATTGGCACACCCAATACAAAGTGGAGCGGATGCTCGAACTGTTGAAATTACCTGGCAAGCAAACCATGGCGGCCAGCTCTGGAGGGATTCGACGGCGCACGATGCTGGCCAAGGCATTAGTGGGTGAGCCGGATATTCTATTGTTGGATGAACCCACCAATCATCTAGATATTGATGCCATCGAAGCCCTACAGCAAACCCTGATTAGTCTCGAAAGTGCGCTGGTTCTGGTCAGTCACGACCGCACAATGGTTGATCTGGTGGCCAGCCAGATTGTTGAATTAGATCGGGGCAAGCTCACCGCCTATCCCGGCAACTTTACAACCTATCTGCAACGCAAGGCCAAAGCAGATGCAGAAGAGGCCCTACACAATCGAAAATTTGATCAAATACTGGCCGAAGAAGAGAAGTGGATCCGCCAAGGAATCAAGGCACGCAGAACCCGCAACGAAGGACGCGTGCGACGTTTAGAGGGACTTCGCAAAACCCGCGCAGAACGCACCCAAAAGCAAGGTAACGTGAAATTATCTCTGGACCGCTCTGAGCGATCGGGACATCTGGTGGCCAGCCTCGAGGATGTTAGCTTCGGCTATGAGACACCACTGATAGAGCATTTTTCGACCCAAATTATGCGCGGCGATAGAGTCGCCATCATTGGTGCTAACGGCTGCGGCAAGAGCACGCTGATTAAGCTGATATTGGGTGAGCTGGCACCAACGACAGGATCCATACATCGCGGCACAAAACTGCAAACCGCCTATTTTGACCAACAGCGAAGCGCATTGAACATCAATGAAACCGTGCGCAACAACGTCAGCCCGGGCTCTGACCATGTCACAATCAACGGTAAAACCAAACATATCGCAGGCTATTTAGCTGACTTTTTGTTTACACCGGGCAGCCTCAACCTTCCGGTGGCAAAGTTATCTGGTGGAGAACGGAATCGTCTTCTTATGGCCAAATTATTCACTCAACCGGCTAATTTACTGGTCTTAGATGAACCGACCAACGATCTGGACATGGAGACTCTCGATTTATTCGAAGAACTTTTGGGAGACTACCCGGGCACATTATTACTCGTGAGTCACGATCGGGCGTTCATCGATGCTGTTGCAACCAGCACAATTGTCTATGAGGCCTCAGGCGGCATTCAAGAATATGTCGGCGGATTCAGCCAGTGGCAGCGCCAAAAGAAGACACTGCCCGCCGACCTAGGCCAATCCTCGGCCAGCGCCAACCAATCGCAAAACGCTTCCAATGCAACCGCCGCACCGCGTAAAAAGCGTCTGAGTTATCAGCAACAGCGACAGTTAAATGCGCTTCCCGAGCAGATAGAATCGTTAGAATCTGAGCAAACGGCACTGTCAGCGCAAGTAAGCGATGGCCAGTTTTATCAGGGTGACGAAGATAGTGTAAAAACCACGCTGGCACGCCTGCAAGCCGTCAGCCAGGAGATCGAGTCCGCGTATGAGCAATGGGAAAAACTCAGCATGCTGGAGTAACCTCGTGTGCGCCAGGGGCAGCACCTGCGTGCGCATGCTGCGCCCCCGCAAACAAGTTTATTGGCTTTCATCACACAATTGTTTAGGTTTAGGCACCGGCAATTGGAAAGGAGGGTGCACAAACGTGGGGAAAAAGAGTCAACACCGGCGTGATCATAAGCCCCCATTACAGCGAGCTGCCAATCAGATCACGGCGCGACAAACACACCCGAGAGTTCATGATGCAAACCCTTAGCAAGCGTAAGCTGATATTTTTTGGCCTACCGGAATATGCCGTGTACCTGGCCAGCATTCCGGTGGTGTTGTACCTGCCGTTTGTGTATTCCAAAGACTTTGGCTTGAGCCTGACCGATGTTGGATTAATCCTCATGTTCGGTCGGATTGCCGATGTGGTTACCGATCCCTTGATCGGTTTCTTAAGCGATCGAACACGATCTCGTTTTGGCCGGCGAAAACCTTGGATTGCCGCGGGCGGTTTGATCATGATGACCTCGGCATTCATGTTGTTCAACCCGGTAATCCAAGTGACCAACACCTATCTCCTGTGCTGGGCCATATTACTCTGGCTGGGTTGGACCATGGTCAATATCCCCTACTATGCTTGGGGCGCTGAACTCTCAGATGATTACAACGAACGCACCCGAATTACCGGATGGCGTCAGTTTTTTGGATTTCTTGGCAATGTCAGTGTACTGGCAATACCGGTTTTAAGCGGCCAATTTCTAGGCTATGGCGCCCTACCCAGCGAAGGTTTGGCCATCATTGGCGGCATGGCCCTAATTGCGTTGCCGGTCCTGATCAGCATAACTTTGCATCAGGTACCCGAGCCAGACCGGTACGGCAAAGCCTCAAGTTCGCTCCTGCAGAATTTAAAAAAAGTTAAAAAAAATGGCTCCTTCATGCTGCTATTTTGGGCCTTTCTCCTTATGTCGCTGGGCACCGGCTGGGGCTCAGCGACCTTTATGCTCTTTGCAAGTTTTGTCGTTGAAGCTGAGGGACAAACGCAAGCGATTCTACTGGGCTATTATGGTGCCAACATCATCGCTCTGCCTATTTGGGTATACATCGCCAATCGCGTCGGCAAAAAAGAGACGTGGATGACTGGCGGCTTGCTGTTTATCGTCGTAACCCCCTGTTTCTTGATCCTGCAAGCGGGCGATTTAGGTTTGTTCTTTTTGATTCTTGCCTTCTATGGTGTGGCCGGCGGCAATTTTGCCGCCCTGTCAATGTCAATGAAAGCCGACGTCATTGAAATTGCCGCGCGGCGCGACGGCGAGAATATATCCGGCGCCTACATCGCACTTTGGTCACTGGGACAAAAATTGGTCATGGCACTCGCCCTTGGCATTGCCTTGCCTTTTCTTGAATGGGTTGGGTTTGACCCTAACGGCGTCAACAGCGCAGCAGAGCTCGATGCACTGAGCTATGTCTATGTCATACCCCCATGGATCGCTTACGCTTGCGCCGTCACCGTGTTGTGGAGATACCCGATTACCGAACAGCGCCTGACGCGGATACGCGCGGCCTTACAAGCTCGAGAAGATAGGCGCGCCAAAAAGACCACCTCATAAACGACGAAAAGGCCAAGCGCGTTCGCGCCTGGCCTTTTTCAACCTAAATTCAGGCGTATAACCGCGCCTGATTTTGACCAAATGCTAGGCGCTTTTCGCGCCAATGGCATCAATTTTCTTATTGATTTCATCAGTTGCGGTGGCTGTTTGGCCGGCCAGAGTTCTGACATCGTTGGCCACCACGGCAAAACCTTCGCCCGCCTGCCCACTCTGCGCAGCTTCAATTGTGGCGTTAAGCGCAAGCAAATTCGCTTGCTGTGCAATGGTATTCATCATCTTCATCGCGTCACCAATTTCTTGTCCGCTGGTGGATAAGCTTTCCTCTTCAGCGCGCGCCACCTGCGCAGGATCCTTTGCTATATCTTTTGCATTTGCCGCTGGGTAACTGTGAGGTTCAGCCCAACTTTCTTCGTCATCAGCAATCCACTTTTCATCCTGTGCTGAAGGTTGATGAATGACATCACTCTCACCATCGTTAGCCGCCAGCGGCGCCGCCAATTGATTTTTAACGTCCTCCGCTTCAAGACTCTCGATGCAGCGACGCAGGTAGAATCCGGCTAACGCCAGCATGACACCGCAAACCGAGCCAATTAGAGATAGCGAACCAAACCAGAGCAAAGCCACCACGCCGACCATACTTCGATCAACCTCAGTTGCCGAGTCTTTGCCATAGGCATACATGGCCATCCGATAAATCTGGTTTTGATTGATCAACTGGTTGATCTGCGACTGCAAATTACGCTGTTTGTTCTGCAGGACAAATACCTGCTCATCGATCACAAAGGCTTTCTCGGTGAATACCGCCATCTCTTGTAATTTGCCGTTTTCGAAACCTGCCAGTTCATCCATTCGCTCCTTGCGAATGCCCGCAAAAAATCGACGGTCAGAGGCCGCTTTCGCATATGCTCCGTCGGCAATTGCGTTTGTCTCATCCAAGCGTCTGTTGATTTCCGCTTTAGTGGATTCGATCCGTGCGTTTAAATCTGCAACTCGACCTTCATACTTGCTGTTAACAAACGCCAACTGCTGACGAAGCTGCGCTTCCATTTGCGCTTGTTGCTCAATCGCTGCTCCGCCCAGATAGCCTGATGTGACATCAGCAAGCTGCTTTTCTTTAGCTTGTATCAAGCCTCTATATTTGGCATCAACACCGGCTTTCGTGAACAGATTAGCCCCATCCATGGCCACTGCAAATTCAGATTTCAATGCGGTCAATTCATCCAGCAATCGTGTTCGTTCAGCAGAACTGCCGTTGATATTGCCGAGCAATAACACCGAGAAACGCTCCTCTACAGCCGCCGTCTCTTCAGCCCACTGGTCATAGTAGCCATCCCGTGTGGCCAACATTTGATCTATTTTCAAACCAAGCTCGTCTTTGAACTTGTAGTCTATGCTTCCTAGTTTATTGCGCATGGCAGCGTCAATCTTTACCGCGGCATCCGCAAAGTCACCTTCAACCACCGCGCTCTTACCCTCTACATCAGCGATCAATTCTTCTTCTGTGAACTTGACCACGTGGTTCCGCCGTTTTTCGAGTAATGCAACTTCAGATTCAATACTTTCAATGTTGTTCTTGTGCACATCGATGGCGCGATTGAGATTAGAAAAGTTTCGCTCAAAACCATTTAACATCGTCTCGAAGGTGATCAGACAGAGAAACAAAACAAAAGCTAGGAAGACGCCCCGCCATATGGGATGTTTGACGGTCATAAACGTATACGTCAAGGGGATTTTACAAAGCTCTACCACCGCAATAAGGATAAAGGGCAGTGCGGCAACGCCCACAGCCGGCAAACCTTCCAGCAAGCCCGCGCCGTTTTGGCCACCCAAGGAGTTGAACGCCGAGATGGCAACAACCATCGAAATGGTCAAGCCAATGGTCACCGCCAAGAACTCTACACACCACGCTAAGCGTATTAGAAACGTCGATTGTTTCGATACATCGGTTCTAGAAAATAACATTAAAATTGCGCCTCTTGCTGCCTATCGTTAAGGATGCAGGAGCGATCTTTTCTCCTGCGTTATTTGCAGCAAAGTGTAGCGTTCAGACAGGTTGAGCAGACGTGCGTAACCGCACAAACCGCTTTGTCGGGCCGCCTTCAGATAGCAGAAATGAGACACTGTCGACGGCAGAAGAGTGCGCCAGTCGACGTCAAGGGATTTGACAAATTATATTGACGAGCGCTCTAAAAAGCGCTCGATTTTGCGGGTACCGGTTCGTGCGGAATTAGCACTAAAATCTCAGCCTTGGATCACTCAAGCGCACGCTAAATTTAGATGGCAGCAGACTTAGAGTGCTTCGATTTTATCGATCTCCGCTTTGATCGTTTGGGCTTGCGCTTCAAGCATGGCATTTTCACGCACGTCACCTCGGCGCATCGCATGCATGGCGGCCTCAAGTTTTTGCTGGTAGGCTTTTTTGAGCTTTTTTGTTGGATCTCTTTTGAAAATATTCATAACTGGCCGCCTGACAATGTGTCTACACATTACGTCACCAAACGTGAAAATATCGTCAGCTCTGTGCTCACCGGCGGTGCAAAAACAAACCACCATCAATCAAGCTTTATGAGTAAGACCATTGATCGACTAACCCGCCAACTCAAAAGCCATACCGCGGGCGTCTTAAAAGACTTTGCGCAAATCTCATCCACCGCAACTAAAGCTCAAAGCTCAGATCGGCACTCTGAGCGACAAAACCTTGACGGTGCAGTTTCTGAGCAGATTGTATTACCTGATCATTACGCTTTAGACCCGGAAGGTCAGGCTGCTTTCGACGCCATTGAGAACAACTCACCCGTTGTATTTGTTACGGGCAGAGCCGGGACAGGTAAGAGCACATTTATCGCGTTTTTGAAAAAAACACTCCAAAAAAACAGCGTGGTATTGGCACCTACCGGCATTGCCGCCCTGAATATAGGCGGACAGACCATACACTCTTTCTTCAAGTTTCCGCCGCGAATGTTTGAAAACAGAGAGATCAAATCGCGTAACGATACGCTCATCAATCAGCTGGAATTAATCATTCTAGACGAAATTTCTATGGTCAGAGCCGACTTACTGGATCATATGGATTATGCGTTGCGCCAATGGCGCCAGCGAAAGGAACCCTTTGGTGGGGTACAAATGCTGCTGGTTGGTGACCTTTTACAATTGCCTCCTGTTATCGCCGGCGCAAAAGAGCGCACTTACTATGACAGACGCTACGCCAGTCCCTGGTTTTTTAGCGCAGCTGTGTTTCGTAACCTACCCGTGTTTGCCGTTGAGATGAAGCAGGTCCACCGACAAACAGAGGCTCACTTCATCGCTATCCTGAATCGAATCAGGACCAATTCAGATCATCGTAGCAGCGTCGCCGAGATCAACCGAACCTGCTTCAGAGATCAGTCGGCCGGCGCATCACAGCTGACTTTAACCGCAACCCACCGCCAGGCGCAGACCATCAACCAAAGTGAGCTGCAGTTGCTGAACACGCAATCACAAGAGTATAACGGCACCACCCGAGGGCATTTTGCCGATGATGAACAACGACTGCCCGCACCGATGCATCTGAACCTAAAACTGGGTGCACAAGTGATGGTCACTAAAAATGTCGCGGGTGCGGTTAACGGGACACTCGCGCGGGTGATCTCACTCAATTCACATACGATCGGGATCAGTTGTCTTAATGATCAAACTGAGGTCATTGTCAGTCGTGAAATTTGGGAGCAATACACCTACCACTGGGATGTGATCGAACAGGGCATCGTCGCAGAGGTTGTCGGCCAGTACGAACAATTTCCGCTTACCCTTGGTTGGGCGGTAACTATTCATAAGTGCCAAGGCCTAACTTTAGAATCGGTGACGATTGATCTTGGTCGCGGCGCATTTGCGCCGGGTCAAACCTACGTCGCACTGAGCAGGTGCCGATCGCTACAGGGCATCACGCTAAAGAAACCCATCGCTATGCGAGATGTTGTCGCTGATGCCACGGCACTGAAATTTTATGCGGCTTTGTTTGATGAGCGTTAACAGCGCAAGCTAACGCCCTGAGCAGAAAACGCCTGAGCAAACTGCTCCGGATATCGATATCGCTTGACCTCTTGAAAAAAAACCTGCGCCTCTGGGTAGCACATTTGCAAGTAGAACAACCATTGTTTCACCCGATTACCTAAAAATCGTTTTGGATAGGCTCCTTTAGTGGCCTGATAGAACCCGAACAGAAGTTCTACCACCCGATCCCACGTGAACGGTACAATTGCCAACCCACTGACCTCTGCTTTGATCTGTAGGGCAAGATCCGGGCAGGCCACCAAACCCCTCCCCAGCATGAAGTCTTCACAATTGCTCTCACTTTTACAGCGACGCCAGTCCTCAAGATTCCATATTTCCCCGTTCGCCACCACAGGAATATCTAACGCGGCTACAATCTCAGCGATGCACGACCAATAGGCTGGAGGCCGATAACCATCCGCTCGCGACCGCGCATGCACCACCAACTCGCTGGCCCCTGCCTCTGCGATGGCCACGGCATTGTCCATGTAGCAACTGCGGTCTTCAAATCCCAGCCTTATTTTTGCCGTCACCGGCACTTTAACTGGGACAGCGCGACGAACAGCGCCCACAATATCGCTGATCAGACGAGTATTTTTTAATAAAATCGCGCCGCCTTGACTGTTGTTCACGGTCCTCGCCGGGCAACCAAAATTCAAATCTATCGCGGCCGCGCCCAGTGTTGCCGCATTGCAAGCGCTGGCTGCGAGCGACTGAGGGTTGCTGCCCAGCAGCTGCACACGCACCGGCGTTCCGGTGGGGGTGGCACTGCGATCATTCGGGGCCTCCCGCAACCCCCTCAATTCTGGACAATCGCGCAGGAGTGTCTTAGTCGAAATGGGCCGATCGTTGACCCTCAAAAACTCACTGACACAAATATCGATACCGCCAATCGCACTGTAGATGCTGCGAAAATGATGATCTACAACACCTTCCATCGGCGCTAAAAACAGTCGCATTGCCTCTCCAACCAACGACACGGCAGCGTCATCACATCGACACTCAAATATGCAACGGCTGCAAACGCACAGGTGTTGCCTCACACGCCTGTGTGCCACCGCTAAACAAAGCGATAAAAGAGTCCGCCCAGCCATATTTTGCGGCTCTCAATCGATGATAATGCCCGTGATTGTCGGGGTCAGGCGCGGCATGAAAACGGCGCGCCTGACCGCCCTGCTCCACTGTCAAAACCGGGTCAGCTACAAGCGCTTGCATCCAGAAATCGGTCGCAGCGCCGTGTTCGATCCACTGCACTTGCGCATCCCCGACAACCCAAACTCGAACGGGGCTGACGCTATTGTCAGCCACCTGGCGATGCAGCACCACTACTTCACCGCCTAACTCACTGACCACATAAGTTGACCCAACAATCGCAACCGGGATCAGCAGCAGGCCGATCACTATATTTCGAATACGCAAAACCTTTCCTTCCTATGTGAGTCAAGGGCCACCTACGCCTGCTCGCGCGCAAATTGTGCATAGGCTGCAGCCGTGCCCTGAGCCATCTTATCGCCATCAAAGGGAATAGACATCTCCGGCGAAAACTCCATCACTACCCGTTCCGGAGTGTCTAAGAAGCGCACAAACATGTCAGGATCCAATCCTCGCGTGAACGCATTACCATCATCTGGGCGAGCAGCCATGCCTTTTGCCAACAGCGTATACATCCACATTTTGACACTCTGATCTTCGTGAATCACCGTATGACCCTTGTAGGTCACTGTTTTGCCGCCGCCCATTGGCGTTCCTTTGCTGGTCAATACAACTGAGGAACGCCCGTCTCTGGCAATGGCTTTGACACGCACCCGCTCACGGGTTGCCGTCATCCAGATTTTCCCTTTAACCGGAACGTAAGCGGTAATCACGCCTAATGGGTGGCCAGATTTGTTGGCCCAACAAAAAACACACTCGCCTGCACTCTTGAGCAATTCTTCCTCTCGCTCGGGATCTAACCGGTACTGTTTAACGTCATCATAATTAACGTTTTGTTCAACCATCTCTACTTCTCTGCTTTTAACCAGCGGTTATTTTATGTTTTTTTCAACTTGATTGCCCATTTACCTTGCCCCCTGTTGAGACCTGAGCAAAGATTGGATTTTGCACTCTGGATAATTGCATGGAATTAACAGATCGAGTCGCCGTCATTACCGGCGGCAGTGGCGGTATCGGACAAGCAATGGCCCGCGCCTTTCTGGCGGCGGGCGCGCGCACGGTTGTTCTGGCCGACTTGGACGAAACCGCTGTGAATGACGCAGCTAAAGACATCGGTTGTGAAGGCATGCCCTGCAATGTCACCGACGAATCACAGGTGCGGCAGTTAATTGCAACCACGCTGGAGCGCCATGGGCAGATTGACCTCTTGTGCTCAAACGCCGGCGCAGGCGGCGACGGTGTACTGACCGACGCTGATAATGCTGTCTGGCAAAACCAATGGGAATTACACGTCATGTCCCATTTATACGCGGCACGTGCGGCTCTGCCTAGCATGCTGGCGCGTGGCGAGGGCTATCTGCTAAATACCGCTTCAGCGGCAGGACTATTAGCTGCGCTGGGAAGCGGTCCTTATACCGTCACCAAAGCCGCCGCTGTCAAGCTTGCCGAATTTCTGGCCATAACCCATGGAGATGACGGTATTCGCGTTTCAGTACTTTGCCCACAGGGCGTCAATACGCCCATGGCACCCAAAGCATTGGGTGATGGCCAAACAGACGGCATCATTGAGGCCAGCGCACTGGCTGAAGTGGTCGTTGAAGCGCTGCGCGAGGAACGCTTTTACGTTCTACCTCACCCGGAAGTCGAAGACTATGTGCGGCGCAAAGGGGATAACGTTGATCGCTGGCTAAACGGCATGCGCCGTCTGCGGCGTCAATCAATGGCTGATCCTTCGGCCTGATCTGAGTGGATATGCGGGCATTGCACTTGACACGCTGCTAGACAGCGGCCATGCTCCGCGCCCATCGCGCGACCTTACGCCGCGCCCCTCCAAAAGGCATCCATTGAATACACCAAATTTCGACGCGCTCGGCGTCAGTCCCATGTTTACGCCCGCACTTGAGCAAGCAAATTTTAAAACACCCAGCGAAATCCAGCACCTAGCCATCCCCGTTCTACTCAAAGGAGAGGACGTTTTGGGTATCGCCCAGACAGGCACCGGCAAAACTGCGGCGTTTGGACTTCCTCTGCTCCAGCTACTGCATAACCGCCCAAAAGCCCCACCTAAATGCCCGCAAGCGGTCGTTTTGGCACCCACTCGGGAATTGGCAATACAGATCTTCACCGAACTTACGAACTTTGCCAAAGCAACCCAGCTTAGCCTGGCCTGCATTTACGGCGGCGTAGGCCAAGGGCCACAAGTAAAAAAATTAATGCAAGGGGTCGATATTTTAATCGCAACCCCGGGCCGTTTGTTGGACCTAACACAACAAAACAAACTTGATCTGTCAGAGGCAAGCCATCTGGTCCTAGATGAAGCAGACCGTCTCCTGGACATGGGTTTTATCAGAGACGTCAAACGCATCGTCGCACAGATCCCCAAGCGCAGACAATCGTTGTTGTTTTCGGCCACTATGCCAGAGGCCGTACTGAGTCTAGCCAACGAAATTTTGCGGTCACCGGTTCGCATCGACGTATCACCAAAACAGGTCACCGTTGAAAAAATCCAACAGTACGTCGCCATAGTCGACACCACTGCAAAACTCGACGCACTCCATCATTTATTGATGCAAAAAGAGGTGACCCGTGCGATTGTTTTTGGACGCACAAAATATGGCTGCGAAAAAGTGGCGCGTAAATTGCGCGGCGCGGGGGTCAGCGCGGAAGCCATCCACGGCAACAAATCTCAGAATGCGCGCAACCGTGCATTGGAGGCCTTTAAAACCGGCGACGCATGGGTGCTAGTCGCCACCGATATAGCGGCGCGCGGCATCGATATCGATGGCGTTTCGCACGTCATTAACTTTGAACTGCCGCACGAACCAGAAAGCTATGTTCACCGCATAGGCCGCACCGGCCGTGCCGGTGCGCTTGGGTGTGCTTGGTCACTGGTCGATCCGAGTGAAACCAAGCGTCTGAAAGCCATCGAAAGGTTCATAAAACGCAAACTTGATATCGCGACCTTAGACTTTCCCACCGCAAGCACCGCCATCATCAGCCAAGGGGCAACACCACAAAGCCGAGCCCCCCAAAGCGAAAACCGCCCAACCAAACGACGACGTCCCAGACGCCGCAAGGCCGCGCCCTCCGCAGCATAATCAAGTGAACCTAACCCTCGTGCGCAGGCCTGCCTAGAACTACTGTTTCCTAGCCTGTGCCATGAGCGTTCACCCGCGACATTAACTGTTCAAGTTTGATTGCCCAAGCGCGGGTCTCCTGCGTTGTCCACGCTGCGCCAAATGCGCCGCGGACCACTGCTTGCGTGGCGATAAAAAATGCCTGATACATCTGCGGCGTTACACGGTAGGCGTTGAAGTGATTATCCAACTCCCAATCCCAATAGCCCCCTGGCACCAGCGCTTCGTCATTCATCAGCAAATCAATCACCGCTTCAAACATGCGACCCTGCATCGATTCATCAGAATGTTCCAAGAGCGCATAACCGTCAGGACTCAACCGAAAAAACTGCTCAAAAACCAATGGCGTGATATCCCCTAATTTTTGCGCGCACACCTCCAGAGTTTGCACCACAACACTTGCAGATTTATCCATATGCGCAAAATTCCTATTAGGATTAAATCCCGCAAGACGATAGCATACCGATGGTATCCATACGCATTCAATCCAAGGTGCCCAGTTCATGCTCAACAAACTCGATGATTTCCCAATTCACCAAACACCGGAACCTCTGAGCCATCCAAGCACCAGCGATCGTAATGTTTACGATCGTACCTGGTTCAACGGCTATGCGAACGATGGGTCTTATTATTTTGGACTGGGCATGGCCGTATATCCCCACCGCCGTATCTTAGATGGCGCATTTAGTGTGGTGCGACCCGGCGGCCAGCAGCATTGTTTCTTCGGTTCCAGGCGCGCCCCTGACGAACGCACCGATATGAGTGTTGGACCCTTACGTATTGAAGTTATCGAACCTATGCGCACAACTCGCGTCATCCTCGATTCCAACTCTAGCGGTCTGGCCTGCGATCTGACCTTCTCAGCGCTAACAGCATCGATAGAAGAAGCCCGGCAAACCCTTTGGAATGGTTCGCGACGGGTCATGGATGCCACTCGATTTGATCAATTTGGCACATGGCAAGGCTCTCTGGAGACACCCGAAGGCACCATCAAAATAGACTCCAAGCAATGTCGGGCAACCAAAGATCGCTCATGGGGTGTCCGTCACGTCGGCGAAGCAGAAATTGGCGGCGCGCCTGTTGTGCCAGAGGGCATTTTTTTCTTATGGGCGCCACTGTTTTGGGACGACCACATCACACATGCGATATTTTTCGACGGCCAAGATGGGCGCGCACTGGTGCGCGAAGGACTTACCGCACCGCTGTATCGCGACACGGATGCGATTCCCGCTATCGAAGACGGCCAGGTGAAACATATGGCAACCGCCCAGCATCGAATCACCTATCACCCGGGCACAAGACTGGCGCAGCATGCGGAACTCGACCTGATACACCTCGACGGTTCAATTCGCACCATCACCATGGAGCCAATACTGAGATTTCAAATGAAAGGCTTGGGCTATGCTCACCCCAAATGGCGCCAGGGCAGCTGGCAGGGCGAATTAGCGCTGGGGCACGAGAGCTTTGACCCGCATAAGATCGACCTACTCAGACCAGAAAACATTCATGTGCAGCAGGTGGTCCGGGTCAGTGACGGCCAAAGGACAGGCATTGGGGCGCTAGAACAAGTGGTCGCGGGTCCCTATGCACCGGCCGGTTTCACCCAGTTTTTTGACGGCGCCGCGCCTTAAAGGCCCGGCTCTATACGTCCTATCATGCAGTCTTATCAAGCCGCTGCTATATTCGCTCGCACCTGCGGCAGCACGTGATTGGCCACATACTCAAGACGGGCACTACCCTGCTCAATGGGCTCACCCGGTAGTTGCGCCCAGAAATGCACGTCTCTAATCTCGGGATAGGTCAGCAGCATTTCGGTCAATGATCTAACCGCCTCATCACCGTCCCATACGTTATAAAGACCCTGTTCTAACGCGGTATGCCCATCAGGAAACAAAGGCGTTTCATCCGGCGGACCAAACGCACCCCAAGAAACATATTCGTTGGTTTGATAAAGCGCATAGTCGGCCACACGGTTAGCTTCCGCCTCCGGGTCAGCTGAAATAATCCCCCAATGTCCCGCATAGATTGCGCCCTCGCTGCGATCCCGTCCTAACGCGCGAAGAGCATCGATATAAACATCATGACCAATCCCACCAGTGGATAAGAAACCGTCACCCAGACGCGCCGCACGCGCTATTGCAGGCTGGGCCATGCCACCCATCAGAATTTTTGGCGTCGACTGCGGCTGCGGCGCAACGGTCAATCCCGAAATAGAAAATCGCTTACCTGTAATTTCAATCGGCTGACCACTCCAAGCCTGTCGCAAGATATCAACTCCCTCTTCCATCAGGCTTGGGCGATTCTTCAAACTGCGTTTAAAATAATCAAACTCGAGCGCTCGGTAGCCCAATCCCACACCCAAATCAAACCGCCCTTGCGTCAAAATCGACAATGCAGCCGCGTCTTCGGCGAGTCTTACAGGATCGGCAATAGGCAGCAGCATTAAATTAGTGCCAATTTGCATACGCTGGGTGACCTGACCTATCGCCGCGGCGATCACCAAAGGCGAAGGGGTGTAACCGTCAGTCACAAAATGATGCTCGGTTAACCATACGGATTCAAACCCCAGAGTTTCCGCCCAGCTGATCTGACGCAGATTTTCTTGATACAAATCTTCAAAAGACAGAGTGCTTGGCGGGGGATTACGAAAATCATACCAGAGGCCAAAACGAACCTTTTGTGCCATGTTATTTACCTTAAACAGAGATATTGATGTCCTTGCTTGGACAGGTTGAAAACGCTCGCGCGGCGATGCGCCGCAGATGCTGGCGTGTGAATCACATGCCTCAAACGACGTCGAAGTTCAGATTCAATGCCAGCGTCCCCAACATAATGCCCGGTTGATGTAAGAATGTATTGTCAGCGGCATATTTAAAAGAACCGACCCGGTCAAGCAGCACATTCCATGCCACCGTTTGCTCCAGACGAGAAAGGTGTGCCCCGGGACAAACCCGTGCTCCCTGAGAAAAAGTGAGGTGACGCGTACCTGCTTTCCGGTCCAGCTTCAGTGACTTCGCCTCCGCCCATTCTTGTGGGTCGATATTTGCCGCTGCCCAACGCAAATGCAGGAACGAGCCTTTGGGCACCGTCACGCCCTGAAAAACTTCATCCTGACTGGTAATTCTCGTCGACAACCCTTGAGTGGGCGATCGCAGCCGCATCCCTTCCTCGGTGAAAGCACGCACCTTGGAGCGGTCCGACTGCAGCGTTGACCAGATTTCCTGATTTTCAATCAACAGCTGTACTTGCTCGGCCAATGCATACTGCGTCGTCTCCAGACCGCCGATCACCATCGCATAGACCACACCATTGATTTCCAAGTCTGTCAGTTTGCGCTTAAGGGGTGAGTATTCCACCGTGGTGAGATAACTGATCATGTCATCTTGCGGATGCTGCCGTTTGTGACTAATCAAATCCTGAGTGTACTGTTTGAATTCATCCAGAACCTTAAACTGCGCTTTGATTTCCTCCTCGGAGAGCACATTTCTCGGCCCGGTGCCATAAACAAAAGGCTGCACGCAGCCATCACCGAAATATTTTAATAAATTAAGGTCTTCTAACGGCCATCCAAGCACCCCCGCCATAACCATTTGGGGCAGCGGCTGTGCAAACTCGCCTACAAACTCGACCGTACCCCGTGCAATCCACTGATCGATCAATTGGTGGGCGAATTGAGTCACCATGGCTGCATTGCGCGATGCACCCGGTCCCACCCAGGGATCGGTAAGTTCCTGGCGATGCGATCTCCACATTTCTGGGTTGGGTCGCAGCGACGCAATACTGGCCATCAACACGTTCACATTGGGCTGCTCAAACGGGTCAACTTCCGCTTCAACAAGCTGACGCACAAACATGCTACCGGGCAGTGGGAAACGAACCTCGTCACGCACAACAGCCGCAATATCATCATGCTTGGTAAGAACATAAGCATCTGTTCCGGGCAAAAAACCTTCACCTTCCAAAAGATGCACAGGGTCTTCGTTGTGAAGAATATCGTAAGCTTCGTACCAATGCTCCTGCGCACCCGGCGAAAATAGATCAACATCGACGGCATGCATGGGGCAGCCTATTGGGCTCAAAGAATGGTTCGGTTTTTTATCTGAAGTATTCATTTATTTCGCCAACAAAATTTTGTAGTTTGATACAATTATGCGTTAGGCTAACTCCAAATCCAATCAGAGGCAACTGACCATCTAAACCTCGCTGGATTATGCCAAACCAGCCGGCAATCAAAAAATCATAATCAACGATAGCTTGTTGCTAACGTCAATCGGAGAATAGAGATGTCGCAAACCAATGTCCTCATTGTCAGTAAAGGCCACGACTACGCCCATGATACCTTTTTGGAAATGTTTACCCAGATGGAGGGCATTACTGCGACGCTGGTGGAACAACCGGCCGCGCAAATCATCTTACAGCCGCAAAATATCGCCCCCTATGACGTGGTGTTTTTCTACGACATGTGCGGCATACCTGGTGCTGGGCTGTTGCATGATGACACACAAGACAGCGGCATTCCGACCCCAAGTTACGTTGCGGCGATAGAAGCGCTGGTTGCTTCTGGAAAAGGCATTTTGCTGGTTAATCATGCCACCGTCAGCTGGCCACTGTGGCCGTTATGGCGACAAATCACAGGATCCTCTTTTATGCTCACGGCCGGCGAACTGGAAGGCAAAATGGTTCCCGGTTCGGGCTATCGCGGCGGCCATGGCCCCTTGACCAATGCCACCCTAGCGCTTGTGCCTCAGGGGCACCATCCGGTACTCGAGGGCCTTGAAGCAGGATTTGAAATCACCGACGAGCTGTATTTAAAAACCCAAGACTATGAAGCTAACGTCTTGCCGCTGATGCGCGGCAAGTATGACTTTATTGCGGAAAATTTCTCACCTCCGCCCATGGCGCCGGCTGAAGAGCAAGCCCAGTGGTCGCATGCTCCCGGCAGCGACCTGCTGGTATGGGCAAACGCATGCGGAAAATCCCCGATTGTGGTTTCCGATGTGGGCGATGGGCCATTAGCCTACAACAACAGCAACTACCGTCGACTGCTACAAAACGCTTTGCACTGGCTGGCATCTGCACAAGCCAAAGATTGGGCGCACCAATTCAAGAAGCGCTAACACAGCACCGGTAATCGCCAACAGGTATGCATATCTCCGACACTCAGAGCAGTCAGTCGCGGCTGACTGTTGGGTTGCAAACGCAAATCGGGGATCACCTGCTGTAATATTTGCGAAACCGCAACCACTGTGTCTCGGTTCAATGCATACTTGGATCGGGGCCGGTCCTCAGGCACAGCAGGATGGCGTGACGGTGGACCTAAGCCAAAGGTTAAACCCGAAGCCAAACCATCTGCACGATACTGCCCGCGCGGTTCACGTTGGCAAAGGTCTTTACGATCAACAATGAATTTATCAGGCTCGTCAAAAACACGCGGGTCGCGATTAGCTGCTGCGGCAGAACAAACCACTAGTGCTCCAGCCGGCAGCAGTTTGCCAAAACGCTCGACCTCATGGCGGGTATATCGAGCCACGGAGACAATAGGCGTTGCATGGCGCACGGTCTCCAAGTAAGCCAATTTCAGCAAGCGTCGTTCAGCGCGTGCCTGCGCATCCGCCGTTGGGTGTGTCAGCAGGCGCTGCCACAAATTTGCCAGTGAACCGTGCAGAGTGTCATGGTCTCGCTCTAATAAAGTCATTACCAAATCTTGCACAGTGACAGCCTGTGAACCCTCAGGCACGCGGGAATTCACCAAAACTGAAAGCAAGTCCTCGCCGGGTTGACCGCGACGCGCTTCGACAAGGGGCGCAAACAGCTTGATCAATTCAGCCACTGCCTGGTCTCCCTGCGTTTTCCTCACCGGCACCCAAGAGCAACCCAACCTGGCGCGCCAGTAGGCGCTGAAAAATGGCGTTTCGACAGCCTCAGGCAAATCCAGAAGTCGCGCCAAGAGCTGCAACGCAAAAGGCGCAGTAAAATCGGTCACCAAATCACCCGAACCTGCCACTGCTAAGTCGTGCGCAAGTTTCTCCGCGACCATGGGCGCAAATTGATCAATCAGCGTTTCTTCTGCCGTCAGCACACACAGCATTTGCCCTAAATCACGCGCACCGGCTAAAGCGTGATAATCCCGTGTCTTGGCTCGAGATTCAAAATTAGCATCATCGGTGAAGACAGAGGTGACATCGTTATACCGGGTCAGCCAATAACTGTTCGTTTGCCAATTCCGATAGCAAGGATAGTGCTCTCGCAAAATTCCAAGCAGCGGATAAGGATCACGCCTGAAGTCATCACTGATGAGTGCGCCGGGCTTGATCAGTGGTGTACTTTCACCCACACGCTCACGTTGGTAAACCTCATACGTTCGGTAGCCCTGTGCTTGACCCGAGGCGCGTTGCGCTGATCGTTTAATACTTACCCCGTTACGGCCCGAGATCGCCTGATCTGAGTCATTCATCCGTCAAGTTCATACTCAAGCCACAACTCACGTACAGCAACTATCCCCATAGGCGCAGGCTTAACGCCATCTATATCGCGTGGCATTCGACTTTCGACAATGCGCGGGTTATGCATAACTTGGGCGAGAATTTTAGAGCCAACCACAGCCTCTTGGTGAGAAATCCAAGCACCCGGGCAAAGGTGGGGGCCAACGCCAAAGGCCATATGACTGCAAACGCCCTCTTTGCGATAGCCACTGCGCAGCAGCTTGCCGCAATAGAGATCTGATCTGAAAATGTTAAAGGCTTCAGGTGACGCAAAGATACGTTCATCATGATTGGCGGAGAAATCAACCATCTGCATCAACGAACCCGCCGGAACTCGAACACCATGCATCTCGATATCAAAGGAATTCTGTCGCGGCTGCCCGCCAATTGAAGAAGAATGGCGTAATGTTTCGTGAAACGCGCGATCCCAATGAGCCTCGTTTGCAAGCACCGCACTCAACTGGTCGGGATGCCGCAACAGCAAACACCAGAGATTCATAATCGCGCCGCGGGTTGTCTCTCCCCCGCCCCCGACAATCAGCGCGATATTCGAGGTGATTTCTTCAGTAGACAGAAAATCGCCGTCGACTTTGGTCTCGCACAGCTTGCTAATGATGTCCTTACCCATTGGGTTGCCCGCCTCATCGTATAAAAAGGTGGGCGTTTGACGTCGCTCGCCAACGATACCTGCCACGTAATCCTCGAGATGCTGCCGCGCCTCGACACCCTGCTGGTGTGTTGCAGAGCCGCCTAAACCGGTCATCATCGAGTTATACCAATAGTAAAAATCTGCTTGCGCATCTTTTGGAAAACCAAGCACCTCACACACCACTCGAATTGGAAATTCGTTGGCGAACATTTTTCCTAATTCAATGGTGCGCTTGCCTTGATGATCGTGCACAAAATCGGAGCCGGCGGCCGCCGCTGTATCCCAGTGCGCGATCATTTCATGCGCCAGACGCTCAATTGCAGGAATGCGTTGCTGCAATGATTTGCCAACAAGATGCTGGCCGTAGAGGTTGCGCCGCCGCCGATGCTCTACCCCTGACAACTCAAGTTGGGTATTGCCAAGGACACCACTAGAGCTGCCTTTGGGAATTGTATTAAACCCCTCATCATCAAAATAACACTCACTGATATCGTCATAACGCGTCACCCAGTAGCAGTTATGCAATTGATCAAAAAAGACCGGGTAATGATCTCTGAGGATGCGATAGTAGGGATAAGGGTTTCTAAAGAATTCCGGCGAATCAAATATGCGCGGGTCGATCAACGGTCGCCCTTCTGGATCGCGCCCCATGTCGAAAGCCTCACCCTCGGGCATTAACGGAAAGCCGTCCGCCGCTTCGTCGACGGCAACACTCTCTAGTGCCAGCTGTTCAACAATCGAAATCATGTGCGATTACCCCCTCAAACAGCACAGCCCCACAATCAGCTGCCTGCCCCGCAAAAAATTGTAGTCAGGTTCACTTTTGGATTAGACTAACTGCTCCTTTTTGGCATAGCAACGGTTTTGACATGGCAATGGTCCCGCAATCCCCTGACTCAAAATTCGACACCACGGGCACGTTTGAAGAATGACTTTTGTAATCACCAGCGCATGCGTTGACGTCGTAGATCAGTCTTGTATTGAGGTATGTCCCGTCGACTGTATCTTGGTCGAAGACATTGATCGCATGTGTTATATCGAGCCCAACGACTGTATCGATTGTGCGGTGTGCGAAGCGGCCTGCCCCGTCGGCGCGATTTTTAGGGACTCCGACGTCCCCAGAGAAACCCAGGAATTTAGCTTGATCAATCAGCTTTGGTTCGAAGATAAAACTCGCGCCCGCGCAATGGTTGATCAATTTATGGACGACGGGGCATTTAATCCATGAAAGCCGCCCTTAGCCATCGTGAGCTGACAGCAAGCCAACAAGCCAGGCGCGAGCGGATACTTTCCGCCACTCGAACCCTTGTTGGACAAGCGGGCTATGACGGCATGATCATGCGTGATGTCGCCCACTTAGCTGCCGTCTCGCCAACCACGCTATACAACCTCTACAACACCAAAGACGAACTGGTTTTAGAAGCCTTGCAAGCCAGCATTGCTGATTCATGGATAAGAGCCGAACAAACCGCTGAACTTGGCTTCGACCGGTTGATGGCGCAACTGGCGCTTTCGATCAAGCAAACCAAAGAGCATAGCGCCTACGCATTGGCCATGACGCAAGCATTGCTGCGCGCTCAAGGCAACGATCCGCTGGCCCAGGTATTGATCCATCGAAATGCGCGGGCTGTAAAAGCGTCTTTGCAGGCCATGCTGAACAAGCATGAATTGATACCACACACAGATCTGGATGAGCTTGCATTGGATCTCGTGTCTGCTTTTTGGTCTAACTATATGCTCTGGAGCAAGGAACTCGTCAATTTGGGGCATCTCGAATCCCGCATTAGGCGAGCCTATGTCAGCCACATGCTGCCTCTTACCTGCGGCAACCGACATCACAGCCTGCAGGCACAACTCGGACACAAAGCATGAATTGTTGCCCCTTGTCTTTTACGACTGTGGCCAATTGCGCCGTCACCCGCGTCCCTGATACTTAAAAGCGCTGCAAAACTGGAATTTTTTTCTATATCTGAACAGGTCATACAAAATGCACAAAAGCCCTTACCAAGCGCACACACCACAGACGCTTGAGGACATCAATCTATTAGATCAAAGCCAGCAAAATTGCCCCTATTCCGCTTATGCCATGCTTCGCGAGCAAGCCCCTGTCTGGCAGGATCCGGTCACCGGTTTCTATATTGTGACTCGATTTGAAGATCTCCGAGCAGTCCTGCTGGATACAGAAAATTACGTCAACGGCATGGGAGGCGCTGGGGGCTCGCGCGAGCGAATCAATCAGGAAAGAGCTGAGCGCATGCTGACCCTGTACAAAGATAAAGGTTGGGTGCCCGCACCAACGCTGGCTGGCCGGGACGATCCCAACCACAAACAAATGCGCGCCATGTTTAACGAAGCATTCAAACCCAAAAAAATCAACGCCATGGACAGCTTTGTCCGCGACACGGCCTACAAATTAGTCGATGCATTCATCGAAGACGGTCATTGCGACTGGATGCATCAATATGCGGTACCCCTGCCGCTAATTGTCATTGGCCATCAAATGGGTGTACCCGAAGAGGACATCTGGCAAATCAAAGCTTGGACCGATGCCTGGGTGCAGCGTCTGGGCATGATGCAGACCGAAGAAGAAGAACGGTGGTCTGTGGAAATGGAGATTGAGGCCCAACACTACTTCCAGAAAATTTTTGATCGTCTGCGCAAAGCTCCCGATGACACATTGCTCTCAGAGATGGTCAATCGAGTCATACCGGAATGGGGGCGCACGCTCAATGATAATGAGTTACACGCTGAAATGATGGCCGATACCTTTGTCGGGGGTTCAGAGACCACCACCAATGCCATTGCCTACGGCATGAAACTACTCATCGAAAATCCTGCGGTTTGGGCGCAACTCAAAGCGGACCCGGAGACACATCTCAAAACATTCTGCGAGGAAATTGTTCGTCTAGAAGGACCCGTACAAGGTTTGTTCCGGGTTGCCGCCAAAGACGTTGAACTACAGGGCACCCGAATTCCTGCCGGAGCCATGATTAACATACGTTTTAGCGCCGCTAACCGGGATGAACGAGAATTCGATTGCCCCGCGGAGCTTAATCTAGAGCGAGCCAAACCAGCACGACATCTGGGTTACGGTTCTGGCATACATCACTGCCTCGGCGCCCCATTGGCCAGACGCGAGTTGTATTGGGCCTTCCGGGCGCTGTGTGACCGCGTGGACGAGATGTCTTTTGCTCCGGGCAAAAACACCTTTGAAGTCGTGCCCAACTTTTCGCTGCGAGCGCTGCGCGAACTAAATATTGAATTTATCGCCAAACCCCGACAAGATCGGGTGGATCCAAATTCAGTGACCAGCAAGTCAGGGGCAACCGATGTCGCACCCCCGTAGATTCAACCCAAGCAAGAGTTAACATTAACCAACAAGGATTAACATGGCCGAAGCATATAAAGACCTAGATCCCGCAACGATGCCGCGATCGACAGGATTGACCTATCAAGACCTGCTCGATCAGGACTCACATGCCGTTCCTGAAGTTTTACGCTCAGAGTCCCCGAAAGACATGGGGACTAACGAGTTTTCAGTCACACGTTATACCACTGCAGCTTACCACGACAAAGAAGTGGAACACCTGTGGAAAAAAGTTTGGCAGATGGCTTGCCGTGAAGAAGAAATACCCCTGCCCGGAGACCATATGCGCTATGACATTGCAGGCATGTCCTTCATTGTTGTGCGCACCGAAACCGGTGATATCAAAGCCTTTCCCAACGCCTGCTTACACCGCGGTCGCATGCTCAAAGAACATGACGGCAACGCCGCTGAACTGCGCTGTGCTTTTCACGGCTTTTGCTGGAAATTAGACGGCAGTTTTAGCGACATTCCAGCCGACTGGGATTTCCCTCAAGTTGATCAAGACAACTTTGATCTGCCCGCCCTGCCGGTTGCAATCTGGGAGGGGTTTATTTTTATCAACCCTGATCAGAACTGCGGGCCCTTTGAGGATTTCATCAAAGATCTCGCAAAACAATTCGAACGTTGGGAGCTAGGTTCTTTGTACAAAGCCGCCCACGTTGCAAAGGTTATGCCCTGCAACTGGAAGATTGCACAAGAAGCATTTTGTGAGGCTTATCATGTGAGTGGCACCCACCCTCAAATTTTACGCAGTCTCGGAGACGTCAACAGCCAGGTCGACATTTGGGAAAATTGTGCCCGCGTCATCACTCCCGGCGGCACGTCCAGCCCGCTGTTAGATTACGCGGTATCCAACGACGATATTCTGCGCACCAATATGGATCTCGATCACGATGCTGATGCCCCTGAGGTGCCAGAGGGTATGCATATGCGAACGTTTCTTGCCGAACGGGCAAGGACTAACTTGCGCCCCGCAGCCGGCGATCTGGTCGACAAATATTGTGATGCCGAGATGATTGACAGCTTAGACTACACGCTGTTTCCCAATTTCCATCCATGGGGTGCATTTAATGGCATTGTTTATCGTTTTCGCCCCAACGGCAACGATCATCGATCTGCGATTATGGAATGTATTATGCTGGCGCCTTTTTCAGGCGAGCGCCCCGCCCCGGCAGAAACCCACTGGCTAGAGGCGCATGAGTCTTGGTCGACCGCATTGGGCTATCTTGGCAAGGTCTTTGATCAAGACGCATTTAATATGCCTCGCGTACAGGAAGGTCTGGAATCAACCTATCAAACAGGGGTTGTATTATCCGGCTATCAAGAGTC
This sequence comes from Gammaproteobacteria bacterium UBA4421, assembly GCA_002389675.1. Lineage (GTDB taxonomy): Bacteria > Pseudomonadota > Gammaproteobacteria > Pseudomonadales > Azotimanducaceae > UBA4421. The sequence goes on from DGQF01000060.1 coordinate 76,567, forward strand.
CAAAGTGCGATGGTTACATCATAAATTAACAGAATGGATAGGCGAATAATGGCAAGCATTACACATCCTTTTGATCCGGAAATGCTTTACCAGCTGAATGCAGACGGCAACATCCAGCTGACTAAAGGCAACCAAATGGGCATCTTTACGACAAAAGGCGTATGGCTCTCTGGAGACATTCAGCACGCTGATCCGCAGCTGTGTGTCTGGGTTGGCAACACTGGCGCTGCGAGTCAACACGCCAGCGAAGGTCATCTGGTCATCAACGCGAAACGCTCCTAGCGTTCAAATGTCAAACCGCGCGCCTTGATGCCTGAAAACAGGCATCAAGGCACCGGGTCAACATCAACAGAACGCTGACTTTGATCGAAAGTTGTCCTCCACCTCCGGATATGCCGTGAAACACTCCGTTCTGGGGCACCTAAGCCCGCAGATATTTTTAAATGATTACTGGCAAAAACAACCCTTACTCGTACGACAGGCTTTGCCCGATTACACCTCGCCCTGCACCCCCGAGGAATTGGCCGGGTTATCTCTTGAGACAGAGGTAGAATCGCGCCTAATAGTCCAAGACCCAACCTGCGCGCAATGGACATTGACCCACGGACCCTTCACAGCCGCTGATTTCGAAAGCCTCCCAGAGCGCCATTGGACACTGCTTGTGCAGGCTGTCGACCTGTGGCTGCCACAAGTTAGCGCTTTGAAGGCCAATTTCCAATTTCTTCCATCCTGGCGACTGGACGACATCATGGTCAGCTATGCGGTACCGGGCGGCAGCGTGGGACCACACTTTGATTACTACGACGTATTTTTACTTCAAGTTGAGGGAAACCGGGAATGGCAGATCGGGCAAGCTTGTGGTCCCGAGACAACCCAATCCAGTCACGGCGATCTTACACTCGTGGATGAGTTCAAAACCCACGAATCACACCTTTTAACCCCAGGCGACATGCTTTACCTGCCACCCAAAATAGCTCATTGGGGGATCGCAAAAAGCGACAGCCTGACATTTTCAATCGGTTTTCGCGCACCTACTCTTGCTGATCTGCTGGGCGAACTCGCTGCAGAATTGAGCACAAACAATGCACAAACACCCGTCTTCGATCCCGCGTTATATGCCACAGCAGGCGGCTCGCAGATTGATTCTGCGTACGTCCAACATCTTCAAGACCTTCTACTCGCAACCATCAACAACCCAGCCTTAATCGGCGATTGCATCGCACGTTATATGACCACACCCAAATACCCCGATCTGGTTGACATTACCGGAGAGCGTCGGCAAGCAGAGTTAGATTTTCAAGCTTATGAAAATGGAGAACCTTTATAAGCGCACTATTGTGGCCGCCCCCCTTTCGCGCCTGAGCATCACCATGCAGCGCTGCCTAACTCTAGAGCGCACGGCCCAATGCCCCGGGCGCACAAGAACGTATGCACATCGCGTGCGCTGACCTGCGGTTTCTCTTCCATCGGAATGTGGCCTACGTCAGCGTATACAACCACCTCAGCATCCGGCAGCGCCTGCTCAAACTGATAAGCATAACTGACCGGTATCAGCGTATCGTGTTCCCCCCAAAGAATGAGGCTCGGCTGCCTCACTTGACCAAGATCATATGACGCATCTGCCTTAACAGCATCTGCCATGGTACTAAACCGTTTAATCGTCGCCGCTCGTGTTCCTTCGCGCATCGACAAGTTGTAATAACGATTCACTAAATCATCATCCACTATACTCGGCTCAAAGTGAGATGCTTTGAGACCCTGAACCACCAAATAGTAGGGATCTATATACCCTGCTATCGACTGGAACCATGGACTTTGCAACAAACGAAACGCCAGTGGCGTGTCCGAACGATCTTGCGATGGGTCAAGGTCGGCTCTTCGCCACTGTCGTGGGCCAGAGGCATCTACCAACACCAACGCAGACACCTGCTCCGGATGAGTCAACGCGTAACGCCAACTGACACCACCACCCATGGAATTGCCTGCCAGCACAAACGTATCCAAGTTCAAGTGCTCGACCAACGCGCCTACGGCAGATATGAAAGCAGCCGTTGAATAATCATCATCTGGCGTACGCCCGGTGAGGCCATGACCGGGCAGATCCAGACTGACCATACGATAACCATCACCTAAGGCATTGACCCAGGGGCCCCACGTATGCAGCGACGAGTTTGACCCATGCAATAGCACAATCGTCGGTCCCGCAGGATTGCCTTGGTCACGAAAGTGAAGCCGAGTGCCATTGGCCAGTGACAAAAACGCAGAGGCTTCATTGCTGTATTGTCGATCCACGCCAGAGGCCGGAAAATCGCGCTCAAAGACCCAGAAACACAGAACTGCGAACAACCCTAACAGGCCCCAAAGCAATCCTTTTAACCCCCTACGCATATCGCACCCCCATCATTTCGTCTGCGTGAGCCTTATATTCCGTTGGCGAACAGAGCAGGTAACTCATCATCCGACGCTGCCAGGATGGCGTCTACCCAACGATGAAATAATTGGCCTCCGCCTTCGTTTCGTCCAAAGTAGGAAAACGCTTTGGCTCCCGTAGACAATGCAGACTGAACGTTAAATCCTGTCGCATAGTCTTCCTGCGCAACCACCGTATGCATCAGAGACATAAACCCATCTAACGCTTCTTGATCAACGTCTTTCACGTCCCCAAAATGCAGGAAATTCTGTTGGGTGGTTGACGTCATTGGGGACTCCCCCGGGTACAGTTGCGACACCATATACATCCCATCTCTATTCGCGCCTCCCGCAATTGAGATATTCGGGAAAATGGTCCAGACCCCTTGGGTTATTTGTGTATCCGCCCAGTCAGCTTCTGGCGTATTTGCCAAATCCGCAAAATTATTCGGCGATACCACCCGTACATGAGGCCCCCAAGCATAGTAATCCGGTTGATGAGAAAGCCCCGCGCCAATTGTCTCTTTGTGCAAAACAGGCAAATGATAAAAATCACGATACCCATCATAAGCAACCTTCCAGTTGGGGCCATCTAGCCGTTGCGTGCCGGCTACTTGAGTTTCATTAAATCGCAGCTGCGTCAACATGGCCTCATAGCCACTTAAAAAATCATCAATATCGACTTTACTATCAGGATTCAAAGTCACCCAAACCAGGCCCGCTCGCTCAGCAGCAGGCAGCGCCGTCAAGCCATGACACGATTTATCCACTGAACCAAAATTCTCTTCATCAAGAATACTGATCAAATCGCCTTCTAATGCATAATTCCAAGCATGATAATTACACCTAAAGCGCGTGGTATGGCCCGAGCCCTCAGCAACAACATAATTTCCTCGGTGACTGCACATATTGACGTGAGCAGCAATGCTACCGTCTTGCGTACGCACAATAATGACAGGAACACCGGCGACCTTAAGCGCCTTATAATCACCCGGCGCCGAAAACTCGCTGGAAAATCCTAGCGCAAGGGGCACGCGTTTGAACACCAAATCGATTTCTTTTTGCCAACGCGCCTGGTCAACATAATCGGCTGTTGGCACCGCCAAGACCTCATCGGCCAAATCGATACGATTGTGCCTGAAGTTTTCAACTTCCCGACGCGCCATTTCCTGCAGCTGCGAATTAATCCCCATTACAGCAATTCGCCGCCGCACGCAGACGCCGTCGTGCCATATTTTTCAAACGCTTTAATTACGTTTGCCCCAGTACGCCAGCGATGAACCTCATCCGGACCATCAACCAACCGCTGGCTGCGAATACCCACATACCAACGCGCCAACGGTGTATCGTGGCTGTATCCCAACGCGCCATGCAGCTGCAATGCCGTATCTACCACTTGATGCACCATATGCGCCAAAAACACTTTCGCGATTCCGTTTTCCTGACGTAGATCCTCTCCGCGTTCAGCTTTATATGCGATGTGCAGCAGCATTAACCGCGCTTTGTAAATCTCTGCAGCACAATCAGCTAACATCCAACGAACGCCTTGACGATCAGCAAGCCGCTTACCAAAGGTCTCCCGCTCCACGACATGCCCGGCCGCTAAATCTAAGGCGCGCTGCGCAATGGCAACGTTATGCATTCCATGGCGAAGTCGACCATAAGCTAAGCGGTGTTGGCCCATATTGAAGCCTTGCCCCTGCCCACCGAGAAGATTTTCACGCGGCACAACCAGGTTTTCTATTTTAATTTCCGAATGCGAGCCACCCAGCTTCAGGCCCAAATCTGAGTGGGGCTGCATGGTTTCGATATTACGCACTATCTGATATCCCGGATTGGGAAGTTCAACAATAAACGTGCTGTATTGCTCGTGACGCGGGGCATCTGGATCCGTCTTTGCCATCACCACCGCAATATCTGCCACGCTGGCAGAAGAGCTAAACCATTTTTCGCCATTGAGTACCCAATTATCACCGTCTAACACGGCCGTGGTTTGCATACCCGTTGCATCAGCCCCCGCTGCTTTTTCTGTCATCGAGTAGCAAATACGCTTCTCTCCCTCCAACAGCGGGGCGAGGAACTTTTCTTTCTGCAACTCTGTTCCGTGTTCAAGCAGTGTCAGCATTGTGGCGTCGTCAGGTCCTTGAGTATTGAGTGACAATGCACCTAAGAAACTTTCCCCAAGCTCCATTTGCACCAGCGCATTGGCCAAGGGTTTTAAACCCATGCCACCATGAGCTTCAGGAATGAAAGGACACCATAGACCCTGCCCGCGCGCCTGCTCACGCAGTTGAACCAATACGCTGTCGAAGTTTTCCGCTGTACAAGTCGCCTCAGCAGGTATACAAACTTGTTGAACAAACTCTCGCACTTTAGCGCGAATGGCTTTGGTCTCTGCGGGTATTTCAAAATCAATCATTATTTTCTCCCTACGATAATGCTGTTATCTTCCAATTTGTCAGCACAGACTATAGCAGCGTGACGCACCGCCGCTAACCTTAACCAAAAAAAAAGCCAACAACCCGCAGAGCCACTAAAACAAAATACTTGCGATAACAGACGCGCTGTACACCAACTCAAACACCGAGGCAGTAGACATGACCACTCCGAAAAATAACAACGGCTTCAACACCTCGCGCCTGAATCGAATCACCGACCACTTAAATCATCACTATATCGACCGCCAGAAAATTGCCGGATGCCAGGTTTTGGTCGCCCGCCACGGTCAAATTGCGTACCAGAAGAATTTTGGGTTCATGGATATTGAGCGCGCCAAGGTGATGCAAGACGACTCAATTTTCCGCATTTACTCGATGAGCAAACCCATCACCTCTATTGCCCTCATGCAGCTTTACGAGCGAGGCCTGTTTCAACTTAACGATCCCATTCATCGGATTGTACCCAGCTGGAAAAACCCACGGGTCTTTATCGAGGGTGCAGGCGCATCGATGCAAACCCGTGCAGCGCAGCAGCCCATCACATTTAAGCATGTGCTCACCCACATGGCGGGCCTTTCGTACGGCGATACGCGGCACCCGGTTGACCAATTGTATCGCGATCATCAGGTGGTTCGAACTAACGGTGAAGACCTTTCAAGCTTTGTTGAAAAGCTGTCGAAGATGCCCTTGCACTTCAATCCCGGTGAGCGCTGGCGCTATTCCTACGCCACAGACGTTTGCGGGCACTTAGTCGAGGTGCTTTCCGGCCAGCGCCTTGATGATTACCTTCAGGAACATATTTTTTCACCTCTGGATATGGTCGACACCGCCTTTAGCGTTAGCGCAGACTCGCGCACCCGGTTCGCCGCGAACTATGCCCGTCAAAGCGACCGCAGTCTAAAACTCATCGATGACCCGCTGAGCAGTGATTATCTCAGCCCGCCCAGCTTCCTGTCCGGCGGCGGAGGCTTGACCGGCACAACTTCTGACTATTTCAAGTTTTGCGAAATGTTGCGCCATGAGGGCTCACTCAATGGCCATCAAATTATCGGATCGCGCACTTTGCGCCTGATGCGCCAAAACCACCTCCCAGCCGGGGCTGACTTGTCCCAAAAGGCTTCTGGAGGTTTTTCAGAAACCGCGTATGAAGGTGTCGGTTTTGGCCTTGGCTTTGCGATGACTCTTGACGAAGTCGCCACCGCTGGATTGGGCACTGGCGATTACTATTGGGGCGGAGCCGCCTCTACAATTTTCTGGGTTGACCCGACAGAGGATCTGTCGGTTATCTTTATGACACAGCTGATGCCGTCCAATACATTCAATTTCCGTGGCCAGCTGAAAAATATCATCTACAGCGCCTTAGAAGACTGATCACGCTTGCGCCTAGCATGATTACTCGCCCAAAAAGCGGCCTGGACGACGTTCTGCCACAGCTTTGACCCCTTCTTTATAGTCTTTGGTCTGCTGCAGGTGAAACTGTTCTGCTCCTTCATGATCAGTGGCTGCCTGCACCAATTGCGCCAAGTCCCCCCGCACACTCTGGCGAACCGAAAGCAACGCTAGGGGGGCATTTTCAGCAATTTCTTGCGCATAGGCTATTGCCACCGCGCGAACCTCATCCTGAGGTACCAACCGGTCAATTATGCCAAGCTTCAAAGCTTCCTGACCGTCCACCCGCCGGCCCGTGGCAAACAAGTCATTTGCCGCCTGCTGACCGATCAACCGAGGCAAAACCCGCGTCAAACCGAAGCCGGGTGTGAACCCCAACTTAACAAAGTTGGCGGTAAAACGAGATTGCGCACAACCCACACGAAAATCTGGAAACATCGACAGGCCAAAACCGCCCCCGACCGCAGCACCTTGCACCGCGGCGACCACGTATTTTTTATTGTGAAACAACCGAACGGCTTCTTGATATAGCGGATTGCCGGTCTCTGCGGTAAATTTAACCCGCCGCTTACTGTCAGCTGGCGCACTGAAATTAGCACCTGCACAAAAATGTTTACCCGCCGAAGCCAAAACGGACGCTCTCACACTGGGATCTTCGTCCAGCTCTAAAAAGACATCAGCTAAAGCCCGTATCAGATCCTCATCAAAAAAATTATTAGGTCCACGTTGGATTTCAACCAGCGCCACATGACCACCAACATCTGTGACTTGAACATCGCCTACTTTCTTTTCCATTGGCTTGATCCTTACTTTGAATTTAGTTTAGTTGATTGATCTAATTATCGACGGCATTACGCGGCACATCCCGGAACGGCCCTCGATCAAAACGAGGCTCCTTCGGCAGACCTAACACGCGTTCGGCAACAATGTTCTTCTGAATCTCATCCGTGCCTCCGGCAATCGATATTGCTGGCACAGACAACAAAATTTCTGCAACGACACCCTCATGCGCAGAGTCGTCTCCCCCCAACATCGCCCCGGCCCCTGAAATCAGGGTGTGCACATGGGCAGCTTGACGCGCAATTGCGCTCGCCGCCAATTTACCCACAGAGCCTTCTGGGCTCACTCTGTTGTTGCCTGCTCGCTGCTTAACTGCGGCCAGAGCCTCTGTAAGATCCGCTGATTTTTTCATCGAGAGCAGCTTTGCTAATGCCTGCCGTAACGCAGGATCGTCGATTTTTCCGCTTGCTTTGGCCCGCGGATAGGCCAAATCAACGCGCCCTGTGCGCTGTGGGTACCACGTATAGGGTGCCAGCTCTACTGCCAATTCCGAACGATATTGATCATAAATGGCACCGGTCAAATTTTTAGCCCGGCCGCCGCTACGCTCCGACGAAAAACCTTGCCGCTCAATTGACAAAGTGGTGGCGGCGATACTCCAGCCCTCCCCCTCCGCGCCCAGCAGATGTTCGGGCAATACCCACGCATCGGAGAAAAATACCTCGTTGAAGGAGGCATGACCGTTCATCTGCCGCAATGGTCGCACTTCAACGCCCGGTTGATGCATGTCGATCAAAAAATAACTCAACCCTTGATGTTTGGGTACATCCCAATCCGTACGCGCCAACAGCAGACCGTAATCCGCATGATGGGCACTGGTGTTCCATACCTTTTGTCCGTTGATAATCCAGCGATCACCGACACGCTGTGCCTTAGTACTCAGACCCGCCAAATCAGAGCCACTGCCGGGTTCGCTAAACAATTGGCACCACCCATGCTCACCGGTCAAAATCTGACGCAAAAAAGCCTGTTTTTGTGCATCGTTGCCATGTGTCAACAGGGTATGCGAAGCTAATCGGCGCGGCCCACCTTGCGCCGGGCCAACAGCGCCAAATTCCTCAAACGTCTGCGCCACCAGCGCCGCTTGCTCGACCGAATAGCCGCGCCCAAAAAATTCAACCGGCCATGCTGGCGCTGCCCAGCCCCCATCAACCAAACATTCTCGCCATTCATCCAACGGCCTATTGATATCCCAATGCTCAGTCAACCAACTTCGCACCGTCTCGCGTACCTCAGCGTCAGCCATCACACTCTCTTTAGGCATGCTGCAGCTCCTGATCGGCCTCAATTTTCTGTATCAGCGCTTCCCGGTGCCAGTTCGGTGACCCCAAAAACACTTCTGAACTTTTCGCGCGTTTGAACCAAAGGTGGGTGTCGTCTTCCCAAGTAAACCCAATGCCACCGCGCAGTTGAATGGCCTGCTCAGCAATCGCCATGTACGCATCGCCTGCCATTGCTTTGGCCATGTTCGCAGCATAAGCATCACCGTCACCCCAAGCCACATAACGAGCGGCCGCATGTGTGGCAGCGCGAGCCAGTTCAAGGGACATCAACAAATCAGCACAGCGATGCTTCAAAGCCTGAAACGAGCCAATCGCTCGCCCAAATTGAACCCGCATTTTGAGATACTCCAGCGTGCGGTTAAACAGGTGCTCCGCGCCACCAATCATCTCATGTGCCAGCGCCGTTGACAGTTGGTCCCACAAGCGAACAAGATCACAGTGCCCGTCACCCAAGGGTGTCGCGGGCGCATCGACAAAACAAACTTGGGAGAGTTTACGGGTCTCATCCAAGCTCGTCTTCCGCGTGATCACCACCCGAGAGTCATCCGCTGGCAGCAGAAATAGACCAACACCAGATTCTGTTCCAGCCCCAACAATAAGAAGATCAGCGTTGTGCGCATCCAGCACTATATCAGCTGTTCCGTTGAGTCCCCGCTGAGCATTCCAACTGATTTTTTGTCCAACTTGCGCTACATCATCTAAATCATCAAGCACCAGCGCGGCCAGAATTGAACCCGCGGCCATCCCCGGCAACCACCGCTCTTTCTGCGCTTGCGATCCTTCATTAATCAACGCATAGCCGGCCATAATTACCGAAGCAAAATAAGGACCACAATAAAGATATCGCCCCATTTCTTGCGCCACGATGCCCAACTCAACAGCGCCAAACCCGTAACCACCGTATTCTTCGGGGTAGTGAATACCCAAAACTCCAAGCTCTTGAGCCATTTGCGCCCAGAGATCCCGGCTGTAGCCGCGATCTTCCTGCATGAGCTTGCGGACCTCTGTAACCGGCGATTTAGCTGCAAAAAATCGACCCACAACCTCTCGAAACTGTTCTTGATCTTGTGTAAATCCTACTGCCATTACCCCGACATCCCTCCACAATCACGCGCCACCAATTAGGTATCCTAACCCAGTCGTTCACCTAATCCTATGTATCGAAATCACGCAAAAAATCTCGACTGCGCTGGCCGCAGAGGTCTTAGCATTTGACGTCCATGCCCGAAACAACGAGCATATCACTGACCAATGCCAACCCAGCCTAAATATATGTGCCGTACTTTTCGCTTAAAAACGCTCGCTTCAGCGGCGCTACTTTGGTTAACTGTCGCCAGCCCAGCAAGCGCAGAAACCATGGCTTCATTGTTAACCCACTGCCCCGCGTCGCCTAATTGCGTCTGCTCCCTCGATAGCAGCGCACAGCATAGAATCGCACCCCTGACCCCAACAGGCTCACTGAATGAGGCTTGGCGCGGTCTCGCTGACTATCTCGTTCGTCAAAAACGCACAAAAATAGTGACACAAAACGACCATTATATTGCCGCTGAGGTCCGCACCCGTCTACTGCGTTTCGTCGACGATGTTGAATTCGAGCTGGACCAAGCAGAGGGTGTCATCGCAATGCGATCCGCTTCGCGGTTGGGCTTTTCAGATTTAGGCACCAACCGCCGCCGCTTAGAGCGCTTGCGATCCGCATTGGTTGAGGCCGGATTAGTGCTGCCGCGCTGAGCATACCTGCCTGACTAGACATGGATTTTTACCCCGTCAAAACGTAGACTGTCGCGCTGGCCCACACGCGCCAAGCGTTCCTGCCAACCTGCTACCAAAGTAAATCGGAACTTATCATGACTGACGTGACCAAAATCCTGCTCGAAGAGCATGAGATGCCAACCCAGTGGTACAACATTGTCGCAGACCTGCCTGAGGCACCGCCGCCGCCGCTGCACCCCGGCACACATCAACCTGCAACAGCTGAAGACTTTGGACCCTTGTTCCCCAAAGCGCTTATCGAGCAGGAAATGTCCACCCAGCGGTACATCGACATCCCCTCCGACGTTTTAGATGTTTATCGCCTGTGGCGCCCAAGCCCCCTTTTCCGTGCCCGCCGACTCGAAAAGCTGCTGGATACACCTGCAAAAATCTACTACAAATATGAAGGCGTCAGCCCCGCTGGTTCTCACAAACCCAACACCGCGGTTCCGCAAGCTTGGTATAACGCGCAGGAAGGAATGACCAAACTCACCACCGAAACCGGTGCAGGTCAATGGGGCAGTTCTTTAGCCTTCGCCTGTGCGCAATTTGGTCTGGAGTGCGAAATATGGCAGGTGGCCGCCTCGTATCTGGCGAAGCCACATCGGCGCACCATGATGGAGGTTTGGGGGGGTAAAGTGCACCCCAGCCCATCGCTGGTGACCGAATTCGGCCGCCAACTGCTGGCCGAACGGCCCGACCACCCCGGATCTTTGGGTATTGCGATCTCTGAAGCGGTCAGTCAGGCCGTCGAAGACCCGCAAACCCGTTACGCTTTAGGCAGCGTCCTGAATCATGTATTACTGCATCAAACCATCATTGGTGAAGAGGCACTATTACAGCTGGCTAAAGTAGGCGAAACCCCAGATGTTCTGGTGGGATGCACCGGGGGCGGTTCAAATTTTGGCGGTTTAGCATTTCCGTTTTTGCGCGAGAAACTCGCTGGAAAAATGAACCCGACGATTCGCTGCGTTGAACCCACCGCCTGTCCTACGTTGACTAAAGGGCAATACCGATACGACTTCGGGGATACTGCTGGTCTTACCCCACTGATGAAAATGCATACGCTGGGCCACAGCTTCATACCCGAACCCATTCATGCAGGTGGTCTTCGTTATCACGGTATGGCTCCTTTGGTTTCACATGTCTACCAATTAGGCCTAGTTGAAGCCATCGCAATTCCCCAAACTGAGTGCTTTCAAGGCGCGCTGCAATTTGCACGCTCGGAGGGCATTGTACCCGCACCGGAACCCACTCATGCCATTGCCGCTGCCATTCGCGAAGCGCTGGCCTGTCGGGAAAGCGGAGAAGGAAAAACAATTCTCACTGCACTATGCGGCCACGGCCACCTCGACCTCGCCTCATACGATAAATTTCTAAATGGGGACATGCAGGATCTGGACTTATCTGAGGACGCCATTGCACAGGCAATGCTTGGCGTACCCGAGATCGGTTAACCCAGTCACACTTGATTACCACGGAATATTGGAGAGCTACCTTGGATAACGTACTGATCAAAGCCGCTGCACTGACTATACTCATGGGCAGCGCACAGTTGAGCTTGGCTCAATTAGAAGATAACTCAACCTCAGGGCCAGGCGCTGAGCGTCTGATAGAAGAGGTATTAGTGACCGCGCGCAGACGCGAGGAAGGGCTACAGGACGCGCCGATTGCTGTATCTGCGTATACGGGTGAATCATTAATCTACCGCGGTGTCGAAGCACTCGACGACATCGCTAAATTTGTACCCGGACTGACGTTAGAGAACAACCCGAGCTTTGGCGGAGCCTCAAACTCGGCGGCAATTTACTTACGCGGAGTTGGACAAAAAGAATTTCTCGCCACCACGGAACCCGGCGTCGGACTGTATGTTGACGGCGTTTATTACGCTCGCTCGGTGGGTGCTATCCTCGACATCGTGGACGTTGAGCGCTTAGAGGTATTGCGGGGACCACAGGGCACCTTATTCGGACGCAATACCATCGGCGGCGCAATCTCAATCACCTCCGTACAGCCCGATCCAAACGCCCCAATGGAAGGCAAAATCGCAGCCACCGCCGGCACTGACGACAAGCTTAACCTGCAAGGCACCTTGCATTTGCCCATCAGCGACACCTTCGCCGCCAGAGCCACGGTTGCCTCATTTAACCAAGATGGCTATGTCAAACGCACCGACGGCACCCAGCTGGGCGATGATGATACCCTCACCGGGAGGATTGCCTTTAAATGGCAACCCAGCGACACCTTCAGCGCGGACTTTGCAGTTGATGCAACTCGCGACCGCGAAAATGGTCCGGCGCTTGAGTTAATCGACATCGACTTCACCGATCTCAGTCAGCTTGCGGGCGTTGTACTGGCTCCTCCACCACCTCAAGCATTCATTCACAACGTGGCTATATCTCCGGCAGGCCCGGGGCAACCCTGCGCTGTCACAGACCCCAGTGGCAACGGCATTACCAGCAACCCAGCAATTGCGGATTGTTATGACAGTCGCTATATCGGCGCTGAAGAAAATGGTGGAACCAGTCCAGCCTATTCAAAAAGTGATATTTTGGGGCTGTCTGCTGAATTAAATTATCAGCTCTCCGACACAATCCGTCTTAAATCTATCACCGCGTGGCGCGAACTGGATTCAGAATTTGCAAGAGACGGCGATCACTCACCCCATCGCATCGCAACGTTCTACGATGATCTTCAACAAGAACAATTTAGCCAGGAGCTACAGCTGCTTGGTACGCATGACAATTTCAATTGGATTATGGGTCTTTATTACTTTGCTGAAGACGGCGAGAACACCAACATTTTAGATTTCACCGTTTCCAATTTCCGTTCCGGTGGCGCTTTTGACAACAAAGCGTGGGCGGCCTTCGCACAAGCAACCTATGACATTACCGACCAACTACATCTCACCGTCGGGGCCCGTTACACCGACGAAGAAAAATCCTTTTTACCCGACCAAGTCATTCTGACCAACTACTTTGCAGGCATCAGCACCGTGGTACCCCCGGGAAACCCGCTAGCCGCTTTGGATGCGCCCTTCCTGCAGGTTGGTGAACCTATCTTGCCCATGCTCGAAAAGGACATCAACATTGACGAATTCACCCCCATGGTCAATCTGTCTTATGACTTTAGTGACGACGTGATGCTGTACGTGAATTACTCCGAAGGCTTCAAATCAGGCGGTTTCACCCAGCGCGTCTTTCCGCCGATTGTTGCCGGCTTTACGGCACCACCGGGCACACCTGACATCGACTTAATTCCCACCTATGAACCGGAATTCGTGGAAGTTTTCGAATTAGGCGCAAAGATCAGCCTCATGGATCAACGTCTGCGCATCAACGCAGCCCTGTTTCAGAGTGATTACAGCGAGATGCAGGTGCAGGTTTTTAACAGCGTCGCGCCTGTCACTGAAAATATCGGCCAAGCCACCATCGAAGGCTTTGAACTCGAATTGGTTGCCGCGCCGGGTAACGGTTGGTTTATAGAGGCAAGCCTTGCACTTATTGATGCGCAGTACGACTCGATCGACACCAGTGTCACCTTAATTGGCGAAGACTTCGACTTCGAGCGAGTGCCGGACACCGCCGCTAGCCTGGGCGTATCCAAGGATTTTCCGCTTAATACGATGGGTATGGTCACCGTGAGGGCCGACTGGAGCTATCGATCCAAAACCTACAACGATGCCTTCAATACCCCTCAGCTGGAAACGGGCGCCTACGATTTAATTGACGCCAGCATCCGTTGGACCAATCCCGAAGAGGATTGGTCAGTCATGCTTAGCGGTCGAAATTTAACCGATGAAAATTATCTGGTTACTGGGATTTACGGCACGGCTTTCCAAGTATACGAAGGCAGCTTCGATCGAGGCCGCCAATGGCAGTTACAAATTATGAAACGGTTTAATTAGCTATGGCTCGCGTCAGTCTGGCTATGCCAAAGGATAATCAGGATCCTGAGATTGAGGGCATTTTGGCCTGGGTGACGCAAATGGAAGGCAGCGTGCCTAACCATTTTTACGTAGAGCTTAATTTTCCTGAATTTTTCACCGCAAAATTAGGGGCAACAAAAGTCCTGTGGGAGGCTGGCGAGCTTGACATGACAGAAATCCAGCACATCGGCATTTTGGTTTCCAAAGCCAACGGGTGTGCTTACTGCACCGCTGCCTTCTGCACCATTTTAAACTATGGACTGCAGACTGCTGAGGATTATGTTGCCAGCCTATTAACCCAAGGAATCGACAGCGTCCAAGGAGACCGACTGAGCAGCCTGCTGCGCTACGCACTGAAGGTAAACGCTGAACCCGCCGCGATCACCGACGACGATATCAAGCAGCTGCGCGATGCAGGATTAACCGATAAAGGTATCGTGCAAATCACCCACATCGTGAGCGATTTCGCCGCATATAACCGCCTTAACCTGGCCCTGAAAACCGATTACGATTACCGCGGCTTCTGGCAGGATCTGGCTTTTCCTGGGCCCTAGTGTAAGCCAGTCAAGCGCTGATCAATCATAAAACCCCGGCGCCAGGCGCAGCGTTTTAGCCAAAGCCCGGTTGTGCTGAATCCACAGTGTCGCCTGATTGGCCGTCACCATGCGCTCCAGTCTGTCCATCGAAGCCAGCGTTTGCGCTGCATTGGTATTAAATTCGGGTACAGCCCGCAGCCTGCGAGACGCCTCAAAATGGTAGAGATCTCCGCTAAGCACCAACGGACCATACGCCTCTAAATCGATAAACAGCGCTTGGTGACCTGGCGTATGGCCGGGTGTGCTGATAATTTTCACTGAGCCATCGCCAAAAACATCATAATCGCCCGATAGCAGAACCTTTGTGCTGGCCGCAAGATCCTGATAAAGCGTGTAATCAAAAATCGGGTAGTTAGCATAGGCTTTGAACGCCGCCTCGTATTCCGTTTCCTGTATCAATAAAGTGGCGCCCGCAAAATAATTGGCGCCGCCCACATGGTCGTAATGCATATGAGAAAATGCGACAAAATCAATGTCAGACGGACGCAGCTTCAAAGTCGCCAACTGAGTCAGCAGGCTTTTGTGATAATCCTGATATACGCCGTTGCCCATATCTTGTTTGCCCTGTCCCACAATACGCGTGGACAATCCCGCGTCCCACAACAATCGACCGTTGGCATGCTCCACCAAATAGCAAGGAACAAAAAGATTGCGCACCGCTGTGTCTTGCTGGCTTAGACCAAAAGCCGAGATATCATCAAAATACAGTGAGCCGCAATCAAAGACATAAAGACGCAATTTGGCTTGTTGTTTTTTATCGGCACGAGAGCGGGCAGATTCACCACTGCCGCTGATGGTTTTGTTGGCCCCAATCGAAACACCTCCGGGCAAACTCAGACCTGTACCAACATTCACGCCGCTCATGGTTTCACAGCCGGCCAAGAAGGCACAGAGCACGCTCAAGCAAAAACTCCACCGCAGAAAAGAACACTCCTTCTTCACACATCCCCCTCACAACCGATTGAACTGCACAATTTCGTGCCATTAACAGCAGGTATCAACACAAGTTAAACTCTAACACGATTTAAAGTTGCACTACCTCGCAACATCTCCGAGCATGTAGGTTCAATCGGGCACCGATTCAGCCATGCTCAAACAAAACTAGGATCTCTGACTTCAAATGCCATTTTTGACCTCAGCTCAAGCCGCGCTGAAACAATTTAAACATCTCGTATTTGCCGCTGGTGCCGTCATCTTGTGGGGGCTATGCGCTGCCTTGCCGGTCAGCATAGCTTCCCGAGTGGGCAGCAACCTACTCAAGACCATCGGCCCGCGCACCCGCAAACACAAACACATCATCAAAAATTTGAGCTGTGCCCAACCCGGCGCCAGTGCCGCACAACTAGAACGCAACGCGCGCGGCGTCTGGCAAAACTTCGGCGCGGTGCTAGCGGAGTACCCGCACTTACGCAAGATTTACCGTGATCGCGTGACGCTGGTCGTCGCAAAAGACACCCAAACTCTGCTGACCAACAAACAACCTTTTATGCTGTTGACTGCGCACTTAGCTAACTGGGAAATCATCGGTCCAATCATGGACACCCGTACCCGCCAGATGACCGCCGTTTACGGGCCGCAAAACAACCCATTCATAGAACAAATACTGCAGTGGTTCCGCAACCGCGCATCCGCGTGTATCTGGATCAAAAAACAAAACGCATTGCGCAGCATTAACAAACAATCACTACAAGGCGGATCGGTCGGATTACTGGCCGACGTGCGGGTCGACAGCGGCATGTTGTTACCTTTTTTTGGCACCCCTGCACCGACCACCATCAGTCCAGCCAGACTAACCCTGCGTCTGGGCTACCCCATGGTGCCTGCAAGAGTCAAGCGAGTGGGGCTTGCCCGTTTTGAAATCGAGATGCTCTCACCATTGAAAGCCGGTCCACCCGGGAGCGGCAAACTGGCCGCCGTAGACCTGATCACGCAGTATCATAAAATCCTCGAAAGTTGGATCAGCGAACGTCCCGGGGAATGGCTTTGTACAAAACGACGCTGGCCAAAATCGGCAACGGGAAACTGATCTTTGTCTACACTCGAACGCTACATTATTCGACAAATTCTCGGCCCGACAGTTGTGGGGCTGATGTTGCTGACGCTTTTATTCACCATTTTCACGGGAATTCGCCTGCTGCAATCAGCCGCGTTGGGCAATCTCGCCGCAGGCGAAATCATCGCACTGGTCGTGGCGCATGATTTAACTGCATTAGAGGTTTTATTGCCGTCAGCATTTTTTGGCGCGGTCATGATGAGCTTGAGCAACTGGCATTATTCCGGCGAGGCCTACGCTGCCTACGCCAGCGGGATCTCTCCGGATCGTCTTAGACGACCGCTGTTGCAGTTAACCCTATTGGTGGTGGTGTGTGTGATGCTGCTGACGCTGTTTGTGCGACCCTACGCCTACCAACTGCGATATGACTTAAACGAGCGCAGCACCCAACTTGAGTCAAGCCAAATGCAAAGCGCCCATTTTTACACTTGGGACAAAGATTTTGTCATTCAGGCACAAACTGTGCAAAGCACCAAACCCAATCTCCTGGATGTTTTCGCGCAAACCCGCAGCAACGGGCGGGACATCGTTTTGCGCGCAACATCCGGACAAATCAATGAAACCGATGAGCAGAATCAACAACGTATCGAATTCTACGACGGGTATAGTTACGAGCTGGGCGCAGACAGCCCACAGGATCGCATCACAGCTTTTCAACAGTTGATCTACGTGGCGCAAAGACCTCCGGTAGACGCCGCCACCAAGCGCAAAGCCAAACCCACCCTGGTACTCGCGCAGAGCGATCAGCCCAAAGAATTGGCCGAGTTTCAGTGGCGTCTATGCATGCCACTGCTGGCGGGCTTAATGGCGTTGATTGCCGTAGAACTCAGTCGTCTTAAACCCCGCCATACGCCCTATATTCGTTACGCCATGGCGCTATTTGTCTATATTGTTGTATTCACCTCCGCCAACATCGTCACGGCCGCCGTTGAAAATCAGACCCTCCCCCTTTACCCCGGCGCATTTTTGACCGTGATCATGGTTGCCGCGGCATTTTATTTCATTCGTCGGCATCCACAATTAAGTCTGAGTCGCCCGCTATGAAAATCATTTATCGACACGTCGGCGCAAGAATTTTCTATGGCTACGCCCTGACCAGCGCCGTTTTTTTTACTCTGTTCGGTTTATTCGAATTCATGCAGCGGGCGGAAGAAATTGGCGTCGGGCGGTTTTCAATCGTCGACGCTATCTCGGTCACCCTGATGGCAATGCCGGCACGCATTATAGACCTCTCCCCATTTATCGCGATGCTCGGCGTGATCTATGGATTGAGTCTGCTCGTGCGAGACAATGAGCTTATCGCGCTCCGCACCAGCGGAATGACCCCGTTGCATCTCCTGATGGTTTGCGCAGTCACATCCGCCTTATTTATGACCATCACGTTAGTCGCTGAATTTGCTGCTCGTCCCCTCGCACAACAGGCACAACTGCTATTTATGCAAAAAACCTCCAAAGATGGCTCAATGATCGATCAGTCCGGCGTCTGGACGGAACTCGAAGATGGTTACTTACATATTGAAGTGCTCTCCGACAACCAGACACCCGAAGGCATTCACTGGTATGAATTTTATGCCGATGGCCAACTATCCTTCATGCGTCACGCAGAACGGGCCGTCATCAACAACAACGGCACCTGGTCGTTACAGCAAGTCACCGAAAAACGCTTCCCCGACCTTCGTGCAGACAACCCAATTCCTGCGCAAGTGAGGCATCGTGATGCATTGCTATGGACTCCCGCAACCCTTAACAGCACTTCGATTTATCAGATTCCACTGGAAACATTCACGCTACAAGAACTCTATATACGCATGCGGCAATTACAGGACATGGGCAAGCCAGCAGGCAGACAAGCCCTCGCGTTCTGGCAGCGATGTCTACTCCCATTTTCTGTCATCATCTATACCTTGTTCGCCGCTCCCTTTATCATCGGCATTCGACCGCGCGCCAGCATGGGAGGTATCATCACACTTGCCACCGGCGCAGCACTGTTGTTGTTTTTAGTCCAACAGCTGCTCGCAGATGCTCTACACTTGGTGCTTCAAAAGGGCTTGCTTGCCTCCGGCATTCCGCTGCTGCTGATACTGCTACCAGCTTTATGGATGATTAACTACATACAACGTCGCTAACCGCGTCTATCCGAAATCACGCTATGAAATTGATTCAAGAATTTGTTCGTGCCCATCCGGGCCAGAGCGCCCTGCTGGTGATCCTGCTGTTGCTGGCTGGTCTGGTTGATGGTTTTGGCTTATCAGCGATGTTACCCATGCTCAATATGGCATTTGATCTGGTTGGGGCCGGCGCAGAAAACCCCGCGCCCCCTGATGCACTCACCACTTTTGTCACGGATGCCATCAAAGCCCTCGGACTCCCCCCCACGCTGGGTGTACTGCTGGCCATTATTGTGGTCAGCATCGCTCTGAAAAGCCTGCTTGTTTTTATAGCTGAACAACGAATGGGCTATTTGGCAGCCGACGTGGCCACCAGTCTGCGGGCAAATTTACTCGATGCGATCACCCGTGCAAGCTGGACATTTTACGTTGATCAGTCGGTAGGCAAATTAGCCAACGCCATGGCAACCGAAGCATGGCGCGCATCCAACGCCTATATTTTTGGCATTCGCCTTGCCGTGGTGTTCATTGAAACTCTGGTCTATTTTTGCGTTGCGCTGGCCGTTTCCTGGCAAGCCACTCTCGGCTGCCTACTCGCAGGGTTCACCGTCTGGGCAATCTCTCATCAGTTTGTCAAAATATCCAAGTATGCAGGTACTGGCCAAACCCAGTCTTACCGCGCGCTGCTGGGCTTGCTGACCGATCTTTTACAGTCGGTTAAAAGCCTGAAGGCCATGGGCAGAGAAGCAGCCGCCCAAACCTTGATTGCTCGGGAAACGCAGGTCCTCAAACAGCAGTTGCGTCGCGAAGTACTGGGCAACGCGGGCTTGGATGCGGCCCAAGAACCCATGTACACGCTGGTCATCGTATTGGGCATTTATCTGGCTTTAGCCCACTTCTCGATCGAACTGGCAACGGTCACGTTTCTCACGCTGGTGCTCATGCGCCTGCTCAAACGCGGCAGTAAGGTGCAAAAAGAATATCAACGTATGATCACCAGCGAGAGCGCGTACTGGGCGCTCATTGCAACCGTCGAAGAGGCACAAAAACATGCAGAGCAGCGCAGCGGCATCCCGGCACCGCAGTTCAGTGAACACATTCAACTGGATGACGTTGCTTTCAGTTATGCCGCGCCACTGCAGTCTGATGCGGTACCAAAGACTATTGTCCAGCAGGTCAATTTACGGGTCAATTTTGGCCAGTTAACCTGCCTCGTGGGGGAATCGGGCTCAGGAAAATCAACCTTAACTGATTTGATTTTAGGGCTCATTCAGCCGACCTCTGGTCGCATTTTAATCGACGGTCACCCGATGATTTCAACCGATATCCAAGGATGGCGCCAACAAATCGGCTACGTGCCGCAAGACAACCTTTTGCTCAACGACAGTATTTTCAAAAATATAACCCTTGGCGACGAGGATCTGACCCGTGAAGATGCCTATCTCGCGCTCACAGGTGCCGGCGCCCTAACCTTTGTCAACAGCATGCCTCAAGGTTTAGACACCGAAGTTGGCGAACGGGGTGCGCGCCTTTCTGGCGGACAACGTCAGCGTATTATGATTGCTCGAGCCTTGGTACGCCAACCTCGCTTGCTGATTTTGGATGAAGCAACCTCAGCGCTAGACAGTGCCAGCGAGGCCGCGATCTGTGATACGTTAGCTGAATTAAAAGGACGCATCACGATTCTTGCCGTTACCCATCAACCTGCATTGCGCAAGATTGCCGATCACATCTATAGTGTAGATGCAGGGCGCGTTCAACAAACTAAGGGCACCCACGTTTAACGGCATTTCCAATGAATAATACCTCAAGTACTTCTATCGACATCAGACCGATGCAAGGGCGAAAAGCACTTAATCATTTTTTAAATGTGCCGTTTGCTTTGTACGCAGATGACCCGCAGTGGGTCGCACCGCTGCACCTCGAGCGCCGCCAAGCCCTGTCTCCTCAAGCACCATTTTTCAAACACGCCCGGTGGCAGGCTTGGACCGCATACAGAGGCACCACCCCGATCGCACGCATCAGCGCGCAAATTGACGACCTACACGCGGTGCAACAGGGCGAGCAGGCAGGCTACTTTGGCTTGTTCGAGTGCCCGGACGATCCAAACCTAGCCGCGCAGCTATTTTCGACCGCTGAGGCTTGGCTGAAAAGCCAAGGATGTACCCGCTCAATAGGTCCGTTTAATTTAGGCATCAATCAAGAATTGGGCACACTTATAGAAGGTTTTGAGACCCCGCCCTATTACATGATGCCGCACGGCCGCCCGTACTACGACAGCTTAATCCAGTCCTGCAACTATGACGGCGTGCAGGACTTGCTCGCCTACGTAATGGATCCGGCATTTGAAATACCGCCGGTAATGCAAAAACTGCTGAAGCGACTGGCACCCAAAATCAATCTACGTGCCGTTAACCGTCGCCGCCTAGATGAGGATTTATCCTGCCTACGAGATATATTTAATGACGCTTGGTCCCAAAACTGGGGCTTCGTTCCTTTCACCGAGGAAGAATTCAACGCAATCGGCAAGGAAATGCTGTTGCTCATTCCAGACGAATTCATTCAAATTGCTGAACTCGATGGAGAACCGGTTGCTTTTATTGTGCTGCTGCCAAACATCAATGAGGCTATTGCTGATCTCGGCGGGCGCTTGCTGCCCTTTGGCTGGGCCAAAGTGCTTTGGCGTTTGAAAGTGAAATCGCCAACAACGGGGCGAGTTCCCCTAATGGGCGTTCGGCGTCGCCTGCACCATACGCGTATGGGCCCGGGCATTGCGTTTACCGTCATCAATGCTATTCGCACAGCGGCCATGAACGCCGGCATGAAAGAAGTTGAAATGTCATGGATCCTCGCCGACAACACGGGAATGTGTAATATCATCGAAAATATCGGCGGAACCACAAGTAAGCGCTATCGAATGTACTCAAAAGCGTTACTTTGAGTACATTAATCTATCAAGCCGTCGTTTTAGCCGGCGAGCGCCAAAACAGCAACCCACTTGCCCAGCATTTCGGAACCGATGCGGGAGTGCTGGTCGACGTCGAGGGAAAATCGTGTATCGACCGAGTACTTGATTGCCTTCAAGCCAGTCAACACATCCGCACCATCGCCGTTGCAGGACCGGCACCGGAGGTGCTCAGCGCAAACCCAGAATTACAGCATCGTCTCAATACAGCGCCCGATATCCAATGGTTCGCACCTCAAAATGGCCCGGCCGCCAGTGCATTAGAGGTCGCAGAACAACTGGACACCTGGCCGGCAGTGTTGACCAGCGGCGACCACGCACTGCTCAACCAATCCACGTTAGATCAATTTTGCCAAGACGCACATGTGGTGAGTTTAGAATCTGATGTTGTCGTGGGGTTTGTACCTTATGCCACTGTGATTAACGCTTACCCGGATACCCTAAGGACACGGCTGCGCTTTCGCAATGGGGATTACTGCGGCAGTAACTTATTTATTCTCAAGACAGCACAATCCAAATCGGTACTTGCGTTTTGGCAAACCGTCGAGCGTCTGCGCAAACAGCCCTGGAAAATGGCCGCGCGCCTAGGGCTGCCTACCCTGATCAAGTATTTATGCGGCCAGCTGACCGTTGACGAAGCCATGGCGAGGTTATCAATACTGTCAGGATGTACCATCAGCTGGGTAACCATCAACGATCCGCGCGCAGCGGTAGACGTGGACTCACTAAACGATTGGACGCTGGCAAGCGCGATTCTGGCCGAGGAGCAAAGCAAAAAAAACCACGCTGGCCAACAATGAAACTGGTGAGCCTCACCAATCCCAACAGCCGCAGCGCGGCGAGCACATTGAGCGCTTTACGCGCAGCCATACCTGAAACGCCATCCATTGAGCACCGCGTGACCAAAACCCTGGCAGAACTAGATGCCGTTGTGAATCAACAGCAATGGTCACCCGAACATACCTTGGTCATCAACGGCGGCGACGGCAGCGTACAGCGAATATTGACCCTGTTATATGCAACCTGCGACACCCAGCAGTGGCCCACGATCGCCCTGCTGCCGGCAGGCCATACCAATATGAGTGCCAGTGACGTCAATGCGCATCGCACATTTAAGCAATGTCTGAACACCCTTAACAGCACGCGAAAAGGCGCGCGGGCTCAATCCATTAAACGTCAATCGCTGGTTACCGTGCAAAACCCGACACACGCCCAACTTGGATTTTTTTTTGGCATCGGCACCATTGTTAACGGTGTCGAATTCTTCAATTCACAACTCCGCGAAAAAGCGGGCCGGCAAGAATCCGGCGCGGCCTTGGCAATGCTCCGAACACTCTGGGGGATTCTGCGCAAACAACCCCCTTTTTCTGAAGCATTAAACGTTAAGCTCTCTCACGTCAGCGATCAAAACGGACCTTTACCAGCGCCCTGCCGCATCGCAGACACCGAAGATTTTGTGCCGTTGCGGCTATGCCTGATCTCAACACTTGAAAAACTCTTTTTGCAAATGAAACCCTATTGGGGCATGACCGACGCTGCTTTACACACCACCCTCGTCGAGGCACGCGCCCCTCGCTTTCTAACTAACCTACCCCGTTTGATGCGCGGCAAGCCTGGCCCGGCAATGACCTGTGAACAGGGCTACCATAGCAATAACTTCGCGGCGTTGACCCTGAATTTTTCCGGGGTGTACACGCTCGACGGAGAATTATTTGATAATATCGGCCCGCTGGCCATCAAGGCCACACCACCCATACGTTTTATCCGATTATAGGTCGAGCACAAGTGAACCTAACCAAACAACAGCCACACCTACGCGAAAAAATAATTCAGATAGGAAAACATACCTTACGCCGTGTGGGTGACTTTCAGGCCAAACATTCACTGGTGGGCACGCAACCCGTGCTGGACAAGCGCGAATTCACTTGGGCAGATACGCTCGAGGCAGCTTACCCAAAGATCAATCAGGAACTGGACCGTGTGCTGGGTAATCTGGACGATGTCCCGGCCTTTCACCAATTGTCTCCAGATCAAAAACGGATCTCTAAAGGCGAAAACTGGAAAACATTTGCATTTTATATTTTTGGACAGCGGGTAGCCGAAAACTGCGCGCAATGCCCGGATACCGCCGCCGTGCTGGACGATCTGCCAAAGCTACAGAATGCCTTTTTCTCGATTCTGGCACCGCGCTACCATATTCCACCGCATCGCGGTCCAACACGCGCCATTATTCGCTGCCATCTCGGACTACGGGTGCCGGCTTCTCCGGAGGCCTGTTGGTTGCGCGTGGATGACACCATTTGTCATTGGCAGCCAGGACGTGCCCTGTTTTTTGATGATACTTACGAGCATGAAGTCTACAACAATAGCGATGAAGTCAGAGTGGTGTTGTTCCTCGACTTCAACCGTCCGATGGATCGCACGGGCACGATCTTCAACAATCTTCTGCTTAAGGCGCTGCGCGCCAGTGCCTACGTCAAAGATCCTTTAGCAAACCTTGCGCGTTGGAACGCCACACATCCGCATCAAAAATAGGCTCATTTTATGCTCGTCGACCTTGCCAAGACTGACCACTGCCCAGAGTTCAACGCCGATGTCTGTATTGTCGGCGCTGGCGCGGCGGGCATCAGTCTGGCCCGTCAACTCATGCAGGCCGGCAAGCGAGTGCTATTGCTTGAGAGCGGTGGCCTGGATTTTGAAAACGAAACGCAAAGCCTATACGAGGGTGACAATGTGGGCATGCCCTACTATGACCTCGCAGATGCACGCTTACGTTTCTTTGGCGGCACCACAAATATCTGGGGGGGAAGATGTGTGCCTTTGGACCCCATCGATTTCCAGCACCGCAACTGGGTGCCGCACAGCGGCTGGCCAATATCCAGCAAAGATCTTGATCGTCATTATCGTGCGGCGCATGATCAGCTGCAATTGGGTGACTATAGCTACCATGACGATCTCTGGCGCGAGGCAACCCAAGCGCCACCCGCACTTGACCCCAAATTATTGCAAACCAGATTCTGGAGATTCGACACCATTAAAGAGCGATTCAGCGCCAAACGCTGCGTCGACCTCATTCAATCGGATTTAGTCATGCTGCTTATTCATGCCAACGTGACGAAACTCCACGCCCACAACGACGGGAATCACATCAATCAAATCAGCCTCAGTAGTGTCGCCGGCCACTCACATATCTTGCGCGCAAAGACCTACGTTTTGGCCTGTGGGGGCCTGGAAAATCCACGCTTATTATTAGCCAGTCGCGACGTCGAGAACGCAGGTATTGGCAACCGTTTTGATCAAGTTGGCCGCTACTTTATGGAACATCAGCACGGTCGCGCGGGGCAGGTGCATACCGATAACCCCTATCAAACCTGGTCGATATTCAGAAAGTTTCAGCCCAAAAAAGCCGCGCCACCCTTGGCACCCACTCTCGTGGCATCAGCGGCAATGCAGGAACGCTATAGCATTTTAAATACGGCCTTAACCTTCAAGCTGCAGCGCGACCCCAAACACGGACTTCTGTTAAACGACCGGTTATACCGAAGCCTCAAACACCAATTACCTCCTGAACGCCACGCGCGGAAAATTTGGCAAGCCTATCGCAGCGCCCGAGGTTGGATACAAACCAATATCAGACCTGCCCTTGAACGCCTGCGCAGCCGGCATAATACACGCAACTTATATTTGATGGTTCGGGCAGAACAAGCACCCAATCCAAACAGCAGAGTCACCCTTGGCGACGAAAAAGACGCCTTGGGCACGCCCAAAATAAAATTAGACTGGCAATTGTCCTGGCAAGACAAGGCCACCGTTAGCGCTTTATGTGAGATCTGCGACAAGGAATTTAGACGATTAGGGATCGGACACGTCGAGCCCGCTGATTGGCTCAGCGAGCGCAGCAACCAGTGGCCGGTGGACCCCACCGTCAGTAAACACCCAATTGGTGGTTACCATCATATGGGCACCACGCGAATGAGCGCAGACCCGCGTTATGGCGTTGTGGACGATCAGTGCGGTGTCCATAACTATGACAATTTATTCATAGCCGGCAGTTCAACCTTCGCCACCGGAGGTTGGGCAAATCCCACCCTAACGCTTCTGGCTCTCACTCACCGCTTGGGAGAACACCTCCTGCATCGTTAGATATCACCGATTATCACGCACCTTGACGCGCAACATTAACCATTTGCACCAATAACGTGATATTTTAGCGCCGCTTATTGATACCCAACATGGAAAAGCCCGACGTCTTGTGAAAATTATAATACTGAGTGCCGGCCAGGGCAGACGACTACTACCTTTAACAGAACGCTCGCCCAAATGTGCGGTTCCCGTCAACGGCACTCCCATGTTGGAATGGCAATTACGGGAAATCAGCAAATGCGACGTCAATGCGGTGACTGTGCTCACCGGATTCTGCGCAGATGACGTTGATTCAATTGTCCAGCGGATGCAGCCAGAGTTGCCCGATCAGCACCTCACGTGTCTCCACAACCCGTTTTACGCGGTTACCGATAATTTGGGCACCTGTTGGGTGGCTACCCGTGAAATGGATGAACCATTTGTGATCATCAACGGCGATACCTTGTTCGAAGCCCCTATCCTACAGCGTCTTTTGAGCAGCCCATCCAATGCACCCATTACTCTAGTCACCGATCGCAAAGGCGATTATGACGCAGACGATATGAAGGTGATTACCGTCGATGGCCAGCTTCGCCGAGTCGGCAAACATTTGAGCGACGGCGTTAACGGTGAATCCATTGGCATGATGGTTTTTAGAAACAAAGGGCCGGCGTTGTTCAAAGATAAGGTTGAAACCATCATGCGCAAAGAAGAAGGCACTAAGCGATGGTATCTATCGGCCATCGACGAGTTAGCACAACAGGGTCACGTCAATATATGCGATGTAGCCGGATTGAGCTGGTGTGAAGTGGACGATCCAAGCGATCTGGTTCACGCAGAGCAGGTTCTGAGCGCTTGGCGGCAAACCTCAGCCATCAGTTAACACCTATCAAAATGAGCGAGCGCCGATGAACAGCACCGTTACAAAGTTTGGTTACCCCAATACGCTCATTCACGAATATCAGCATTGGGTGGTACTCCTTCGCCCCATGCAAGTCACACTTGGCAGTCTGATTCTTGCCGCTAAATCGGAAGCCCAGAATTTTCACGAGCTCCCTGCCGAAGCGTTTGTTGAATTAAAAAGTGTCATCAGCGATATCGAACAAACCCTGGCGCGCGCAACCGGATATACACGCTTAAATTATCTGATGTTGATGATGGTTGATCCTCATGTGCACTACCACGTGATTCCCCGATATGACGGTGAACGCCAATTCGAAGGCCTTCCTTTCCAAGACCTGAGTTGGCCCGGACCGCCGGATCTTTCACGCGTGACCCAAACTACAGCAGACCAACACAACGCTTTGGTTAAACATCTGGCCGCACAGTGGCCCTGAAGGTTCTCAGTGTTGTAGATCAAGCCGCCAGCTTTGTGTCTCGATCACCTGCATTTGTCCGCTGAGCAGGTCCAGCTGCTTCAAGGACATGCTCACCATCCAATGGTTTTCAAGAACACTAATATCAAAGGTTCGATAACTGGCCGGATGCAGCGTATGCGCACTAGAGGCCGAGGCAGTGCCAAAAATTCTTGTCGCACTGCCCTGCGCATGCGAGCTATTTGCATGCACGTGTCCATGTAAAACCAGGGCAGGCGCACGCTCTTCAACGATCCGGCCAAACAACTTCGCATCATGTAATCCCTTGCGCCAGCCGCTCATCCGAGGCAACGGAGGATGATGTATAAGCACACATTCAAAAACATCGGGCTCGCGCACATGCCGCCCGTAGCGCGCCCGTTGATCACGGCCCAAGCGGCCGCTTGCCATTAATACCGGCGTGGGTGATGCGGAACTCAGTCCAATAATATTGACTCGCAACCCATCTTTATTCAGCGGCCAGCTGACAGGATAGTGCTCATCCAGCGATCCACCAAAGTTCGCCTGCACGCCCATATATGCTCCCCATTGCTCGATCATGGCCGCCTGCGAGTCCTTCGCATAAGCATCATGATTACCGGGAATTACCCGCACTTGCGACGGCTCCCCCAGTTGCGTCAACCAAACGCCAGCCTCACGAATTTCTTCAGGCAAACCTACCTGAACCAGATCACCTGTGACTACAATTTGATCCGCGGCCTCACTATGAACTGCGTCAACAACAGTTTGCAGTGTGTCTGATCGATGAATATGCCGACGTTTGCGCTGCCAAGATTGAGTGCCCAAAAAACGTTTCAGCCGGCGTTGTTTGAATGTTTTTGCCTCGGGCCGAGTCAAATGAGGATCAGTTAAATGCAGTAAACGGATCAAGACTGATTACCGCCCGTTGAAGGAGACACGATCTCGCGTTTATAATACACCGGCTTTCCCTGCCTTCACTGTGAATAGAACGAGTACTGTACCATGACGACCGTTGCCCTCGTAGTTGGTGAGTCTCCTGCAAAACTTTGGCATTTGAACTCACAGGACCGCATTGCTCGACAGCTCAAACAAAGTGGCAAAATACAGCTACTCGAGTCTGAACAAGACATTCCAGAAAACGCTCAAGTGCTGTTGCTCAGCGCTCACTTTTTGTATGAGGTTCGGACACTCTCCGAATTGCTGCAACGTCGGGACAGCCTCTTGCGTTTTCAAACCGATAGCCGCCCTGCGGCGGCGATGATTAATGCAGCAGATGCCGCTGACATACTTACAGCCATGCGTGCGCCAATGCCCAAAGAACATCACCCCCTGCCTGAGCATCTGAGCTGGATTAACGTGAGTGATCTCGGCGCGTTTGACCACCAGTTGCGCAAAGCCAAGCCGCCACTGCTGGAGCCCATCACGGCCGCAAATCACAATGAGCTCGAATCTCTTTTATATGGGACCGCCTATAAAGGCATCACCGATTTGGTCACCAAATTCGTATGGCCTAAACCTGCCCGCGTGGGTGTGCAGATTTGCGCACGATTTGGCCTGACACCCAACCTCGTGACCACGGTGGGGTTTTTATTAATGCTCGCTGCTTGTTATCTCTTCAGCCAAGGCCAGTATGCAGCAGGATTGCTGGCTGGCTGGATTATGACCTATTTAGATACCGTCGACGGCAAGCTTGCTCGAGTCACCATCAAGTCGAGCAAATTCGGTCATTTGTTTGATCACGGCATGGACATTATCCATCCACCCTTTTGGTACGTTTACTGGGGCAGTGCACTGATCAGTTTCACCCCTGTCTACGGCCTAACCGTTAGCGACCTTAATTTGCTCATCATCGGTGGCTACATTGGCGGGCGTTTGCTTGAGATGGCCTTCCATCTGCTTGGCCACTGCAGTATTTTTTCGTGGCGCCCCTTAGATGCTTACTTTCGCCTCGTCACAGCTCGCCGCAACCCTTGCATGATATTGCTGACAGCCAGCTTATTCGTCGGGCGCCCAGATTGGGGCTTTATTGCAGTTGCTCTGTGGACTGTCGCCAGCACAGCACTAATGGCCCTGCGCTTACTGCAAGGGTTGCTGGCTCGCCTGCGTTACGGACCGCTAGAGTCCTGGCTAAAAGACCCAGAAAGAGCCGCCGAGAACCACCCCAAGGCATACCAAACGTTTTCCGGAACCCAAAGCGCTTACGCTGTCTCTCGCAACCCATGATCCGGCCAGAATTTGTAAGTCTTATGCCAGGCTCATGAGTGTTGTCACTGAAGCTTTAGCTGCCCTGGCCAAGACACATTTAAGTGACGCTACCTTGAGCTGCGACCCTGACGTGAGACTGATGCTCACTGACCTGCAGCACAAGTTTGGCGATCGTCTTTGCGCGGTCTTGATGTACGGATCCTATCTACGCGGCAAACGCGACACCGTTTTGGATTTCTATGTACTGCTGGATGAGTTCGCCGACACGCTGCCCGGTCGCTGGCACTCAACTGCCAACGTACTGTTACCCCCAAACGTTTATTTCTTACACATTGACCGACCCGCAACACCTCCGCTGCAGGACAATCAAGTCGTCGCAAAATACGCGGTATTGACGTTAAGTCAATTTGAGCAGGCCAACAGAAAAGACTTTCACAGCTATTTCTGGGCGAGGTTCACTCAACCCAGCCGACTGGTTTATTGCCGCGATGAGCCAGTCGAAGAAAAAGTTGCGAGCGCCGTAGCTCAAGCTGCGCGTACCTTTATTAGCGAAGTGCATCCCATGATGACCAACCCTTTCAGTAGCGCAGAGCTCTGGGAGGCCGGTTTTGAATTGACCTATCGCTGCGAGCTGCGATCGGAGAAGGCAGATAAATTACAAACGCTCTATAGCAATCATTCAACCTATCTCGACGCCGTCGCCAAAATCTGCTTAACGAAAAATCCAAGTGGCACCTTTGAGTGCCTCAAAAACACGTCTATTTCAGCGGCAAAGAACCGCTGGCGCATTCGTCAAACACAGGGTAAATGCCTATCTATATTGAGATTGATTAAAGCGGCTGGCACTTTTACCGATCCTCTGACCTACCTGCTTTGGAAAATTCACCGGCATTCCGGGGTTTATATTGAACCGACGTCACGTCAGAAACGCTACCCGCTCATTTTTGCTTGGGGCCTACTTTGGCGATTGTACCGACAAGGCGCATTTCGTTAGTATCACCACCGCCAATACGCCTAGTTCGTGACAAGCACCGCTTCAAAAGCCGCAATGATGGCATCTACCTGCGCTGAGGTATGCGCTGCGCTCATACTACAGCGCAACAAACTCGATCCGTCAGGCGAGGCCGGGGGAACAATCAAATTGGTATAGACCCCGGCGGCTAACAATCTATGCCAGGCATTAATGGCCTGTTCTTGGTCAGCGCAGCGCACCCCGACAACCGGACTGACCTCAGGACCTGTTGACAGCCCCAGCCCCTGTAATCCCGCATAAAGCTGGTGGGCATTTTTCCAAAGTTGGGTACGCAATTCGGTACGATCACGCATCACCTGCAGCGCGGCACGTGTTGTGGCAATCACCGACGGGCATGCGGAAGCTGTAAAAATAAATGGCCGACTGGTATAGCGCATCAACGACAAAATCTCGTGCTGACTGACACAAAACCCACCAGTTGAGCCCAAACTTTTGCTGAAAGTGCCGACAATAAAGTCGGCCTCTTCTGTAATCCCTTGGGCCTCCACCAGGCCACGCCCGTTGTCTCCATAAATGCCTAATGAGTGCGCTTCATCAATCAGCAGATAGGCACCATAACGACGTTTGATCTCAGCAAATTTTTGCAGTGGTGCGCAATCGCCGATAATGCTGTACAACCCTTCAACAACAATCAGGGTACGCGTCGCGCGATCACCTAAGCGCCGTAAACGGGCCTCTAAACTGTCTGGGTCATTATGTTTAAAGCGGTAAATATCTGCACCACTCATTTTACAGCCATCGTATAAGCTTGCATGAGCGTCTGCGTCCAATAGCACACAATCGCCAGGCTGCAACAACGCGGTCAAGATACCTAGATTTGCCCCATAACCGGTAGAAAAGACCATCGCATGCGGTAGGTCATAGAATTCAGCCAGCTCTCGCTCCAACGCCTTGTGACTGTGATAATTGCCATTAGCCATCCGTGAACCCGTGGTACCGGTACCCTCATTTGCCAGCGCATGCTGCCCCGCCGCAACACACGACGGCTCAAAGGTGAGACCAAGATAATTATTGGTGCCCGCCAAAATAGTGGCGCGTCCGGCAATAACCCCTTCAGTGGCGGATACCATTTTGTCAACGACCACATTTGTTGGGTCGGTGGCTGCACCGGTCAGAGCCTGTCGCTCATCCATTACTGCGCTAAATTTGTCAAATAAAGTCGTCATTTAACGGCTCTGCCGGACGGCTTCAGCAAGTTCACTGAGCGTGTGAATATTGGATAGACTCTCAAGATCAATGGCGATGTCAAAATGATCCTCAACCTCGACCACAAATTCCATGACCTGAACAGAGGCAAGATTTAAATCGCTGACCAAATTAGTTTCACCTGACAACACATGGTCTGATTCCAAAAAGTCTCGCAGTATTGAAATCAAGACCTTCTCGATACCGGTTGTTTCCACACTCACAACTCATTACTCCATTTATCGGCTTAAGCTATTGTCCCAGCCCACCATCATACAATTGTTGTAACCCAAGCTCTAAACTTAACTTAGGATGCCATCCCGTAAGTTCCGTAAATTGGGTATTGTCGCAAACCCACCGGTCATGCTGAAGCTCACGTGATTTGCCCGGACTGAGCATCGGCAGATAACCGAACACTCTGGCAGCCATAACGTTCAGTTGCCCTAGTGCCAACAAAACCCCCTTGGGCAGCGCCAACTCTCGAGCACCGGAGTGACCCGCCGCGCGGGCCATATCCTGCCATAAATAGGGCCTTCCCGTCGCCCCTTCAAATCCATCATCCAATGCAAAGGTCGCACCAAAACATCTTTGCGGGTATTCCAGCCAGGCCATGACCGCGGCACAGAGATCCGCCACGTTAAGCAGCGCAATCCTTTGATTGGCGCTTCCTGGTCGCAAAATAATGCCCCTGCGCATGAGATCAAAAATCGGTCGCATTTCGGCATCACCGGGCCCATATACCGCTGGCGGGCGGAACAACGTCCAATCGGTCAAAGCGGCATCAAAAACCGCCCCTTCACCTTGGGCTTTACTGTTAGCATAGTCAGACAGTTGAGGCTGGCTCGCGGCAAGCGAGGACATCAGCAACAAAGGCGGCGGGTTCTCAATGCGCACCAGCGCCTCACAAACCGCCTGCACACCTTGAACATTTACTTTGTGAAAATCTGCTCGGTGGCGCCCTCGGACGGCACCGGCTAGGTAAATTACTGCGCCAACACCTTGCAGAGATCGTTGCAGCGCGGCTGATTCAACGAGGTCACCGTGACAAATCTGAGTGCCCTCTAGCAGGTGTTCCGTGTTGCTAGAATCGGGGCGAACATAGGCGCGAACTTGGCGCCCGGAGCTGGCTAGCGTCCGCTGCAGGTGCCTGCCTATGAATCCCGTTGCGCCACTGAGCCAGACAGGTTTGGTTTTATCAGGTTCTATAGCGCCTGGCGAGTCCGAATTATCCGGCAGCACCGTTGACTCGAAATTGGGAAAATTCCGCAGGCGCTCGCGCATAAAATTCGGTGCGGGTTTTGGCGCGCGACAGCTTACCAGATGAGGTACGTGAGACCACACCCGGTTCCACCAGGTCGACATAAACATGAATGCCAAAATGCGCATGTGCTCGCGCCGTCAGCGTTGTACTGATTTGCTCGCGCTTACACGTTTCTCTTTCGCGAGACTCAACCACCAGTACGGCCACCTCCTCACCCCAAACCGTTGAGGCAGCAAAAGCGGAAACGCTGGCTTGCCGGACGCCGTGCAGGCCATCCGCTAAATGCTCTAAATCTTGAGGCCAGACATTACGCCCATTAATGATAATAACGTCCTTTCCTCGCGCGGTTATATAAATTCTGTCGCCGACCCGATAGCCAATATCACCGGTATTCAGCCAGCCTTGCTGATCTAATACCTCAGCTGTGGCAACCGGATTCTGGAAATAACCCCGCATCACGCTTGGCCCGCGAAGAAAGATCGTGCCGCAACACCGCTCATTGACCTCAAATCCACGTGCATCACGAATACACATCTCGTAACTCGGTAAAAGTGAGCCACAGTCAACAAACAACAATGTCTCCTTTTCGTCTTTTCCATCTTCGCAAACCACAGGTTCAGCCAGCAAGTGTTCCGACATGCGCTTGCGACTCACCACATCCACTTCAAAGCCCGTATTGAGCGGTGCAAAACTGACTGCAAGTGCACACTCAGCCATGCCATAGCAGGCCACAAAAGCAGACGGTTTGAATCCGGCCGGCGCCAGCGCTCGCGCAAAATCTCGCAATGGTTTTGGATAGATTCGATCAGCACCCACACAGGCGGCACGCCAATAACTCAGATCGTATTTTTCTGTATCCGCCGCTCGCAGCCGTCTTGCACACAAGGCATAGCCAAATGGCGGGCTAGACGAAATGGTACCGCGATTATCCGACAGTATTTTTAACCAAAGGCGAGGCCGCATCGCAAAGGTTCGCGGCGATAGAAGGTCTGCAGAAAGCTGATTGACTAAAGGTAGGAGCACAAATCCAACGAGCCCCATGTCGTGATAGAGAGGCAGCCACGACACAAACCGGTCTTCCTCATCAAGGTTAAGACCATTGACTGATATTTCTTCTACATTCCAAAGCGCAGCGTGCTGCGTGATTTCAACGCCACGCGGAAACCGAGTACTGCCGGATGTATATTGCAGATAAGCCAGGTCATCCTGCGCGAGCGGCCTGAGCGCCACGCTGGCGTCGGTAATATAAGGAAAGTCATCGGGAAGTCCGACTTTAATATCAGGCTCTTGGGCAGCTGCCTCCTGCAAAAAATGGATATGACTGGACGGTGACACCGCCGCAACCGCCCCACAGCTCGCCAACATCTGCCGGAGCTGCTTCACGTAGCTGTCGTGTGCGCCCATTTGAATGCCTGCGGGCAATGGCACCGGCACCATACCGGCATACTGACACGCAAAGAAAAAGCGGTGAAAACAAGCCTCTGTCTCCGCCACAATTGCCAGCCTGCTACCCTTGTCATAACCAAGACTTAGCAACCCTCGCCCGAGTGCACGAGCGTCGTCGCGCAATTCAGCGTAGGACAATGAGCAAACCGCTTCGCCCCGACTACCATAAAAATTTACCGCGCCGTCACCTTGCGCTGCATACTCTAAGGCTTCTATGAGCGTACTGAAGCCCGCACGCTTAAACGCCACGCCGTCTTTGGCTGCCTTTACTTGCAACTACTTACCCCTGCTATGATCCGAACCCTATCGCTTTTACCGATTATTTTTTGTTCGAACCCTTACGCGTGATCCCCAATTCACGCTAAACAAACCCGCTCCTTCCAACGGGACAATTGACAATTATATCAACTAATGTCGAGCATTGGACCCCACTGAACCCCCGAAAACCGCCTTTATGGAGCGAAAACGCAAAAAAAATTCATAAAAACTTCATATTTTATGCATTATTCTTGACGAGTCGAGTTTAATCCACCGCAGCTACCTGACCACCATCTGCAATGAGATGAGTCGCGTTGAGCCAAATACCCGCTGGACTAGCGGTAAATGCAATGATTCGCGCGATCTCTTCACCAGTACCCAAACGCCCCAAAGGGATGCCTTTCTCAACAGCGGCATAGAACTTGGGATTTGCCTGCTTGCGCTGATCCCAGCTGCCTCCAGGAAACCAAACCGCGCCCGGCGAAACCACATTGGCCCGAACACCGCTGGCGCCATAGGTCTGCGCTAGCTCATTAGCATAAGTCCGTACGGCCGCTTTGGCTGCCCCGTAGGCCGAAGGCGGCCGCCCAAAATGAAATTTGCTGGCCATTGATCCGACAAATACGATACTGCCACTGCCGCTGGCCTGCAAAGCAGGCAGCGCCTCGTCCACGGCGCGAACTCCCGCCATAATGTCCACCTCAAAACTACGGTGCCAGTCCTCTTCTGTATTTTCCACACCAAATCCGCTGGCATTGTGAATCAAGATATCCAACCCCCCCAGTGCCTGCACAGCCGCGCTGACCACCTCACGCGTCGAATCAGCCTGCGCCAAATCAGCGGCTTGAGCAAAAACCACACCGCGGCCCATGGCGCGCAGTTCCTCTGCCGCACGGGATACATCCTCTGCGTTTCTTGCACAGATACCAACGGCGCAGCCTTCTTGCCGCATCAAACGAGCCGTATACCAACCAATGCCTCGACTACCACCGAGAATTAGCACCCGCTTTCCAGTCAGTCCTAAATCCATAACCGCCCTCCTAAAGCTGACAAATTTTCAATACTTCACGTTAGTACGTGTGTACCCAACTCAAGCGCGTTCCTGCAAGCGCCTTATGCAACACGATGAACAGGCGCCACGCATTGTTCAACCGGAAAGATTTTCTTGGGTTGTTACCCTGCTTAGGTCAAACGTGTTGGCCAGGCATTATCAGGGTGTGGACGCCGTCATCCCAGATCCTAACATCCTGCCGTGGCCTAGTTGATTCTAAAAGGTTGAATTGGATTGTCCGCCATCAACCACCAAACTCTGCCCGGTAACAAACCCCGCTTGCTCCCCGCAAAATAGCGCGACTATCGAACCAAAATGATCAGCATCACCAAATTTATTGGCTGGAATATGCCAATCTTCGACAAATTTGTTAATTTCCTCATCATAGGTGGTGCCGTTTTGCGCTGCGAGCGCTCCATAACGTTCGGCGACCGAGGCGGTATGGTGCATACCCGGCAGCACGTTGTTGATCATCACATTATGACGAGCCACCGCTTTGGCCAGCGCCACGCTGTAGTTCACCAAAGCCGCCCGCGGCGGGCCAGACAATATTCTGATCTCAGCCGGGTATTTAGCCGCTCCGGTGCCGATGTTTACGACCCGCCCCCAACCACGTTCAACCATGCCCGGGACGATGCGTTTCATGAGCTCAACTGGCGAGAGAAGGGTGACATCCAGATTGCTTTGCCAATCCTGCGAACTGATTGACTGATAATCGCCAGTGAAAGGCGGTGGGGCACAGTTTGTGATCAATATATCAGGCTCGGGACAGGCCAGAAATATGGTTTCACGACCCTCCGCTGTGCTGTGGTCGGCCACCACCGGCACAACTTTAGCACCGGTCTGGGCGGCAATTTCATCACACGTATTGCTTAAACGCTCCGCGTTACGCGCAGTGATAAAGACATCCGCTCCCTCAATTGCTAAGGCCAACGCTGCACCGCGACCCATTCCTGCGCTGCCACCGTTTACCAGTGCTTTCTTTTCTGAAATTCCAAGGTCCAAACCGCAGTTCCCCGCTACAAAACATCAGCCTAACTGATTCGGGGTAATCTGTTTAGTCTATTTGGATCGGGCCAGGAGGCGCCCTGTGTTCGAACGCCGCTGTCGAGTCACCCAACGGATCCCCGCACGCGTTCGAACGTACAGATCTGCGCAAAGCATCGGAAATGATGCAGACTCTTGCCTACTTTGGCCGGCGGCCCGCTTGCGAAAAGCGCGCATCATCAACCACCGATAGCCGGCGCTTGATCTGCTCGCGTCCTTCTTCTAGTTGGCGCACCGCCATCTGCAACTGAGTATCCAGCGCGATCAATTCTTGCTGCAGCTCCCTGAGCCAATCCTCATCCACATTCCGATCAGGTGACTCAACCAGCTGGAATTTTGACGGCATGCCTCTGACTTCCGCCGTCGAACGCGACTTCGCCACGACCGCTGCAGAGGCTTCGTCAGTCTTGGTCTGCGTTTTCGGTTCAGGCTCAGCTTCGGCAGGTTTAGCCTGCTTCACCGGCCGACCCTCCATGAATTCCCCTTCTATCTCTTGAGCCACTTGAACAACCCGCTCAACATCTACTTCAACCGCTTCGTCTAGAAAGGTGGACAACAAAACACGCTCGCACAAATTATTGATCCGGCGCGGTACACCACCGGTGGCGATAAAAATAGTCGAATAGGCTTTTTCTGAGATTTTAGGTCGAGCGTCCCAACCCACCAAGCCCAATCGATGTTCGATATACGTTCGCGTCTCGGCTTCGTTCATGGGTGATAAATGATGATTCGCAATCACCCGTTGGCGCAACTGCTCAAAATTTTCCGCAAGCAACATATCTCTGAATTCAGGCTGGCCTACCAGAAAAATTTGCACCAGCGCCCGGCCGCCTAACTGAAAATTGGAAAGCATCCTCAATTCTTCAAGCGAGCTTTCCGTGAGGTTTTGCGCCTCGTCTACGATCAGAAGTGCACGTCCGCCCTTCTTCCCGAATTGCGTAAACGCGCTTTGCAGACCATCCAGCAACGCCCCTTTATTCGGATTTTCTTTAACTTTATACCCCAACTTGATGGCCACCAGCTGAAGTATTTCGCTGTCTTTAAGTTGTGTACTGACAATATTTGCAACAACGAGGTTGGGTTCGTTCAACTGCCCAAGCAGCGTTTGCACCAGCGTTGTCTTACCAGCACCGATATCACCGGTAATGACAATAAAGCCATCGGCCTGTTCAACGCCGTATTGTAAAAATGACATCGCCCGTTGATGCTGCGAGCTTGGAAAATAAAAGCCGGCATCAGGGGTGAGCTTGAATGGTTTTGCCGTTAGGCCAAAGTGTTTTTCATACATAACGTTATCTTAAAATTCAATGAACATCAGGACCGTTAACTGGCGCACACTCTTGACGCCAAAACTCTAACGCGCTCAACACCCTCGGTCTTTGCGAGCCCAGCCGGCCTTGTTCGCGCAAACCTCATTGCGGATCAAAGCGCCCAAGAGTGCCAATAACATGCTCACCCGCGCACAAATCCGTTCACAATCTAAATTCCGAACGAAACACCTCGGGCCATCAGCACTAGGGCATCATTCTCCACGCCATTTTTGAGCCGCTCCAGTTCACCGCCATCAAGCCATGCACCTGAACATTGCGGGCAACGGTCAATAACCAGCATATGTGCCACTTCTTTTTTCATGCTCGTGCCGTCGCTGGGGCAAATGCGCAGCGCTTCCTGACTGGCCTCAACCATCAGCGCCATTTCCTGAGCACAGGGTTCGCAAATGGGTAAATCATCCTGCTTGTTGCGCGTACGCGTCCCGCATCGATCACATTTCTTACCGAACAATTCCATCTATCTTCTCCAACTCGTCGGG
>DGQF01000060.1:115105-126139 GCA_002389675.1 Gammaproteobacteria bacterium UBA4421
CGATTGCCTAAAAACCCCGGTCCCGGTCTTGGCGGTCGCGACCGCAACGCTTCTTCACAGGGTTCTGTCCCCCAACCCGGCGTATCGTCCAAATGCAGATAGCCGTCGCGTATGTCAGGCAAACGCGTGAAGATCTCCTCGTCCCAAGGCAGCCGATCAATATCAGTTTCCATGATCCTCAGATTAGGCACCGCAGCTGAAAAATGAGCGTTGATCATGGTTGATAAATGGCCGTAAAAGTTATGCGGCGCCACATTCATTTGGTGAGCATCAGCCGCAGCAGCTATTTTCATAGACTGCCAACAGCCATTCCAGATGGCATCAACAATTGCTACGTCCATTGCCTGCTGACTAAAGTAAGGCAGGAATTCACCCAGTCCAAGCAGAGTTTCGCAGGAACTAATTGGATGCGGACTATGGTCGCGTATATAGGCCAGCGCCTGTGCGTTTGGTGTGTCTATTTCAACCCAAAATAAATCATGCTCTGCAAGCGCCTTGAGAATTTTCAGATACCCTTCAGTTTTGGCGTTGAAGTTGAGATCAAGCAACAGGTCCATATCGTCGCCCGCGCCGTCTCGAAAAGCGGCCAAATGTGCCTGCAGATCCTGCAAGACATCACGTTCCACATTCAAGCCCGGCTCAAAGGGGAAATTAAAACCCGGCGCCCAACTTCTGACTTTATCAGACCCGAAACGGAAAACGTTTGTTTTGAGTGCCGTAAATCCTTTATTGCGCACCTCCTCACCCATAGCCTTCACGTCGTCAAGATTTTTGATTTCCGGCGGGTAAAATTGCGGGGCGGTAATGCGCCATGTCGCACAGTGCGACCAATACACACGAATCTTATCCCGTATTTTGCCGCCCAGCAGATCGTAACAGGGCACGCCCAAGACCTTGGCTTTGACATCCAGCAAAGCATTCTCAATGGCGCCAATACCCTCTGCAATCACCCCACCTTGAGCAGGTCGAGTGGCGCCAAACATGGCCATGAATAGTTTTTCGTGGGCCATCACATCTGCACCAATGACCCGCCCACTCAACGAATCAATCACGCTGGTCACACCTGGCGAGCCAAAACCTTCATCGTATTCGCTCCAGCCCACAGTGCCATCTTCGGCGGTGATTTTTACAAAGTGATAGTTACGCCATCCGGCATCACAATGCAGCGTGGTCAAGGCTTTAATTTTCAACAGCTATTCCTCCTATGGGTTCGAGCGCGGTGTCATCTGCGGGCACCGCCCGGTCGGCACCGGCACGATTTAACGCCACGGCCCTTGTTGCACCATTAAAATCGTCTTTGGCCAGACGATGCAAGGGCGCGCGCAAACCGTCTGCTTGCAGGCCTTGCGCAGAAAGCTGTAAATCACCTGTCGCGGGGCTCACAAAATAAGCTAATGGCACCGACTCAACATTTCCCGACTTAACAGCGCTTGCACCGGCTCGCGCCCGTTCACGACCAGTGAGCAGGTTATTAGCCACCTCTGCCACAGTCACCGGATAACGGTATTCAATGCCATAACGGTACGCTCTGGGGTGGGTATAAGCCACAGAGTTTTGGGTAATCACAACCTGAGCCACCGCCTCAACTATAATGCCAACATCATGCTCTGTGGACTGCGCATGCACCGAACTGATCATATTATTACGAACAACAGCAGCGCCCTTTTGCGGCCTGTTCA
Source organism: Gammaproteobacteria bacterium UBA4421 (assembly GCA_002389675.1). Lineage (GTDB taxonomy): Bacteria > Pseudomonadota > Gammaproteobacteria > Pseudomonadales > Azotimanducaceae > UBA4421. The sequence goes on from DGQF01000060.1 coordinate 116,785, forward strand.
TCATGCCAATACCAATACCACGTGCACAGTTTACAATGCGGTTTCGTTCAATCACGTGCTGGCTACCTAGATCGCTGTGCCATAGGTGAATCGCATGCTCAGCCAATCCGCCTGTATATCGGCGATCGGTTTTACCGTGCACGGGGTGGGGACGGGTAGCATGGCAGTAAATACCCTCAAAATGATTATCTACAATCCGCCAGTTGGTCGCGCGATGGGCATCGATACCGCCGGTATAACAGCGTGTATAACCCGCCGGGTCACCATAACCCCAGATGTTGTCACGCCCCGACTGCGACAGAACAAAGCGAGAGCATGCGATCTGTACAGCGTCAATTTGAACCCTCTGATCCGCACCACTGGCCTTAACAAATTGCTGACCACCATCTTCAAACAGTACATTGTGAACACGCAAGCCTGACGCTTGGTCCTTGATATGCAACAGATGCGTGAGCGATCGCCTAAGCGTCAAATCCGCAAGTGTAAAATCAGGTGCTGCAACTGTGACTAAACCGCTGCCATAACCCAATTGTTTGTATTCACTGTCCAAAATCACGTTGCGGGGATCTCCCGATTGGCCGCGCAAAGTGATATTTTTTTGTCGGATAAAAAGACCGGTTGCGCCACCCGAAACGGCACTGTCAAAGGTATATTCACCATCAGCCAACAAAAAAGTATCCCCGGCTTGCGCACCTTGCAGCAGCTGCCGGAAACTCATACGTCGCCCCTCGAGCACGACCTGACCTTGCAAACCGGATGGCGCTACTGCCAAGCGCCGGCCTGGGCGCGGCTCTACCCTCGTAGATGGCACTTCACAAGTGGGTTTATCAATCAAGTGATAGCGTTGTGATGGGCTATAGCTCTGCTGATCAACACTTGCTTGGGCAGGCAATCCGGCACATCCACACAAACCCACAACTGCGAGCATGAAGATCAGAGGCTGCGTTAAACCAGTCATTTATCCATCCCGGCTGTGCTGCGCGAGGATGGCTTCCATTTCATCCATTATCCCATTGGCTCGTTTGAGCAACGAAAGGTGCGCCGCCGGCGTTGCCAGATCAATCCCGGCTCGCAGCATCAACGCATAGGGATAATCTGATCCACCCGCTTTCAACAGATCAATGAATCGATTGCGCGCTTGCACATCCCCCGAGGTAATTTGCTCCGCCAAAGCTGACGCCGCAGCAATAGAAGTCGCATACTGAAAGACATAGAAATTAGAATAAAAATGGGGGATATAGGCCCATTCAACAGCATACAGCGGGTCAATGGTGACCACACCTTTATCGTGCCCATGATATCGTTTGAGCAGATCTAAATAAATCTCGCTCATACGCGCTCCCGTCAGCGCTTCATTTTCGTCCGCCAGCGCATTTACCCGATATTCGAACTCCGCGAACATTGCCTGCCTGAAATAAGTGCCGCGCAGCGCTTCAAGCGAAGCACCCAAATAAAACAGGCGTTCCTGGGGGGACTTGGCAGCACCGATTAAGCTATCGTGCAGCAGCATCTCATTCATTATTGATGCTGTCTCCGCGATAAATGTCGAGTACCCCGCGGTAGGCCAGGGCTGCGCAGCATTAGCCAGCACCGAGTGCACCGCGTGCCCATATTCGTGTGCAAAGGTAGACGCACTGTCAAAATCGTCGTTGTGATTCAGCAGCACATAAGGATGCACATCATAAAGCGACCCGCTCATATATGCCCCGGAACGCTTTCCCTCACTCGGGTAAACGTGGACCCATCCACCTTGTACGCCTTTGTTATAGGCCGTTAGATAAGTCTCTCCAAGCGGAGTTAATGCCTGCCGGGTCAGTTCAATAGACGCCTCGTAGCTAAAGGTCTTGTCTAGCTGCACCAGCGCCGGGTAAATGTCGTAGTAACGCATCTCTCCCTCAATACCCAACATACGCTTACGTAGCCTAAAATAACGGTGTAGCGTGGGTAATCCAGCATTCACTTGCGTCACCAGCATGTCGTAGACCCGAGGTGGCATCGCATCACCAAAAAAAGCGCGCGCCACCGCGCTCTGATACCCACGTTGGCGCGTACTGAGCTGCTGCGTTTTGAGATGACCACCAAGAATCGCACCAAAGGTATTTTCGTAATCCTTCCACGTGCCCCAAAAAGCATCAAAGACCCGCTTTCGATCTGCACGATTAGGCAGCTGTCGACCCCGAGCATAGCCCGCCTGACTGAGCCTGATTTGTTCACCAGTTGACAGTTCAAGCGTTGGCCAGGGCATATCAGCATTGGCCAACAACGAATAGATATCCGCGGGTACACGTGTGGTTTTCCCCGCAGCTGCCAGAATTTGCTCGCCAAAGGGGTCTAGCGTGTGTGGGGCATCTCGCAATACGTTTTCGATATAAAATTTGTAGTCGGCAAGCTTTGGCTCTTCGGCAAGATACGCGGTGAGCAACGCCTCACCCATACTTAATAGCTCAGGCTGCAGCCAACTGGTGGCCTCACGCAGCTGTGCATAGGTTGCCTGCGCCTCCAGGCGCCGGGCACTGGCCTGTGCATTCCTAAGGTCTTCATCGGCTTTTAAACTCGCGTACACATAAATGCGAGAGGCCACCTTATAGGCATCAAACATCGCCTGCAGTGCAGCATGCAGTGCGGCGGCGCTGGTATCCAATGAACCTTGGTAATCCGCCACAGCGTCAATGTCATCGGACAGCCTTGCGCGAGCCGCATCCCAATCGGCCACCGACGGGTAGATATCCTCAAGGCTCCACCGGACCGACCCCTCTACCGGCGATTGGGCATTGGCCCACCCAGACCAAATCCACAGGCTCAACACAAGAGCCAACATCAGGATCCTGTTGCACCCGTTTAAAAACAATGTCGACATGAGCAGAACCTTTTTTAGCAAAACGAGAATCACCAACCTGTCGCGCAAGCTACCAACTCACCAACAAGCGACAAAGTCTAACAGTATCTCAATCGGTGCAGCCAAGCACACCGCACTGCCTTACCTTTTGAGGACGTCTATTTCTGCCTGTAACCGTTCAACCTGCGCTTCAAGCATCGTCACTCGGATCATCAAATCATCTAACGCTAGGGTGTTGGGTGGATTTGCAACGGGTGCCAATGCGATCTGCGATGTGGAAGGCGAATCTGGCGTCTCGTCGCCCAGCAGATGCACATATTCTGCATCTCGCCGCCCCGCACGACGCGGCAATTGGGCAACCACCGACGCACCCTCGCGTTGCACCAGCCTTTGCAACACCTCTTCAACCCCTGCGTTGTCCGAAAAAGTAAACAAGCGTCCGCTATTAGAGCGAATTTCGCCGGGCGTTCGCGGACCACGCAGCAATAAAATGCACACCACCGCATACTCAGCCTCATCAAACTGAAACTCTCCAAAAGGCGTGTTGCACAACCGCTGCTTAAATTTCTCAACCTGCGTTTTGAAGTTTTCTTCAACTTGTACCAGATGCAAATCTTGCAGCGCGCGCACCGCATGCAAGACCTCTCCCGGCGACAACGCCATGACCGGCGCTCTGGACGACTTTTGATTACATCCGCTGATGAGCGCGTTTAAGCTAAGCGGATATTGGTCTGGCGTAATCGCCGATTTTTCCATCAACACGCCGATAACGCGTGCTTGAACTGCATTGAGTAAAATTGGCACAGAGCGCTCAAAATATTTGATATTCCGCGAGCATAGCGCGAATGTCGCCCACATCAACAAGTATTCTTTTACAACCACTTCACGGTCGTGTGCTTACCCTGCCGGTTCCCTGTCAAGCGATCACTTAACTATGCCCGAAGGCCCGGAAATCAGACGCGTAGCAAGCCGTATCAGCAAGGTTGTCGCCAATCAAGGCCCGCTGCAAGTTACGTTCACCCAACCCCATCTGCACCACTTCGGGGAAATCCTTAGCGGCCGCCAAGTGCTTAACGTGACCAGTCGCGGCAAGGCATTACTGACACAGTTCGAGGGCGCATTAACGGTATACAGCCATAATCAATTGTATGGACGCTGGTCAATTAGCCGCATCGGCCGCGTGCCCAAAACCACACGCACACTGCGCTTTGCCATGCACAGCACGACCCATAGCGCCTTGCTTTACAGTGCCTCGGAAATAGCCGTGCTGTCACCAGAGGAAATGGAAAACCACCCCTTTCTCACCAAATTAGGGCCTGATGCACTCGACGATGGCGTGCATTGGCGCGACGTGCTGAAACGCTTGATGGACAAACGCTTCCACAAACGCAGCCTTGCCGCGCTATATCTGGATCAAACGTTTATTGCCGGCACCGGTAACTATTTACGCAGCGAGATTTTACATCAAAGCGGTGTGCACCCATTTGACCGACCCTGTGATCTGACCCGCAAACAGTTAGGGCTACTGGCCAGAACCACGTTAAGTCTGTCACGACAGGCTTATGTCACCTCCGGCATCACCAACACACCCGCGCGGGTCAAACGCCTCAAAGCCGCTGGCATTCGCCGATCACGCTATAGGCATCTCGCTTTCGCACGAAGCGAGCAGCCCTGCTACCGCTGCTCAGATTTAATAGAGCGCATCGAAATCAGCGGTCGCCGCCTGTATCTTTGCCGCCGTTGTCAGCCAAAGCATCTTCCTTGACCGCACCTGCAAACGCGCACCGCTTAGGACTTTAACATCCCATCTAGAATAGGATCGTTGTCCGGCCGGCTCATGCTGAACGTCTTTTCCAATACCGCATACTCATCGTACCCCATCCGCGTCAGCACCTGCATGGCACGGGTATTTACCCGCCCGGCCTCAATAAACTGATCATCAATGTGAATGCCAACAACCTCACCGAACACCATATGATAAATATGGTCACCGCCGCGTTTAGGCACCGGGCGCGATTCTAAGAAGATACACTCAATAGCCGCCGGACAAGCCGCGACTCGAGGCGTTTTCAATTTATTCGAGGGCGCCATCACAATCCCGGCTTGTTCGGACTCACTGACCTGAGCAGGTAAATGTGCCGACGTTGCGTTCATCAGCTTTGCCTGATCAGCGGCGACAATATTACAAACAAATTCACCACTGGATTGCGCATTTAATTCGGAATGTTTTCGCCGCGCGCCGAAGCCCACCCCTTGAGAGCGCGACTGGATTTCCAGTTCTGGGGTCGCGCTAAACATCACGATATCCGGGCTATCGGCTACGGCTTGAAAATAGCTATAAGGCGCCAGATTCACATGGCCATCTGGCGAAAGTGTTGAAATCCAGCCAATCGGCCTTGGCGCGACCAACGCTTTAAAGGGATTAAACGGCAGCGGCAGCGCTGCCCCTGATTTAAGCCTTGCCTGGCTATCATAAAACATCGTGATTTCCTAAATTACCCGGACATACATTGCTCGGCCGTTCACAGATTATCAGTACCTTGACCGATCTCGTCCAGCGGAACCGGTGAAATTCGGGTATCGTATAACGCGGCTTATATAAAAAAATTTAAGGCGTACTGTGTCCGCTGCAAAAACCCTCATCGCTGGGCTTATCCTTTTTGCTGCCACCGGCATCGCAGCCTTAACACTTATCGACTTGGGCCGCTTTAAAACCACCCTCTTAGCCTGGACCAGCCACATCACCGGTTACGCTATCGCCGCTGAGTCATTATCTATTCGGTTAGGCCTATCTGTACGCATCAACGCCACCGGCATCAGCATCGCTCGTCCGATGGGCAATCCCGAGCAAACCCCAATGCTCACCATCAAAAGGTTTGCGCTTGAGGGCAAAATTATCCGTCTGCTGGCAGCCCGACCCACCCTCGACACAGTGAGTATAGAAGGCCTAGGGCTACAAATCGGCAAGGCATCGGTCCAATCCTCGACCAATAATCATGCGCCGCCGCCCGGGCCGAGCAGTACCGGTCAATCTCAGAATCCACCGCTAGCTACGCTACCGCTGCGCATTACCACTCTGACGCTGCGCGATGCGCAAATTACTTACGGCACACCAGAGCAAGACAACCTATACCTGCTGAAACTGAAATCGCTCAAACAAACGTCGACGCGCGCAAACATGGCTGTATCCCTAGCCGGCGCGATTAATGATCAACCTCTAAAACTTGATCTAGCCGCCACGTCCAATGACCCCATAACCATGCTGCAAAACCTTCAAATCACAATAAAAGGCCAACTAGACACGGCCACCATCGATATTGAATCCCGCCTCAATCAATTGCGCCGCCCGAGCGACACCCAATTAAGCCTCGACATCTCCGGACCTGATACTCGCGTGCTCACTCGCTTACTAAACCAACCATCCGGCCCCAAAATGCCGTTTTCTATTACCGCCTCGGCGTCGCAAAACGATGCCGGCTGGAGCCTTGCCAACCTGCAACTGAGCCTAGCAGCGCTAAATTTAACCGCACGAGCCAGCCTACCCGAACTTTCAAAAGGATTGAAAACTCTTACCTCTCAATCGCAGTTCGATGCTGAACTGAAAACCCCTGATCTTGCACCGTTGGCAACCATTTTGGGCCTTCCCGACTTCGTCAACGGCCCGCTTGACGCCGACCTCAAAATGTCCCCAAACGGCGCACATGCCATTTTAACCGGGGATATCAAATCACGCTTCGGAACGCTCGCTCTGTCTGTGGACCTGCAAGATCAGCATGGTAACAACCCCACTGTGGCCCTGAAATTCGATCCAGCAAATCCAGACGCCATACGCTCGATACCCGGGTTAAGCCGCCTTCCAGATAAACCACTGACGCTGGCGGCAAAGATCCAATGGCAGGACGGCGCCGTCATCTTTGAACATGCAAAACTGTCTCTGGGCAACGATCTGGCGGAGGTGACTGGAACGTTACGACCGAATCAATTTCCAGCCGCAACAGCCCTATCTTTTGATTTAACCGCTGCCAATCTGCGACAGTCACTGGGGGAATTCATGACCCACCCTCAAGATTTACCGACATCCAAGCTCAACCTGCGCGGCGCTTTAAACTTTGCTCAAAATCGCTGGCACCTGCACGATACATTGATTCGCGGCGCCGATTTAAACGCGAAAATCAAGGGCTCAACCAGTGCTGACTTCAACGACATCAGCACGGTATTTTCCGTGCAAGGTAAATCATTACTCGATTGGGTACCACAGCGATTATTGCATGCGCAACTGCCACGTTCAGCGCTCGATGAGGGGTTTTCTGTCAGCACAACACTGCAAGCTGATCAGGCACGGATTGCGCTCACAAATCTCTCCATAGCGCTCGCCAAATCAAGTCTCAAAGGCAACATTGAGAGCACCATCGACGGGCGTGATGCAACATTTAATCTGGCCGCTCGGTCAGAAGATCTGGCGGTATTCGCAGCGCAAAACGAGCTCCCACCGGGAATCAAAAAACTGCCGTTAAACGCCTCAATCTCCGGCGATTTTGATGCCAACGGACTGCGCATCACACAACTTTTGGCCAATACGGGGAAGCACCTCTCACTTGACGCGCAAGGTGCGCTCTCCTACCCATCCGCACTGCTCGGCGCGAGCGCCAACATTAACCTACAGATTCCGAATCTAAGTGTGCTCAACCCGTTCACAGCCTATTCAGGCATCCGCCTGCCCGCCCAGGCGTTGCTTTTTCAGAGTGAGATGATCGAAACCCCCACCCGAATTATCTCCAAGAACATTCATTTACAGCTCGCCGACAGTATTCTTTCCGGCAGATTTGAAATAGACAAGGGTGACGTGCCGCATGTTGAACTGATCATGGATTCTGAACTACTGGATCTAAAACCACTCATGACAGCCGTGACATCAATCCCTACACCGGAGCCAAGGCCCATGCCATTGGGTGCATCAGCAGATCTTGTGATACCAAATACACCCATTGATTTAACGCCACTTTCATTACTGAACGCTGACGTCAGCATCACCATCAAAAAAGCACAGTTGATTAACCGAACACTCAATGATGTTAGTTTGAGCGCCACCTTGGCAAAGGGCCGCTTAAGTGTGAGCGAAGCCTTGCTGACCGACGAAGGCCAGGGCACCTTCGGATTAAGCGGCGTGCTTGCTTTAAACCAAGACACACCCACAGTGAGTCTTAACGTTACCGGCCAAGGCATTAGAGTCGGCTTTCCGGCACAAACCGCTGAGGAAATTCAAAAGTTGCCTGCACTATCAGGCGATATCGCAGTTAAAAGTTACGGTAATACGCCTAGAGAAATGGCGGCTAATGCAAATGGATATGCCGGACTGGATCTCGGCAAAGGTGAGATACCCAGCCACAACACCCAAATTTTCACCAGTGACTTTTTCAATCAGCTGTTCACCGCGCTGAACCCCTATCGCCAGCAAAAAACCGTCATGCAGGTGACCTGTGGAGCGATTGATTTGCGCATCAAAGCCGGCGAGGTCACAGGTAATCCGGCGTTTGTCTTGACCAGCAAACAACTGAACATCTTTGCCAAGGCAAAAGTTGACCTGAAATCTGAAAGCATCAACGCATCATTTCGTACCGTGCCACAAAAAGGTTTGGGGCTGAGTCTATCTTCGGTGATTAATCCCTTCGTTGGCATCGGCGGATCATTGGCAAAGCCCGCGCTCACGCTAAATCCAAAATCAACCCTGTTAACCGGCGGTGCCGCACTGGCCACCGGTGGTCTATCGTTCATCGCCAGCAGCTTTGCAGAGCGCTTTTTGGCGGACAAAGACCCTTGCGGTAAAGCGCAAAACAAAGCCCGTGCCGCGGCATCAGAATTTGTAGAGTAAGCCTAACAGCGCGTCAGTAGCTGAGCCCATCAAGATAAGAGCCATAATTATTCTTCCCGAACTGTTGGGCGCGTTGTTTGAGCTGCTGGGCGTCAATCCAACCCAATTCGAAGGCCACCTCATCCGGGGAACCCACCTGTTGTCCCTGGCGCTCGGTGAGCGTTCGCACAAAGTTGCCCGCGTCAAGCAGGCTGGCATGAGTTCCGGTATCCAGCCAAGCATAGCCACGACCCATTTTTTGCACCGACAGCGATCCATCGGCAAGGTAACTTTCTAAAAGACTGGTAATTTCCAACTCACCGCGAGACGAAGGGCGCACTGCCCTTGCCCGCTCAGGCGCTGTGCCGTCGACAAAATAAAGTCCGGTAACCGCATAATTCGAGGCTGGCGCGGCAGGCTTTTCGATAATCGATTTCACTCGACCCTGCGCATCAAAATCGACTACTCCGTAGCGCTCCGGGTCCGCAACTCGGTAGCCAAACACCCTCGCGCCGGAGCTGTCGGCGCTTGCCTGCAATAAAAGATCCCGCAACCCATGACCAAAAAAAATGTTATCACCCAGCACCATGACCGATGGCGAACCATCTAAAAACTCTTCACCGAGAATAAATGCCTGCGCGAGTCCATCAGGGCTGGGCTGTACCGCATAG
>DGQF01000060.1:126188-131679 GCA_002389675.1 Gammaproteobacteria bacterium UBA4421
CCGGCAAGCATCAGTACCGTTAAGGGATAATAAATCATCGGCTTGTCGTAGATCGGCAATAACTGTTTCGACACGCCCATGGTGATCGGGTAAAGCCGCGTACCTGAACCACCTGCCAAAATAATGCCCTTGCGCTTGTTCATGTGATCACACCTAATTCTGTTAATGTTTCAGCCAGCCCAGCGCGCCAAGCAGGACGCGGGATCGCAAACACCTCTTCGGTTTTTTGACAATCCATCCGCGAATTCGTAGGACGCGTTGCCGGCGTTGGATAATCCCTTGTGGGAATACCCTGCACCCGAATATCGAGGCTCGCTTGGGCAAATATAGCAACCGCAAAATCGTACCAGCTGACATCAGGCCAACCACTGAAATGATAGGTACCCGATTTACTCGAATCTTTGACCAACTGCTCTATAACAATCAGGCACGCAGCGGCAATATCCCGGGCCGCGGTAGGTCCCCCTTGCTGATCATTCACAACACTTATCTCATCGCGATTTTGAGCCACCCGCAGCATCGTTTCCACAAAATTGCCGCCGTGGGCAGAAAACACCCAAGACGTGCGCAAAATAGCATGGGCGCCGCCCGCCGCACGAACGCCTAATTCACCCGCCAACTTGCTGCGGCCATACGCATTTTGCGGAGCCGGCGGGTCCTCTGGTGACCAAGGCCGGGTGCCAGATCCAGCCAACACATAGTCCGTTGAGATATGCACAAGCGGGATATTCATTGACGCACAAACTTGCGCCATGGCAGCCGGAGATTCACCATTGACCACGTTAGCCAGCGGTTCCTCTTTCTCTGCTGCATCCACCGCTGTGAAAGCCGCTGCATTAATCACCGCATCCGGGCGATGAGCCTCGATCGCAGCCACACACGTGGCAGGATCAGAAAGGTCAGCATCGCCTCGCCCCAGCGCTGTTATACCGCTGAAACGCCGCAGCTCGGTCGCCACTTGGCCGCCATAGCCAAACACGAGAATATCGGTCATGGTCTGGTATTTTGACCAGCACCTAGGCGCTCGCCCACCCCTTGGCGTGTCAACAACGGACGCCACCAACTTTCGTTTTCAAGGTACCAGTGCACAGTACGCTCTAACCCCTGCTCAACGGTAACCGAAGGGCGCCAGCCCAATTCGTCACGAATGCGACTGGGATCAATCGCATAGCGGGCATCGTGGCCCGGGCGGTCGCTAACAAAGGTGATCAAATCAGCATAATTGCCCCTATCAAGCGGTCGAACGCGGTCGAGCACAGTACAAATCATATGCACCAGCTGTAGATTGGTGAGTTCATTTTCACCCCCAATATTGTAGCTGCGCCCAAGCTCCCCCTGCGTGGCAACCAATAAGAGTGCATCGGCATGATCTTCAACATATAGCCAATCACGAATGTTGCTGCCGTCACCATAAATCGGCAATGGTTTACCTGCCAGTGCGTTGAGAATAACAACAGGCACCAGCTTTTCGGGAAAATGAAAAGGACCATAATTATTGGAGCAGTTACTGAGCACCACGGGTAATCCGTAAGTTTCATGCCAAGCCCGCACCAAATGATCCGATGCGGCCTTGGATGCCGAATAAGGGCTTCGCGGATCATAGGGCGTCGTTTCGGTAAATTTGGCGGTGGGGTCGGCCGGTAAGGAACCAAATACCTCATCCGTGGAGATATGATGAAAACGAAAGTCATCAGGTCGCCCTTGTGCCACCCAGTACGTCAGCGCTGCCTGCAGCATATTAAAGGTGCCCGTAATATTCGTGTCGATAAAGTCACCCGGTCCATCGATAGAGCGGTCAACATGACTTTCCGCCGCCAAATGCATGACAACGTCAGGCTTGTGTTCCGCAAAAATTCTGCTCAGAGCCGCGCGGTCGCGAATATCGCCAGGCTCAAAAATGTAGCGCGCGTTATTCTCCACTTCAACAAGATTAGCCTGACAGGCGGCATAGGTAAGCGCATCAAGATTCACCACCTCGCAGCCCCGCGCGACAGCCAATCGCACAACCGCTGAACCAATAAAACCTGCACCACCCGTCACGAGGATTTTCATGCTTTCCTACCCCTTAAAAATAAAAGGGCTTTCAAGATCAGCAAGCAAGGGCGCCACCGCATCTTTATCGCTGATCGTCACGTCACCCTCAAGCGGCCAATGAATGCCTATGACTGGATCCCGCCAAAGCAGCGAACCTTCCGTTTCTGGCGCATAATAATCACTGCACTTATAAATAATTTCACTGTCTGGCTCGAGCGTCATAAAGCCGTGAGCAAATCCCACCGGAATGAACCATTGGGCGCCATTTTGCGCACTTAATTCGCAGCCCGCCCAATGCCCGTAAGTGGGACTCCCCAAGCGAATATCAACCACCACATCAAAAATAGCACCCCGACCGCAGCGCACCAACTTGGCCTGCGCATGCGGCGGGGCTTGGTAATGCAAGCCCCGCACCGTCCCCCTCTGCGCAGACAGTGAATGATTGTCTTGCACAAATTCAGCAGCGATGCCTAAACCCGCATACCCACGACGACTATAGGATTCAGCAAAAAATCCACGATGGTCACCGAAGCGTTTGGGTGTCACAGACACTAAGCCGGCTAACTGATCGTTCCTGCTCACAATAGGTATTCTAGCCCGTTGATTTTTATTGCTCATTTGAGGCGCCAATCACACAATGATAACGTAAAAAATCAATGAACATTTGTGGATTATCCCGCTGTTGATCAGGAACAGGTGACCATACGGTGCTGAGGCCTCCTGTGTTACCCTGCCCGCTTGCATAGCGAAACTCAATCAAAAGGAAGATCCATCGGGTGCTGCGCTACATACTGATCGCGTCGATTATTCTTTCGGCCACTTCATTAACAACACAGGCTAACAACGAGGAAACACCAGAGCGGCCATCTGGCATTAACAAGGCGCCATTAGACAGCGATGGGCGCTTTACCAACCTCGGCGGAACGCTCGAACACGGCAGCCTTTCTGTGCGTGTACCCTTTATTCTGCGCCGTTTTGGCACCTACTTTCGATCAGGGGAAGACGCGCCATCGCGCATAGACAACGACGGTCTGCTACTGCGGGAAAATACAGATCTAGGCATGCCGACCGTCACCTGGATCGGTCACGCCACAGTACTTGTGCAGATGCAAGGCATCACTTTCTTGACCGATCCAACGTGGTCAAATAGACCCAGTCCAGTGCCCCTGATCGGCCCACGCCGATTTGTTGAGCCTGGGCTGGACTTCGACGACTTACCGCCGATTGATTTTGTCGTCATCTCTCATAATCACTATGACCACCTAGATTTACCCACATTGAAACGATTGGCAAAACGCCAACCTGAAACAGTATTTTTTGTACCTTTAGGTAATGCAGCCTTGTTGCAAAAAAATCAGATCAGCAACGTAAAAGCACTGGATTGGGGAGAACGCATCCGTTTTAAGGAGGTCGTCATACACTGCCTTCCTGCGCAACACTGGAGTAAACGCTCGCTCGCTGATGATCGGCGCACCCTATGGTCGTCTTGGGCGGTTACCGGCGCGGACCGTCGATTCTACTTCGCCGGCGATACCGGCTATTTTCCCGAGTTCAAAACAATAGGTGATGCTCTCGGGCCTTTTGATCTGGTTGCCATGCCCATTGGCGCTTACGCGCCACGCGCGATGATGAAGCAATCACATATGAATCCGGAAGAAGCAATACAAGCAGCACTGGATCTCAATGCTAAACAGACGTTAGGGATTCACTTTGGCACATTTGACCTTTCCGATGAACCACTTTCAGAGCCGCCGCGACGCTTCAAAGCCGCAGCCAAGAACAACCAATTAGACCTGAACCAAGCATGGATTTTTGATATTGGTGAAACCCGCGGCTTTTAAAAAACCATGACCTTCACAGCCAACGGGCACTGCCGCCCAGCGTGTCCATACAGACTGCAGCTGTGAAGCCCCCATTTGAATGATTGATGGCCTAACAGACGCAGCACTGCACCTTTGGAGAGCGCGAACATCGGCCCACCGACCGACGAATCATTGCCGCCGGATTTGACATCTACCCTAAGCAAGAACCGCTGGAGAAGCTATTCGCGCTTAGCTTGCGTGAACCGCAGTCGATAGAACACCGCGAACGGTAGCAAGAACAATACCATCAATAAAAACACCACCACCCCCACACGAGCGCTATCTGATAAATAGTTAGACAGCAATTGGCCCGATTGGCTATATCCCGCTGGCAGCGGCATTACACGGTTGTCGATTTCAAACTGCGCATATTCAGCCCGCATGCGCTCAAAACGCTGAGGCTGCTCCTCACGCAGGTCAATCACCTCACCCGGATCGCTGGCAATGTTGTACAGCCGCCACACCCCATCGCCGACCGGCGGTAGATTTCTAACAATCTTATGATCCCCCATAAACAAGGCACCATGCCCGGTGAGTTCATAACCCACCGCATCTTCTTCTGCATAAATCCGCTGAACCTCGCCGGTGACCAAAGGCAGCAAATTCTTGCCCGTCATCGGCAGCACCGGGCGACCTGCGTATCGACCTTGTGGGGCCTCAACACCGGCCAACGCTAAAATCGTGGGCGCAACATCTGTGGCCCAGGCAAAGGCATGGGTAATTGAATCAGGCCGTGCCACCGCTGCCCCTGAAATGATCAACGGGACCCGCAGTCCGCCCTCACCGGCATAAAACTTATAAAAAGACAATGGGCTGGCTGCTGCGCTGGCATAACTCGGACTAATCGAATTAAAACTACCCTTTAACCCCAACCGCTCATAGTCTTGATGATAGCCCAGACTAGCCGCCGCCCGACTACTAAGCATCGCGCTGGGATCCTCAGCCCCGCTGGCCTCAGCGCCATTGTCCGAGGTCACAATGAAAATCGTCTGCTCCAGCAGGCCTTCTGCCTCAAGGTAGGTGATCAACCGGCCGATATGATGATCCATCGCCTCAATCATGCCTGCATACACCGCCATTCGTTTGGCTTCATAACGCTGACGCTCACCATCGAGCGCTGACCAGTCCTGTGTGCTGGGCATGACCACCATAGCGGCATCCTCCGGTATGAGACCTAGCGCGACTGCTCGTGATCTCCGCCGCTCGCGCAACACCGTCCAGCCTTCGTCATAAACCCCCATATATGGCTCAATGAATTCCTGAGGTGCCTGCACTGGAATATGAACCGCCTGAAACGGGATATAAGCGAAAAAAGGTTGTTCATCTTGCAAATTGCTGTCGATAAACTCAATTGTCTTATCCACTAAGAACTCAGAAGAGTAAAAGTCCTCCGGCAGCTGATAGCGTTGGCCATCGGCATACCAGTTTGCCGTTTCATAAATCGGCAGGTAGGGCTTTTGCTCCCAGTTGTCTGCTCCCGAATCAAGCAGGGCCACTGTACGCTCAAAGCCTCGGCGGCTGGGCAACTTATCCGGCGATGACCCCAAATGCCATTTCCCCGCCATATACGTATGATATCCGGCGCTCTCCAAGAG
>DGQF01000060.1:131837-140145 GCA_002389675.1 Gammaproteobacteria bacterium UBA4421
TGATAGTTGGTAAATCGAATACCTCGCTCTGCCAAAGCGGACAAAGTGGGCGTACTGACCTCACTGCCATAAGGAGCGATGTCACTGAATCCCAAATCGTCCGCCAGAACGAAGACAATATTCGGTCTGTAAATTGCCGGTTTCGCAGTGATTGCCGCATACGCAACCTCACAAACACCTATCAAGGTAATCAAAACAACAGCCCCGAAATACCCCAATTTAAACAAAACAGTCATACGTTACGCCGACAGAAAAAAGTAAAAAAGGTCAAATTTTTTCCGGCAGCATGCGAGCCGCAATCAGCAGCAGCCCCCCAACGACAACCTCCAGGCCAATCATACTGCCGGCAAAGGCAGCATCATGGATGACCCAGGACAAGACACGGCCACTGGCCGCAAACAAGAGCAACATCGCCGGTGGATAAAACCACAGACGTGTGCCGCTGACCAACCCAAGCAAAATGCAGGTGCTCAGCGTGAGAAAAAAGGATGCAAAATCTCCAGATTGAGAACTCCGGCCAATGCCATCGGCTAACACAAAACCGAATTCAGGCGCTACGCCCGCTGGGTCCACTAGCCATCGAAAACCCATCACCGCAAACAGCAGCGCAGGCAAGACCAATACGACTTTTAAAAACGTTCTCATGGCCCATTACCCTCTGACATTCAGTACTTGCCCAGAACATAATGCGTCCCATTATTTTTTGCAAGGCGCCCGACAGGGCGATGACACAGCAACAGCGGATTTCTCCACCATTACTGCATCCTGTAACCTGCGCTTAGGGAGTAGAACACTCCTCGGTACGGTCATTACAAACAACATAAACCGCGCCTTGCACGGGTGAGCGGTCGTTCCAACGCCCGTCGTTACGGGTTCTAGCCACTCGGCTGCCGTTGCGGTAAATCTCCACCCGCGACGTGCTCGCTCCAGACCAGAATACACGCATGCGCGTTCCCCGTCTGTTATACGACCAAGAGGCCGTAATCTCCGCCACTGGGGGCGGTGGCGCTGCGTTCACCACCACCTGAAACGTCGCGGTGTCAGTCAGGCCGCCATCGTCAGTCACCGTCAGTTGCCCATTGTATGTCCCTTGTGCGGTGTAGGTATGCGCCGCGCTCTGCCCACTGGCAACCCCGCCGTCACCAAAGTCCCACGCATAGCTGCTGATGCTGCCATCAGGGTCAAACGAATTTCCACCATTGAACTGTACGGCCGCATCAACCTCCGCGGGCAGATCAGAGGTGATCGTCACCGACGCCGTCGGCGCAACGTTTTGCCGGACGCCAATGCTTACGGTATCTGTTCCAGTCTCCCCCTGCGCATCCGTTACCGTTAGGGTCACCGTATAGGTTCCCGGGACAGTATAGATTTTACTGACCGCAACCGCGCCTGAGGTTTGAGTGCCATCACCAAAATCCCAACTACGACTCACAATACCTTGATCATCGCTACTTCCAGCTGAATCAAACTCAACCGTCAGTGGTGCCGGCCCGTCGGTGGTAGACGCACTCAAGACGGCCACGGGTGCTTGATTCACTGGCGGAGGGCCGGCTTCGTCCCAGGCAGCAACCAACGATGCGCCGGTGAACGAAGAGTATGCCTGCACCATGACGTAGTAGGTGCCCACCGCAGGGCTTGCGACGCTACACTGCTCTGCATTGCCAAAGAGCCAAGGCCGGCAGTCATACGCTGAAACCGTCGGTGGCGCATCTGCGCGCAAGTAAAGGTCAGCATCGCCAGATCCACCGGACAACTGCACATTCAAATTGCTTGCGCCTTCAGGGATCACAATCTCGAAATGCAATTCGTCGCCGGTCGTACCAGCTAACCCGGACACGGGCTCACCGTTAGTTAACTCTGGGGTTGGCGGCGGGGGTGGCGGGGGTGGCGGGGGTGGCGCAGTACATCCGTTAATGCCCATAAATGTATCTGCAGCCTGCAGTTGCACTAGACCGTGCCCATAAGAGGTATCTCGTCCTGCCGCGCCGAGGTCTTTGGCCGTTGCGGCCATCGTCGCGCGAATGTCGGCCGCGTTACATGCCGGATAAAGGCCCCAAAGGACACCCGCTACGGCCGAGACATGAGGCGTTGCCATTGACGTGCCAGAAAGCGTTGCGTAGCTGTTAGTTGAGGTGGCCCATGTCGATTCCACAGCCACGCCGGGCGCTGCGATTTCAACCTGATCATTTCGCTGCGAGAAGGAAGCCAGATTTTCATTAGAGTCTACCGCCGCCACACTCACTACTGAATCATAGCTCGCCGGATAAGAGTAGCTAGTGTTTCCTGAATTACCCGCCGCCGCGATGATCAACATACCCGCCGCCGCCGCCTCAGCAAAGGCAATCTCTTCATCGGCCGCGTAGCCGCCGCCCAGACTCATCGATACAATATGGCTTCCAGCGGCCAAGCACTGATCTAACGCATTCATCAAATCCGAAGAAAACGTCCAATTACCGGTGTTGTTGAATACTTTAATAATATGCAGGTCCAGACTGCCGCCTGAGTGGACGCCAACCACACCTAGGTCGTTCCCAGCAACGGCGGCAATGGTGCCCGCCACATGCGTGCCGTGGCCGTGCCCGTCTTCAGACCACTGCTCGTTTTGTATTTGAGAGTCTCCCGTCACCCGGCTCGCATCGGGCAAATCTTCGTGCCCTAGCAGATAACCGGTGTCCACAATACAGATTTTCCTCTGCGCAGCCGACTGCGCCAGCCCTGCACTGTATTGCACCATGGGCAGACCATAGGGGGTAGTTTCCGCCATCAGATAACGGCGCTCGTCGATCTCAATAGATTCGATGCGCTGGTTTTTTCGCAGCCGCCTGAGCTGCGCTCGGGTTAAATCGGCCGCCAGCAAACGACGTTCACGCTTACCGCGGCGTTTAACGCGTTTACCCTTGATGTCTTTTACAGCTCGCTCAACCTCGTCGCCATAACCATCTTTAAATCTGATCTTATAGCGTTCGTCATCCGCATTTGCAGCACTCGATGCTGCTAACATAACCACAGACATTGTCATGCCCAGCAAGCAAGCCATCAAATTGCTTTTCTGAAAGAAAACATTCATCTCTTTGACTCCAAAGTTATACCGCCGTGACGCCTACAGGTAGGGAAAACGCCACACTTAAAACCGCAACATTCATTCTTGGGATCCACTAAGAGCAACAAGCTCAATCGCCTGCACGGCAACCTCTCCACCCATCTGAAAGCTATACCCCTGTTCTATTTTTTTGAGAACACCGCAAACTGCCAGACCATCGTGGTGCAATTGCGGAAACTGATTAAAATTGCGAGGCAGAAACTGCCGGTTCAAAGCGTCGACAATGCGGTAGTAGCCGCCTTCAAGTTCGACCCATTGCACCCGCGCTTCAGGCAGGAAAATAGATTCAGGAAGAGAAGATTTTTCAGTAATCGCACACTCGTTGGCCAACACATCTGCACATAGAAAAAGCCCAATCATTGGAATAAGGCAGTTTACTTGTTTAATACGCGTTAAAATCGTCAACTCGTTTGACACCTTTAGAGCGGTAGCGATCCCAGTACTCATCTAACGCCAGCGTGACCCCAAAATCAACTGATTTGCAGGCGCGAACCCTATGCGCCGGGGATCGTCAGACCAGGTACTCTCAGATGTGCGCTCATATCACCAATCAACGAAAATTTAATTTCTCGACGCAGAAATTGCCATGCACCGTCGATGCACACAAAATCGTCAAAATAATCGCCCGCAAAGATCACCTGTAAGGGAAAATCATCGGTCTGTTGAAAAACAGTCACGTAACTGCGTGCTTTTGCTGTTCCTGCCTGCTCATGCACATCCACTTGAATGTTAGACAACGTGTGTTTCGTTCGAGGGGTGCCATCAGCATATATAATTAGATTATTCGCCGCTTCGGGACCCGGCACCTGGCCCTCTGCAATCCACTGCGCGCCCTTGAACAATCGCCCAAAGGTCTTCAGGTCACCCCGATCTATGGCATAACAATACAAATTCATCAGGTCAATAATCGCGGCTCGCGCGCCGCCGTGCGCAATCGGTGTCATCACCATGGCCTATTCGCCGATTTCACATAGCGGCATGAGTATTTCATTTTTGCGCAAAAAAGAGGGCCAAAACGGCGGATTATGTCGTGCAAATCTTGGCGTTCCACAGGCCTCCAAGCCAGCCTCGTCAAGGTGCTGCTGCAGCAGGGTTTCATGCTTCAAATAACGCTTACGACTCCAATTACCGCTGTAAGTAATTGCCGCCATGCGCAGCGCGGCCTCTTCATTGACGCTAACGGTTGCATCCGCTGGGGCGGGCAGCGTGGCGGGATCAAAGCTGCCGGGCATGACAAAGGAAACTTTCCAGCCGGGCTCGGTCGGCTCCTGTATCACGGGCGCGGTCATCGCTATTTTCTCGTTAGTGGCATTATCACCTTGTATGTAGTCGAACAAATCACGGAACGCGCTATTACCTGCCTTTTCAAAGTCGCCATCCACTTCAACGGTCGCCAGCAAATGCGCATCATAAAGCCGAACCTCAAAGTGCTCATATTCGTCAAGCACTTGGTACCCGAGACTTTCAATGGCCAACGCGGCCCCCGACCATACGGTCAACAAAATCGCCACGCAGATCCGGCCAAGTATGTGTTGCATCTATGCCTCTCCTCTTACTGGCCAAACCTGCTGTACGCAAGGCGACCCCGGTTTAATAAAACGGCGGCTATCGGCCCCACTACCAGCGCCACCAATGCTAACGATTTTGCCACCGCCAACGAGTCCTCGAATATATAATCAGTTGACGCTGCCACCAATGTAGGTCCCAGCGCCAAGCCTAAAATATTGGTAGTCACCACATAGGCGCCATTGACCACACCGCGCATATCATTTGGCGTCACCTCCTGCATTACCGTGGTAATCAGCGCCAGCGGCAGCGTTACAGAGAAACTGGCAATAAATATGCACACCAACGCCTGCCCGCCGGTCGACTGCAAAGGCAGCATCAGCAAAGCCAGTGTCGCCATGATTGCGCCAAATACAGCCACCAACAGCGGTGCGTCTGAGCGCTGACGCCGCTGCAAAACGCGCGACAGGGCCGGCCCAGTTAATACACCTGCGGATCCTGCAACAAGGGCCACCACACCATAGATGCGTCCCGCATCCGCCAGATCCCAGCCATACACCCGCAAAAGAATTGTCGGCGTCCACGCTTGCAACCCATAAAGCATAACAACAATAAACGGCACACCAACATGCAGAGCCGTATACAGGCGAGCGTTTGCGCGCATATGCCCCCAAACCGCACCCCAGGCTGGCAATACATCAGAGACACGGCCGCGCCGCACCGGCTCGGCAATCAAAGCGAGCAGCGCAACAATTAAAATACCTGGCAGACCTACAGCGATGAACGTTGCCTGCCAAGGCGCCACTTCTCCGGCCAAAGGCAACACCACCTTGTCGACATCGCGACTCCAATCTAAAACCTCGGCGCCGGCAATCATCGCCAAACCCGCACCCAAATAAGGCCCCATCAAATACACACTGATCGGCAAGGCCAACTTGTCGGGTTTGAAATAATCAGACAGCACCGACCAAGCACTGGGCGACAATGCAGCCTCGCCAGCACCCACACCAAAGCGCGCAAACAACAGCTGCGTATAATTGCGTGAAAGACCACAGGCGATTGTGGTGGCACTCCACACCAACACGCCGCCCATCATAATGCCCACGCGGTTGTAGCGGTCCACCATGCGCCCCAAAGGCACACTCATAAGCACATAGGTCAGGGCAAACGCAAAGCCCTGTAAAAAACTGATTTGTGTATCTGACACACCAAGATCGGCTCGAATGGGGTCGACCAATAAATTCAGAACTTGACGATCCACAAAGGAGAAAGTGAACGCAATCAGCAAAATAATGGTGACCACCCAGCCTCTGACGGGGGAAGGCCAATCGTCAGCGTTCTGCGCCACCCTCACGCAGGATCTCCCATAATTCGTGCCTCTGAACTGGTGTGCGCTAACGTCATGTCAAAAATCTGCCAACCGACGTCCGGGGAATAGACGACTTCATCCGTGTAAGTACCCAACACCAGCCGCAGCGCGCGGTCCGGCCAGGCATGCCAAGCGTGCAGATAACTGGTGAGTTGGGCTTGGCCGGCAACTATTTCATCCCCCGCAAAGGTGACCTTTGAAAATGTCACCAGCTGCGTGCCGATCAGGTGTTGGGTTGTTTCGTAGTCTTTTAGCGCATTTTTCACCACCGCCACCCAAGCGTCTGGGCCTTTTCCGGTCAGCGCAACTGATGAACCCGCCACTCGAATCTCTGCAGAGGCGGTGAATATGCGGCGGTAAACCGACTGACCGTAGGCCAGCGAGGCCTCATCCTCCCAACGACCCAGCGCATCAGTTGCGGCACCATAAAGCCTGCGCAAGTACTCAATTTCCTGACGGGCGACCGTCAGTTGGGCACGTTGCGCCGCATTTTCACCCCACCGATCCAACATAAAGTTCTTCCTTTGACACGTTGTGACCGCTGGTCACCGAATTCCGCTTGTCTGATTGAATTAACGGGTGTTAGATTCGTTTGAATCATTGAAGAGGTCAAGCGGCGTTGTTTAAGGTTTTTGCTTTTCTCAAGCGCAATACTCATTTACTGAGCCATGATGAGTATCGCGCTGGACACGTGGGATATCACTGTGGCCAAAGCCGCAGATTAAAGAACATTCGCGGTTACTTAGTAAACGTTTGGTCCAATACACCCATTGAAGAGCGCTTGGGCAAACAATGGCATGACGCACTGAGCATCCATCCGCCGAATGATTTTATCAACTGGTGGGACGGCTTCCCCGAGGTGTTTTTTGACCACCGCGAAGACTGGGTCACCGCCACCACCCTCGAGCCCACTCGAGCCACCGCCGATGGGCTGGTGATTGATCCCGACTGGTCGCTAAGCGATGGGCCGCAGTTATTCAACCCGGTAGCCGATCGACCCGGTGAATTTCAACCCTGTCATTTGCGTATGCACGAACATGTGATTCGCCCAGTGCTGCGGGCTGAGCAAAAAACCTTCAAGCTCATGCAGTTCTTCAAGCTTAAACAGCCTGAGGCTGAGCCAAATGTGTCTGCCGCCGCCCAACAATTGTTATCAGACTACGCGCCTATCATCAGCCGCTGGCATAACTGTAACGGCGCGATCTTAAATTTTAGAGACAGCAATCGGGAAGCGGCCATGGACGACTTTTATAAGCCAGACAGCTGGGGACACAGTCCTGAGGGTCTTGCCCACCGCGCTGCCTTTTGCGACTATTTTGACGGAGCCATTGAATACCATTTCCACACCCCCACGGCGTTCTTGGCCACTAGAGCAGCGGATCAGGCGCGACTGCGCGCGCTGGAGGAGGCCCACTTCTCCTCATGTTGGTATGTCGAGGTAGATGAAAACCTGGTGGTTATGCCCAATCGCAATCCCGCTCCCAACTTCTATTTCCGGTAGATTCCATGCTTAAAGTATTTGGCTTCGTAAAACGCAATCCTCGTCTGACCCATGACGACTATCGTGCCGGACACGTGGGCTACCATAACTCCTTTGGTCGCAGGCTCAACAACATTCGCGGGTATTTGCTCAATGTCGCCTCTAATACACCTGTGACAGCCTCGCTTGGCACAGACTTAGTCATGCGCCTGACCCGCAATGAGCCTGAAGATTTCGACACGCAATGGGACGGCTGGGGCCAGTTGATGTTTGACACCCTGGAGGACTATCTCGCAGCGCGCACGCCGGCGCGCGACTATCCCGGTCTAAACGGCCTACAGATGGACCCGATGGTGGGCAAAGTGGGTGATGACTTCAACGAGTTGTATGCCGGCTCACCTTTTCAATTTCATGTCGATGAAACCATATCGCAGCCAGTGGTTCGGCCGGAGCGAAAGCTGTTTAAGCTGGTGCAGTTTGGCCAGCGCCCCGCCGACATGCCTTTGGCCCTGTTTCGCGCCTATTGGACCGGGCGTTATGCACAACTGGCCCGCACCCTGCCCGGCCTAAGGGGTTTGGTGATTAACTTTCGCACACCGCTGGATGTGATGACGCATTTTTTTGCACCCGACAGCGAAGGCTTTACCCCTGACGGAGTGAAGCGTCGCGAACACTTCTACGCGCAGTGGGACGGTATGGCCGAATACTGGTTTGATTGCGCTGGCGACTTTGCGCACGCACGCAATAGCGGTGCATTTGCATTGCTCGATGAATTAGAAAAGACGCTGTTCGACCGGGTATTTTACCGAGAGGTCGACGAAACAGTTGCCGTGTTGCCCAAACGCGACCCTGC
>DGQF01000060.1:140185-142357 GCA_002389675.1 Gammaproteobacteria bacterium UBA4421
GCGGCCGACATTTGAGTATTAAGCGATGACCGAAGGCTTGGACCCTCTGCTGTCAGTAGCGGAAATTTCCGCCGCCTTTGCCGGCTTTGCCGGCATCGTCTCGGCGATTGCTCACCGCGGCACCGACGTATGGCAACCGGGCAACCTCACCAGATTACACCTAATGATTTACAGCAGCCTTGCCGCCACTTTAATGGCGCTCGTGCCTTTCCTGTTTGCTTTGAATACCGATGTCATCAACTGGACGCTTTGCGTCGGCGTATTCGCAGCTTTTCTTGTTGTGTTCTCCACCATACAAATCCGGACATTTATTCGCCTGGTGCGCGAAGGTGCGTTAAATGGCTATGTGGCAACGTTCTCCGCCGGCATCACCCTGTTCGGCACCGGCACACAAATTTTGGGCGTGTTTGGAGTATTTGAGGCCGGATTGGGTGTCTACTTTGTGGGAATCTTCTGTTTATTGGTGGTGTGCAGTATCGCTTTTGTGCGCTTGGTAACCGCGACGATCATGGCCGGGATGGAGTGAGGCGAGGATCCAACCGCGTCGGCGCTCGCAAAAAAAACCACTCAATGCTTCTCTGAACCTTTATCATTACGATTTACATCAGAAACCCTATCCCATGCCCAAAGCCAGCGACCTCAAAAGAGGCGAAGTCGTCGACCTAGACGGCACGCCTTACCGCGTCAAACAACTCGAAGCCCGCAGTCCTTCATCCCGCGGCGCAGCCACGCTGTACAAAATACGTTTTAACAACCTCATCACCGGACAGAAACGCGATGAGTCTTTTAAGGGTGACGACTTCTTAGCCAGCGCTGACTTCGTCAGCGTGCCAGTCCAATACTCGTACAAAGACGGTGAACATTATGTTTTCATGAACACTGAAGACTACGCTCAATACACACTGGGGCAAGACGTTCTCGACGAACAATGCCACTATCTCACCGAGGGCTTAGATGGCATCGTGGCCCTGCTCATCAACGATGAAATTGTGGCGGTGGATCTGCCGCAATCCGTCATCCTACCCATCGTCGAGACTTCTCCCGCCATCAAGGGCGCATCGGCAAGCGCGCGCACCAAGCCCGCACACTTGAGCACTGGCCTGGTGATTCAAGTGCCTGAATACATTGAAAACGCAGAGCAGATCAAAGTGAACACCAGCAACGGCAAATTCATGTCTCGCGCCTGATATGACCGCCGTAGAAATCGAATTTTGGGTAATTGTTATTGGTCTTCCCCTACTGTTCATCGCCAGCTATATTTTTGTGCGATGGGCACGCGCGCGCAAGCCCTCGGCAATCGAGCAATGGCGCACCGCTCAACAGTGGAAAGCAATAGAAAAAATCAACCCTGAATTCAAAAAAATCATGGATGCACCACCGTCGCGCATTGCCCGCATCCGCAACCATAAGGCCTACCTGCCAACATTGATTGTTCTGCTGGCAGTGGGATACTTGTGGTCAATCGCCTTCCCCTAAATATTGAGTATCAAGATGAGAGTATTTTGCGCTGTTATCATGCTAGCCAGCATCGCGGTTTTACCGAATTTACACGCACAACCAAGCGCTAAACCTGCACCCATAAAGACATCAACCGTCCTGCTGACCAGCGCCAAAGGCGATCAGCAAAAGGAAATTGATCCGATCGTCTTTAAGCAGGATTTAGAGAATCGAAAAATCGATGCTGCAATCATCGTAGACTCAACCGCACGGCGCCAAACGATCACTGGTATCGGCACCTCTTTCACCGAATCATCCGCTTATGTGCTGGCCCATCTTGAACCTAGCGTGCGCGCGACGGTCATGCGCGCCCTATTTTCAGATCGAGGCGCAAACTTCTCACTCACCCGCACCATGATTGGTTCTTCCGATTTTTCTGTGCATGGTCGCTACAACTACGCCCCGGTCGTGGACGACTCAAAGTTGAGCCATTTCTCCATTGGGGAGGATTTGAAAGGTTTCGACCTTTCGGCGCATCCGCGCATAGTGGATGCCAACTACGACCTACTCCCGATGATTCAGGAGGCACTTGCCATCAAGCAAGACCAGAGAGATGCCGAGCTCTCAATCATCGCCTCAGCATGGACTGCGCCGCCGTGGATGAAAGACATCGAGAATTACTACCAACCCGGCACACCAGAAACCAACTTTGAGGGCACCGGCGGGCAACTCAAA
>DGQF01000060.1:142469-143359 GCA_002389675.1 Gammaproteobacteria bacterium UBA4421
ACAAAGACACAAAATTATTAATCTTCGATCAAAATAGAAACCATTTAGAATCCTGGACCAACCGTATATTGGGCGACGCTACCGCCGCTCAATACGTTTACGGTACAGCCGTTCATTGGTATTCAAGCACTGTAAACGTCTATGGCGATGCGTTAGAGCGAGTGCACGCTCAATTCCCGCAGTTTGATATCATTCACACCGAAGGCACCATCGACGACCTCGGCAAACCCGCAGGGGGCGGCATCGGCGACCCCAAAGGATTTGAAGAAACCAACTGGTTTAACAACGATGACTTCTGGTGGCAAAAAACTGCCACCGACTGGGCCTACACCGCAAGCTGGGCGCCAAATGCGAACGACCACCCGATGTATACCCCCGTGCACCGCTACGCACGCAACATCATCGGCAGCTTGAACCACTGGGTTTCCGGCTGGATTGATTGGAATCCAGTTTTAGATGCTCGAGGCGGCCCCAACCACGTGGGCAATTTTTGTGGCGCTCCAATAATGATCGACCTAGATACCAAGCAGGTTTACTACACACCAATCTTTCACATTCTGTCGCAGTTCAGCCGCACAATCCGGCCCGGAGATACGGTGCTGACCACTGCGGTGAACAGCAGCCAGTTACCACCGGATGCGCTGCATGCAGTGGCTTCGATAAACGCCGATGGATTAATCTCCGTGCAAATCCTCAATACTGGCCCGGCACCTATTACCCTTGGCGTGACGCTAGACAAGCACAACGCCGTCATCACCATGCCGGCCAATGCACTGAAAACTATTCAATTTAACCTCGCCCTTTAGCCTAAAACGCAGATTAAGTAGTAATATGCGCAAGAAAATAAAAACAACCAAAAAATGTGTAACTAGAGGTTCTGTGATCAAAAA
>DGQF01000044.1 GCA_002389675.1 Gammaproteobacteria bacterium UBA4421
GGGCACGACTCATGGGACCGCTGTCAGACCCCGCTTGTGGTTGATGCAGTTAAACTTAAAGCAAGCTCGCCGTTTAATCCCTGTTTGCCGGGCCAGTGAACGGTTAAATAATAGACAAACTATGCATGTAGAGCCGAAGGCAGAGAACTGACGGACGCGGGTTCAACTCCCGCCACCTCCACCACATTAAGATCGTATAAGGTATCCAGACGTTTCGTCAGGCCAGTAAAATAAGAATGTTGACCTTAATATGCTGTACTGGCGTGAGCTAGTGGTTGTTGACATCTGTAGTCAATAAAGGCGAATCTTGTCGCGGCTGCAAGCTAGTGTCGAACACGTACCAATTTAGATATCCAAACGACATATCTTAGTCCAAGCCTAGTAAGGCAACTTGAAGCGCGCCGGGGTGCAGCTGTAAATAGAGGAGTTTCGGTAATTTTGTCTGTACACACGGCCATACAACTTTTGATCAGGAATAGCGCGAGCTTCTTGGTCGTAGCTTTCTTGCTGGCGGTAGCGTTGTCCTCCCTTGCAGCAGACCATGCTGATGCTCCAGCAGTGACTGCAGATCCAGCAACTGACATAGCAGATATTTATGCCTGGACGACAGCCGACACGCGCAATATAAATCTGGTCATGACGGTTCCCGTCGCTGCATTTTCCGATGCGGTTCAATACGCTTTTCGCGTAGAAAGCTCTGAGACATTTTCAGCAGCAGGAGTAGAAGTCGATGTTATTTGTACCTTTGCCAGTGATCAAAACTTGGAATGCTGGGTGGGTAATGAAGATTATGTCAGCGGCGATGCATCCAGTGAGTTTGGTCTTTTGAGTGAATCCGGGCTAGTCAGAGTATTTGCGGGAGAAAGAAACGACCCGTTTTTCTTCAACTCCAGCGGCTTTAACGAAACGGTAGCGACAGTTGTTACCGCCGCGCCTGGCCTGACTTTTGACCCCGCAGGCTGCCCTACTCTCGATAGTGCCACTTCAACCGCGCTACAAACGCAACTTGCCACGGGCGGCGACGGTTTTGCTTTGAGGTCTGTGCTGGCATTGGTTTTACAAATAGATCGAAGCCTGCTGACGGCTGGCGGTGACGTTGTTGCTGTTTGGGGTTCCACCCATCGAATTTGAAGGGAATGAGAATGATTTTTCGTTGGCTTTTCGTCGTTGGTACGCTCATATTTTTTGTCGGTTGCAGTGACTCGGCCGATTCCGTGGCCCCCATGGTGGTGCCGCCTTCGCCGCCTACATTGGGCAAACAAATGGATCGAATAGGTCGGCCAGCAATTTTAACGGCGCTTGTCTCGACCTTTGACGAACCAATTGCTCGTGGTGTAAGTCGCGATGCATACAACGCGGCGTCGCTAGCGGATTGGAAAAAGTTCACCAATAATATACGTGGCAACCTCGCGCTCTTCGACGGCCTTGATGGGCAGTGCGGTAATCAAATATTATTGGACCCTTCTGTAATTGGACCAAGTCGTTACGATACATTTGCGACGGTCCTGGCGGATGATAGATTGTATTTGAACACAACGTCGGGCTCTTGTTCGCAGTATCTAGGTGTTGAGCTAGATGCCTTCAATTTAGCTGCCAACGACGAGTGCGGTGGTCGGACAATTACTCAGGATGTAATAGACGTATCCTATTCAGCATTGGTTGTTGGCAACGTTGTCTTTGTCACCGATGGTGTCGGTAGTGACAATGTCAGTCAGTCCAATGATGTCTTTCCTTTTCTGGGCAAGTGACGGTCAGAGCCGGCGCCACTTAAGTGGTGTAAGGTAAAGGTTCGGACAGGGCTGTAATGCCATCTGCACTGATCTCCCCCTTAGCATATGTTTTGAATGCTGATGAAATTCACAGAGTACATGGGTGGGGTGTTTGCAGTCAGCATTTAGCGATAGCATTATCAGCGCCTTGTCATTTTTCAAGATCAGAGCGGCATCTATGGTTTTTCTAACCGACTTTGTTGTGGTTCTCGCTGAGGGGGTGTCTGCAAAAAATGTAACTCCGCTGACGCGATTTCCCCATTTAGCGGCGCAATGATGAGTCGCCTGTTGTGCGGCATTACATCGCTGACGATAATCGGTCTCTTGATGATACCTTTGACGGTGCGAGGCGAAGGGCAATCTTTCGTTCGAACAACATCCTCTCAAATCGCCATCCAAAATTTGGACTATTTAATTCGGCGCGGCGAGCTGCAAGTTAGCGCAGCACCAGGAGATTCCGCGGTCGTTGCTGCTTATCTCGAGGTACTACTTCTACGGGTGCGGTTCTTAAACACCTTCAGCGACTTTGATCGAGCATTACAAGTTACGCAAGAGCTGGCTCGACGTAGCCCCAACGACCCGCGTGCATTGCTGCACTTGGCACGAGTCATGCTGACATTGCATCGATTTCCGGCGGCGCTTGCGCTGTTGGGCAAAGCCCATGCTAAAGCCTTGGCTTTGCCTGTTGACCAGCAATCCCGTTTCCAACGAGAGCTTGATTTGCAATATGTCACGATTAAATTGGCACGTGCTGAAACAGATCAAGCACTAAGCATGCTCGAAAAATTAAGGATTAGCAGTGATGGCGTCAAAGGTGCCGCCGATCTATCGGTGTTTTTTGCAGCGGCTTATAAATCGCTGGGGCTGCTTGAGGCTGCTGATGCGGAACTTCTCAAATCGCTTGAACTTTGGGACCGCATAACGCCTCTTTATATCGCTTGGATCAGCTTTCAGCGAGGTGAAGTTTGGGTTGGTGTCGACGACGCGCGTGCCCGAAGGCTGTATGAAGAAGCGCTGCACTATTTGCCGGAGTACGTATCTGCCAGGATTCATCTCGCTGAACTAAAAATGCAGGGAGGGGATTCTCGCGCAGCTTTAGCCCTCCTGACACCGATCGCGAAAGGTCAAGATCCTGAGCCTGCTGGACGCCTGGCCGAGTTCTTGGAAGCTGCTGGTCAGGGTAAGGTATCGGCGCCATATCGAGAGATGGCCTTGCATGGCTGGCAGGCGTTACTCGATCGTTATCCTTTGGCCTTTGCCGATCATGCGGCGGAATTTTGGTTAGGCGCGGGAAAGAACCCAGAACTAGCGTTGGAATGGGCAGCAGAGAACTACAAAAACCGACCTACACCGAGCGCAAAAGCGCTATTGTTAGAAGCCACTTTAGCGACGGTCAATTTCAAATGAAGCCCATGTGATGGTGAATAGGATTGTCGACTTCTAGAGGCGGATAGGCCGTGACGGTGATCCACTACCGCGTTTATAAAAAATTAAAAGAGGTCTTCTGCACAGAACATAATGGTTTCCGACCTGAATAGGTTTTGAACACCGAATTGTTTATCCACGATCACATGCTGGCTTGTAAGCTGTCGCACTGTTTCCTGGATTAAACTATCAGCTAACCACGCATTCCGGATCGCCGATGTGGCGGGTCACCATCGATCGAAACGCGGCGCGACCGATACCGAGCTGCACCAGATCCTTCTGGGCGAACAGGGCAGCCTCGCGGCTGATGG
>DGQF01000051.1 GCA_002389675.1 Gammaproteobacteria bacterium UBA4421
ACCGTTAACACTTACGAAGGCACCCATGACGTGCATGCCCTAATCTTGGGCCGCGCCCAAACGGGCCTGCAGGCTTTCTTTTAAGCATTCAAAGGAAAAAAGTATGGATCGCGCAGATATCGTTCACGATGCTTTTGTCGCCCGTGTTACCGCAGGTGAATTTCCCAGTGGCAATCCGCCATCTGGCCCTTTGTCAGAGACTGAGGCGGTCGCTATTTTTCGTGCGCAGTGCCTGAGCCGTAACCTTGATCGGCGGTCACGCAAGATGCAGACCGATGGCCAAGGGTTCTACACCATCGGTTCCTCTGGTCACGAGGGCATGGCAGCAGTTGCCTCCGCCCTACGGCCAAACGATATGGCGTTTTTGCATTACCGAGACGGGGCGTTTCAGACACGTCGTTCTGCGATGGTTCCAGGTACGACACCCACTTGGGATATGTTGCTCAGCTTTTCCACCGCGAAATTTGACCCCATGTCTGGCGGACGGCACAAGGTGCTTGGCTCTAAAACAATGAACATTCCACCCCAAACCTCCACCATCGCCAGCCATCTACCAAAAGCCGTCGGTGCAGCGTATTCCGTAGCACTGGCCAAACGGCATCCACCCGAACACAAAGTGCTGGAAGACGACAGTATTGTGATGTGTTCCTTTGGTGATGCATCTGCGAACCATTCCACTGCCCAAGGGGCAATCAACACCGCCTGCTGGACGTCCTACCAATCCGTCCCATTGCCGCTATTGTTTGTATGCGAAGACAACGGAATCGGGATTTCCACCCGCACTCCGCTGGGCTGGATTGGGGCAAATTTTGCCAACAAACCGGGCCTAAAGTATTTCAAAGGAAATGGTCTTGATCTATTTGACACCTTTTATGCCACACAAAAGGCGGCAGAATATGTGCGCAAACGCAAGAAACCAGCATTCCTACACTTGTCCCTTGTGCGCTTATATGGCCACGCAGGCTCAGATTTGCAACAAACCTATCTATCGAAAAACATTTTTGAAGAATGGGAACAGAACGACCCTTTGCTGCATTCCGCGCGATTACTGACAGAAGGCAGAGTTCTTACAACCGACGAAGCACTTTCGATCTATACCGAGACCGAGGAGCAATGCACCCGCGTCGCGGAAGAGGTGATCCAACAACGACGCCTGTCTACCGCTGCAGAGGTGATGGCTTCCATTGTGCCACCCAAGCGGGATTGCAAACCCACGAACGGCCCATCTGCGCGAGCACGCGAAATTGCATTCGACAGCGATATCAAACAGATGTGTAAAAAACAACCAATGTCGCGGCTAATCAACTGGGCGCTAACCGATCTTATGCTTGAATATCCAGAAATTGTAATGATGGGCGAAGACGTTGGCCGCAAAGGTGGCGTTTATGGCGTTACGCAAAAACTTTGTGATCGTTTCGGGCAGGACCGAATTATCGATACGTTACTGGATGAGCAATCTATCCTTGGGCTAGCCATCGGTCTGGGCCACAACGGTTTTATCCCGATGCCTGAAATTCAGTTTCTTGCTTATCTGCACAACGCCGAGGATCAAATCCGCGGCGAGGCTGCAACCCTGTCGTTCTTTTCCAACGGCCAGTTCACCAATCCAATGGTGCTGCGAATTGCGGGACTTGGGTATCAAAAAGGCTTCGGTGGGCATTTCCACAATGACAACTCGCTCGCCGTTTTGCGCGACATACCCGGTGTGATCGTTGGCTGCCCGTCCCACGGTGCAGATGCAGCCAAAATGCTGCGCGAATGTGTGCGATTGGCCCGCGAAGAACAGCGCGTTGTTGTTTTTGTGGAACCTATCGCGCTCTATCCCGTGCGCGATCTACATGATGAAAAAGACAGCGGCTGGATGCATACCTACCCCACCCCGGATCAATCCATTGCCCTGGGCGAGGTTGGTGTTACGGGTAACGGTCCCTTGGCCATCATCACCTATGGAAATGGCCACTACCTATCGCACCAGGCCACCAAAATTTTGGAACAACAGGGTATTGAAACTCGGATTATCGACATCCGCTGGATTGCTCCACTCCCAACCGACGGTATCTTGTCGGCAATCAACGGTGCACAAAAAATACTCATCGTAGATGAATGTCGCGGTACGGGTGGTCAATCCGAAGCCTTGCTTTCCATGCTCACTGAACGCAGCGATTTGCCTGCTGCACGCCTCGCCGCAGAGGACAGCTTTATCGCCACTGGTCCGGCTTATGCCACCACACTGCCCAGCCGTGACAGCATAGTTGCAGCTGCCACAAAACTTTGGAACGCGTTATGAAACAAACCGCAGTTGTTATCGCGCCCGGGCGCGGCACTTATAACAAAACCGAACTTGGCTATCTGGCGCGACATCATCCAAATGCACCTAATCTTGGCCAGTTTGATGCCTTTCGCATAAAGCTTGGTCAGAAAACAGTTAGCGAACTTGATACCGCTGCACGATTTTCTGGCCCTACACACACGCGCGGCGACAATGCATCGGCTCTGATCTATGCCTGTGCACATGCGGATTTTGGGGCTATTGATCGCGACCGTTTTGATATTATTGGCGTAACAGGGAATTCCATGGGTTGGTATATTGCACTGGCCTGCGCAGGCGCGCTTGATCCGATGGGTGGGATGCAAGTGGTCAACACAATGGGAACGCTGATGCAGGAACAGATGATCGGTGGGCAACTTATCTACCCCTTCGTTGACGCGGACTGGAAGGAAATCCCAAATCAACGTGAAAACTTGATGCGCGAAGTCTTTGCTATCAACGCCCGCCCGGATCATGTGCTGGGCTTATCCATCGATCTAGGCGGCATGTTGGTGCTTGCAGGAAACGAAGCTGGGTTGGTTGCCTTTGAAAATTCGGCTCCCGTCCTTCAAGAGAGATACCCGATGCGCCTGCCGAACCATGCAGGCTTTCACACCCACCTGCAAAAACCTGTTTCAGAGCTCGGATTTTCGGCATTGCCTGAACATCTTTTTGATCAACCGAGCATACCCCTGGTAGACGGTCGGGGAGCAATTTGGCAACCCAAGTCGACAGATACCAACGCATTGTATACTTATACACTCGGACATCAGGTTTACGAATTATTCGACTTTACAGCTGCTATTCGTACTGCCGCACGGGAGTTAATGCCAGATGTGTTCATAATTCTAGGTCCAGGTACCACTCTGATCGGGGCGACAGCTCAGGCTCTTATCCGATCTAAATGGCGAGGATGGAATTCAAAATTAGATGTTCAAAAAAAAAACCAAGGTCAGCCAAGACTTTTGTCGATGGCAGCAATGCACACATCAGTTTGATTGCGCTATAGTTTGTGCGTCAAAATAACAACAAAATTTGTAACAAAAACTGGTTGAAACCAACTCTGCATATTGGGCGCCAATATAAATTTTCACAAGGCCTCGAAAGTGACTACTGACGATATCAGCCAAATAGAAACTTGTATCGGATTGTAGCAAAAGTTTGACGCTAACCGGTGGCCTTAAGTTGCTCATGGGTACCCGCAAACACCTCAATTTCAGCATCGGCAGCCTAACCTCTAATTGAAACGCTATTTGGACCGGAATTTCGTTTTGCCGTGAGCCTACGTGTGATGCTGTCAGGCACATACTCAAGCAAGTTCATGATGACAGCTCATTCTCAGGACAATGGCATACGGCGTTCGGCCATAGTTACAAACCAACTGCAGCCAACCGGGATTACGTCGTCGTTAAATTCATAAGACGGATTATGAAGATCAGCGCTGTCTCCGTTTCCAACGAATAAATATGCTCCAGGCCGTTCAAGTAACATTTCAGAAAAGTCCTCTCCACCCATCGATGGTTCAAAATTGCGGTGTGCTACCCCACATACAGACAGAGCTATTTCCGCCGCAAAATCTGCTTCGCGCTCATGATTTACCAATGGTGGCGGACCAGACATGTGAGTTACCTCTGCCACAGCGCCATAACCATCTGCTGTAGATTTTGTCAGAGCATCTATCCGAGCGCGTACGAAGCGCTGAACATCTTTCTCAAAGGTTCTTACAGTGCCACGCAGACGAACGGTGTTGGGTATAACATTATACGTGTCAGTTTCGGTACGAAAACCGCAAACAGATACCACGATATTTTCCAAAGGGTTAATATTGCGAGATGCAATCGACTGAAGCGCAACCACGATCTGTGCCGC
>DGQF01000032.1 GCA_002389675.1 Gammaproteobacteria bacterium UBA4421
CAGGCCTTTCGTGATGCTGGGGGGGTTGAGGAACCACCGGTGGGTGGTTGTGATGATGACATGCTGTACATCATGTATACCTCCGGAACCACCGGCCTACCTAAAGGGGTCGTGCATACCCACAATACGGCAATTTGGGCGGTGATAACCATCGGCGCAACCAGTGATTATCAAACCAACGACCGCTACTTGGCATGCTTGCCGATGTTTCATGTAGGTGCATTGACCCCGCTGGCGGTGAACGTTTGGCGCGGAGCAGCCAGCATTGTGATGCGTAGTTTTGATCCGAATCGTGCATGGCAGCTGATTCAGGATGAAAAAATCACCATCGGATTGGCGGTGCCCGCTATGCTGAATTTCATGACGCAGGTTGATTACAGCCAATACGATTATTCGTCACTGCGGTGGATGATGACGGGTGCAGCGCCGGTGCCGGTGGCGTTAAATTTTAAGTGTCACGACATCGGCGTGAATTTGCTGCAAATCTACGGGCTCACCGAGACCTGCGGCCCAACTTGTATCATGGATGCGGAAAATTCGTTGCTCAAACCGGCCTCGACGGGACGCGCATTTTTTCATACCGATGTGCGTATTGTTGACGACGAAGGCCGTGATTGCCCGCCTGATGAAGCGGGTGAAGTATGGGTCAAAGGGCCGCATATTATGCGCGAATACTGGAATCGTCCCGAGGCTACAGCGGAGTCGTTGGTCGACGGGTGGTTTCGCACGGGTGATGTTGCGATGATGGATGAAGAGGGATTTGTCTCGATTCAGGATCGAATCAAAGACATGATCATCTCTGGCGGAGAAAATGTTTATCCTGCTGAGATTGAAGGAGTGTTAGCAGCGCATTCGGGTATTGTCGAGGCGGCGGTCATTGGGCAGGACAGTGAGCGGTGGGGCGAGTCGCCGCTGGCCATTGTCGTTAAAAAAGACGCGGCGTTAACCGAGGCTGAGGTGATAAATTTCTGCCAAGGTAAACTGGCAGGATTCAAACAGCCCAAGCAAGTCGTCTTTGTTGACGTCATTCCGCGAAATCCCAGTGGCAAAATCCTCAAACGGGTTCTACGTGAACAATTTCCGGAGCCTGCGCCGGTTTAGTGTGGCAGCTGATTGCATCGGGTGGTTGCCGGTCGGTTCATCGGCAACCTCGCAAACAGCTAATGAGTGTCGGGGCAGGGGCCCGTTTCAACCTGGATGGTTGAGTGGTCGATGCCAAACTCGGTGGCAAGCAGAGATTTGATGTCTGCGACCACCTCCTGAACCTGCGTCTGTTCTGGAACCAAAGCATGTAGTGTGAGTAGCGGTTTTTCGGCGGTCAACGCCCAGGCGTGGACGTGGTGGACTTCGACAACCGCGGGGATCGCACGGCACAAGGTCTGTTTGATTTCCCCAAGGTCAACGTTTTGAGGCACGCCTTCAAGTAAAATATGCGTCGATTCTTTGAGCACTCGATATGCGCCTCGGGCAAGGATCACCACAATTAGGAGCGTGAGTACCGGGTCGGCATACAGCCAGCCAAAAAAGTAAACGGCGATCGCGGCCAACATGGCGGCCGCTGAACCCAGAAGGTCTCCGAGCACGTGTAACATCGCTGACCTTATATTGGCGTTATTCGATGTGCCGTGCAGCCAACGAAATGCGATCAGATTGACGATGAAGCCCACCGCAGCAACCGCCAGAGCCGGCAGAGGTAACATTGGCTCTGGATGTGCCAAACGAGTGAGGGCTTCGATGGCAATCCAGATCACTAAAGCGGTCAAGGTCAGTCCGTTGATGAAGGCCGCCAGCACCTGAAAACGGTGGTAGCCATAACTGAGTTTGTGGTCGTAGCCTTTGGCAGAAACCCGCGCAGCCCACCAAGACAGTCCTAATGCTGTGGCGTCTAAAAACATATGACCGGCATCAGCAATCAAAACCAGCGCATTGGTCATGATGCCCGCAATGAGTTCTATCACCATAAAGCCGGCAATCAGAAAAAAAGCGCCGCCTAAAACGTGAGTGTCGTGGCTGTGGCTGTGGCTGTGGTGGTGAGAGCTTTGGGTCACGACAGATAATGTTTACACAGGGAGCACCAGTATAGCGCTAACTTCGATGCAGGTGCTGATGTGGCAGAATTTAATGTATTTAGTCCGATTTTCGAGGTGTTGTTGGTCAGCATAAGACTTTGCGCTAATCTGCAGGTTTATGTTCACAGGAGAGTGATATGGAGCGCATGCAGTTAGACTTTGTTGGATCAGTTGCCGTGCTAAAATTTAACCATCCGCAGGTAATGAATGCGGTGGGCGCGCAGATGCTCGCAGATCTGGCGGAGTCTATTTTACAGATCAAGGATCCTTCTAATGGCGCGCGCTGTTTGCTCCTGACCGGGCAGGGGCGGGGATTTTGTGCAGGCGCCAATCTGCAGGATGACGTCAATACAGATAAGCGTAATGGCGCAGGTGCTTCTCTACGTGGAGCTTATCACCCATTGTTGTTTGAGCTGCGCGGCCTAGATATGCCAATGGTGACGGCCGTTAATGGCGCAGCAGCGGGGGTCGGCATGAGTTTTGCGATGATGGGAGATATCGTCTGTGCGGCAAAGTCGGCTTATTTTCTGCAAGCATTTGCGAAAATAGGGCTGATTCCTGATGGCGGGTCGACCTTTATGTTGCCGAGATTGGTTGGTTGGGGGCGCGCTATGGAGCTGTCGTTGTTGGCCGAGCGATTGTCTGCTGAAAAAGCAATGGAGTGGGGCCTGGTTAATCGTCTTTATGAGGACCAGGATGATTTGATGGCGGGCGCGCTGCAGATTGCGCAGAAATTGGCTAACGGACCGCGGTCTTTGTCGCTGATCCGCAAGGCTTATTGGCAAACCTGGCAGAATTCTTTTGAACAGCAATTAGAACTGGAAGCACAGCTGCAAAATGAAGCCGGCAAGTCAAAAGATTTTGCCGAAGGTGTGCAGGCTTTTTTACAGAAAAGAGACGCCCAGTTCAAAGGCAGTTGATTCATCTAGAGACCGCTGGCGCTAAGTGCGCCAGGTGGGTTTCGACGCTTTGGGTCAAAGCCTGTAGATCATAGCCGCCCTCGAGTGTTGATATTACGCGTCCTTCACTGTACTGGTTGGCGGTGCTGACGATGAGATCAGTGATCCAGGCATAATCATCTTCCACCAGATTGAGCTGTGCCAAAGGGTCTCTCTGGTGGGCGTCAAAACCGGCCGAAACAAGAATAAGCTCGGGGGCATGTCGTTCTAGAGCCGGCAGCCAATCGGCTTCAATTTGACGGCGAAATTCGGTGCCTGCAGTGCCTGCTGCCAATGGCGTGTGGATAAGATGATCGCGGCGCACATCAAATTTTCGGTTTGGATAATGGGGATGTTGAAAACTTGAGCACACCATTACAGCGGGGTTGTCGGTGAAGATGTCCACCGTGCCATTGCCGTGATGTACGTCAAAGTCGAGTATGGCAACTCGCTCGATGGTCGGGCTTGCTAATGCTTTTAGCGCACCGATGGCGATGCTGTTGAACAAACAGAAGCCCATGGCGGCATCACGTTCAGCATGATGCCCGGGCGGGCGAACGGCGCAAAAGACGCGTTGGGTCCTGCCGCTGATCAGGTCATCGATGCCGTTGCAGACCGCACCTGCGGCCAAGCGAGCTGCAGTTAAACTGTGTTGACTCATCCAAGTGTCTGGGTCGACCGGAACCATTGACGTCTTGTCTGCTTCTAGGTTGTCATTTGTTGCGAAGGTTGTTATGTCCTTGACATGCGCAAGGCTATGCGCCCGCTGGATATCGACGTCTTTGGCTTGCTCAGGGGCCAGCATCGGGTGATCGTCGATAAACCCGCAGGCCTTGAGGTGATTGAGCACCGCCGCTAGACGCTCCGGGCGTTCGGGGTGCCCATTGGGGACTCTGTGCTCAAGGCAGCGAGTGTCGGTATACAGGTGCACATTAAAACCCTCAGTGATTTAAAACTCAGTCCCGTGCGCTGTTTGGCGGCCTAAAATCTTTGTGCGGCCACAATCTGTGGGCTGGAGCGTGATTTTTTGTGGTCGTGACTAGGCTAAACAAACGCATCAATGTGATCAGCTAAGGGCTCAGCTTAACCGATTTATTGCTGATGGTCTTGATGGCCAGATGAAGTCTGCGGCGGTCAAGCGGATGTTGGTTAACCTAAAAAACCCTATTAAGGCGTGGGTGGGTTGGGCCCACCCGGTACCAGCGGCGAACTGGGCTTTTGCATGTGATATTGGTTGATCGACCTTTGGACAACCTCAGGATGAAAAAAGAATTTGCAGATGTGATTCCAATTTCATTCGTCGACTGCAGCAGATTTAGGTTTATGATGCTGTCTTTTGTAGTCGGGGGTCACCATGGGAGGGGTTCTATTGGCATTACGCACCCTCATCTGTATGGGCATAGGCGTGCTGGTCTGGTATGTATTGGTGTTCATAGTTAAGATGCCTTTGTCCGGTCTGGGTATCTTGATGCCCGTTTGGTTTGGTGGGCTTGCCGGGGGAATTGTGGCTGTTATTTTCTCACCCCAACAAGGGGTGATGATGGCATTCACCAGTGGTGTATTGTTGGCGCTTGGCTTCTTGTGGGTGCGACATGGATTGATGGATGTTGGTCTAGGCACCAATACATTGGTTTCATTGTGGCCGGTATGGTTTCCAGCCGCGTTTTATGTCGGGGCGTATACGTATCTGACTTTTCTTGTATACAGGGCAAAAAAACATGGCTAATTTTGAGCGTCGGTTGCGTCAACTGATTCAACCGGGTCAGCGGATATTTGTTGCGGGCAGCAGCAACGAACCCACTGCCTTGCTCGAACAGTTGGCGCTTCTGCAGTTGCCACAGGGGCTGCGCTTTCTACAGTTCCCTATTGGCGGTTATAACAATACGGATTTCACGCAGTTCAACAGTACTGCAACCTTAACAACTTTCTTCATGACACCAGCGCTGCGGATGGCGGATCCTCAGCGGTTGCACTTTTTGCCGATGCAAATGCGTTGGGTCTACGACTATCTGGCCAATCAGGTTGATGTGGCGCTAATTCAAGTCGCAAAAGATGCCCAGGGTGTTTTGCGTCTGGGGCCTAATGTTGATTTTGTGGCAGCGGTGTTGAATAGCGCCAAGGTTGTGATTGCTGAGTTGAATCATAATCTGCTGGCGCCCGCGGGTAGTCCAGTTATCGGTGCGGATAAAATTGATCTTTTGTATGAGAGCGAGCGAGATTTGACGACACTGCCGCCGCCAAAAGTAGATCAGGCAGCGCGAGAGATCGGGGCTCACGTAGCGACGTTAATCAACGATGGTGACTGCTTGCAGACCGGTATTGGGGCAATTCCCGCTGCGATACTGCAACAGCTGGAAGATAAAAACGACTTAGGGTTGCACGGTGGGTTGATTGATGATGCGGGCATGCATTTGATTGTGAAGGGGAACGTATCTGGGCGTTGTAAACCTATAGATACGGGACTGCACGTCACGGGTATGGCGCTTGGAAGCCCTCAACTGCTGGATTGGCTGTCGCGGACACCAGAGGTGGTTTTTCGAGGCGCAAATCATACCCATGAGGTTAGCACCATCGCCCGCCTGCCTAATTTTGTTTCGGTAAATTCAGCTGTAGAAATAGATCTGTTCGGGCAAGTTAATGCTGAATACGCAGGAGGGCGGCAGATATCAGGCACGGGTGGTTCGGTGGATTTTATGCGGGCGGCAAAATCCTCCGCGGGCGGGCGCTCGATTGTTGCGATGAACGCCACTGCGCGAGGGGGCACGGTATCCAGAATTGTGCCGCGGGTGGAGATGGTCACTGCGCTGCGCACAGATGTGGATATGGTGGTCACAGAATTTGGCGTTGCGGATATTAAATATTTGCCCAACCGTCAGCGTGCGCAAGCATTGATTGCCATTGCTGCGCCGCAATTTCGGCAGGCACTGGCTGCTGCGTTGAATTAATTTTGCAGGTATGGCCGGCTTGATCAGCGATCGTTTAGCTGGTGGTTGGTTTGCAGCAGTTGAATCATAAAAGCATATTCCTCAGCAAGTTCTTTGAGCGCTTCAAATCGCCCTGATTGCCCCCCATGTCCTGCTGCCATGTTGGTCTTGAGCAACAGGACTGTCCTGTCCTTTTTTAAGGTGCGCAATTTGGCGACATATTTTGCCGGTTCCCAATAAGTCACTCTTGGATCGTTGAGTCCGGCGGTTACCAGCATGGGGGGATAGTGGCCGGGCTTGAGTTGGTCATAAGGTGAGTAGGCCTGGATGTTCAGAAAAGCTTTTGCGTCGGTAATTGGGTTACCCCATTCCCCCCATTCGGGCGGAGTAA
This sequence comes from Gammaproteobacteria bacterium UBA4421, assembly GCA_002389675.1. Classification (GTDB taxonomy): domain Bacteria; phylum Pseudomonadota; class Gammaproteobacteria; order Pseudomonadales; family Azotimanducaceae; genus UBA4421. The sequence goes on from DGQF01000032.1 coordinate 6,323, forward strand.
GTGGCAGTGTTTCGTCCAACATGGTGTTTAGTACGTCGACAAATGGTACGTGCGCTGCAACGGCCCCCCATAGTTCCGGAGCTTGATTGACTGCCGCGCCCATTAATTCGCCACCGGCACTGCCGCCGGCGATAGCAATACGACCCGGTTGGGTGATGCCGTTGGCAATAAGATGACGTGCACAATCTACAAAATCGTTGAACGTATTGGTGCGCTTATCGAGTTTACCGTCGAGATACCATTGATAGCCGAGGTCGTCGCCGCCGCGAATGTGTGCGATCGCGTAGATAAAACCGCGTTCCAAGAGCGACAGTCGGGATGCAGAAAATGCCGGCGGCGTGGCGTAGCCGTAGGCGCCATAAGCGTATAGGTAAAGGGGGGCTGTGCCATCAAGTGGAGTGTCTTGGTGGTAGACCAGGCTGATTGGTACTTGCACGCCATCGCGAGCGCAAGCCATCCTGCGAGTAGTCACAAAGGTTTCCGGTGCATAACCGGTAGGGACGGTCTGTACCTTCAATGCGGTCAGCGAGCGGCTGTATAAGTCGTATTCATAAACGGTTTGTGGGGTGACCAAAGAGGTATAGCTTAGGCGGATAGACCCGCTGTCCGCATGGGGCTGGGAAGCCAAATTCACGCTGTAGGTCGCTTCTGGGAATTTGATGTGATGCTCGGTACTGTCCAGACCCACGATGCGAATGTTCTCCAGACCGTTAATGCGTTCCTCCACAATTAAGTGGCTGGTGAACATCAAGTGCCCGGTGAGGTAGGTATGCTTATCGCCCTCGATCCACAAGTGCCAGTCGTCGCTTTTTCGGCTGTGCTCAGGTGTTGTGAAGAGGTCAAAATTAGCATGACGAAGGTTACTTCTGATGACAAATTGGTTATTGCCATGATCCACGTGGTACTCAACCTGGTCTTGCCGTTTGGCTAAACATTGGGGGGGGGCGTCAAATTGATCGCGGGGTAAGGTATAGACTTCGTTGTTGCTATGGCCTGCGCTGTTGATCAATAGGTAACGCTCAGACTGACTCAGATCAATGCTTACTCGGTAGGTCGGATCGGGCTCTGCAAAAACCAGTCGATCTGCTCCGATTTGATTCAACTGGTGTTGATAAACTTCCAGTGGCTGCCATTGGGCATTCACGACAACATACATCAATGCGCTGCTGTCGGCGCTCCAGATCGGGGTGTCTATGGTGTTGACGATTGCCGGGCTCAGTGGCTGCCTCGTCGCAAGGTCGATGATATGCAGGGTATACCGCTCGCTACCGTCAACGTCGATACTATAGGCGAGTTTGCTATTGTCGGGACTGACCGCAAGCGCACCGAGGTCGAAATAAGGTTTGTCCTTAGCCAAAGTGCCCTCGTCGAGTAACACCTCCCAGGCTTCATCTTCGTTCAATTGTGCAGGTTCTGCGGGTGCTCGATACCACTTGCGGTATTGGGCATGCTTGTTGAACCGCCACTGATAGCGGTAGCCGTTTTTGGTATAGGGAACGCTTGCGTCGGTGGCCGGGCGGCGGGCTTTCATCTCGCCAAACAAGGCGTCGATCGAGCTTTTTAATGGGGACATATAAGCGTCGAAGTAGGCGTTCTCGGCCTCGAGATAAGCCAGTATTTCGGGGTGATTGACGTCGGGGTACTGCGCGTCGCGTAACCAAGCAAATGGATCGTCCACGGTGATGCCGTGATGGCGATATTGGTGGGGCTTCTGCGCTGCTTCGGGTGGCGGGCCTATGTTGTCATGGTCTCGGCTGAGGCGTTTGGTATCGGACATGGCAGGCCTGCTGTCGGTGCATATAATTCATCAGGATTGCCTAGTGCAGGTCAAAACGCAAACCCCTACACTCATGAGGCTAGTTTTTGTATTTTTGGAGTTTGTATGCCGCATATTAATCCTCTACCGCGAGATACCCTCGAGGCCTTAGAACCGGTGTTCGCCAGCGCTGAAGCCAATATGGGGTTTGTCCCTAACAGTATGCTGACCATGGCGCATATGCCGCAGTTGCCGATGGCGTTTGCGATGTTAGCAGGGGTGGTCATGGGAGCTGATTTAGCGCCGCAGTTAAGGCACTTCAGGCAAAATGTGCCGGCGGATTCGCGTGCTGATGAGGCATTGTCGCCGGACCTGGTTCAACTGATTGCCTATTGTGTGAGCTTGAGTGCCGGTTGTGGGTATTGTCAGGCGCATACATCCCACAGCGGTCACAGTCGTGGTTTGGACGAAAATAAAATCAAACAAATTTTGATTTATGAATCTTCAGATGAATTTTCGGACGCTGAAAAAGCGTTAATTGGCTTGGCATTGGCGGCTGGTGAGGTGCCTAATGGGTCAAGCGGTGAGCATTTTGAGGCCCTGCGTGAACATTTCAGTGAGCGGCAAATTGTGCAAATTGTTGGCGTAATTTCACTTTTTGGTTTTTTGAATCGATGGAATGACACCGTGGCGACACAATTGGAATCTGCGCCGTCTGAATTTGCTCATGGTGTGTTAGAAGCGTCGGGCTGGGCGCTCGGGAAACACGCGGGTTAACCTGGTGTGCGGGCGTTTTTTCATAGCTGCAGAGCCGGTGGCACAGATGGTCATGGGTCTGTCAGGTCTCACTTATCAGGGGTCTGATGCCTACAATATGGCGCCGACCGAAACCGTTGAGGTGCTGCGTCGTGATTCGCAGGGCGCCCTTGAATTAGTGCCGATGCGCTGGTGGTTGACGCCTTCATGGGCAAAAACGCGCACCACCAAATACGCGATGTTTAACGCAAGATGCGAAACCGCTGCGGGCAGTGCGGCGTTCAAATTACCTTATCGAACACAACGCTGTGTGGTGCCGATTTCAGGTTTTTACGAGTGGTGCAAGATAAACAGCCAAAAGTTGCCTTTCCTGATTAGACCTGAGTTTGATTCTGGTATGCTGCTGGCAGGTTTGTGGGACAGTTGGCGTGACCCGCGGTTGCAGCTAGAACATCTGAGTTTTACGATTTTAACCACCAGCGCACACGCGCAGATGGCACATATCCACGGGCGGCAACCTGTCATGTTATCTCCAGACAGCGCCTGCGCATGGTTGGATACCTCGCAGCCGACGGATTGTTTGACCACGCTGTTTGACTCGGTCATTCCAGTGTCTCTGCAGGTCGTGCCGGTAGCCAGTTATGTCAATAACACAAATCACGCTGATCAGCGGTGTGTTGAAGCGGTTGGGCCTGCTGTATCTGTTTCGCCGAGCAACGTATCGGCGGATCCCTCAGTTGGATGAGTTGAGCATAAACAAAGGAGCGGCCCGTGTTGTTGAGTAAGGGACTGTGGCTGGGTAAAGGGCGAATACGCCCCTCGGGTATAAGCCTAGGTGATGAAGTAGAGGCCGATGTGCAGGTCAGTGAGGATGACGAGGGCATCAGTCTCAGCGGGGCATTTTCCGGCGCTTTTAATGGTACATTTTCGATTAGAATTGCGCCTGATGAAACAGGGACTTACGTGGTTGATGCCCGGGTTGGTGCTTTTGCTCTAGAGGGCATGGGCAAGTTGGAGAGTGAACCGAATCTGTGTTTGCTCTGGAACGAGGGGGGTACACAAAGTGCAACCGTTGCACTTTTTGCAGTAGCTCGAGGCATTGGTTGTCGTGGTTTTTTGCGAGAAGGGGAGCAGACGTTGACCTGGGAAATGTTGCTGCGGCTCAAACAAGATGCGCTAAAGGCAGATAATGTGGTGTCGTTGAGTCGACGTCGCCGTTAAGCCCCAAGGATAATCGAATCACTTTTTTGTCTGGTGGTTCGACTTAAACATGGCTGCGCAAGTTTTAAGGCAATGCGGACTTAAGGAAGATTGGCAATGCAAAACTCAGACCAGAACAAAGCCTACGGACTGCAGACGGTCAACATGGTGGCTGATGTTTATGCTTCCGGTGTAGAGCGAGGGGTGTTGCTGATGCGCCATTCGGCGCGTACGTTTGATCCGAATATTCATGATTTGTTGAATCCGTTAACGGACGATGGGCGTGCGCTGTGTCGCCAATTTGGTGAAGCTTTGCCGAAGACGGTTCAGGTGCGCGGCTACGCCAGCCCGCCGGAGCGGTGCATGGAGACAGCACAACTAGTGATTGCTGCCCATGAAGCAGCAGGAGGGCGCGGATTGCGTACCCGCCCGGTGGAAGCGTTGAGCATTTTTTATGCGCTGGATCAGCAAAAAATGTGGCAGGGCATGAAACAGGCGGTTGATTTGCCGGCCTACGTTGCACAATGGTTTGCACAAGCGGTGCCCGAGGACGCTATGATGCCGGCACCACTTGCCGTGCAAATGGTTCTGCGGGGGTTGTTGGGCAAGTTGCGTGATACTGCAGTGGCAGGTGCCGGCCCACATCTGGACCTATGTGTTTCGCATGATTTGACGCTGTATACCTTGCGTCATGGTGTAGGTCTCGAACCGGTTACGGGACCGCAGGTTGCCTTTCTCGACGGGTTACTACTTTTTGTCCGTGATGGCAAAACTTTGCTGCGCAGTCAATACGGAGCAGAAGTTGAGATAGACGCTTAAATCTGGATTGTCTGCGCTGTCGAGCAAGTAAGAGCAGTCCTTTGCCGCCAGGGCCTTTGGCAACTACGGTAGTGCCCCTAACGTAAGCGGTCGGTCGTGCTCTTGAACCCATTCAGACATTGAACCGTCGTATACCGCGACCTTATGTTGTCCCATTAATTTGCAAGCAAAGCCATCAACTGTGGCGGCAATACCACCGCCACAGTAGGCGATTACTTGCTTTGCGCTTAACAATCCGTGTGTTTCTAACGACGCTGCCAAGGCTGATGGTGGTAGGAAGTAGTCATTATCGAGCATTTGGTCGTAGTACAAATTCAGGCTGCCGGGAATGTGGCCGCGACGGTGGTAGTAAAAATCACCATCACCGCGGTACAGCTCTGGTGTTAAGGCGTTGACGGTACAGACATTACCTGCAATCGCCTCTTCTACGTCAGCGGTATTGGCAAATGCATGGTTCACTGGATGAGCTGAAAATGTTGTCTTGGGGTACTGGTGTGTACCGCTCGCCATCGGTAAACCTGCGTGCTTCCACGCTCGCAAATTCCCGTTCAAGACGCTCACGTTGCGATGTCCTGCAGCATGCAACAACCACCATGCTCGAGTCGCCCACATAAGATGTCCGTTGGAATAGAGTACAACCCGATGTTCTTGATTGATGCCGCTTTCTCCAATTGCCTCGGCCAATGCTGTTTGACTGGGCAGCGTGAAGTTCAGCGTTGACGAAGTATCGGACCAGTCGCTGATCAGGTCGATGAATCCAGCGCCTGGTATGTGTTCGCTCTGATAGTTTTGGTATCCGCTGTCGATGCGATAACCTCCAGTTGATTTTGGAGTCAGGAATACAGCGGTATCAAACAGACGTAAATCCGTTTCGCCGAGCGTTTGCTGGAGGGTTTCGACGTCTGTTAGATAATGGGGTTGGGAATATCCAGTGGCCATAATAATGCTTCCATTGCGGTCGGTGTAGGATGTGATGGTAACCCGCAATGATCCATCGCGCAGGGGGTTTTGCGCTACTGCTGGCAGGTTTAGAGGCGTTTGTTAGATGCTACTGTGGTTTGTCGTAGCTGGTTTGCGGCGAGGAGTTTTAAAAAAAGCGTACACTAGCCCTAGCAATTATTGGGTTTAGCTGATGGCTTTTGACAAAGATTCAGTTCGGATTGTCATATTCGAGGCGGATACACCCGCCGGCAAGCGTTTCGATGTGGCGCTGATCATCTGTATTTTACTGAGTGTTTTAGCTGTGATGTTAGACTCTGTGGCGTCCATTCATGCGCGTTACGGAGACTGGCTGTATCGCATCGAATGGGCATTTACCCTGTTGTTTTCAATCGAATACGCATTGCGCTTGTGGTGTATTCAGCATACATGGGCTTATGCGCGCAGCTTTTATGGTTTGGTTGACCTGGTGGGCATTATTCCAACCTATCTGAGCCTCTGGTTGGCAGGTAGCCAATATTTTCTGGTGGTTCGCGTCATACGGGTACTGCGTGTTTTTCGGGTGTTACGGATGGTGCGCTATGTTGGCGAAGCAGAGTTGATTGCAGAGGCATTGCTCGCCAGTCGCCGAAAAATTACCGTGTTTGTGGCATCAATCGTCGCTCTGGTGGTGATCTTCGGGTCGGCGATGTTTTTGATAGAGGGGGGCAGCAATCCTAACTTTGCCAGTATTCCAGACAGCGTATATTGGGCCGTGACGACCATGACAACGGTAGGATATGGCGATATCACGCCGTTAACGACCCCGGGGCGTATTCTGGCAACCCTGATTATGATCATGGGTTATGGAATTATTGCGGTGCCCACCGGCATTGTGACGCTGGAATTAAATGAAGCCAATCGTCGCCGCGCAAATACTAAAACGTGTCCAATGTGCTCAGCCGAAGGACACGCCCACGAAGCCAGTTTTTGCTGGCGTTGCGGGGCCAATCTTTATCCAAACCCACCGCATGATGGCTGAATATCATGTTCGCGCTTGGGTTTGATTGCAACGATGGATTAATGCCTGTAATTAGGCTGGCGTTTTATATCTGGTCTATATAGGATGCGCCGCGCAGGCGCGGTCCATTAGATGATCCCACGCGCAATTGCAGAATTTGGCTCCTTCAGACGTACCAAATTGTGAACTATGTACCCGTTATCGAGCAGAAATCAGGGTTATGCTGACCAGATGTGTGAATTAAGAGATAAACAGTGATTAACAGGAATGAATCCCGCTTGATCGCGCGCGAGCGCCGTAACCAAGCGAGTCATATGGCGAAGAAAAAACCTAAGTTGGCGGTGAAAGTTCCGCTGAGGTCTAAGGAGGGATCGGCGCCGGAAATAGAGGCCCTGTCCTAGGGCACGGCAATCACCTGGCCTTCGCGGCGACTGTCGGCTGCGCCAAGCAGCCCCTCGGGAGTGACCAGAATAAGATGCAGTCCGGAATTTTCTCCTTCGCGCTCTGTCACAGGATAACCCAGCGCCCGTAACCTCGCGGCGTATGCTACGCCCTCATCAGTGGCGATTTCGACTTTAACCTCTGCGCCTCTTGCAATAATGTTGGGCGCATCAGCTGCTTGTTGCGGTGTTAGACCACCGCGCAGAGTACCCACCAGCGCTTTCGCAACGTATGCAACAATCGAGTTGCCCCCCGGTGATCCGGCAACCAACTGTAATGTGTTGTTCTGATCGAAAATAAGGAGCGGCGACATCGAAGAGCGAGGGCGTTTGCCAGGTGCGGCGGCATTGGCCAAAGCTTTGCCGCCCAGTTTGGGTTGTCGCGCAAAGTCGGTCATTTCGTTGTTGAGTAGAAAGCCGCCCGCCCAGCGAGAAGCGCCAAATGGTGCCTCGATGGTGGCCGTCATTGAGACGGCATTCCCAGACTGATCGATAATCGACAGGTGTGTTGTCCCCGCAGGCTCAGCCGTTGTGTCTCGGCCCCAGCGTTCAATAATGGACTGGTTGTTGAGTAACTGGCCCGGATCACCCGGCACGGGTGAGTCTCCCGGTTGGTGTCTTTGGGTTGCACGATGTCTGAGATAGTCTGAGTTGATCAGCTGGTCGGTGGGCACGGAAACAAACGCTGGATCCGCAATGTAGTGGTCTCGGTCGGCGTAGGCCAGACGTTGCGCATCCACCAGCGCATCGATCTGAATAGGTTCCTCAGAGCTGGTGGTGAATTGATCATACAGATTGAGAATCATGATCTGAGCCAGCCCGGATGAGGGCGGCGGCATAGTGCAAATACGCTGCAAACCAGCGCTTGCGCAGAGCGGGCGGCGCTCTATAACCGCGTAGTTTGCAAGATCCTCGAGGGTTAACCCACCCGGATTGGGTTCTGCCTGCACTGCGGCCACAATTTCGCCCGCCAGTTGGCCGGTATAAAACGATGCGGGGCCGTGTGCAGCGAGATTTTGCAGGGTTTTGGCGTAGGCTGGATTGTCTCTGAGTACACCCGCGCTGAGGGGTTTTCCATCAGGGTAGAAATAAGGTGCGGTATCGGGGTTGTCGTCGAGTCTGCTGACACTCTGGATCCGTTTGAGCAGACTGGCCAGTCGAGGTGAAACGATAAACCCCTGCTGTGCCAGCGATATGGCCTGAGTAAAATTCTTGGCCATGCTCAGTCGGCCGTGCTTGCTGTGAGTAAGCTGATATAACGCAGGTATTCCTGGCGCACCAACGGCCAAACCACTTTGCCACGCGGTTAAAAACCCCATGACCTCGTCGTCGCGCACAAAGAAATCAGGAGCGATTTTTGCGGGTGCCGTCTCTCTGCCATCATAGGCATAGACGGTGTTGCTTTCGCGCTCGTAGACCATCATGAATGCCCCGCCGCCCAACCCTGAACTTTGTGGCTCGACAAGACCCAGTACCGCGTGTGCGGCGATGGCCGCATCAACGGCGTGGCCGCCTGCAAGCAGAATCTCAGCGGCGGCTTGCGCGGCATAGGGGTTGGCTACCGCGACCATTCCCCCGTGAGGCCATGACGCTGGGGTGTCAGCCAATGGTGGTGTTTGCGCTATATTTGGCGTGCAGCCCATACAACAAGCGATCAGGGGTATGCAGGCCAATATGCGCCGAAGATGAGCGCCGCGGTGCAGTTGGTGGATGGTTGGCATAGGCGTTGGCCGTTCGACAGCCGGACCGGATACTACAACAAAGTTTTTTTGGTGCTTCCCGGCCGGGCTATCTGCGCTAGGCTAATCTTCTTCTTTCAAACCCATCAGTTGGGCTGGCGTGAGTCCAAGTGCGTTAACGATATTGTTGAAAAAAGAAATTTCGTGGCTGTTGACACGGCCGTCAACATTAATTACTTCCGCCAATGCGGTTGCGATGTTTAAGCAATCGTCTGCATCTAAAGCTTTGGCGGAGCTGCTGATGTACCGATCCAGCGGTGCTTTCTCAAACAGGCGTGAGCTGGCTGCGACGCGTACGTCTGCTTCGGAAAAGTCTTCGCCTGTGTGTGTCAGCAGAACTTCGCGGACTTTGTCTACTTCCACAGCTTTGATGTTGGTGTCTGCTGCTGTGGCTCGCGCCAAGGTCATCAACATCACTTCTCTAGCCAGTTGAGCCCGCTCCCCGGGGCTTGGCTGGGAGCCTCCAAAAATTTTCAGAACACCGGCCAAACTCGCAATACTCATAGCATTATTTCCTAAGCGTTAATTGTCACTGGCTCTATTGTTTCGCGATGTGAGGCGGGGGTCAATGCGGCATTTACGTTCCTTTCGCTCGCCGGTGACGCACATTCGCTCCGGTTGCGCCCGATACTGCCCTGGCAGGGCCGGCGCCCGCATGACTTTCGTGGTTAAAGTCTTACCTCACCGTCCACCCAGGCGCGGATTAAATGGTGGGCGATAGCAAGTTTGCCGGGCACGCGAAGGTCTGCAGGGCTCTCACCCAGCGCTAAGATCACCTGTTCGCTGGAAAACCAACGAACGTCGGCCATTTCCGCTTCATTGATGGTGATGGCATGGCTACGTGCAATGCCGTGACAGCCAATCATCAGTTGAGAGGGGAAAGGCCAAGGTTGAGATGAATGATAATGTACATCGCCAACAGCAATGCAGGCCTCTTCTTTGACTTCCCGGCGCACGGCTTCCTCGAGGGATTCACCTTGATCGATGAATCCGGCAAGCGCGGAATAAAAATTTGTATTGGCCATAAAACCCTGAGACTGTCCGAGTAGGCATCGTTCTCCGCCGGGCCGGTCGATAATCAGCATAATTGCAACGGGGTCGGTGCGCGGAAAAATATGTTTATGGCAGCTTAAACACCGCCTGATCTGGCCCCCGCGCTCCGCTGTGCTGGGTTGCCCACATTGCGCACAAAAGGGGTTTCGGCGATGCCAGTCCAGTTGTGCGCGCGCCTGCGCCAAGATTCCGGTATCCGCGCTTGCGAGGTGGGCGGCGACAGCTCGGCAGTCAACGAAACTTTTGGGGTCTGCGGGATCCGGGACGTCAACGGCAAAGTGAGGGACATTGTTCTGAAGACCCAAAAAAATGAGTTGATTGTGCTCGGGTAAAGCCGGGCGCGTTCGCCATGCCAGTGTTTGGTCGGCGTTAAGCAGGACATTGAGCTTGTGAAAGGGTAGAAATAACGCACTCGAGTGGTCTGCCAGCGCGGCGACGCTGGCATCTTCGCGACGAATGTTTTCCCCTCTATCTAAAGGATTTCCGGCAAAAGGGTGAACGGGATTTCTCACTTTTAGGCCTCATTTCAAAGGTCTTTAGCCTACCAAAATAAGCTTTGGTTTTCGCCTCATGCCCGCGCAAGCGGGCGTGTTATCTCCCGGGGTTTTAGGCTAGGCTAGTCTTTGTACAAGCGAGGATGTGACATGATTGAAAAAATACCGTTTGGACGTACGGGGCACCTTAGCAGTCGAACGATTTTTGGGGCAGCTGCGTTGGGTGCAATGAGTCAAGAACGGGCAGACAGCACCTTGGCCAAGCTGGACCTTTATGGGGTGAATCATATTGATGTTGCCGCCAGTTATGGAGAGGCCGAGTTGCGCCTTGCACCTCTGCTTAAAACTCGCCGTGCTGATTTTTTCTTGGCCACTAAAACGGGGCTGCGCACAAAAAATGAGGCGAAAGAGGAACTGCAACGCTCGCTTGAAAGGATGGGGGTTGAGCAGGTTGACCTAATTCAAATGCATAACTTGGTTCAGCGTGATCAATGGGATGTGGCGATGGGTCCTGGCGGCGCGTTGGAAGCTCTGATTGAAGCTCGTGAGGCTGGATGGGTGCGCTTTATTGGTGTGACAGGTCACGGGACCTATGCACCGAGCATGCATAAAAAGAGTCTTGAGCGTTTTGATTTCGACTCAGTTTTGTTGCCGTATAATTTTTCAATGATGTCCAATCCCGTGTACGCGGAAGATTTTGACGCGCTGTATTCGCTTTGTCAGCAACGGCAGGTGGGGATACAAACCATCAAAGCCGTGGCTTTGCGCCGTTGGCGCGAAGACGATCCGGAGAAACACTTCAGCTGGTATAAACCGATTCGAGAACCGCAGGCGCTAAAACGAGCGGTGGACTTTGTATTGTCGCGCCCTGGATTGTTTGTGAATACCACAAGTGATGCTTCCCTGTTAGACACGGTATTTCGGGCCGCTGGCGAGCCGGTGGCGGCCCCTGATCCCTTTGTGTTGAGCGCAGACGCAGAAACCTTGGGGGTTGAGCCTTTGTTTGTTCGCGGACTTTCTGACGACGTTTTGCTCAAGGAGGCATAGTTTATGGCGCAACCATTTCTAGTCACGCAGTTGGGAGGTGCACTGGGCGCTGAGGTTCAGGGCATCGATCTGGGTAATCTCTCCGACGCACAGGTCACTGACATCAAAGAATTATTGCTGGCGCACAAGGTCATTTTTTTCCCTCAACAGTCAATTAGCTTAGATCAGCACGTGGCGCTTGGGGAACACTTTGGAACTATTGAAAATCACCCGAATTTAAAAAACCCGTTCACCGATTACCCGGGGGTTTTTGAGCTGGCTGCCAGTCACGGTGGGACAGCTGACGAGTGGCATACCGATATTACTTTTGAGCGGCGCCCATCGGTGATGTCGGTTTTGCATATGGTGAAATGTCCGCCCGTTGGAGGGGATACTATGTGGACAAGCTTAGAGCGCGCCTATGATGAACTGTCTCCCCCGATTCAGGCGCTTTGTGAAAATCTGACGGCTTTGCATGATGCATTGCCGCACAACAGGCCCGATAAAATGGCGGTTCATCCGGTAGTGCGAGTGCATCCTGAAACCGGCCGTAAGTCACTTTATGTCAATGAGCATTTCACCCGGCGGCTGATTGAGGTCAATGCACAGGAAAGTGAAGTATTGCTCGCTCATTTGACACGCTGGGTGCAAAACCCGCGCTTTACTGTCAGATACCGCTGGAGCGAAGGCTGTGTGGCGATGTGGGATAATCGCTGTACGCAGCACTTTGTGCTCAATGATTTCGTCGGAGAGCGGATTATTCAGCGGGTCACAGTGATGGGAGACGAGGTTGAAGGTGTTGGCCAGTCGCAGTATACGCCCCATCTCGCGGCTGGCCCAATGACGGCTATGAGCCGCCATGACCGGCAGTTGGCACTGTTTCTTAAATCACAGAAAAAAGCAGCAGAGGGTTAAGGCGTCGGCGGGTGGACGTTAACCACCTGAATTTGTTCGCTGGACAGCGTATCGTTCAAGGACCCCGAGCGAAAACCGCCCAGATCTAATGCAACATAAGTGTACCCGGCCTGTTTTATCGCGCGGTTTATTGAGTCACTGTTTTCTATGGCCCGCTGAAGTTCGTGACCCGGAATCTCCAAGCGCGCGACGTTGCCATGATGGCGAACGCGAAATTGGCTGAACTCAAACGACTCTAATACCGCCTCGGCGGCTTCAACTTGTGCAAGCAATGCTTGGGTGATGTGGGTGCCATAGGGGAAACGGCTGGATAAGCATGCGGCCTGTGGTTTTGCGGCGTTCTCCAAGCCTAAAGCGTGCGCCAGCGCTCTGATGTCCGCCTTGTGAAAGCCGCATTCAACCAGAGGTGAACGTACTTCGAAATTCTCGGCGGCAATCAACCCCGGTCGATGGTCGCCTAGATCGTCTAGATTGGTGCCGTTGAGCACAATAGACACATTGAGGCTTGTCGCCATGTCGTCTAGATAGGTGTAGAGCGAAGACTTGCAGTGGAAACATCGATTGACCGGGTTTGCTCGATACTCTGGTTTAGACAGTTCATCGGTGACAATCACTTGATGTCGTATTCCCCAGATTGCCGCTAGATTTTCTGCCAGTGCAAGATCTGCACGCTTGAGACTGGCCGATGCAGAGGTCACCGCAAGTGCGTTGTTTCCCAAAACCTCACCCGCAACAAATGCCACGAGCGAACTGTCAATGCCCCCTGAAAAAGCAATGATCACGCTTTCGTATTGCGATAAATGCTGCTTAAGGGCGTTATATTTTTCTGCGATGGCACTTTGCATGTGGCGGCTCATACTGAGAAGGACAGAGAAGACTATCCTACAAACGATTGATGGTATTCGCCAGAAAACCTGCACCAAAGCCGTTGTCGATGTTCACAACGCTGACTCCGGATGCGCAGCTGGTCAGCATTCCTAATAAGGCGGCAACGCCATCAAAAGCGGCACCATAACCCACACTGGTGGGAACCGCGATCACCGGCTTATCGACCAGTCCGCCGATGACGCTTGGCAGGGCACCCTCCATTCCGGCAACAACAATGAGTACTCGTGCTTCGCGCAAGTCGTCCAGTCGAGATAATAGGCGATGTAATCCTGCCACCCCGACATCAAATATCCGCGTGACCGGATTGCCAAAAAACTCTGCTGTTAGTGCGGCTTCTTCGGCAACGTTGATGTCTGAGGTGCCTGCAGTGACCACCGCAATGGAGGTGCTTGGGCTCTGCGGTGGCTGGGCATGCCAGGACAGCAGTTGTGCGTTGCTGTGATAGCTGGCGTTTTGAGGCAAATCGGTTAGGGCAGCGTATTTATCCGGATGAAGCCGGGTGACTAAGATGTTGCTGTTTTTTGCCTGTAGGCTGCTGATGATATCGGCAATCTGATCAGCTGATTTACCTTCACCAAAAATGACTTCGCCTGCGCCGGTGCGACGTTTTCGGTCGTGGTCGATGATGGTGTGGCCAATATCTTCGAAGTAGTGGGCGCGTATGCCAGTGAGGGCATCGGCTAAGTCTAAGGTTCCAGATTTGTATTGGTTCAGGAGGTCTTCAATGGCCATAGGATTAAACTCCTGTGCGTTGTTTGCGGGTTGTCACGTCCAACATAGTCTCGAGCTTCATGTCAAAACTTCCCCGGGTTGCTGCTGCAACATTTGATGGGTGGGTCTGCACAGCTGGTTAATTTGAATGCCGTTTGGACAAGCGTTTTGGCAGGGTTCGCCGGAACAGCTCAGACAGGCGCTGGCATTATTTGCCAGAAGGGCATATTCGTTGCGTGCAAATTGTGTGTCGCCGTAGTCTGTGGCATACATGCGGGTGCGTAAAACGTCGGCAATAGGGACGTCTGCAGGGCAGGCGCCGCTGCATAAATTACAGGCGTGGCGGCAGTAGTTTGCGCCGTTAAGTTTGGCGTAGCGATTCAGCAAATTGCGTGCGGCGTGAGACACGAAAGGTTGTCCTGATGCACCAAGATATTCGTTAATTTTATCCGTGCTGGTCATTGAGATAATCAGAGCATCGACGTCCGGGTTTGCCAGAACCCAACTGAAAGCGGCCTGAGAAAAAGTGCCTGCGCCCGCTTTTTCATAGGGACGCATGTCGTTCAGGCGTGCGCCCATTAACGTCTTCATGGCGATCACGCCGACATCTCTTTTCTTTGCTTTGGCGATCACGCGGGGCAGATCAGGTAGTGTGGCAATGCGGTCAAAGGCGCGGGTTAAGCCTTCGTAAAAAGCAGGATCCTGCCCAAAGTTGTAGCCAACCAACATGACATCGATCAGATCTTCGTCGAGTGCGTAGTCGATACATTCGATCAATCTGCCGGCGTGTCCGGAAAGTCCGCTGAAACGGACTTTACCTTGTGTCTTAGCCCGATCGATGAAGCTCTGCCATTCGGGGCTGGCAACCGCGTCGATGCTGTTCACCGCATGATTCATGTAGACGTCAACATAATCGGTTTGCAGTCGCCCGAGTGACGCCTCGAGGTTGCGCATCATAGCCGGTGCGCGGGTGTTGGCGTTGATGCCGGTTTTAGAGACGAGGTATATTGATTGCCGGCGACCTTTAAGCGCTTGACCAAGCACCGTTTCAGACTGCCCGCGGGTATAGCTTTCTGCGCTGTCAAAATAGTTGATGCCGCGATCAAGGGCATGATGCACAAGATGTGCATCATCACTGCGCAAGCGACTAGCACCAAAAGAAATATCCGATATGTTCAGATCAGTCCGGCCCAATCGTCTGTAACTGCGCACCCCCTGATGTTCACCGACAGCTTCTGCACTGATCTGTGCGCCGGTTTGGGCTGGAATCGAAACACTTGCGGCACCTAAGGCAACATGGGCGCCGGTTTTCAGAAAATGACGTCTTTGGCGATTCATAGAGCTATGGCCTTTTTTATGTTTGCACGGAGGTTTACCGTAACTGGCCCCCGCGGTTGACGCTTAGCGGCTGTTACCTAGCCCAATAGTGCCACTGTCTAGCAGTGATTGGATATCTTGTTCGCTTAATCCATGGTTGCTCAGTACATCTTTTGTATGTTGACCGAGCAGGGGTGCAGGACCCTGTGGCTTAACATCAGCGGTGGCAAAGCGCATGGGTATGTTGACTGTCTGGTATTCGCCTATGTCAGGATGGGCAACGGTTGGGAATAGCCCGATGGCCTGCGCGTGGGGGTCTTGCGGGACCTCATGGAGCCCCAGCACTGGACCCCAGATTAGCCCTGCCTTGTCGAAAAGCTTGCCCCATTGATCTCGAGACTTCAGGCTAAGGGCGGCGTCTATCAGTTCGATGAGGGCGGCCATATTGCGATAGCGTGAGCGAGAGTCTATAAAACGAGGGTCCTCAATTAGATGCTCAACGTCGATTGCTTCGCACAGGCGTGACCAATAAACGGCATCGGGCATCATGTTGAAAACGACCCATTTACCATCCCCGCAAGGAAATCGGTTGGCAGTTATGGCTAGCATTTCGTGTCGCGCGCGACGGCGAACGGGCGCGTGATCAATAGCGGTCACTGCATAATCTGTCGCCTGCGTCCAGACAGCTGTTTCGTAGAGGGAAGTTTCAACCACCTGTGGCTCCCCGGATTTTTCAGCCAAACGCAGCGCGGCCAGAATGGCACCAACCATAGCCAGGCCTGTGGTATGGTCACCTTGCGCAGGGCGTGCCATCGGCACAATGCCAGCGTCTCCCTCGCGCTGGGCATCATATAAGCCGGATCGACCAAAAAATGCGGTGACGTCGTAGCCAGGACGCCAAGCATCGGGACCGGTAGTGCCATAACCTGTCAAGGTCGCGTGTACCAAGTTCGGTTGGACGGTAAACAGGCTGTTCGGGTCAAGGCCAAATTTCTCTTGCCGGTTGACCAATAAATTGCACATGAAGATATCAGCCTTAGCTACTAAGCTGCGCACCAAGTCAGCACCTTCGGGCTGATCCAGCGCAACCGCAACAGATTTTTTGCCGCGGTTGTCTACGTCAAAACCGAAATCATAATCACGGGTTGCCTCGTCAAAATCCTCTCCCTTGAGTGGTCTGGACATGCCGCGCATTGGGTCTCCGCTGAGCGGCTCAATTTTGATCACCGTTGCGCCGAGATCTGCAAGTATTGCGCCGGCACTGGGTGCGGCCATGTAGCTGTCAATTTCAACGATGACAATGTCTTGTAAGGGTAGGGTCATGATGGTCCTAATTGATTCATGATTCGACGATTTCTGAGCCTCGGCGGGGCCTGATCCGCTTGGCTTAAGTTTGTCGCTAGAATAGCGGTTTTTGATGTGGAGCGGGCGGCAGGAGCCAGCTTAAATATTATTTTTTTGAGTGTCATAGCACGAGCGGTTCAAGCTAACGATAGTGGGCTTGAAGCAGCTGCAGCTGAACGTCGCCGATGGAGGTACAACTGCTGGCTGCAGCTTGAGGTAAAATATGTTCGGCCACATAAGGTTCAAAACCATTACGCGAAAACGGGCTGAAATTTGCGAATTCCAGCTCCACAGAAAATCCGTCCACTACTGGCAGAATGGTAATTGCGGTGGCATTGGGCAGCAACTCCAAAAGCTCACCGGTAAGTGCGACTTTAGCGCCGCGCTCAGGCGCAACACCCTTTAAAAGATATTTTAAAATACACTGAGTTTCCAGTTCACTCATTGGCTAGGCTGAGCACTCGCCAGTGGCATGCGCATCGGGGGGTGTCTCCGGATTGTTTAGCTGACATAAATGGGGATTAAACCAGTTAAACTTTCCCTCTTGCAACGCTCCTTTTATATGTCATGGATTAAACCGGGATTTTGAAATGCCAAAACAGCAGATGTTAACATGGGGTTTGATCGCTTTGGGTTGGCTGGGCGGGCTCACCCACGGGGTCGGTTGGGCTAATGAAATAAACGCAGATTGGCAACTGGCAAAGCAAGATCGCGGGGTGGCGGTTTACACCGGTGCGGTGGCTGGGTCAAAGTTTTTAGCCTTTAAAGCGGTCACCATTGTTGCTGATCCGCTGGATGAGGTTCTGGCGGTTTTGTTGGATCATACAAAGTATCCGCTTTGGTATGCCAATTGTGAGCAGGCGCAGGTGCTTGATGTGCTGGGCACGGATCAGACGATGGTAAGAATTGTTGTGAAGACCCCTTTTCCACTTGCTAGCCGCGAAACCATCAATACAGTGACTTTGACACGATCAGAACACAGCGCGCGTATTGATCTGGTCAATGCGCCAGGGGCGGTGCCTTTGACCCGCGGAGTGGTGCGTATGCAGACGGCTGGCGGCAGCTGGGTGCTGCAAACGGTGCCCGGGGGGACTCAGGTGCTTCAGACCTACCATGCCGATCCTCAGGTCAAGATGCCTGCTTGGATGATTAATCGTTTTATTATTGATGGCCCGCTTCAGTCGATGAAAAATCTCGCTGATAGACTGGAGCGGGAGACGAAATGACGGTTTTTCAGGCCGCCTGCGCAGGCGGTTTGGCGAGATAAAAACAAATGGATCCGGTGAATGAGATAAACGCCAGAATGGTAAACGCTAGCTCATAATTGCCGTAGAGATCAAACATCACGCCCGCGAAAACCGGGCCCGCAGTCATGCCGATCATCACAATCAGAGATGAAATACCCATGATGGTGCCAAACGATTTTGGCCCGAAGTAATCTGCGCGCAGCGCCACCATGAGGGGCCCGCGTATGCCCCAGCCTAAGCCATGGAAAACGACAAAAGTAAAAATCCACCACAGATTTTCGGCATAGGTGACAGCCAGAAGCCCAATAAAATGGCCCAACATGCAGACCACACAAATCAGCCGTTTTTCGAATCGATCGCCGAGGTATCCGCCCAAAAATAATCCAATCAACTGCGCGCCGGTCATCGCACTGAAGACAATACCGGCGCTCAAGGTGGTGTAATTGAGGCTTCGCGTCAGATGGGGGATCAAGTGCGCCAGCATAGATGAGACAGTCAGCAAAGACAGACCGTGCCCTACTGAAATGAGCCAGAATGCAGGGGTTCTCACGGCTTCTCGCCAGGTAAAACTATCCTGGCGCTGGTAACTCGAATGAGGTTGGGCAATGCCTGCATCGGAGATCGTGATGCCGTCAGGCACTTCGCCAATTTCTTCCGGACGATGCTTCACCATTTGTACCAGCGGGCCGGCGATGAATAGAACCATACAGCCAGAAATGATTGCCATGGTCCGCCAGCCCCAAGCCTCTAACCCTAAAATGACCAACGGCACGCTCAAACCGCCCAGAGAGAATCCGATTTGTGACCACGCAACCGCCATTGAGCGATGACGGTCAAACCAGTTGACCAGCGAAACCATCAACGTGGCGAAGCCGCCTAGACTGGAGCCCAATGCGATGAGGATAAAAGCCACAAAATAGGTGGTGATTGAGTTCACCTGGCTAAATACAAAAAAGCCAATACTGAAGATGATGGTGCCAACGGTTAAAATGAGGCGTGTGCCGAATTTATCCACAAGCCATCCCTGCAGGGGTCCCAGCAGTCCGCTTTCAAGTCGGGTGAGTGCAAAAGCCAGTGACAAGACGGACATGCTCCAGCCGAATTCTTCCTGCATCAGCACAGCGTAAGCGCCATAAGAATGCATCCAAGTCATAGCTGCAAGCCACTGCACGCCACTGCACGCGGCGACAATCCACCAGCCATAAAAAATCTTGCCACGTGGACGAAAAAGCGCGTTCAGGCGTGGCTTCAGGGTCTGTATCCGTTGAAGCATATCGCTATCATACGGCAACGGGTTGTGCAGCGTTTGGATTTATCGTCTGTGGGGGTTGAGGCCTACGCTGGGTGCGCCCAGCGAGTATTGCGTGTCACCCAACCGATGAGAACAACAAGCAATACCTGAATGATCAGCCGGGCTGATAAAAAAAGCGGCTCTATATCCGGAAAGGCCTCTGGATTCTGCCACATATAAATGTTTGCGGGTGTCACCGCGAGGGTCAGCGCAATGAGCAGATAACCCGCCAGCTGGCGCATGCTGGGAACCAGTAGCATGCTTGCAAAGATAATCTCCAAGACGCCACTTAAATAGACCAACTCCAAGTGCATGGGTATATAGGGCGGCATGATCGCCATAAAAAAATTAGGGTTTGTGAAATGGGTGATGCCCCCGCCCATAAACCATACGAAAACAATCGTTAAGCCAATATAGCTGAATATTTTATGCATAGGTGATCCTAGCTTTGCGCTGGGTATGTGTCCATTACAAAGCAGTGGCTTGTCTGGTTTGGTGGGGTTTGCCGTGATAACTTGATACAACCATCAAGCGAAAAACTGGAACAGTATTCATGTCTGAAGAACGTCTTATCCTGCGCTGTCCAGATGACTGGCACGTTCATTTGCGGGACGACGATATGTTGGCGGCCGTGGTGAAATACACAGCTCACCAATTTCGTCGAGCCATTGTGATGCCCAATCTTAAGCCGCCGGTAACCACGGTGCAGCAGGGGCTGGATTACCGTCAGCGTATTCTTTCAGCATTGCCGGCTGGGTCTGCATTTGAACCGTTGATTACCGCTTACCTTACAGATGCAAGCAAAGCTGATGAGATTGCCAGAGGTTTTGAGGCGGGTGTATTTGCAGCCTGTAAACTTTACCCAGCAAACGCGACGACCAACTCGGATCAAGGGGTAACCTCGATTGCACTGATTCATGATGTGCTTGAGACGATGCAACGCATCGATATGCCCTTGCTGATCCACGGGGAGGTGACGTCCTCTGAGGTGGATGTATTTGACCGGGAAGCGGTCTTCATTGACACGGTTTTAATGCCCTTGCTGGCCAATTTCCCCGAATTGCGCGTCGTGTTGGAGCACATAACTACGCAGGACGCTGTCGATTTTGTTGCGGCGCAGTCAGGTAACGTCGCGGCCACGATCACGCCTCATCATTTGGAAATTAACCGCAATGCGATGTTTGAGGGTGGGATGCGCCCACATATGTATTGTTTGCCTACAGCCAAACGTGAAGGTCATCGGCTTGCACTGCGCGCGGCGGCAACTTCGGGCAATCCAAAATTTTTTCTGGGAACAGACTCAGCACCGCATACCTTGCAGGCAAAAGAATCAGACTGTGGCTGCGCGGGAATATTTAATGCCCCCTATGCGCTTGAGGCGTACGCTAAAGTTTTTGATGAAGAACAGGCTATGCACCGACTCGAAGGGTTTGCTTCGGAGTTTGGTCCCGCGTTTTATCGACTTCCGCTTAATGAGGCAACCATCGTGTTAGAGAGGCGCCCCGTGCAGGTGCCTGCGACTCTGCGATTAGGCAATGCCGAATTGCGGCCCTTTCATGCCGGCGCCACGTTGCCGTGGCGGTTAATGGATGATGCGCCGACGACCCGCTAGTGGGCCACCCATGCCGCATGGAAGCCGTAAGGCACGCGATAGGGGATATGCAGCGTCGCGATGGGCCCCGCCTCGATGTCTTTTGCGTCTAATATCAGGCATTCGCTGCGCTGGTTGAGTTCGTCTTGCACAAAGCAGATTAGGTAGCCATCATCCTCGTCAACGGCGCCTATTTTGGGTGCAAAGACGGCTTCGCCGCCAAAACGATCTGGACCATACATAAAGCTGAGCGTGAGTTGTTTGGCATTGTCAAATTTCATCACGCCGTCGAAGCTGAAAGGTCTTTCAGGGTTGAAAACAGCGGCATAAACGTAGCGGGTTTGATGACAGGCTTGCGTATCGTTCACGCGCGTGAAATCGCAGCGCAGTGGGCTCAGCGTCCGTTCCTTGACAGCGCCTGTGGTCAGATTGATTCGCCATTCATAAAGTTGGCCTTGGGTATCTGCCAGATTATCTGCTGCGAGCCCGGCGCCGGCGATGTCGGAGGTTTTTGAGCGAGAGGCTTGCAGTACGACTTCTTCACCCTCGTCCCAGGCATTGGCGGTATGCACGACAGAGCCTGTCTCGACTTCAAACCATCGTACGTCAGCATCCTGGCCAAAGCGCGGCATAACACCAATTCGCGAGCCATGCTCTGGTTCAAAATCAAGTGCAGGCCCCCCGGCAATTGCTCTTTCGATATCGAGCGTAATGGGGAAATCTAAAAATAATGAGTAGCGTTGCGTGACCGCAAAATCGTGCATAAAGACGGGTTTGGTGATGGTTATCGGGGTTGAGTGAATCAACTTGCCTTCAGCATCAATGACAGAGTAACTCACGTATGGTGCTTGAAAGGCGTAACCAAAGGTCATCATTTCGCCGCTGTCTTGGTCCACTTTAGGGTGCGCCGTGAATGGGTGTTTGAGCAGGCCATCAAAATTAGTTGCCCCTTTGGTTGTCAGATCGGGCAACGTAACCACGGTGGGCTGTGAAGGCTCGTGTAAGGCATACAGGGTGTTGTTGTGGTAGGCAAATGCAGTATTGGCTAGGTTTTTGTTCCGTGGTGCGCCATCGGGAATCCGTGAGGGTGTTGGATCCAGCATTGAGTTCATACCCTTGTAGATCCAGTCCCCGCGCGCTTGCTCGAGCTTGAATCCCTCGGTTTGGACAAAACGGTTGCGGTAGTGAGCTTGCCCATCTTGAAATTCGACGGCATGGATCATGCCGTCGCCATCGAAGGTATGGTAGGCCGCCTCGTCGAATATATGTGCGGGATTGGGTCCGACGCGAAGGAAATGCCCAGCGAGGTCTTTGGGGATTTGGCCGGTGACAGCCAGATTCCGGGCATCACATTCTTGAGAGACCGGTGCAAAGTTGCCGTCTAAAAAAAAGTTGGTTGATTGGTTCGCATCGGAAGGTGCCATGAATTAGCCTCGCGGTGATGGGTGCTTTTGAGCATCATAACAGCTCACTGTTATGCCGCCACCCTGCAGATCCGGGCAGTCATTGGGTAAACAATCGCATTGCGTGCGCTGGGTTGTTAACCTTGACGGTTTGCAACCCCTCAGAGTCATTCATAACTTGAACAATCCTAAAACCGCTGCAGGGTGGGTGACGCAACATTACGGCTGGTGGGTTGTCTTGTATAGCTTGGTGATTCAAGCCGTCAGTGTGGGAATTCTGATTTATAGTTTCACGTTGTTTGCGGTGTCCTGGCAGGACGAGTTCAAGGCGAGCCGCCGGGACGTGATGATGACGATCTCGTGCTTGCAAATTGGCATGGGGGTTTTAGGGCCATTGGTTGGCCGCGCATTGGATCTTCATCCGACGCGTTATGTGGTAATAATTGGCGCATTTTCATTGGCCCTAGGGCTTAGTGTGGCGCATCAAGCTTCCCAGTTGTGGCACCTGTGGTTGGTCTATGCGACCTTGATGCCAATGGCGGCAACGATGATGGGTACGCTAGCCTCCCAGACCTTGGTCGCAAGATGGTTTTCACATCAGCGTGGTTTGGCGATGGGCCTTTCTGCCATGGGAACCAATTTAGGTGGCATGATTTTTCCGCTGTTGATTGCAGGCTGGCTGATTGACCTTGGCTGGCGGGATACATTTTTGCAGTTGGCTGGGGTGGGCCTGTTGTTGGTGGTGCCCCTGACCCTTTTAGTGTTGCGGCGTGAGCCTCCCTCAAACGCGGCAGCACCGGTGCCGCAGTCGGCAGCGGCGCGTTTGCAGACGATCGACAGTGATCGTATCTGGAGCGCCCGAGAAATTTTACAGACTTCCCGTTTCTGGTTGCCGTTTCTGGCGTTGGTGCCGTTGAATATGACTTTCGGTGCGCTGCAGTTCAATTTGGCCCATTTTGCTAAAGACGCCGGGTTAGTCGAAGGCGCTGCCGCCCAATTTGTCACCATCGGCGCGCTGTGCATGCTGATGGGCAAACTATTTTTTGGCACGCTGGGAGACCGCGTGGATCACCGGATATTATTTTGGATCGCCAGTGCTTTTATGTCTGCTGCGCTGTTGACACTGTTGTTCGGTCATGCGGATTTTACGCTGGTGTTGGCGGTAGGTTTTATGGGGTTCGCAGGAGGCGGTATTTTGCCGTTGATGGGGTTGATTTTTGGTCGCCTGTTCGGAGCGGCTTCGTTTGGTCGAGTGATGGGGCTGGTGATGCTCAACGTGATGCTTGGTGCTTTAGCGCCAGTTGCAGCCGGCTGGGTATATGATACGACGGGTGACTATGACGCGGCATTTTGGGTGCTGTTGGTTTTTATTGCGCAATCAATGCTGGCTATGTTGTGGCTGCCTAAGTCAAGCCATCACGGCTAAATAGCGTTTGATATGGCGCCAGATGAATCACTTGCAGCGCAATGTAGAGTCGGTTGGCGCAAATTTCTGTGGTAGCCTTGGCGAAGAATTGTTTGCGGGAAAACTATGAAATCGCTGACGTTATTTGTTCTGGGGCTGGTATGGCTGGCTGGGTGTGCCCCGCCAGAAACAGCAGAGCCTTCCGAGTCGTCGGTGCATGCCGTCTTGGTGCCCGGCAGCGGCACTTACTCGCGCAAAATATCAACGGATAATGCGGCGGCACAGGCTTTTTTTGACCAGGGGCTGCGTTTGGCATGGGGGTTTTATTTTCCTGAGTCGATTGCCTCTTATCAAGAAGCCGCGCGACTCGATCCTGGTCACCCTATGCCGTATTGGGGTATGGCTCATGCGATGGGCCCGAATCCAAATTCTCGATATGCCCGAATGCCTGATGATCCCAAGCAGGAAGGACTCAAAGCGATCAAGCAGGCATTGGCGCGCATAGACCGCGCAACGCCGTTGGAAGCGCAACTGATTCGTGCGTTATATGTGCTCTACGATCAACAATCGATTGCGGATGCGGACCAGCGAGACAGAGCCTATCTCGCGGCGATGCGGGCACTGAACGAACGTCACCCGGATGATCCGGATATTGCCGCGCTGTATGCGGGCAGCTACATGTCTATCGGGCGCTGGGACTATTGGGACAGCGACGGAAATCCTAAATCTGAAACGCTGCCGGTGGCAGAGGCGCTTGAACATATCATCGCCAAAGAGCAAACCCATCCCGGGGTTTTACATCTGCATATTCATTTGATTGAGTCCTCGCTAGAGCCTGAGCGGGCTTTGATTTCGGCGGATGCTCTGGAGGCCACCGTGCCGATCGGCGGGCATGTGGTGCATATGCCCGCCCATATCTATGTGCGCGTGGGCCAGTATGGGAGGGCGATTGATAATAACGTACGCTCGCAGGCGCGTGATCAAGAATTTGCCGAGATTTGGGGGGATTACCCTTTGCCCAACTTGGGGACCTATCCGTTATCGCATCGTATTCATGCCGGACACGCGTTGGACTTTATACGTTATGCGGCAACCGTGCAGGGTAACTATGCTATGGCCATTGATGCAGCGTGGAACATGGCAAATCGAGTTAGCGCAGATTCCGTAACAGCAGGTGGTGGCCAAAAGCGGGTTGCGGCGCCCTGGCTGGTGATGAAAATTTTTGGGCAATATGACGCGTTACTTGCGATGAGCCCGGCACATCAGGGTACCCCTTATCTGGACGGTATCTGGTCGTACGTGTTGGGTAGCGCATATTTGGCCAAGGGCGATCTTGGTGGCGCTCAAGCGCAGTTGGCGGCGCTCGAAACCCTGACGCAGTCGCCGAACGCTGATACGTTTCGGGTAGGTGCAACGCCCGCCTCTGCGGTCTTGCGGGTGGCCGCGCATGGTTTAAAAGGGGAGGTTCTGTTGGCGCAAGGGGATCTGGAGGGCGCTATTGAAGCGTTTACCGCAGGCGTTGAGCTCGAAGATCTGAACAACTATACCGAACCGCCAGATTGGGCACAGCCAATGCGCCATTACTTAGGGGCTGCGCTGCTTGAGGCGGGTCGACCCGTTGACGCGGAGGCGGTATATCGGCGCGATTTGCGTTGGAATCAGAATAATGGCTGGGCTTTGTTTGGCCTGCAGCAGGCGTTGACTCTGCAGGGGAAAGCAGAGGCTGCGGCAACTGTGCATGCGCAGTGGACTGCGGCATGGGCTGCATCGGATGTGGTTCTTGAGGCGTCACGCTTTTGAGTGGCGCTTGAAAGCGCGTGGATAGGACAGTTTGAAAACACCCCTGCAGACCAAAAATGCTCTCGTGCTTAGCGGAGGCGGTGCGAGAGCCGCTTATCAGGTTGGTTGTTTGCGCTATCTGGCGCGGGCAATGCCGGCCTACCGGCCATCGATTCTAACCGGGGTTTCCGCTGGGGCTATTAACGCCGCCCATCTTGCCGCTTTTCGAGGAAACTGGCCCGATGCGGTATCGAAGCTAAGCCAATTATGGCTAAGCATAAATACCCAAAATATTTACGCCACGGATCTTTCGAGTCTCCTGCGACCGATTTTGGGTTGGGGTTTGCAGGTCATGACGGCGGGATGGCTGGGCACTGGGCAGCGTCGGGGAATGGTTGATAACCGGGCATTAAAAGAATTTTTGTGCGCCGCTTTACCGAACGAGCGCGGTCGTCTGTCAGGCATCGCCGACAATTTGGCTGAAGGACTGTTGGAATCGCTGGCGATCATTACCACCAACTATGGTAGCGGCCAGTCCGTGGCATGGGTGGAGGGGGAAAATGCCCGGTCATGGTCCCGGGGGCAGCTGCGAGCGAACAACACAAAAATAACCGTAGATCACATCATGGCATCGTCGGCGCTGCCATTATTTTTCCCTGCGGTTAAGCTTGGCAGGGCATGGCACGGCGATGGCGGCGTGCGTCTGACGGCGCCCTTATCACCGGCAATGCATATGGGAGCGACCCGAATTTTAGCCGTTTCTCCGCGCGCAACGCCGACCCAGGCGCTACCGATTGACCAACGCGAACCTTACCCGGCACCGGCACAAATTGCCGGCACATTGCTCAATGCTGTTTTTCTGGACATGTTGGATTACGACGCTTTGCAGATGAATCGTATCAACCAACTGCTGGCAAAGTTGCCGCAGGAGGCACATGGGAGCTATCGACCGGTTGAAGTTTTTGTGTTGCGTCCTCGTGAGGATCTGGGTGTTTTAGCACGCGAGCACGAAATTAAGTTGCCCAGCGCGTTTCGTTTTTTTGAAAAGGGTCTGCGTGACCAACGCGCGCGTTCGGCGGACGCCTTGAGCATGGTGATATTCGAACCTGAATATTTAGCGCTGCTGATGCGTTTGGGTGAAGAAGATACGGCAGCCAGACATGACGAAATTGCCGCTTTTTTGAATGCAGAGCACTCCCCTGGTGCTCTGCAGGAATCATCGCGGCAAGTTTAGGCAGTTGGCATAGTAGGTCACGGTACCTGCCCAATCAGAAAAAATACCTTTGATACCCACCTGTGTGCTCAACGCATCTAAAACGAGCAACATTTTACTTTCATGATCCATGAAGTTGGTTAAATTCCCGTAGAGCCAGTTTTTTGGATCCGTTGCCTGACCTGACTCGAAAGTCCAAGTCACAATGTCTAAACCCGCTTGCTGGGCAAATACCGCGTAATCCGTGGGCGCCAGATCGCCTTGTGGTGTTAATTCCAGCAACATCGGTATGGGCGGCGCGATGATGTCTATCCCTGCTGCTTTGAGGGATTGCATTTGCGCAAAACTGGGTTTGAAACTGGCTTGTCGTCCGCGTGGATCGAGATAGATGGTTTGATTGGCAAATTGAGGATGCTCTCGGATCCAGTATTTGACGTCGTTGAGGTTGAAAGATTGGGGCCATACCCGCTTTGGGTCGACCCCAGCCTGAGTGTATGCGGAAATCATGCGGTTGGCATATGACTGCTGGTCCATGCCTTGATAGGGCATTGGAACCTGTGGCTTTTTGAGTTCTGGGATATGCTCTACGCCAAGTGTTTCGAACAACGAAATGCTTTCGTCTAGTGTGAGCAGGCGGCCGCAACTTTGCGCCGCGTTGCCCATGCGCGGAGGCGGTGCGCGCAGATAATTGTCCACACTGTCGGCATTAGGATTCACTCGGTCCTGGCGACCGCATAAGCTTTTAAATTGGTTCACAGTAATGTCGCTGGCGCAGCATTGTGCTGTGGCGCTTTGTGTTGTGGTTGCAGGGGTGAAGGGTTGTGAGCACTGCTCTGCCAGCGGCGTTTTGAGGATATTTGTGGTGCGGTGTAAGTCACATTGAGAATGTCGGCATACCAGCGCCAAGTCTTTGGTGAAGGTCACGTCACATTCCAAGCGTCCTGCGCCCATCGACGCGGCCGCAATGTATCCTTCCCGGGTATGCTCAGGGTATCCCAACGGCGCGCCTCGGTGAGCAATTGAAAATCGGGTGCGGTAAAATGGCCCGTCTTGACAACTACTGAGCCGGTCTTTTAATGCAGATGGATCAAGTTGTGCAATCAGACTGGCCGGTCGGGTACCGGGGTCGATCGGGACTGAACTGCAGCCGCTGGCGGTAAAAGCGCCGCCTAGCAGGCTACCGACAAAGAAGTAAAAAAAACAGGGGTGGGTAAGTAATGACATCTGGACGCCGTCGGTCGAGCAATGACTAGGACCCTAATTCTACAGAGTTTTCCAGATTTGGGTGTGCCCTGTTGGGTTGAACGTTGTCGCGCGTCGGTGCGCAGTTGGGCTCAGCAGCAAAATTATGCCTATGAGTTTATGGGCGATGAGTTATTTGCGAAACTTCCCGATGATTATCGACGCAAGGTGGCAGATAAAAAACCGGTAGCCGCCGATCTGGCACGTCTGCTTTGGATCGCGCAGTGTTTGCAGGAAGATCGAGCGGATGTGGTGGCATGGCTCGACGCAGACATTTTTATATTTGCGCCTGCAAACTTGCAGGTGAACGTGCCGCAATCTTGTGTATTTGGGCGAGAATACTGGTTGCAAGCGCGACCGCAAGGCGGGGGATTTCAGGTCCGCAAAAACGTCCACAATGCCTACTGTGCATTTCGCCAAGGGTGCCCGATCCTGCCCTTTCTTATTCACGTTACTCAACAACTGGTGCGTCGTGTTGACCCTGAATTTCTGGCGCCGCAGTTTGTCGGGCCTAAGCTGCTCTCAAGTTTGCATAATATTGTTGGGTTTGAGCTGGATGATCACTTTGGTGCGATTTCGCCAGTGATGGCAGGCGCTTTGGTGGATCAAAATCAACGCTTGTTGTCTCAAGTTCGCGGCGCTTTGTCTGCCCCTATTTGTGCTGCGAATCTTTGTCATTCATTACATCAGCAACAGGGCCCCCTGATGGAGACGCTGATGGATGAGTTGACGGGATTTGAGAAGGGCTGGGACTAGTCGGGCGCCAGTTAAACCAGACGCCCCCACCAAAGGTGCGTTGACGGGCTTAGAGGTTGGGTCCCCGTGGAAAGTTGGGTGCGCGCTTCTCTTTCAGCGCGGCCAGCCCTTCTTTGGCCTCCGGCCCGCCGAATCCGAGCATTTCCAATGCGGTGGAGGTGTCGTAAATAGGTCCGGCGGCTCGCAACCAGTTGTTTAATGCATATTTTGTCCAGCGTATCGCCGTCGGCGCGCCTGCCTTGAGTTGTTGTGCCACAGCCATTGCGCGTGTTTGAAGTTCGGCATCTTCTACGCAAAGTGAAACTAAGCCGATGCGCTCAGCTTCTTCTCCGCTGAGGCGCTCACAGGTCAACAGGTAATATTTGGCTTTAGCCATACTGCATAACATCGGCCAGATAATGGCTGCGTGGTCCCCAGCGGCAACACCAAGGCGTGTGTGTCCGTCGGTAATGGATACTGATTTTGCAACAATGGATATATCGGCGAGTAGTGCAGCGACAAGGCCGGCGCCAACAGCGGGTCCATTAATTGCCGATACGATCGGTTTGCCGCAGTTAATGAGGTTGTAAACCAGGTCGCGAGCTTCCTTCCAGATGGTTGCTCGCGCGGTGAAGTCCTCGGTTAGTTTCTCGACCATTTCAAAGTCACCGCCGGCTGAAAAGGCTTTTCCTGCGCCGGTGAGAATGACAACGTCAATGTCTGGATCATC
This sequence comes from Gammaproteobacteria bacterium UBA4421, assembly GCA_002389675.1. Taxonomy (GTDB): domain Bacteria; phylum Pseudomonadota; class Gammaproteobacteria; order Pseudomonadales; family Azotimanducaceae; genus UBA4421. The sequence goes on from DGQF01000032.1 coordinate 35,356, forward strand.
GTCCACCTCGCGCCAGACGTACGTAAGCTCTTTGTGTCCAACTTCGTCCAAAGCGTTATAACGTTCGGGCCGATTGATGGTGATCTTAAGGATTCGCTCCTGCGGATACTCGAACAACAAGTGGGTATAACCTGAATAACGTGGTGCCATAATCTGTAGCGCTCCCGATTGTAAAGCACACATGATACCCTCCAGAATCAGACACGTTTACATCAAATGGAGAAATCATCATGTCCAGTGCACTAGAAAACGCAGTGACCGTATTGACGGCTAAAATAGACCAGGCCTCAACGCCGACTGACTGGTTTGAAATCACCCAAGACCGCGTCAACAATTTTGCTGATGCCACGATGGATCAGCAATGGATTCATATTGACCCCGAGCGCGCCAGCGCGGGTCCTTTTGGTGGCCCTATTGCACATGGCCAGTTGACCATGTCAATTATGTCTTTTCTGCCCGGTGGCCAGGGTGTTGGATTACCGGTTTTGGAAGGCATGAAAATGGGGGTTAATTACGGTTGGAACAAAGTCAGGTTTATGTCACCAGTGCCTGTTGGTGCGCGGATCCGCACGCGTGGGAAAGTAAAAAGTGCAGAACCCAAAGGCGGTATGCTCGAAGTGATCAATGAGCTCACTGTTGAAGTAGAAGGCCAAGATAAGCCGGCGTGCGTTGCAGAGAGTGTTCTACGCATCGTTTTTTGATGCGTAACGGCGCTTGTTGTATTTCTTGGTAGCCAGACACTGTGAATCGCATCGCGAGGGTCTTCTAGGTTGGCTTGGCAAAACGGTAACGGTTGTTTGTAAGAAATTTGTCGTGGACTTTATGGCGAAAGCGTTGCGCAGGTATAGGCTGTAAGGGGTAATTAGGGCAAGATAGCCGTCCGTTTAAATCTGGTTTGGCGATGTTTACTTACCTGAATCCTGAGATCCGTCAGCGCCTGATTGCTGACGAGAAATTAGTGCGTATGAATCAAGAGGGGGTGCTGATCGATGTTCATGCACCTGAGGCCCCTGGCGCTTTGGCGATTAATTTGCTGGGACCGATCCCCATGCCTATCGCGCTGCCCTCTATTGAAGTGACGGTCAAATGGTATGCGGCAGTGCGCAGCACCGAATTGAGTCAAGTTGAGGATTTGGCTGCAGATCTGCGCGCACGCGGCGGAGAGCAGCTATTTTCGCATTTAGTGTCCCCTTTGGCGGTGAACAGCGTTTTGGTTATTGGTGAGCCAACATCGAACCCGCTGATTCGAGTGCATAGCAATTGTTTGACCGGTGATGTTTTTGGTTCGCAGCGTTGCGATTGTGGGCCTCAATTGGATGCGGCGATTGCGCGGATCAACGGTGATGCTGCGGGCGGATATTTGATTTATATGGCCGGGCATGAAGGGCGGGGAATTGGTCTTTGGGCAAAAGCGGCGACTTATTTGCTGCAAGATGGCGGCGAGGATACCTATCAAGCCAATCGATCGCTGGGCCTGCCGGATGATTCCCGAGATTTCACTGATGCTGCTGCGCTGATCAAACATTTTATTGGACTAAACCCTTTTCGCCTGTTGACAAATAATCCAAAAAAAATAGACGACCTCAAAAGCTTTGGGCTGGATGGAATCACCCAGGAAAAGCATGTCACGGGTGTGAGTCAATGGAATCGGCGCTATTTGCATGCGAAACAAAATTGGGGGCATAGGCTCGAAGATTCAGATATAGAGCGCTAAGCGAGGTGTCTAAAAACCTTCTGGTTGTTTTGCTTCTTCTGGGAGGCTGCGCATCGCCTGGGTTGACTATAAATCAGCTGCAGTTTGTAGGTAGCCATAACAGCTATAAAAAGGCCATGTCGCCCGAATATTTCAAGGCTGTGTTTGCGCAGAATGCAGATGCCGCTCGCGCGTTAGAATATAGCCACGTGCCCATTCAGGTGCAGCTAGACCTCGGTTTGCGTCAACTTGAACTCGATATTTTTTACGAGCCTACAACACAACGTTTTGCGGTGGGGCACGTGCAGTTGATCGACATGAACAGTCACTGCGCCACGCTTAGTCAATGTTTGGAACAGGTTAAAGCCTGGTCGGACGATCACCCCAGGCACGTTCCCCTGTGGATTACCCTCAACGCCAAAGATCAGGCCATCGCCGGTTTACCCAAGCCCATAGCGTTTGATGAGGCGGGTTTGAAGTTGCTTGACGATGTGGTGGAAACGGTTTTAGGGGATCGGTTGATTCGCCCTAGCGCAGTGAAACTGGAGAGCAAGCTGCGATGGCCGCGATTGGCGCAAGCGCGCGGTAAGATACTATTGATTCTAGATGAAGTGGCAGACAAGCGTGACCTTTACTGGGAGGGGTGGCTTGATCGACCGTTGTTTACCAACGCACCGATTGATCACGAGGCGGCCGCTATAATGATTGTTAACGACCCGATTGCGCAGCGCGGTCGAATTGAAGCCTTGGTGGATGCAGGCTATATGGTACGTACACGCGCAGATGCTGACACCCATGAAGCGCGTAACAACAGCACCTTGCGGCGCGATGCTGCCTTGAGCAGTGGTGCTCAGGCGATCAGCACAGACTATTATTTACCCTCGAGCGCATTTGACTCTGATTATCAGGTGAAACTGCCCCGTCCTGTGCGTTGTAACCCGCGCCTAACCAACACAATGTGTTGGATTACTGAATAACAAATAGAGGATTTAAGCTTGAAAGATAAAGTGTGTGTGATTACGGGTGTTGGCCCGGGAACAGGAAGTGCCTTGGTTAGACGTTTTGCAAAAGATTATCGCGTTGCGATGCTGGCAAGGTCGGCAGAACGCTTGCACAGCCTGAGCGAAACTATTCCTAATACCTTCGCTTTTCCGTGTGACGTTGCCAATACACAGGAGTTGAAGGCGGTTCTTGAACAAGTACGCGCGACGTTAGGAGACCCTGACGTTGTGGTGCACAACGCCGTCGGTGGTGCGATTGGCAGTGTGTTAGCTATCTCCCCTGACGTGCTGCAGCAAAACTTTCAGGTCAATACGATGGCTCTGCTGCATCTTGCGCAGGCGACAGCTCCGGCAATGATTGAGCGTGGTGAGGGAGCGTTTGTGGTGACGGGTAATACGGCGGCTTATCGTGGTGCGGCGCATTTCGCAGGCTTTGCGCCGACTAAGGCGGCGCAGCGTATTTTAGCCGAGTCTATGGCGCGAGATCTGGGGCCAAAAGGGATTCATGTGAGCTTTGTCGCAATCGATGCGGTGATCGATTTGCAGTGGACCCGCAAGCGCTATGCAGACAAGCCAGATGAATTCTTTTGTCAGCCCGATGATATCGCACAAGAATGTTATCGTATGGCCCATCAACCCAAATCGGCTTGGTCGTTTTCTTCGGTAATTCGCCCATTTGGTGAGCACTGGACCATGAACAGTTAGTGATATCCCACGTCCCGGCTGGTTAGCCTTTAGTCGGGGAATCAAAGCGCCCTTAAGGGTTTTAGGGCGCTTTTAGTGAAGCCTACTTTCTTCGCTTTGGGTGCTATCAGCCCTCAGCGTGCTTCCTGACCTCGTGACGACCGACTACCATATGATGTACTTCATCCGGACCATCGGCGATTCGCAGTGTGCGTTGGCCGGTGTACATGTTGGCCAATGGCGTCCATTGAGACACACCGGTGGCGCCATGCATTTGAATGGCTTGATCGATGATCTTGCAGATCTTTTCCGGCACCATTGCTTTGACGGCACTGACGTAAACACGCGCTTCTTTATTACCGAGCACGTCCATGGCGCGGGCGGCCTGCAGAACCATCAGTCGACAGGCGTCGATTTCTATGCGTGCACGCGAGACCAATTCAATATTTTTCCCTAGCTGGATGATAGGCTTGCCGAAGGCTGATCGGGTTGAAGCACGCTTGATCATCAACTCTAGCGCTCGTTCGCCTGCACCAATGGAACGCATGCAGTGGTGTATGCGTCCTGGACCAAGTCGTACTTGAGAAATTTCAAATCCCCGGCCTTCACCCAAGAGCATATTTTCTTTGGGCACTCGCACGTTGTCGAATTTGATGTGCATGTGTCCGTGGGGCGCATCGTCATGACCGAAGACTTGCATTCCCTCAAGAATGTTTACGCCAGCAGTGTCAATCGGCACCAAGATTTGTGATTGTTGTTTATGCCGGGGTGCATCTGGGCTGGTCTTGACCATTGTGATCATAATCTTGCAGCGTGGATCACCAGCGCCTGAGATATAAAATTTTTCGCCGTTGATGACCCATTCATCACCATCTAGAACAGCGCTGGTGCTGATATTTTTGGCATCAGAAGAGGGTAATCCTGGCTCGGTCATGGCAAACGCAGATCGAATTTCACCGTTGAGTAGGGGCTTGAGCCAGCGCTCTTTCTGTTCTTCAGTGCCGACGCGTTCGAGCACCTCCATATTACCGGTGTCTGGGGCTGAACAATTGAGCGTTTCCGATGCAAGCGGGTTTTTGCCGAGTTCATTTGCGATATAGGCATAGTCTAAATTGGATAGACCTTCCCCGGTGTCCGCATCAGGTAAAAAGAAATTCCACATGCCGCTGTCTTTGGCTTTTTGTTTTGCGGTTTCAAGTAATTCCAGCTGTCCTGGTGCCCAGCTCCAACGATCGCTGCGGGCTTCGCCGAGGGTAAAAAATTCTTCGGTGATCGGCTCCACGTTTTGTTTAATGTGCTGCTTAACTGCAGCCAGAAGGGGTTGTGCCTCCTCTGACATGGTCAGGTCAAATAAGTCTGGATTGTCTAATGCTACTTCAGCCATGCGGCCCTCTCTTAACCTTTGATTTCTTCAATTGTACGCATTTAGAGGGTTCTAATGCCAGTGCCAGAGCATCTGCCATGGTCCGACGATTAAATCTCCATTGCCGCTGTTGTGCTAGCCTGAGTCAGGCTATTGGCTTGGCTCCGTGCTGCGTTCCAGGCGAGGATAGTAGGTGCTCAGCAATAGTGTCCTCGTGACCATGAATATAGACATGCTCAACCAAACGGCGTGATAACCCAGTAGCTCTGCGCTCAAATACAATGATCCGGCCCACACTAGCGCCGCAACCGCCATCGCGTTGCGCATCTGGGTGACGTGGGTTGTGCCCACAAAAATTCCGTCAAGCAAAAAAGCGCCAGCACAGGTTAACGGGGTGAGGGCCAACCAAGGTAAAAAGCTTTGCGCGATGTTGCGTACCTGAGCATTCTGGGTAAGCCCGTGAATAAACCAGTCACCTAAAAATAGGATGAGTAATGCGGTGATTGTGGCGAGCATTCCCGCCCATAGCCCGCAGTAGTAGAGTGTTCGCCGCAGCGCGCGACGGTTTTCAGCTCCGTAGCTGTAGCCGGCTAGCGTCTCAGCGGTGTGAGCGAGCGCATCCAGCGCGTACATGGTGACAAAAAATATCTGCATTAGAACGCCATGAGCCGCGAGGGTTAAATCGCCGGCTCGTGTCGCAAAAATTACGCCCACAAAAAAAGGCAATTGCACAAAGAATGTGCGGATAAGCAGATTGCTGCTGACATGAAATAAAGCACTTACGGCCTTCGATTCCCAGAGTTGTTTGGGTCTTGCGGGTTGCCAGCCGGAGGATTTTAAGCAGCGCCAGACAATCCACAAACCACTGACTGCCGCACCCCACTCGCTGATTAAGGTGCCAATGGCGACGCCGCGGATGCCCATATCCAGCCCGAGTACAAATACAAGATCCAGAATCAGATTGGTCAGATTCAAGGCCACGCTTAGAATCAAGGTCTCACGCATGCGCTGCATGCCAAACAGCAGGCCGAGTTCGACCAAGTAGAGTAATACGGCAGGTGCACTGTAGATGCGTAGGCTAAAATAAGTTTGTGCCAGGTTAGCGGTTTGCTCTGAAGCGGAAAACAAGCTAAACAACAGCGCCTCGATGGGGTGCTGCAGTATAATTAGCCCAACGCCGAGCAGGCTTGCGGTCGCGGCGGCACGCATAAAAACAGCGCCCGCCTCGGCAGTTGCATCGCGGCCAAAGCATTGCGCAGCCAGTCCGGTTGTCCCCATACGCAGAAAGCCAAACAGCCAATAGATGGCGCTGAACAGAGCTGCGCCCATCGCAACGGCGCCAATAAATGCCGGGTCGGGCAGTTGACCCATGACGGCTACGTCGGCTACGCCGACCAGTGGAATGGTGAGGTTAGCTAAGATAACAGGCCAAGTCAGCCGCCTGATCCGTATATGCCAGTCTCTGGCCGTTTCTGGTAATTGCCCATTACTCATCGATCAAAGACTCTATTGCGGCTCATTTGACCGTGGCGGCCGGTGTTGGCAAAAGTGCTTTAGCCGACGCTCTCTTGGCCTAACCCGTCGGTGCGTAGTGGTGCAGGTTCGCGCTTGATCCAGGCCTTTAGCCGTGCAAGCGTATGCATCCAATCTTCGACCATGAGGTATAGGCATGGCACCAGCAGCAGCGTGATGAAGGTTGCAAATAACACCCCCCAGGCGAGGGAGACGGCCATTGGCTTAAAGGGGGCCGTGGCGGGAGTGGTCGTTGACATCAGCGGGATTAAGCCGACAAAGGTTGTTACAGATGTCAGCATGATTGGCCGAAATCTGACTACACAGGCGTCCAAAATGGATGTCATGATGTCTTTGCCTTCGCGGCGTTGGCGGTTGGCATAATCCACTAGAACCAAAGAAGCGTTCACCACCACGCCAGACAATGCGACGATGCCCAGTGCGGAAAAGAACATCAGCTGCACGTTGAGCGCAAAATGGCCAACGATGGCGCCCACGGCACCAAAGGGGATGACACTCATAATGACCAGCGGCTGCAGATAGCTTTTCAGTGGAATGGCCAAAAGGCCATAAATCAGCACCAATGAGAATAAAGCGCCAATGAGCAATCCGGTCATGGCTGTAGTGCGTTCCTCTCCCTCTCCGCCGAGCGAAACTTCTAGGTTTGGGTATTCAGCTTTAAAGCTTGGGATGAGCCCGATTGCAATATCGGCGCTCACTTCCTCGGGCGCAACGGCCTCTCGGTCGACCTCTGCGCTGACGGTCACCACGCGTTGACCATCCAGGCGGCGGATGCTTGAGTAGCCGCGCTCGAGGCTGAACTTAGCGACGCTGTAAAAGGGTACCTCGTTGCCATTTGGGGTACGGACATACATGTCCTCTAAATTGCCAATCGATTTTCGCTCTGTCTCAGGAAAACGAACCATGACTCGGACATCGTCTTTGTTACGTTGGATACGCTGTGCTTCTGAACCGTAAAATCCACTGCGAACCTGACCGGCCATGTCTGCCAGGGTGAGGCCCAGATTGCGTGCCTCAGGCGTAAGACTGAGTTGAATTTCTTGTTTTCCAGAGCGAAAAGAATCCCTGATATCAAACACGCCGGTATACCCGGTCAGTTGGTATTTCAAGGTTTCCGAGGCAGCGCGCAGTTCATCGACGCTTTCTCCCTTGAGTTGATATTCAATCGGGGCGCCGGCGGAATACGAGTCGGAGTCAAAGGTTAAACTCACTGCATCAGAGATTGGTCCGACATATTCGCGCCAACGTGCGGCAACAACTTTAGAGCTGATGCCTGCTCGCTCCTTGATGGGTGCCAGGTCAAGCACAATCTCCGCGCGATTGCTCTCGCCCGGACCTGCGGGGCCGCCAGGACCGTTGCGGTCAACACCCTTGCCCACGCTGGCGAAGATATTGCGGACCAGCGGTTGGTCCAACTTTAACTCTGCGGTCATATCGTCGCTCAACCTCATTGCAGCGCTTTCGATTTTGCGCGCCGTTAAGAGGGTGGTTTTTGCGGCAATACCTTCAGGCAATTCCAGACCGGCATACACTCGGTCGCCTTCGATACTGGGGAAAAAACCGAAGACAACGCGGCCGCTGAGAATAAGTGATAACGACAAAATGAGTATGCCTAGGCAAATCGAAGCGCTGATGTAGCGCAACTTCAACACCTTCTTGACAAACGGCATGTATCGATGGAGGGCAACGTTTTCTAGCCAGCTGGCCAAGCGACCTTGAAATATGTTCCACGATGCCCCGAAGCCTGATTTTGCCTCTGTTTGTTTTCTGTGGGCGAGATGCGCAGGCAAGATGAGCTGAGATTCCACGATGCTGCAAACAAGGGCGAAGATGACAACCCATCCGATGGGCGCAAAAAATCCGGCCATCCGTCCCTCGACCATAATTAGCGGGAGAAAGGCTGCAACTGTGGTGAGTACCCCAAAAATAACGGGTACGGAAACCTCCCAGGTGCCGTCTACGGCAGCCTGCAGAGGGGTTTTCCCCATTTGTTCGTGTCCGTATACGCGTTCACCAACAACAATGGCGTCATCAACCACAATTCCCAGTACCAAGATGAATCCCATGACGGTCATGGTTGAGATGTTGATGTCGGTAAACGGTAGCGCGCCCAGTGTCCCCAGCAAAGCAACGGGTATGCCAATAGAGACCCACATGGCCACGCGAAAGCGCAGAAACAAGGCGAGGATGACCAGCACCAGAACAAGGCCACCACCCGCATTTTGGGTGAGCACAGACATGCGCTCCTGTAACTCGTACGAGGTATCAATCCAGGTGTCGAGATAAATGTCAGGCGGGATCTCAGTTGCTGCAAAGTTTGCAACCTGTTCGCGAACATCTTGTGCAATTTCAATAAGATCCTCGTTTCCCACTTGGGAAACGTTGACCACCACGCCGGGTCTCCCATTGAATTGAGCTAATAAATCACCTTCGGCGAATGTGTCGCGAATCTGTGCAATATCGCGGAGTGCGACCCGGGTGCCGTCCTGCTGGGTGAGCACGATCATGTCCTCAAATTCTTGGCCCCAGTAGGCTTGCCCGGTAGTCCGAATGAGGATTTCTCCATTATCTGTTCGGATGGTACCGCCTGGCATGTCCAAAGAATTGTTGCGAATTGCCTGACTGATCTGGTTGAGCGTAATGCCATAGCGCCTTAAGACGTTTTCCGAGACTTCGATCGAAATTTCATAGGGCCTGATGTAGCCGACGTTCACCTGAGAAATTCCCTCAACAGCGGCAATTCTATCGCGCAGTTTAGTTGCGATCTCTTTGAGGGTTCGCTCATCGGTGTTACCGCTTACGGCGATTTGCACGACACGACGAGTCAGCGCAACTTTTGAAACGATCGGTTTTTCTGTCTCTACAGGAAAGGTGTTTATGCCGTCTACCCGGCTTTTGATCTCGTTGAGTACACTGATTTCGGAAGCATCCTGCATCAACTCAGACGTAATGTTGCACATGCCCTCGGTGGCAAGGCTACGAACTTTATCGATACCGTCTAGGCCCTCGATGGCTTCCTCCACCCGCACGCATACCGATTTCTCAACCTCTACGGGGGCCGCGCCAAGGTAAGGCACCGTAACGTTGACAACTTTGATATCAAACGAAGGGAATTCTTCTTGGTTTGTCGACAGCGCCCCGTAGGTCCCGCTGAGTAACAACAGAACCATCAACAGGTTGGCGGCAACCGGATTGTGGGCAAACCATTTTATGGCTGTATGCATGGATGTTTGCTCTTATTGGCTCTGTAATGGTGCTTGGTAATTAAGCTTCTTCTTGAATTGGATTGACGCTCATACCTTCGATAGCGGTTTGAATTGGAGACAAACAGACACGATCCCCGTCAGTTAGGCCCGCTTTAACGAGTACATTGTCTTGGTACAGGCGCAGTATTTCGATGGCTTGGAAACGTAATTGGTTATTTTCGTCAACCAGCAACACCTGATTGTCGTTACGTAGAGCTGATCTGGGCAGCACAACAATTTCCTCGGCAGCCAGGCCTTCGATGACTGCGTCTACGAATAGACCCACCGATAGCGGATTTTCCTCATTGTTTTGGGTCACACGTGCGACCAAATGAACCATTCGGCTGGTGATATCAATTTCAGCCTCGGTGCGAACAATTTTGCCCGACCAAGTCAACTGCTTTCCGCCGTATTGTGTGGTGAGCGTTACGTTTGGTTGTCTGGCTTCAGGCAATTCGCCCCTTTGGGTGGACGGAAGATTCAAAAAAGCGAGCTGCCGATCGGCAATGGGTAGTCTGACTTCAACCAGGTCGCTGGCGTAAATAGTTGCGATGGCTGCTCCACGGCTGACAAATTGACCGATGTCGACGTTTTCCGAACGAACTAGCCCCGTGAAAGGGGATTTGATTTGGGTGCGTGCGAGGTCTTGCTGCGCTTGTTCAAAGTTCACCCGTGCTTCTTGCAATGCGGCATCTGCGACGCGCAATGCGCGCAAGTTATTCTCTAACTGGGAGCGCGAGGTGAGTTTACGTTCTGCCAGACTTTTCAATCGTGCAAATTCGAACTGAGCGTGTTGTTGTTCTGCTGATGCGCGGGTCAAGCTGGCCTTTGCGCGGTTGAGGGTGTTGCGATAATCCAGATCGTCGACGCGAACAAGCACCTCATTTTCCTGAAAATATCCCCCTGCAACCAGTTTTGGGGACATCCAAGTGATCTTGCCGGACACTTCGGGTATCAGCTGGCTTTCGGTCGAAGGCATGACGTTGCCTTGCGAGTGGACGCGTAAAAGTACTGATTCGGATGACACCTCACGTATTCTTACGCTGGTGGGAATCGGTGCCGTGATCTCGGGCACCAATGCGGGTGCCGTGGCCATGAGGGTAGCGCCGCCAAGTATGAATATAACAACAATGATCGATGGAATGATAAGTGTGCGCATCATCTGGAGAGTGCCTCCTGACTTTTCGCTTCGGCGGTAGCAAGTGCTTGCATCATAGTTTCTCGGTTGAGGTTGGCAAAGCCGTCGAAGGTAGCTCGCAACGCGGCCTTGTCTCCTTTTTGCAGTGCGCTGTCGAGTGCGTGCGCAAAGTCGATGTAGGCAGCATTATCGAAGTGTGTATGCTGATGCAGTGCCGCTAAATTCGGCCACATTTGCTCGAACAGCGTGCGCGATATTAGCTGGATGGGTAAATTTCGGCTGGTCTCCATGATGGCTTTCATCAACTCGAAGCGGGCTAGCGTGTGTGCTTCGCGATCCAACTTTCCGGACATCAGAGGTTTGAGTAAATGACGAATTTGCCTGATTTCTTCTTCGCTGGCCAGCTCCAGAGATTGCTCAGCAGCCAGACCCAGTAATCGGTTGATTACCAGCATGGTTTGATCCAGCAGTATTGCATCGGGTAATTTGCCTTGTGCAAATAAGTGTCCCATAACGTCTAAACTCGCGTTGGTCCTATCTTGAACGCGAGCACCACCGGGTTGTACTTCAGCCAAACCCATTTGTTCGAGCTTTTTCATGGCCTCGCGACAGGCTCCGCGGTTGGCGTCAAAGCGCGCAGCCAGATCTCGTTCTGAGGGTAGGCGCTCGCCGACGCGATAGTGCCCGGACAAAATATCGTCGATCAGGCTGCCGGCGATTTGTTCGTGTTTACTTGCCACGGTAGTTGTCCCGTACCGATGTCTTTTCATCGGGAGTGTTTCTGGAATCTTGGTAAGGCCATAATGGTCAGACCAAATTGGTGGGGGCGATTGTAGGGGTGAAAGGAAAAAAAGCAAGTGTTTTGTTACCCTAGGTAACGGTTTGAGGTACTGTTCTCGCATCATTGCCGAAAATGGGAGGCACAGTAGCGTGTTGCGAAGAAAAAGAAATCAACAGGAGTGAATGTGATGTGGAAATATACAGGCGCTCACCGGCCAGCATTCGCACAAGAGCCTAAACTCGGTCAGGAATCGGTATGGGATTATCCACGCCCGCCAGCCCTTCAAAGCAGTGCCGCGACCATAATTGTTGCAACCAAGGATGTGCAATTGGCGCGTACTTGTCGAAGTTTACGGATGCTTGAAACGGCGGGACCACCGACATTTTATATCCCTGAAACAGACATTCAGTGGGAAGCGTTGGTAGAGATTGAGCAGCGTTCCTTTTGTGAGTGGAAAGGCCAGGCCATTTATTTTGCGTTGGCCGGTGACCCTCAGCAAACGCCGGTTGCCTGGTTATATGCTAACCCGGCACCGGCTTATCTGGCGATTGACCGACATGCTTCTTTCTACCCGGGTCGTGTTGACTGTTTTGTTGATGATGAAAGGGTACAACCGCAGCCTGGTCATTTTTACGGGGGTTGGATTACGGCCAACATCGTAGGACCTTTCAAAGGAGATCCGGGCACCTCTGGGTGGTAGGTCATGCGCTGGGGGCGCATGCCTTTGGTGCAGGTTAGTTGCGTCGATCGAGCAAGTTGCCAGTCCGCAGCAGCTGCTCTACTTTTTGGCGACGTTGGCTCGGTCGAATGCCCCAATAGCTTGTTTCAAATGCGGGCTGTTCGCGGCGCAATAAAACGCCCATTGCCGTTGGTCCTTGCAGATTAGCCAGAAGCAGGGCTAGTGTCGGATTAGTTTCGTCGTGCACCAGAATATCATCGAGCGAAATGCCGTCTTGTCCGATTACAACAGGCTCAAGCGCAATCGTTTGAGGGTTGAGGCGCAAACCTCGAGTGCGGTCTTTGCCATAGATCAAGGGCTCCCCATGGCGCACATGAATCTGCGCTTCAGCAGCAGTTTTCTTGGCCGCGATATCGTCAAAAACGTCCTTATTGTAGACGATGCAATTCTGCAAAATTTCTACGAACGACGTGCCGTTATGGGTTTTGGCTTCGTTAAACAGTCCCGGCATCGTCTTTTGATCGATGTCCACGCAGCGGGCGAAGAATGTGGCACCCGCGCCGATAGCAAATTGACCAGGCTGCAACGCGGCTTCTACCGACCCCTGAGGGCTTGTTGGACTATGCGTTCCGGGTCGAGATGTGGGTGAGTATTGGCCTTTGGTTAGCCCGTAAATTTCATTATTGAAGAGTAAAATGTTCAGATTGATGTTGCGACGTAATGTGTGTAGCAAGTGATTGCCGCCAATAGAAAGACCATCTCCGTCGCCGGTGACTACCCATACCTCCAATTCAGGATTAGCGAGCTTGACGCCCGTTGCAAAACCCGGAGCGCGACCATGAATGGTATGGAAGCCGTAGGTGTTAAGGTAATAAGGCATGCGCGAAGAGCAGCCGATGCCCGAAACGAAGACCGTATTTTCAGGTTCAGAGCCGCCATCGGCCAGCGCGCGCTGTACGCCTTTAAGGATGGAGTAGTCGCCGCATCCCGGACACCAGCGCACTTCTTGATCGGTTGCAAAATCTTTAAAACTTAGATTACTCACGTGAGTCTCCTACCGCTTGGGCGCGCTTTGGTGCAAGTTTGGCAATTGCCGTTTTGACTTCACTTACAATCAAAGGTTGCCCAGTGACTTTGTTGTATTGGGTGAGGTTGAGGTTGAGCTTGTCGCGCAAGAGGGTGGCCAGTTGCCCGGTGTTAAGTTCGGGTACCAATATATGATCAAAGCCTGCAAGCAATTGCCCTAAATTTTCTGGAAATGGCAGGATGTGGCGGATGTGAACGTGCCCGACCTGTAAACCTTCATCGAGACACTCTTTGACGGCGCGCGATATACTGCCGAACGTGGACCCCCAAGCAACAACAGCGACCCCGCCGCTGACTCCCTGCTCAATGGTTTGATCGGGGATGAACTGGGCGACACTGGCAACCTTTGAGGTTCGAATATCAGTCATCGCTTGGTGATTGTCTGCGTCGTAAGAAATGTTTCCCGTGCTGGCATCTTTTTCGATGCCGCCGACACGGTGAATAAAGCGTGGATTCCCGGGAGCTGCCCACAAGCGTGCGAAAGTTGCAGGATCTCGCTCAAAAACTCCCTGCTCGGCATCAGCTTTGGGTTTTGTGGTCAAGATTTCTGGATAGCCACTGATGTCTGGAATCGGCCACAGCTCTGATGCATTAGCGATATAACCGTCGGTGAGTAAAATAACCGGGGTCATGTGGCGCACCGCGATGCGCACAGCCTCAATCGCGGTGTCAAAACAGTCAGCGGGCGAGCGTGCTGCAACTACGGGTAACGGTGTGTCACCGTTGCGGCCATAAACGGCTTGATAAAGATCGCTTTGCTCGGTTTTTGTTGGCATGCCGGTTGAAGGGCCTGCACGCTGACTGTTCACGAGCACCAAGGGTAGCTCGGTGGCTACGGCCAAGCCCAAAGCTTCGGTTTTCAATGCAACACCTGGACCGCTGGAGGAGGTGACGCCCAGTTTACCCGCATAGGATGAACCGATCGCGGCGCAGATTGCTGCAATTTCGTCTTCTGCTTGATAGGTGGCGACGCCGGCATCCTCTAGCCCAACCAGATGGTGCAACAAGCTGGAGGCGGGCGTAATCGGGTATGAGCAGAACATCAATTGCGTGTCGGCAAGCTCACCGGCTGCAACCAGTCCCAAAGCCAAACTTTCTGCGCCGGTGATGGTTCTGTATTCTACCGCGGCCAATGATGCTTGTAAGGTTGTTGGCTGTTTCAGAACTTGCGGGAATTCGGTATTTTCGGCGTAGGCGTTGCCTGCATTTAAAGCTGCTAAATTGGCTTCGCGAATTTTTTCGTTGTTCGCGAATTTGTCCTGTATCCAGTTCTGGGTTTGGGAGCGCGATTGATCAAACATCCATAAAATCAAACCAAGCGCCCAAAAATTCTTGCATCGTCCGGCATCTTTAGTGCCCAAACCGTGCGGTTTGACGGCTTCTACCGTGAGATCTGTAATGTTGATGTCTACGACTTGGTAGGCATCCATGGTGCCGTCCGTGAGGGGATTGCTGGTAAGATCCGCGCGTTTGATGCGCTGGTCTGTAAATGCGTTAGCGTCCACAATCACCAGTGTTTGGGGAGATAGATTGGCCAGATTAACCACCAGTGCAGCGGGATTGAAAGCGATTAGCACATCGGGTGTGTCGCCGGGGGTGGTGATATGGTCGCCACCAAACTGGATCTGAAAAGCAGACACGCCGTATCGGGTTCCCGTTGGTGCGCGAATTTCGGCTGGAAAGTCCGGTAGAGTTGCCAAGTCGTGGCCTGACATGGCGGAGGCGACGGTAAATTGTTGACCCTGTAGCTGGATGCCGTCGCCGGAATCGCCTGCGAAGCGGATGACATGGCTGTTTTTGCTTGCTGTTGTTTCGAACACGTTTGCAGACCTAGCGCAATGATATCGGCGCGCATTGTAGCGACTTTCACGTTTAATGCGAGGTGTCGGTGCGATTGAGGTGGTATATGCATATACCTGAATGTCGGTTTGAATTTGACATCTTGTTGCGAAACGCTAGAGTTCGCGCTTGTCGCGCTGCGGATATCACCCTGTCAGCGGTTACTGATGGCGACGCCATCACGGCGTACGCAGGTCAAAACGGCCGCCTTGCCTTCGATTGAGTCCATACCATGTCTGACGTGCACCCATTTAAAGTGGTTTCCAATTTTCAGCCCGCGGGCGACCAGCCCAATGCGATCACTGCGCTGGTCGACGGAATAGAAGAGGGCTTGAGCCATCAGACGTTGTTGGGTGTGACTGGGTCGGGGAAAACCTTCACGATTGCTAAGGTCATTGAGCAGATTCAGCGCCCGACAATTATTCTTGCACCTAATAAGACGCTCGCCGCTCAACTTTATGGTGAGTTTAAAGATTTTTTTCCGCATAACAGCGTCGAGTATTTTGTTTCCTACTACGATTATTACCAGCCTGAGGCTTACGTTGCCGCGTCCGATACCTATATCGAAAAGGATTCATCGATCAATGCGCATATCGAACAGATGCGTTTGTCTGCAACTAAGGCACTGCTGGAGCGTCGCGACACGATCATTGTGGCATCTGTCTCGGCGATCTATGGACTGGGTGACCCACAATCTTATCTGCGGATGGTCATTCATTTAGACCGTGGCGATCGAGTGGATCAGCGACAGTTGTTGCTGCGTTTGGCTGAATTGCAATATACACGCAACGATCAGGTGTTTCAGCGGGGCACTTACCGCGTGCGTGGAGATGTCATCGATGTCTTCCCGGCGGACTCAGAAAAACAGGCGGTTCGTGTAGAGTTGTTTGATGATGAAATAGAGGCGCTTTCGATATTTGATCCCCTGACCGGGGAAATTATACAGCGTGTACCCCGCTACACGGTATTTCCCAAGACACATTACGTTACGCCACGCGAGCGTATGCTTTCAGTCCTGGACGATATCAAAGAAGAACTTCAAGATCGCTTGAATCACCTCACACAGAATAACAAATTAGTCGAAGCGCAGCGCTTGGAGCAGCGTACTCGCTTTGATTTGGAAATGATTCAGGAGCTTGGTTATTGCTCTGGTATCGAAAACTATTCCCGATATTTGTCTGCGCGGGAAGCCGGGCAAGCGCCGCCGACGTTGTTTGAGTACCTGCCCTCTGATGCTCTGCTGGTCTTGGATGAATCGCATGTGACCGTGCCGCAGATTGGCGCCATGTACAAAGGGGACCGTTCGCGTAAAGAGACTTTGGTGGAGTATGGTTTTCGTCTGCCATCGGCCTTGGACAATCGGCCGTTGCGTTTTGAAGAATGGGAGCGTTTGGCGCCGCAGATGATTTTTGTCTCAGCGACGCCGTCAACGTACGAGGCGCAAATGGGTGGTCAGACGGTTGAACAGGTTGTGCGGCCAACTGGCTTGCTTGATCCAGAGATCATTATCCGACCGGCGATTAGTCAGGTGGATGATTTACTCAGTGAAATAAAAAGTGTTGTTGAAGGCAAGGAGCGGGTGCTGGTGACAACGCTGACCAAGCGCATGTCTGAAGATTTAACTGAATACCTGGATGAACACGGCGTGCGAGTCCGTTATCTGCATTCCGATATTGATACCGTTGAGCGAATGGAGATTATTCGCGATTTGCGTTTGGGTGAGTTTGACGTGTTGGTGGGTATTAACTTGCTGCGTGAAGGGCTCGATTTGCCGGAGGTTTCTCTGGTGGCGATCTTTGATGCGGACAAAGAAGGTTTTCTGCGTTCGGAGCGTTCGCTGATTCAGACCATTGGTCGGGCTGCACGCAACGTCAGGGGGCGCGCAATTCTTTATGCCGATGCTAGGACCGGATCGATGGACCGGGCTATTGGTGAAACTAATCGTCGTCGTGCGAAACAGCTGGCGCACAATCAGGCACAGGGGATTGTGCCGGTGAGCATCTCGAAAACAATTAATGATGTTATGGAAGGTGCGCGGGTCACATCCGGTGGCAGTAAGCGTTCGACCAAGACTGGTATAAGCAGGCAAGAGACCACAGAAATTCCTCAGAGCCCCAAGGCGCTTGGAAAGCTTCTGGCCGAGCTTGAAAAACGTATGTTAGATCATGCCCAAAATTTAGAATTTGAAGAAGCCGCAGCGGTTCGTGATCAGCTGCAGCGGGTGCGGGATGCGGGCCTCAAACACTAGACCCTGTGCGTCTAGCCGCTAATTGCGGCTAGACGCGCCAAGGCGCTAAATC
Source organism: Gammaproteobacteria bacterium UBA4421 (assembly GCA_002389675.1). Taxonomy (GTDB): domain Bacteria; phylum Pseudomonadota; class Gammaproteobacteria; order Pseudomonadales; family Azotimanducaceae; genus UBA4421. Next base: position 52,698 of record DGQF01000032.1, read on the forward strand.
GCGCCAAATCGGAAGGTCAAGTCCACGCCGTAAAATCGGGGATACAGTGATGCCGCGGTGCGGCGCCAATCGCTATTAGCGGTTGCTGTGCCAATCTCCCGGGTATAAACCTCGTCGAGAACGTTATCGACAAATGCACGAACGACAAATTTGTCTTTGTTGTCTCGCCAGGTGAGTGACATATCTAGGCGTTCTCTTTCAGGCACTTCATCATAGGCGCGTTTGAAGCCCTCAGATTGGTACTCACCGGTATAAGACCAAGTGGCGCCGGCGGTGAGAGTGCCTTGCGAAAAGCCCCATTCGTAGGTGCCCCAAAGGGTGTATTTCCATTCCGGAATTCGCTTGAGTGAATTCCCGTCGAGATTGCGAGCCAAGAAAGCATCTCTGCCACCCGCTTCAGTTTGGTTAAATACCTCAATAGGATAAAACGGGTTGTCGTCCTCTAATACAAAAATGTCATCGGTATATTCGGTGTCGGTCCAGCTGAGATTGCCGCCGAGCATTAAGGCATCTGTGGGTAGCCATGTAGCCTCAATTTCGATACCACGATTTTTGGCCTCTTTGGCATTGCGCACCTGATCCTGACTCAAGCCAGAGGTTGCATTGAATACTTCCACCCGGTCTTGGTAGTCGTCATAGGTGTACATATAGGCGGATGTATTGATTTGTAGTTGCCCGTCAAGCAATGTCGCCTTGTAGCCGATTTCCGTCGCTAGAACCTCTTCCTGATCGTATGAAAGGGGTTCGATGCCGGAGAGGCCGCCAGGAGGTGTGCCTCTTGAATCACCAATGCCCAGTGAATATCCGCCGGAACGATAGCCGGTGGTGACTGACGCGTAGACGAGGGTGTCTTCGTTGGGGGTCCAGTCTAAGTTGACGCGAAAGGAGACATCTCCCCAGTCGTCATCTCCCTCGGCGGCATCAGAAAACGAAAATGGCAAGCCTTGCAGGCGCAACGGTGTAGCACATTGAGGGTCGGTAAGCTCACAAGTGGGCGCAATCGGTGCGGCAGGATTAAAGGTTGGTGCAGCGGCGCCCATAAATACGTTGGTAATGGCTAACGGCGTCAGGCCCAGTGAAGAGCAAACACCGGCGCCACCGAAAGCGCCGTCGCAGGCTCCGACGATGAAGGGGTCCAAGGCGTTGTTGAGTTCAAAATACCCTGTGCGTTCCTCAAAGGCTTCTTTTTCGTCTTTGGCCCAACGCACGCCGACGGTGAGTGCCCACTGCTCATTAAAAGTGTAGGTCCCCTGCGTGTAAACGGCAAAAGCGTCGGTGTCTACGGTATTCCAGTATTCATAAAATGCGCCCGTCGGGTCACCTTCCCAAGTGCCTAGCACTTGGCTTCCGACCGGTGCCGCGCCGCGACGAACATGACCGCCTGTAGGGTCAGTGACCACAAAGGGTAGAAACCCCGCCATATTCCCGTAAATGGTGGGGTTCGTAAAGCGCCCCTGACTGGCCGTGTCGCGGAAGGCATAATTCTGCAGGCGTTCTGAGTTGAAGTAATATAAACCGCTGGTCATTTGGAGATTATCACCAATGCTCCAAAGCAGTTGTAGCTCGTGAGATTGGGTTTCGACAGCCTCAAGCACGGTCTGCCGCGGCTGTGAGAATTCACCGTTGGTAGCGTCTAGATCGATGTCGAACGTGTAGTCGAATTCGGACCAGCCCACAAGGTATTTCAAAGAGGTGGTTTCATTGATGTCCCAGCTGAGATCGAATTGAATGCCGTTCTGATCAAACTTTTCATTGTTGTCGTTGTTGGTTGCCACCGCACCGTTGAGGTCTTGAAGGTCGGTGTCGGTCTCCAGTCCGGTCAGTCCGAATCCTGAGTTGGGCACAAATGAGTTGGCAATATCGGTGCCGGGGCGGTGAAAAGCGCCGTAGAGTGTTTGACCGTTAGGGTGGCTAAATGGAATCGCGCCGGGAGTGGTCGCGTCCGCTGATCCAAGTCCGCGCGCGTAATTGGTGGTTGCGCGGTTGTCGCGCATGCCACCAGGTCCTTCGTCTACCACCGGGCTTTGACCGACTATGCGATTCGAGGACCGATCATTGAAGCGCAGATTGGCTTGCCAATCTTCAGCGATATCCCACTTAAGGGCGAGAGAAAAATTCTGATCGTCAATGCTGTTGATGCGCTCTGAACCGTTCATGCCCCGTTGAGCACCATCGCGGTCGCGTTTGACACCCACGATGCGGCCTGACAGCTTATCTTCGATGATCGGCCCGGATAGGATGCCATAAACCTCTTGAGCCTCCAGATTTCCGGACAACACTCGAAATTCACCTTCAACCTCATTGGTAGGTTTGTTGGTGATGTAATTCAGCGCGCCACCAATTGAATTTCGTCCGTAAAGTGTCCCTTGAGGTCCTCTAAGTGCCTCGATTCGCTCGACGTCGTAAAGGCCGTTTTCCGAGGCGGCAATGCCGAAGTCTTCTGAATAGATGCCGTTATAATAAGTCGCTACGCCGGGATCGCCACCTAGCGCGCGGAAGTTGCGACCGACGCCCCGAATACGAATGTCGTAAGCATCACGCGTCGTTGATGGTAAAAAATTGACTAATTCGTCTGCGCCTTGGATGCCAAAGTCTTCCAGCATATCTTCACCAAAAGCGGTGATTGAAATGGATGTGTCGGATACTGTGGATTGGCGTTTTTCAGCAGTTACGACAACCTCTTCGATGCGCCTCTCCTGGGCCAAGACCGTCGAGGCAGTAAATAGGCACGCGACTATTGTCGTGCAAGCTCGGATAGAGTTCATGGAGGCCTCCCCTCAATAGATTCCGTGTATGTTCCAAATTTCTAGAACGTGTGTCTGATTAATCCCCCCCTCCCAAGGGAGGTTTTGTCCTTCACCTGATTGGTCGGTTAGGACCGAATAAGGTTGAAACAAATCGTCAGACAATCTGATCCTACCTGTAATTTTTGAGCAAATAAACACTGCGCAATCTTTAAGGGTCAGCAAAGCTTCTGTCTTTTTCAGAAATGTCACACTGCTTGGTAGAAATGCGTGTGGCATCGCGTATGATACGGGTCTTCCAAGCACCTACGGTTTGGACGTTTGAGTCGTCGGCGTATGGCGACATGTTGCCGATATCTAGGCGCGTAGCTCAGTTGGTTAGAGCGCTACCTTGACATGGTAGAGGTCCCCGGTTCGAATCCGGGCGTGCCTACCAGATTTCAGTCGATTGTGATGGAACAAGACCGGCCAGCTGGAGGTGTTGTGGAGTTTCAATGGATATCTTCGGTGCCCCAAGAATTGGTCTGGGTGTCTGCGTCTTTTGTCTTCGGGACTCTGGCGCGGGCAGTCGGGCTGCCCGCGCTTGTCGGATTTTTGCTGGCAGGCTTCTTGCTGGGTGATCAAGGTCAGACCGAAAACGCATTTCTCGACGAACTGGCTAATCTAGGCATTATCCTTCTGCTCTTCAGCGTTGGTTTGAAACTCGATCTGAAAACGCTTTTTCGGCCTCAGGTCTGGGCCGTCACGGGCCTGCATGTGTTGTTGGTGGTGGCGCTGTGCAGCCTCACGCTTTATGCCTTGAGTCTACTGGGATTGGCGATGTTTGCGGATTTGCCGCCTCTGAATATTTTGCTGGTGGCATTTGCACTGAGTTTTTCCAGCACCGTATTTGCCGTGAAAGTGCTTGAAGAGCGCGGCGAGATGACTTCGCTGCAGGGTCGTATCGCGATAGGCGTTTTAATCATGCAAGACCTACTTGCGGTGGTGTTTTTGGTCTTGTCTGCGGGGAAATTGCCCTCACCGTGGGCAATTTTTCTGGGTTTGCTGATTCCCTTGCGGCCACTGATGATGGTTGTGCTCAACCGTGTGGGTCATGGGGAACTGCTGGTACTTTATGGTTTCCTGCTTGCGCTTGGTGGCGCGGCACTATTTGAAGCGGTGCAGTTAAAAGGAGATTTGGGCGCGCTGTGTTTGGGGGTTCTGATTGCCAGTCATCCCAAGTCAGATGAATTGGCAAAAACCATGCTGGGCTTTAAAGATTTATTTTTGATGGGTTTTTTTCTATCAGTGGGGGCGTCCGGCGCCCTGACCGGTGAAGTGGTGTTCACCGGTTTGCTGCTCGTTCCTCTGATTGTCTTGAAATCAGCCGGTTTCTTCGGATTGCTGACTCTGTTTAGTTTGCGGGCTCGTACGTCATTGTTGGCCAGTTTTAGCTTGACCAATTTTAGCGAATTTGGGTTGATTGTGTTGGCGCTGGGCGTGTCCCGAGGCTGGTTGGACGCTCAGTGGCTGGTGTCCTTGTCGGTGGCTTTGGCGATGTCTTTTGTCCTGGCTGCGGTCTTAAATACAAGGGCCCATAGCATTTACCGAAGGTATAATAGGTTTTGGACGCGTTGGCAGCGCAGTGTCCGCCTGCCAGACGATCGGCCGCTCCAGATAGGTGGTGCAAGTGTCGCGGTAGTGGGAATGGGCGGCATTGGTGCGAGCGCCTTTGAAGGGTTGCGCTCGAGTTTTGGCGCCGATTTGGTGGGAATTGATTTTGATCCTGTTACGGTTGCAAACCATCAACATGCTGGCAGGGCGGTTGTTTTAGGTGATCCGACCGATGAGGATTTTTGGGAACACGTGCAAGCGGGTCATCAATTGCAGTTGGTGATATTGGCGTTGCCAAAAGTTGCCTTGACGCTGGAGGTTCTGCAGCATTTGTCAGATATTGAGTTTCCCGGTCGCATTGCGGTTACGGCAAAATTCGCGGAGGAAGAAACAGTGCTTGAAGCGGCCGGCGCCGATATAGTGTTCAACGTGTATGCGGAATCCGGCGCGGGGTTCGCGGCTCGAATTAAAAGTGGTTGATTGTGCGCGCTAGACAATATCGCTGCAGCTCGCGATGATTCGAGGCCGGTTAGCGAGCTATATTTAAATTAAAACAAGGGGCAAGAAGTGGCAGAGTTAGGCGTGACTTTTGGAAGTTTAGGCGTATTAGGTCCGCGCGCGGTGATTGATATCGCGCAGATGTCACAAAAGATGGGGTATCGATCGCTGTGGACGGTTGAAGCGACGGGGACTGACGCGTTTAGCCTGTTAGGTGCAGTTTCGGCGGTGGCGCCGGCGCTTGCTTTGGGCACGGGGATTGTGCCGATTCAAGTGCGCACCCCCGCCCTTGCGGCGATGTCTGCGGCGACACTTCAGGCGCTGAGTCCTGACGCGGATATTTGGCTTGGTGTTGGAGTATCCGCGCCAGGTATTTTGAGTCAACATGGCTTGTCACGGCCTGACCGACCGATTGCGCGCATGCGCGAGTACGTGGCTTTATTGCGTGAATGTTTGTCGGGAGAGTCGGTTACATTCGAAGGTGATTTCTGGTCGGTAAAGCGCTTTCGTTTAGGGATGAGGCTCGGCGAGCGTCGTCCAAAAATTGTCATGGCGGCGCTGGGTCCGCAAATGTTAAAGCTCGCGGGTGAGGTGGCTGACGGTGTGCTGCTCAATTATATTCCAGTGGGGCATGTTAAGCCTTCGATTGCGCAAGTGCGCGCAGGCGGTGACGCCAAAATATTTGCCTATGTTCACGCCGCTGTTGGGGAATACGAGCGTTCTGCGAAGTCTGCCCGAAAGGATTTATTTAACTATGCGATGGCGGATGGCTATGCAAATATGTTCAGAAGTGCAGGATTCGCGGCTGAAGTAGATGCCCTTCGAGCACATCAGGCGAAGCGGGACCGAGAGGGCGCGCTGGCGGCAATTTCTCAAAACATGATACAGGCGATTGATTTCATTGGCAGTGACAAGCAGGTGACTGACTTTGTGCAAGGTTACGTCGATGCTGGGGTCGAGCATCCCGTTTTGATGCCGATGCCTTGGGGTGAGGATCGTTTTGCCGTGACTCAACAGACCATGGCGGCGGCCGCGGCAGTCTCCCTCTAGAGGGAGACCCTTGCGCGAGCGATTCGGCACTCTGCGCAAGAGTGCCGGGGTTTGCTTGGCGGGCGTGTGAGGGGTCGGGTTACTCGCCCAATTGCTCGATGATGTCGCCAAAGAGCTCCTCATCAGACATCAGCTCTTTGCTCTGCGCGAGTGGTTTGGACACCCAGGTTTCGTTGATTAAGTCACGCCATGAGATATTGTTGTTGGTGCCGTTGCCCCCCCAGGAACCGCAGCCTAGAGAAAAGGTTTGGCGCATTCCGTTCCACAGGTTTCCGCTGTTCGAAGCCGCTTGTGGTTGGTTGACCATGACCCTAGAGGTGTGAGTGGCGTCTGCTAGCTTCATGATATTTGCGTCGCTGGTTGAGTAGATGCCACAAGAGTGCCCCTGGCCTTGATAACTTTGGATGTTATTGGTCAATTCGATGGCATGGTCAATGTCGCGTGCGCGGTAAAGGGCCATTGTGACGCACAGTTTTTCGCCAGAAAAGGGGTGCTCGGGTCCCCAGTTGTCTTCTGATACGATATAAAATTCAGTGGTCGGCGGTACATCTAGCCCTGCCATAGCGGCAATTTTTTGGGCAGGTTGCGCAACGACGGCGGTATTCAAGTGGCCCTCTGCATCCCAAATGGTTGCCTGTAATTTGGCTTTCTCATCAGCATTGCATAGGTACCCACCTTTACTCTCTAGCCGCTCAAGCATCTCGTCGTAAATGGAGTCGACCAACAGCACAGAGTTGTCGGAGGAGCAAGAGGCCGCCAAGTCTAACGTTTTGGACAGATGGATTTTTTCTGCTGCGTCGTTTAAATCCGCGGTTTCATCCACGGTGATGACCGCGTTGCCGACACCTACGCCCAGCGCCGGTGTGCCGCTAGAGTAAGCTGCCGTGACCATCGCCCCGCCACCTGTGGCGAGAACACGATCACATTGCTGCATGAGCTCGTTGGTCAGATCTAGACTAGGAGATTCGATGCCAATAACGAGGTCAGCCGGTGCCCCCATCTTCTCCAGCGCAGCGCGCATCAGGTCGCAGATTTTTTTATTGGTAAGCTTGGCGCGCGGGTGGGGTGCCACAATGATCGAGTTACGCCCTTTGACGGCGTGAATGGCTTTGATAACAGGAGTTGCTTCGGGGTTTGTTGAGGGTGCCAGAGCACCGATGACACCCATGGGTTTTGCGATCACGACAATTTCGCGTTCCGGTAATTCTTCGAGAATGCCGACCGATTTATCGTTGATAATATCCATTAGAGCCGCGCGCGTTTTGCGCTGAATTTTGAGAAATTTGCCTGCATAGTTGCCCAGTTCAGTTTCATCAACCGTGAACTGGGCTATCTCCTCGGCGATACCCGGCCGAGCAGCCGACCAGACCATGGCGCGAATTAGGGCATCAACCTGTTCTTGGCTGTAGTGTTCGATTTGTTTTTGAGCCGCTCTTGAACGAGCGACCAGCGCGGCGATTTCTTCTGCCGGGCTCGGCTGTGCTGCGGTGACTGCCTGCGTCATGATAAGTCTCCCAATGGATGTGTTGATTTATGACAGAAATGTTACACCGGTACCGGTGGGTGTGCCATCGCTAAGTGAATCCCGAGCAGCGGGGTCGCCGCATTAGGCCTAGCTGGCAAGTATAAGGAGCAACGGCAATATGGTACCTGCGGCAAGACCCAAGCTGGTATTTCTGCGCAGGCCGGCTGCAGATAAGCCCAACCAAGTGCCGGTTAATAAGATGAAAAGTAGAGCGATCGCGGTGAATTTTTGAAAGGTTTTGAAGGATAGGGGGCCATGACCTTTGTGCAGTTCAATGAGTGTTTTTTGCAAGTTCGGGCGATTGATTAGCACCTGCAGGGACGCCTCTGCGGTTCTGATTTCGTAGTGCGTTTTCGAGGTTGGCCTGGTGAACAAAGTTGCCCCCTTTTGTTTCACGTATTCAAAGTCGCTGGGTTGGTTCAGACGTTGCAGAAGTTTGCGTACAGTTGCATCGAGGTCAGTGCTGTTGATGTCGATCGAAATGCCCTGCGGAATGGACACGGGTGTGCTATGGACGTTGCCTTTATAGCCTAAAAGATAAAGGCCGCCGGAGCAGGCAATCAGCAATAGCACCGGGGTGAAAAATGCGGCGGCAATAAGGTGAAGTTGGATGAGGGTCTTTCTGGTCATGGCATTCACCTTTTTTCTGGGCAAGGATCGGGCGCAGGAAATACGCCGCCTTCAGTATAGTCCAAGTTCGCAGACTTGCGGTTGTGTTTGCAGTTTTACGCCGAGTAGGGGTCGATTGTTTGGTTTTATCTGGTAGTCTGCGGCCTCAAAATACTGACAAGGGTTTAATCATGGGAAATTTGCAGGGCAAAATTGCGGTGGTTACGGGTGCCAGCCGAGGCATTGGCAAGGGGATTGCCATCGCTTTGGGTGAGCAGGGTTGCACGGTATATGTTACCGGCCGGACCACGGGAGATGGTGAGCGTACCATCGATACGACGGCGCGTTTGGTCACCGAAGCAGGGGGACAGGGTCGGGCAATTGCTTGTGATCATGGCGATGATGCTGCCATTGCAGGTTTGTTCCAACGGATCGGTTCTGAAGTCGATCATATCGATATTCTAGTCAATAACGTCTACAAAATTCCCAGTCCGCCAGCTTGGGGCGGTGGTTATTGGGATCATCCTATTCAAGTTTGGGACGACCAAGTAGGTATTGGCCTGCGCGCGCATTATGTGGCGAGTTGGCATGCCTCAGCGTTGATGTTTGCTTCTGCCGGTGCAGTGATGGTTAACGTTTCTTCGCCGGGTGGGCAGGAGTATCATTTTAGTAGCTCCTATGGTGCCGGCAAGGCGGGTTTGGATCGTTTGACCGCCGATATGGCGCTGGAACTTAAGCCAAAAGGCATCCCGGCGATTGTTTTATATCCCGGAGCGGTTGCGACAGAATTTATACAGGATGCGGCAAAAGAGCGAGAGATGGATTTGTCTCAGTCGCAGACGCCGTTATTGGTTGGTCGGTCGGTGGCGGCGCTGGTTCAAGCAGAAGGCTTGATAGAAAGAACCGGTTCTATCCAGTGGGTGGAAAACCTCGTCGATGAGTTTGACTTGTATGATGAAAACGGCGCCCGTCCGACGCAAAGATATGCAAATACATCAGGTGGCTAAAGGGTGAATTAGGTGCTTGATGCACGCGCCGTCCGGCAGTAGAATACGGCCGCCGAGGCACTGTGGGGTAAAGCTTGTAGTGTCGCAGGCGAAAAATATCGTGAAGGTGGCAAAAAATTAGGCTAGAGAGCTAGCCCGGAAGGTCATCGTTATAGAGGCTGATCGCAGGGCTGTCATCGACAGGTCAAGGCGTTTGGCCTTTGCTTGTCGGTGCTGAAATTGTGCGAGGCGGGTTCAAAGGTCTGCAGTGGGTGGACCGCAAGCGCAAGAAGCTTTTTTAGAATGCGAGGCTATACACGGAGTATGGCAGGAGAAAATTATTAAGAAAGGGATCAAGCGCGCCGAGCGCTCCTTGCTGAATGAAGAAATTCGTTCTACGAGCGTGCGATTGGTGGGTGCTGATGGGGGTCAACGTGGCGTTGTCTCGAGAGAGGAAGCGTTGGCCGAGGCGCGGGCTTCAAGTTTAGATCTGGTGCTGGTAGCGCCTGAGGCTGAACCGCCAGTCTGCAAAGTAATGGACTATGGAAAGTATCTGTTTGAGCTGAAAAAGACAAAAGCAGCGCAACGCAAAAAACAGAAACAAATCCAAGTTAAAGAGATTAAATTTCGACCCGGAACGGAAGAAGGCGACTATCAGGTAAAACTACGCAACCTGAGACGCTTTTTAGAAGACGGGGACAAAGCCAAGGTGTCGTTGCGGTTTCGAGGGCGTGAAGTGGTTCACCCGGAGATCGGCATGCAGTTAATGACGCGCATCTCTGGAGACTTAGACGAACTGGGGTCAATAGAATCTGATCCGAAATTCGAAGGTCGACAGGTGATTATGGTTTTGGCTCCAAAGAAAAAGAAAGGCTAGCCGGCAGTGCAGTTCATTCTGCTCTGTCGCAAAGCACTCAAGACTTCCGATGTTGGGTCGTTTTCGTGCAGTACGTAAGTACTGTCTAACAATTGCGTGGAGATAAGGCCAAATGCCAAAACTTAAGACCAACAGTGGGGCCGCGAAGCGTTTTCGCAAGACCTCCAGCGGCTATAAACACCGCAAAGCGAACAGAAATCACATTCTGACTAAGAAAGCCACAAAGCGTAAGCGTCAGCTCCGCGGCTTCCATGATGTGGCCGCCGCCGACGTGCCAAGATTGCGCCGCATGCTGCCAACTAAGGCTCGATAGGGGAAACTTATGCCAAGAATTAAACGTGGTGTAGCTTCCAGAGCCCGCCGAAAGAAGATTTTAAAAGCAGCCCGAGGTTATTACGGCGCACGCAGTCGGACGTTTAAAGTCGCTAAGCAGGCGGTGATTCGCGCCGGGCAGTATGCCTATCGCGACCGCCGTCAGCGCAAGCGTCAATTTCGCCAACTGTGGATCATACGGATCAATGCAGCGGCACGTGAGCATGGGTTGTCTTACAGCCGATTTATTGCCGGTCTGAAGGCCGCGGGTGTGGAAGTCGACCGAAAAGTGCTAGCTGATATAGCGATGCACGAAAAAGATGCGTTCGCCGCGTTGGTTGCTCGCGTGCAAAGCGCACAAGAGTCCGCCGCAGCGTAGGCATCCTGTCGGGCGTTATCGGTATGATGCGCCCATTTGAACTACAGCCACTGCTCAAGGGACCTGCATCAGGTGTCCGTCTGGCGAGCTAGATCGCCCGATTAAAGGGAAGGACATGGGTTCTTCCCTTTTTTATTGGATAACACTTTTTTGCCGATAGGAGATATATGGATACGAAAAGCATTCTTGCACAGGCTCAGGCGGCGGTTGCGTCGGCCTCACATCTGCGTGCGCTGGATGAAGTACGTGTTGCCTATCTGGGTAAAAAAGGTGCGTTGACTGATTTGCTCAAGGGACTGGGACGGTTGGATCCTTCTGATCGTCCCGCAGTGGGTGCTGCGATTAACGCCGCCAAGGGCGAATTGCAAGATGCCATTGAAGCCCGGCGTGTGATTATAGAGCAGGCGCAGTTGGCGAAAACATTGGCTGAAGATGCAGTTGATATCACGCTGCCTGGTCGTCGGGGGGGGGAAGGGGGACTTCATCCTGTGACTCAGGTGATGTATCGAATAGAAGCCTTGTTCGTTGGCGCCGGTTATGACGTGGTGTCGGGCCCCGAAATCGAAAATGATTATTATAATTTTGAAGCGCTAAATATTCCGGCGCACCACCCGGCGCGCGCGATGCACGATACGTTTTATTTCGGGGACGGAACGTTGTTGCGAACGCATACCTCGCCCAGCCAAGTGCATACGATGGAGACCCAAGCGCCGCCCATACGGGTGATATGCCCAGGGCGCGTCTATCGGCGGGATTCCGATTTAACTCACAGCCCCATGTTTCATCAGGTTGAAGGCTTAGTGATCGATCGGGGTATCAGTTTTGCCGACCTCAAAGGCACCGTCATCGATTTTCTGCGTAAATTTTTCGAGAAAGACTTGGCGGTTCGATTTAGACCCTCTTATTTTCCCTTTACTGAGCCGTCCGCTGAAGTCGATGTGCAGTGTGTTCACTGCCTTGGTGCGGGATGTCGGGTGTGCAGCCAGACCGGGTGGTTAGAGGTGATGGGCTGTGGACTGGTGCATCCAAATGTTTTGCAAATGGCGGGCATTGATGCAGAAGCGTATTCGGGCTTTGCCTTTGGGTTTGGATGCGATCGTCTAGCGATGTTGCTTTATGAAGTCGACGATTTACGCCTTTTTTTCGAAAATGACATCCGCTTCCTGCGACAATTCAACTAACCGGAGAATAATGTGAAGTTCAGCGAAGCATGGTTGCGCGAGTGGGTGAACCCCGCTTTAGGACGCGAAGATTTGTTGCAGCAACTCACCATGGCAGGATTAGAAGTCGACGGTGTAGAGCCCGTTGCGGGTAGGTTTTCTGGGGTGGTGGTCGCAATAGTTGAAGGCTGTGAGCGGCATGCCAACGCTGAAAAGCTTTCTGTGTGTACAGTTTTTGATGGTGAAGTGCATTCTCAGGTTGTCTGTGGCGCGCCCAATGTGCGTGTCGGTTTAAGGGTCGCTTTTGCTCGTGTGGGCGCGCGTTTGCCGGGTGATTTCAAGATCAAAAAAGCCAAGCTCAGAGGGGTTGCCTCCGAGGGTATGTTGTGTAGCGCTAAAGAGCTCGGCCTTGGAGATAATCATGACGGCATAATGGAGCTGCCGCAGGATTGGTCTGCAGGGACAGATCTTATTCAAGCGATGCAACTAGATGATGTGACCGTTGACGTTGATTTGACTCCCAATAGGGGTGATTGCCTGAGTATTCGAGGGATCGCCAGAGAAGTCGGGGTGCTGAATAATCTAGCGGTAACTGAACCGCCGGGCAAGTCCGTAGAAGCCGCCAGCGATGCCACGTTTCCAGTGCATTTGGCTGCGCCGGATGCTTGTCCGCGTTACCTGGGGCGGGTAATCCGCGGTATAGATGTGTCGCGTCCAACCCCATATTGGATGCAAGAGCGATTGCGCCGTTGCGGTCTGCGCAGTATTGATGCGGTGGTTGATGTTACAAATTTTGTGTTGGTGGAATTGGGCCAACCAATGCATGCATTTGACTTGAATCAACTAAGTGAAGGCATTGTCGTTCGAAAGGCGTTGGAGGGGGAAGAATTGACATTGCTCGACGGTCAGCAAGTCAACCTTGATACCGAAACCCTGTTAATCACCGATGCTCAGGGTCCGATTGCGATAGCGGGTGTCATGGGGGGCGCGCGCAGTGGCGTACAAGCCGACACGCAGGATGTTTTTTTAGAGTCTGCATTTTTTGCGCCGCTTGCCGTTGCTGGAACGGCCAGACGTTATGGCTTGCATACTGATGCATCCCATCGTTATGAGCGAGGTGTTGATTTTCAATTGCAAGCTCAAGCTATGGCTAGAGCAACCCAGTTATTGGTCGAAATTGTTGGCGGAACGCCTGGGCCGGTTGTTGAGCGCAGTTCGCAGGAGCACCTGCCTCAACCGCGCCCAATTTGTCTTCGCCAACACCGATTGCAGGCGTTACTTGGGGTGGATATTGCTGCTGAACAGGTAGATCAAGCCTTCGTCCGCCTAGGCTTTGCGGTGGTAGAGCGCTCAGTCCATGATTCGGGCGTCAGTTGGCAAATTGTTGCGCCCAGTCACAGGTTCGACATAGCCCTTGAAGCAGACTTGGTAGAAGAGATCTGTCGAATCTACGGGTATAACAATATACCCAGTCGTCAGCCTCTTGCTGAGGTTGCCTTGAAAGAAGTGTCTTTGGAAGCCCATAGCGAGGCCGCTTTAAAAGGCCACTTGGCTGGTCAGGGCTTTCAGGAGGTGATTACTTATAGTTTTATTGATCCGCAGCTGCAACATTGGGTTGATCCTGGTCAAGCTCCGATCAAGTTGGCCAATCCCATGTCGTCAGAACAGTCAGTGATGCGCACTAATCTGCTAGCGGGGTTGATCGATACGCTGCGCGCCAATCGAGCTCGACAGCAGGATAGCGTTAAATTATTTGAGTTGGGTCTAACCTTTGTGCCCCAGGCTGATCAATTAATTCAGGCAGCCATGCTCGGGGGCCTGATTTGGGGGCGCCGCAGTCGAGAGACTTGGCACGGGGCCAGTGGTTTGGTCGATTTTTATGATGCTAAAGGTGTGGTTGAAGGGTTGTTGTCATGGGCGGGTGCAACGGGTGTAAGTTTTGCGCCGTGTGAAGATCCGATATTGCATCCAGGGCAAAGCGCATCCGTCATGCTGGATGATCGGAATTGTGGCCGTGTTGGCCGGCTTCACCCTCAGCTAGAAAGTCAGTTGGGCGTAGATGGCATTTTTGTGTTTGAAATTGTGGCGCAGGCCGCGATTCACCGGCCCCATAGGGTGTATGCTGGGCTTTCTCGTTTTCCGAGCGTGCGCCGCGATTTGGCGGTGGTTGTTGACCAGGAGGTCTCTGCCGCAGCGGTCGAGAAAGTGGTGCGTCATGCGCTGGGGGAGGTGTTGGTGGAGTTCAGATTGTTTGATGTTTACGTCGGCAAAGGTATTGATTCTAATGAAAAAAGTCTGGCGTTAGGCTTGACGTTGCAGAGTCGAGACGCCACTCTTACCGAGGACACTATAGGATTACATACCGAGGCCGCTGTTGATGCCTTGCGCGATGCGTTCTCCGCACGCTTGAGGTAGAGGTCTTTACCTAGCGCACAAAACCCGCATAAAAATAAGTCAAGGGTTGGCGCGCGTAAGTGAAGGAAGGTTGAGGGTTAATTTCGCCCAAAAGGGGCGTAGGGAGTGCTGGCGTGAGTGCGCTGACCAAAGCAAAAATGGCTGACCAGCTGTTTGAGGAACTGGGCCTCAACAAACGTGAAGCGAAAGAAATAGTAGAACTTTTTTTTGATGAGATTCGACAATCTCTGCAAAAAAATACACAGGTAAAATTGTCGGGTTTTGGAAACTTTGATCTTCGCGAGAAAGGCGAACGTCCTGGACGTAATCCCAAGACAGGGGAAGAAATCCCCATCACTGCGCGGCGGGTGGTGACCTTTAGACCGGGTCAGAAGTTGAAAGCCAGGGTGGAGGCCTACGGCGGCGTAGACGCAGATGCCGCGGCTTTCAACGCCAGTTATATTGACACAGAAGATGCAGACCATAATGCTGGAACCGAGTAATAATAACGAGTTGCCGCCCATCCCTGGTAAGCGCTACTTTGCCATTGGCGAGGTCAGTATGCTGTGTGAAGTGAAGCCCCATGTGCTGCGGTATTGGGAGCAGGAATTTCCGCAGCTGAGTCCGGTAAAACGACGAGGTAATCGCCGTTATTATCAAAGACAAGACGTGATTGTCATTCGCCAAATTCGTGCGCTGCTCTATGACCAAGGTTTTACCATTGGAGGAGCACGACAGCGCCTGACTGGTGAAGATGCAAAAGAGGACGCGACGCAGTTCAAACTGCTGGTTCGTCAGATGCGCGTTGAACTGGAAGACGTTTTACGAGTCCTTAAATCCTAGGGATTGAAAGTTGAGGATGACGATGCCCTGCCGAGCATTTCTAATAGCACTATTATCATCAGCGTTGCTGTGTGCGGCAGCGGCGACCGCCCGCGCTGGTGCCTACCAATACGACGCGCGCATGGCCTTTATTAAAGCGGGTAAGCTTGAGCTCAACCTATCTCGGCAGGGTAAAGATTACGAGGTGGTGGGCGAATTTCAAACGTCCAAAGCGATGAGCGCATACTATCGATGGAATGGTATTTTTGCGGCTCGGGGTGAATGGGCACCGCGTGGGCCAGTGACGCAGGCGTATATGTCCCGCACGGTGAGCAAAGGCGAGAAATTGAAGATCGTGCTTAACACAGAAGCGGGGGTTCGTTTGCTGGACGGAGCCGAAAATTCCTTTGAGTCAATCGACAAACCACAAGGCATTGATTTAATTTCGGCGCTTTTTTTTACGCCGGAGTGTTACCAAGGTGGCACAGTCAACGATGGCGAAGACACCTACCAATTGCAACTGCGAAGTCAGAAAGACCAGAGGATGAGCGGTGGCAAAGATTATTACAGCGGCGCGGTGACGGTGTGTAAGTACAATGTTATCGACCACAAAGATCGGAAACGACGTATCGAGGTGTCTCTAGCCTCCGTAGATGGCAGCGTTATGACTGTCCAAGTTCGCGCGAAAATTCCCGTGTTGCCGGACGCGGTGTTCAAACTGCGGCTGCCGCCGCGAGCACTTGACGGAGCCGCTGTCGCGCAGATTGCAACAGGCTCAGAAATCAGTCGGTAGCTATGCTGTGCCGATGCGGGGCATTTTTCGCTCAATGTGAGCAAGTTAGGGCAGCGACGCAGTGACTCAACATGCGCTCATCACAGGTGGTTCATCTGGGATTGGATTGGCCTATGCACATCACCTTAGTTTGCAAGGCTGGCGGGTTTCGCTTGCCGCCCAATCGACAGAAAAGTTAGAGGTTGCTAGAAAATGGCTTGGTCCAAATACGGCCACGTATGCAGTTAATTTAGCCTCCAGCAGTGGGGTTGCTCGGCTTATGGAGTCGGTGCCAGTGCCTGATGTGCTCATTGCCAATGCAGGTATTACGAGAGCCGGATCTGTTGGCACTTTGAGCCAGGGTGAATCGGCGGATCTGCAATATTTATTGTGTGGTGGTGTCATTGACTTGGTGCAATGGGCGGGACCCGTTATGAAGGCACGTGGTTCGGGGCGTATTGTCATTATCTCCAGTGTAGCTGCTGAGACCCCCATGCCTAATTCATCTATTTATGCCGCCGCTAAAACCGGGGTCAGTGCTTTTGGTCGGTCGATTCATCGTGAACTCAAACCTCACGGGGTATCGGTAACGGTGGCTTTGCCGGGCTATGTGCGAACAGAAATTCATGCGCGTGCCGGCCTGCATCACCTTGCTCGGCAAGTCCCCCGTTGGATGTGGCTAGATCCTCAGACGGTTGTTAAAGAAACGGAACGGGCCTCTTTAGCGGGCAAGGAAATGATTATTCCCGGCCGGGTCTATCGCATGACGAGGCCTTTTTTGGGGTCGCGGTTGGCTGATGTCCTTTGGCGGCAGCTGACTCGGCGAAAGAGATAGACTTCGCCTTGTGGGGCAGCCGCCCAGTTAAGTGTTGCAATTTCAGCTTCGGCATGGCGCGAGCAGGACTCAGTTTGGTTCAGAGATTGTGATTTCAAAGCGATTGTTGTGCTGCGTAGATTTGGGCTCGATGATGTTACTGTTCGGGTCTGCGATGATCACTAAATGGTGCTCGCCGGCAGAGACCTCTAGATTAATAGAAAAGGCTTGAGCGCTCTGTGCGCTCAGCCAAGGCAGTCGAACATATTTACGGGAGCTGTATTTATTGTCCAAAACGATATCGATGCTGAGGTCGCTCACGTCGAGCTCTCCCTGATTTTTAACCAAAAATTTGACAACGCCTGATTGGTAAGAGACATCGCAGACGGCAATATCGCTGCTCAGATAATTTATTTGATGAATGGGATGTATCCACAATTCCGAAATTTCTATGAGGGCTGAGTTCGGATGCTCATAATGTAGATGGCCGCCCAGACCAGTGCTAGGGGTTATGCCATGAATATGCAGGTGAGCATCTGCCTCGGGCACAGTGATTCGGCCTAAATGAGGTTCTGTGTCGTAAAAACCGCAGCAACTCCACTCCAAAGAATCACCCAAATAGTTCATTTTTTCTGGCGTGGTTTGGTTGCTGGGGCCGAGATAGTAGTGCTGGAGGCTGTCATAAATAGACTGCGCAGGCTGCGCGTCACTGACATCGTTGCGGCGCGACTGTGCCATACATAGTTTCGAAGCAACGGTAATAACCAGCGATTGCCACCGTGTTTTTACCCGCAGGCCGTAAACTGGAGCTTCACTCAGGTCCAGTTGATCGATCCCTGCTTTTATCCAATCCGTCAGTCGCCCGCCCGGCGGCGGTGCGATGGCGTCTAAGTCTACTCGAATACCTTGGCCGCTTTGATTATCGGTGAAGCAGACGAAGGGAAAGTTGTCGTTACCATCGTCTGGCTGGATGGGGACTGTTCCGCCGTCATGTGCGCAGCATTTATAGACCTCTGTGCTATCTGCTTCAGGGTGGTAGATAAAAACCGTTTCGCCATTATCAGAGTTGGTGGTGGTGCCTAGTCCTAAAACATTTCCTTGCCTGGGAATACGTGCTAGGGGTAAATGTTCGTTGACGTCCCCCAATACGAGGTCAGCAATGAGATTGGCAACGTTGAGCACGCCGGGTAATATTTTTTCTGTCATGAGGGTGCCTTTGATTCTAATTCCTGAGTTTGATGAATGAGCGAAGTCACGTTTCGCTTCCATTGGCTGTTTGAAGCATTTTCTGGGACGGGGTGAAGCTGAAAATAGTGATACCCTGCCACGCATGCCAATAGCCGCGACGTTTCAATATTGCTTGACGTCGCTGCTCATTGTCGACCGGCGTCGCGATCATAGCGTAGATTAGACCGTTGAGTTCCACGCGTACTTCAGGCGCCCGCCTGACGGTGTCGACCCAGCTTTCGCCGATTAAGCGTGGCCACTTTGCAAATCGATTAGAGTGGATATGCAAAACCCCATTGATCTGAAAGCAGTTCACCGCAAAGGAACGAGGGACAGTGGGTAGCTCAAGATAACAAGGACTGGTGTAGCCGATAAATGCGAAGTTAGGTGGCGCTTTAGTGTGATGGCCGGTTAGTGGTCCGCGATTACTCTGCCAGCAGCCACCGAGTATAAGTACCATGGACAGTGTGATTAGGTCTTTGCGAATCAAAATATCGAAACCGGGTGGATATTTGGCTGTAAGTTGAGTCCCACTAAGCGTTGCGTCCTTTACGTAGCCTTCTTACCGCCAACTGAATTCGGTCCCATAACGCGTACATAAGTGCGCATAACAACTCAGAGGTTGGTGGTTGCCGATCTTTGTAGAGATTAATGTTACCGTTGTTGCGCCTTGTGTGCACTCTGCGATTACAAGGCGGTTAAATAGCAAACAAGCCAGCGAAAGCATGTTAGAATTTTCCCACGGGGCCAGCGAAGGCCCTGCTTATTCGACTAAGCGTGCTGTGCATTGATGACCAAGTTGCACCGACGCTAAAGAGCAAAATCGGGGCGTGGCGCAGTCTGGTAGCGCACTTGACTGGGGGTCAAGTGGTCGCAGGTTCAAATCCTGCCGTCCCGACCAAATACCAATCCATTAGTATCCACTAATGTCCTCA
>DGQF01000028.1 GCA_002389675.1 Gammaproteobacteria bacterium UBA4421
GTTTGACCAATTTGGCGAAGGCACTCGGGTGTTGGCTGAGGCTATTGCAAGCAGTGAAGGATTTTCGATCGCCGGTGGGGGCGATACGCTGGCTGCAATCGATAAATATGACGTCCGTGAGGGTATTTCTTATATCTCGACCGGTGGCGGCGCGTTTTTAGAATTTGTTGAAGGCAAAGAGCTGCCGGCTGTATCGGTGCTGCAGGCACGGGGTAACCCCTTGGTTTGATCCTTTGGCCTAATAATGTGCGCAAATTGGGTTATCATCGTAACACCGGCTTGGTATAAACAGTCGTCCCCTAAATCCAATTGTCTTACTCGGAGAATGTTATGGCATTGATCAGCATGCGGCAGTTATTAGACCATGCCGCAGAAAATAACTACGGCGTCCCGGCGTTTAATGTGAATAACCTCGAACAGATGCGCGCCATCATGGAAGGGGCTGATGAGACTAACAGCCCGGTGATCGTGCAAGCCTCGGCAGGGGCAAGAAAATATGCGGGGCCTAATTTTTTAAGGCATCTTATTTTAGCCGCCATTGAAGAGTTCCCTCACATACCGGTGGTGATGCATCAAGATCACGGGGCATCGCCGGCATCTTGCCAGCGCTCCATTCAGCTTGGATTTTCTTCCGTGATGATGGATGGCTCCTTACTCGAGGACCAGAAAACGCCCGCGGAATATGACTATAACGTTGAGGTGACCAAGTTGACGGTGGATATGGCCCATGCCTGTGGCGTATCCGTTGAAGGGGAGTTGGGCTGTTTGGGTTCTTTGGAGACCGGCGAGGCCGGAGAGGAAGACGGGGTTGGCGCAGCTGGTGTGTTGTCCATGGACCAGCTGCTCACCGATCCAGAGCAGGCGGCAGATTTTGTCAAATTAACGCAGGTGGATGCATTGGCCATTGCAATTGGTACGTCCCACGGTGCGTATAAATTCAGTCGGCCGCCAACCGGAGATATCTTAGCCATTGAGCGGATCAAAGCCATTCACCAGCGCATTCCTGGTACACACCTAGTGATGCACGGCAGCAGTTCCGTACCACAGGATTTGTTGGCCGTGATTAACGAATTTGGAGGAGATATTCCTGAGACCTACGGCGTGCCGCTGTCGGAAATTCAGGAGGGTATCAAGCATGGCGTGCGCAAAGTGAATATTGACACGGATTTGCGGCTTGCCTCCACGGCGGCCATTCGCAAACACTTGGCCAGTCATCGCTCTGAGTTTGATCCGCGCAAATATCTCAAAGACTCACAGGATGCGATGAGAGCGATTGTTATTGAACGTTATCAGGCGTTTGGTACCGAGGGCCAAGCGGATAAAATCCGCGTGGTCTCGCTTGAGAATATGTTTGGTCGCTATGCGGCGGGGGAGCTTGATCCGGTTGTCCGTTAAAGCACAAATGGCGCCGAGATCCTAGTGCAGCCGCGAAACCGACGTTGCGGCCCAAGCAAGGTGCAGTGGGACGAAAAAGTGCCCGTGGAGCCCCGCTTGTGTTAGCCGGCGTGCTCGAAGCCAAGCAAATCAAGACGGACGCCGCTGCTCTGGCGAAGTGGGGCAAAGATTGGACCAATGGGTATACAGTCGCACCCAGCGCGATTGTGTTTCCGGAATCCAATCAGCAGGTGATTGAAATCGTTCGTTACGCAATCGACCGAGGATTACCCTTGGTGCCCTCCGGTGGCCGTACAGGTTTGTCGGGCGGCGCGGTTGCTAGTTCCGGTGAGTTGGTTGTGTCGTTTGACCGTATGAACCATATTCTGGACTTCAGCCCTCAAGATAGGCGTGTGACCTGCCAGGCCGGCGTTCTGACCAATACGTTGCAACAATTTGCGCTTGATCAACAGCTGTATTACCCCGTTGACTTTGCATCCTCGGGGTCGAGCCAAATTGGCGGAAACGTCGCCACCAATGCGGGTGGTATTCGAGTAATTCGCTATGGATTGACGCGTGATTGGGTGGTTGGGCTGCGCGCAGTCACTGGGCGCGCAACGATGCTCAACTGTAATGCGGGTCTGATAAAGAACGCCACAGGGTATGATTTTAGGCATCTATTGGTAGGCTCTGAGGGGACATTGGGGCTGATTA
Source organism: Gammaproteobacteria bacterium UBA4421 (assembly GCA_002389675.1). GTDB lineage: Bacteria > Pseudomonadota > Gammaproteobacteria > Pseudomonadales > Azotimanducaceae > UBA4421. Next base: position 2,089 of record DGQF01000028.1, read on the forward strand.
CTGAGGTTGACCTGCGGCTGACAACGCCGCCACCTGCGCAGAAGGTGATGATTGTTGGCATACCCGAAGTGAAAAATCTCTTAAATGTTCTGCAAGTATTTAGTCGCGCGACAAAAGTGTCCGCATTTGAATTCTTTTCTGACCTGGCGCTGGAAAAAGTCTGTGCGCACAGAAAGCTGACGCCCCCCCTGCGCCACTCGGTGGCTTATTATGCTCTGATAGAGTTCGATGATTCTGATACGGAGGTGGCCTTTGATGCGTTTGAGCAAGCCCTGTCCGGCGGATGGGCTGTGGATGCTGTGATGAGTCAATCCGAAGCACAAGCGCAATCTCTTTGGGCGCTCAGGGAAGGCATCTCAGAAAGTATCGCTCAATATACACCCTACAAAAATGATGTTTCCGTGTGTATTCATCAGGTGCCGGAGTTTCTTGAAGAAGTGGATGGGTTTGTACAGGCGAACTATCCTGATTTTGAAGTTTGCTGGTATGGACATATCGGGGATGGCAATTTGCATCTGAATATTCTGCGGCCGCAGGGGATGGATGTTGCAGAATTTATGGCCAAAGGCCATGCGATGAGTCCTAAAATATTTGCGATGGTGGCGGCCCGCCAAGGGAGTATTTCAGCAGAGCATGGGGTTGGATTGCTCAAGCAAGAGTTTCTTGGCTATTCGCGTAGTGACGAAGAAATTGATTTGATGCGCGGACTCAAAGCGCTTTTTGACCCTCATCAGATTTTGAATCCGGGCAAATTATTAAAGGCAACTACTGCCTGATCACACCTTTCGCTGATGCGATCAAAACGGTATCGGCCGCATGATGAGCAAAAATGCCGTTGCATACCACGCCGGCTAAGTTGTTGATTGCGTTTTCCATCGCCATAGGATCTTGGATCAACAGGTTGTGAACATCCAAAATCCAGTTGCCGTTGTCTGTGATGACGCCTTCGCGCCAAATCGGCTGACCGCCTAGGCGCACAATTTCTCGTGCAACCACGCTGCGCGCCATAGGAATAACTTCCACGGGTAACGGAAAGCGGCCCAGGGTATCAACCACCTTGCTTTCGTCGACAATGCAAATAAACTCATCAGCTGCGCTGGCGACAATTTTTTCTCGTGTGAGGGCGGCGCCTCCGCCTTTGATCAGTTGCCGGTGCAAATTGACTTCATCCGCGCCGTCAACGTAGACATCTACTTGAGGTGCAGCATTTAAGTCGATGACAGCGACGCCATGGTTTTTCAGGCGTTGCGCGGAGTTTTGGCTAGATGAAACAGTTGCGTCAAACAGATGCCGGATGTTGGCAAGCTCGTCGATAAAAAAATCGGTCGTAGAGCCGGTGCCAACGCCGATAATACTTTTGCTGGTAAGTTTGGGCCTAATCAGGTCCAGCGCAGCCTGAGCCACCTGGCGCTTAAAGGTGTTCTGGGAGGTCATTGGAGTCTCAAAACGATGTATTCAAAACGATGGTGCCCATGCTTGAAAGTTATGTAAAGAAGATCCTAGCGTCTGCGGTCTATGATTTAGCCATTGAAACGCCGATGACCCCGGCACCGCTGTTGTCCCAACGCTACGCAACGGAAGTGCTTTTTAAGCGGGAAGACCTCCAGCCTATTTTTAGTTTTAAAATACGTGGTTCATACAACAAGATGGCGCAACTCAGTGCGGCGGAAAAACGCCGGGGTGTGATTGCAGCGTCGGCAGGCAATCACGCTCAAGGTGTGGCGATGGCAGCTTCACATCTTGGACTTGAAGCGACCATTGTGATGGGTCGCAATACGCCCAGTATTAAGGTCGATGCGGTTAAGGCACGCGGTGCAAAGGTGATTTTGCACGGAGACGGATTTTCGCAGGCCGCTCAACATGCCGCGGCATTGCAAGTCGAGCGCAACCTAGTTTTTGTTCATCCCTATGACGATGTAGACGTCATTGCTGGACAGGGCACGGTGGGTATGGAAATTGTCAATCAACACCCCGGTAAAATCGATGCCATCTTTGTCCCGGTTGGTGGTGGTGGCTTGATAGCGGGCATCGCTGCGTATGTGAAATATCTCTACCCCCAAACAAAAATAATTGGTGTCGAAGCCGAGGGCTCAGCGTGCTTGCATGCGGCGCTGCATGCAGGCCGACGGGTTGAGTTGCCGGCTGAAACACTCGATTTATTTGCTGACGGTGTATCAGTGGCTCAGGTAGGGGAAGAAAATTTTAAAATTGCCCAACATTGTGTGGACGAAGTGGTGTTGGCGAGCACCGATGAAATTTGTGCAGCGATCAAGGACGTGTTTGAGGAGACTCGGGTGATCACTGAACCCGCCGGTGCTCTGGCAGTTGCCGGCATGAAAAAGGTATTACCCCGTGAAAATTTTGCATCTGTGGTGGCATTGATTAGCGGTGCTAATGTGAATTTTGATCGGTTGCGTTATATCTCTGAGCGGGCTGAGATTGGTGAGCAGCGAGAAGCGGTCTTAGCTGTGACCATTGATGAAGCCCAGGGGAGTTTCCTGCGCTTTTGTCAGGCGGTAGGTAAACGCTCAATAACTGAATTTAATTATCGATGGGCAAACACGCAAGAGGCGCAAATCTATGTAGGCCTGCAGGTGAGTGCCGCCTCGGATCAGTCTGAGGTGCTGCAGGATTTGCTGGCGAAAGGTTATGCCGTTGTAGACATGACCAACAACGAAACGGCCAAAGGTCATGTGCGCCATATGGTTGGCGGGCGGCATGTAGGCACCAGTGGTGAATTACTGTTTCGTTTTGAGTTTCCTGAACGTCCGGGGGCTTTGCTGGATTTTTTGAGTGGCGTTGGCAGTAACTGGAACATCACGCTGTTTCACTATCGCAATCATGGTGCGGCCTATGGGCGCGTATTGGTCGGGTTCGCAGCTGAGGATTGTGACCGTGAACGCCTGATGCGGTTCTTGGAGCGAATTGGTTACCGGTTTTGGGCGGAAAACGACAACCCGGCCTATCAGCTATTTCTGCAGTAGCGCCGATTAAAGCGAACTGCTGCTAGGCCTCGGCTGATCCAAATTGGCTATATTCCTCTTCAAACATCAATTGCCGAGTATCGTTCATCCGGTCGACATAAAGGATGCCGTCTAGGTGGTCAAATTCATGTTGAAAAACGGTTGCCCAGAAACCGTTGAGGGTTATTTGGGCTGGCGTACCTGCAATTGTTGTATAGGACACTTGAATATGCTGAGCACGTTCGACAAACCCACGCAGGCCTGGTACGGATAAACAGCCTTCGAAGTGTCCGGCAGTGGTTGGATCAAGAATTTCAATTTTTGGGTTGATGAAGGTGGTCAGCGGCATAGGCGCAATCTCTCCGTATCGACTGGGACCGCCGGGGATGTCGATGATGGCCACGCGCAACGACACGTCAATCTGGGGCGCTGCAAGGCCGATGCCGCCGCAGTCATGTAGCGTTTCAACCATATCCTTGACAAGCTGCGTCAATTCCGCGGCGCCGAACATCTGCGGCGTAACCGGTTGTGCTTGTTGTCGCAGGCTGGGGTGGCCCATTCGGATAATGTTGCGGATTGTCATGGATTATTGAGCGCCAATGGATGTCGGATCTCGCCATTTTAGCATGCCGGTTTCTGTGACCACAGCATGTAATGGGACATCCCAATGTGCTTGAGGTAGAGGTATTGGGCTTTTTTGACAATCAAATGCGACACCAATCATCCACGTATGGCGGGGTAGTTTGGGTAGGAAGCGATCATAATATCCGCCACCCATACCCAAACGATGGCCATCGATGTCAAAAGCGACCAGGGGGACTAACGCGATATCAATGTTTGCATCGGGCACGATGGGTGCTTCAATGGATGGTTCTTCTATGTGATAGCGATTTTTCTGCATCACGGTGGATTGGCTGCTCGCGTGGAAGGTCATTTTACCTGCAGCGTGCACCCTGGGTAGTGCGATGCTGCCGCCCCTTTGTTGGTGCGTAACCATCCATGGATTCAGGTCCAGCTCTTCAGCCGTTGCCATGAAGGCGGCGACCGTAGTTGTGTGGGTAATGGGCGTAAATTGCTGTAGATGATGTTTGACTGCCAAAGCAGCATCGGTGCGATGAGTGGGGTCCAAAGACCTGCGTTTATCTCGGTAATGGCTGCGTAGGTTTGCTTTCGATGGGTTCATCATGCCGCCGGTGTAGCCCTTGCGCCCGCAGACCAGGCGGGGGTGCCATTGTCCTCATCTATACAGGGTGAGTGCTCCCGGAGATGCCGCTATTGGTTTGCCCTGAACCGTTATGGTTCAAGGCGGAGGTCTGTGCAACATCTAAGGCGACCCATCAGATTGGGTAAGCACACGGTTGTTGACGCCAGATTCTCCTGAGGTTTCTCTAACGGCTCAAGGACGCGACCAATTGGCGGGCATCCCAGGAACAAGGCAGAGTATAACGTGTATCTGTCTCGCGCGAAGGGTTGTATTGCGTAAGATTGTCCGGGTGTGCGGCAATTAACACCATAGGGTTAAAAAAATGACTACTCGGCTTGTTTATGCTCTGCAAGCGTTCGACTGATTTTGTGGGTCAGGTGGTCAATGCGTTCGGAAATGAGGCTACCGGTTTGATCGAGTGTGCTTTGACCCGAAAGGTAGTCGTTTGTGACGTTCAAGGCAGCCATGACGGCAACTCGATCTAATCCAACAACCCTGCCAGAGGATCGAATTTCGTCCATGCGTTCGTCAAGGAATCGTGCGGCTCTGGTCAGTTCGTCTACTTCATTTGTCGGGCAGCTGACTTGATAGGCTTTGCCCAAAATAGTGACGGTAACTGTGCTCAAGGTATCTTTCATGAGGTGTGGTGGGTCTCTTTTGACAGTGGTTAGTCTTTCTCTAGCGCCTTCAAACGCGTGATCATTGACTCAACGCGATTTTTCGCCAGTTCGTTTTTCTCGATGAGCTTGGCGCGCTCGACAGACCAGTTATTCTGTTGAGTACGCAGGGCGCGGTTTTCCTGCCCTAGCACCTGCGTCAGCACTAATAGTTCATCGATTTGTTGCTCAAGTTGATTGAGCTGCTCGGTTGCTGCCGTGGCATCCATAGTTCTGCCTTATTTTGTGGCTGCAAAATGCAGTATCGCTTGCTGCATTGCGGCGTAGCGGTGGTATTTGTGAGTTGGTTGAGCGATAGTTTGCGCCGTTTATCATCGTTTGTGTAGTTTTTATATCGTGTCTGATCTCGAACTTAAAGCGTTAAGCGCTTCCTCCGTGATTCCAACCTCTGAATTACACGGATTAGTTTGCGGCTTTGCCGCTGGTTGTCCGAATCGTTTTTCAATGTCAGATTTTGTGCAACTGGCGGGCAGTGATCTCTTGTCTGACGCATTGGCGGTTGAAGCTTTTGTCAGCGCGGCGTTGGATGACTTTTACTCCCAGGGGATGACTTTTCTGCCGCTGGTGCCGCAGGATACAGAGCTGCTCAACCTTCGCCTGGCAGGCCTTGCTCAGTGGTGTGCAGGCTTTTTGAGCGGTTTTGGTGCCAGCGTGCAAGCGCAGCACGCTGAGCTTGCGCCTGATCTGCAGGAGGTGTTGAGAGATTTTGCCAGCATCAGCGCAATGGACGACGAGGTAGATGGTGACGAGCAAGACGAAAGTGCATACATGGAAATATTCGAGTACGTCAGGGTTGCGGCGATGATCACCACCACCTTGGTTGCGCAGGCAACGGATGATCAGGTGGATCCGGCTTGATTAAGGTTGCAGTGGAGCATAAAAAACGCCGCCGGCGATTGATGGCAATGATGCCTGACGACTCGATTGCAGTTATCCCAGGGGGGCAAGCCCAACGTCGCAATCGAGATATTGTTTTTCCGTTTCGTCAAGACAGCGATTTTTTTTATCTGACCGGTTTTGAAGAACCACAAGCACTTTTGGTGTTGGTCCCCGGTCGATCTCAGGGCGAAGAAATTTTGTTCTGTGCCGAGCGTGATGAGCGTGCGGAGCAGTGGGATGGGGAACTCATGGGGCTTGAGCGTGCTGTGCCCGCGCTAGGTGTGGATTATGCTTTTCCTTTTCCCGATATTGACGATATTTTGCCTGGTCTGTTGGAAGGGCGTGAGCGTATTTTCATCAATCTTGGGGAATATCCTGATTTTGATGGGCGCTTGTTGGCCTGGGTGGCGCAGATTAGAAAGCGCGAAGCCGGCGGCGCTCAGCCGCCGGGGGAATTTATTGCCTTGCGGCATCTTTTGCATGAATTGCGGTTATTCAAATCGGCCAGTGAAATAAATACGTTGAGAAAGGCGGCAGATATTACAGCCGCAGCGCACATTGCAGCGATGCAGGTGTGTCGACCAGGTCTAGAAGAACGTGACCTGGAGGCGGAATTACAGTATGTGTTCATGCGTGAAGGCGCCCGTTTTCCGGCGTATCCCAGTATTGTGGGCAGTGGTGAAAACGCCTGTGTTATGCACTATACGCGCAACGGTGCAAAGCTGAAAAAACAAGATCTGGTGCTGATAGACGCGGGGTGTGAGTATCAGTATTACGCAGCCGATATTACGCGAACGTTTCCGGTTGGCGGGCGCTACTCCGCGGCGCAGCGAGACATCTATGATCTGGTCCTGCAGGCTAATGTCGATGCCATCGCTGCGTGTTACCCGGGCAACCATTTTAATGCACCCCACGAAGCGGCTATGCGCACTATTGTGCGTGGTTTGCTTGACCTCGGTTTGGTGGCGGGTGAGTTTGAGGCGTTATTAGACAGCGCAGAGGTGCGCGTTTTGTGTCCGCATAAGACGTCCCATTGGTTGGGCATCGATGTTCACGACGTGGGTGATTATCGTATTGATGGCTGTTGGCGTGATTTTGAGCCGGGCATGGTGCTGACTATTGAACCGGGTATTTATATTCCGCGTAATGCCAGTACGGCACATTTGCCCGAAAAATACCGAGGCATTGGGGTGCGCATTGAAGATGATGTCCTGATCACTGCCGATGGCGCTGAAGTGCTCAGCGCGGCGGTGCCCAAGGATGCTGATGCAATTGAAACATTGATGGCGCAATCTGCGACCGGTTTGCTATGACGGCCCTCACCCGCAGCGAAGTGGCGGTCATCGGCGGTGGACTGGTGGGCGTTTCTGCGGCACTGGGATTAGCTGCGCTGGGGTTTAGGGTGACGCTGATTGAGCGACGCCAGCCAGTGATCCAAAAAGGCCGGCTGGGCGTTGATTTGCGTAATGTTGCGATATCGCCGGCGTCCCAAGCACTGCTCGGTCGATTGGGCATATGGGATCACGTCGAGAGTGCAGCCTACAGCCATATGTCAATCTGGGAAGAATGGGGTGCGGCGCAGCTTGGGTTTGACGCTGCTGACGTCGGTCGTTCAGAACTGGGTTGGTTGGTAGAAATGAGCCCCTTAGTATGCGCAGGTTGGCAGCAAGCGGAACAGGTGCGGCGCATCGATGGCGTTGATCGCGCAGGTGATATCGATATTGTATTGGGTAACATCGAGGCGCTGTCGGTCACGCAAGACAACGTTGACATCACAATGCTCGGTGGTGAACATTTTCGGTTTGATTTCTTGATTGCCGCTGATGGAGCGCAATCGATGGTACGTAAAACTTTGCAGTTACCGCTGCTGCAAGAGACTATGGATCAAGTGGCGATTGCGACGGTTGTGCGTACCCAAAGAACACACCAAAATACCGCTTGGCAGCGCTTTTTAGTCGATGGTCCGCTGGCTTTTCTGCCGACATGGGATGATCACCTATGTTCGGTAGTATGGTCGCAATCGCGGACCCAAGCAGAACGTCGTATGCAGCTGTCAGATTCGGTATTTTGCGGCGAAATTGAACGCGCACTTGAAGCACGGCTTGGTGACATATTGAGCGTCGATCAGCGGATGATGTTGCCCCTTGCGCAGCAAAGGCTGGAAAATTGTGCACCCGTGTCGCGGGTACTGTTAATTGGTGATGCACAGCGGGTGATCCATCCTCTGGCCGGCCAAGGCGTCAATTTAGGGCTGGAGGATGTCGCGGGTATTATGCAACTGGCCGCCAGCCATCGGGACTTAAGTGCGCCCGGACTATGGACGCGTTATGCGCGCGAACGCCAAACAAGGTCGAAATTGATGATTCAATCTTTGACTTTGTTGCGTAGAATTTACGCCAATGATGCGCCGGCTATGAGCTGGTTGCGTAATGTCGGTGTTGGCTTTTTTAATCAGTTTGATGGATTGAAACATCAAGTGATGCGCGAGGCGATGGGGTTGGGCCGTTTAAACTAGGGTGAAAGAGAAAATATGAGTAACGCCGGTCTGCCGCTCAAGACGGGGCTGTATGCGCAGCACATTGAAGCGCAAGGCAAGATGGTTGATTTTGCCGGTTGGCTAATGCCGGTGAATTATGGTTCGCAAATAGATGAGCATCACGCGGTGCGCCAAAATGTCGGCATGTTTGATGTTTCCCACATGACCATCATCGATGTTACCGGTGCCAACGCGCAGGCGTTTCTGCGTTTCATGGTGGCCAATGATGTGTCAACGCTGTTGCCAATGCAGGCCCTCTATGGCGCGTTGTTGAATCGCCAAGGGGGGGTCGTTGACGATTTGATCGTTTACCGATTAGCACAGGGGTATCGGTGTGTTGTGAATGCGTCGACTCGGACTAAAGTGCTGTCTTGGTTTGATCAGCACCGCATGCCGGATATGGTCTTTGCCCAACAAAATCTTGCGATGATTGCGATTCAAGGTCCCAAGGCAGTGGCTCAATTAAACCAGCTTGCCCCGGGCGCGGTGCCCGATGACCTTAAATCATTTAACGCATGCACCTATCAGAACTGGCTAATCGGGCGCACAGGCTATACCGGTGAAGACGGTGTTGAGGTCATGTTGCCGGAAGATGAAGCGGTCAATTTATGGCGGGGTTTGATTGCCGCAGGCGTCCAGCCCGCTGGGTTGGGGGCGCGTGATACGCTGCGCCTTGAGGCAGGTTTGAATCTATATGGCCAGGATATCGATGACTCAACCTCACCGCTGGCCTCAAATATGGGGTGGACCGTAGCGTGGGCGCCAGCGGATCGTGAATTTCTTGGGCGCGATGCGATTGAGCCTCATCGAGGTCGGTCATCTGCTAAGCAGGTGGGTGTTATATTGCAGGACAAGGGTGTGTTGAGGCAGGGTCAGGTAGTGACCTGCGCGGCAGGCAGTGGAATAATCACCAGCGGTAGTTATTCACCAACGCTGGGGTGCAGTATTGGCCTGGCACGCATGCCTTCTGCGGCCCAAGGTCCTTGTCAGGTGGATATTCGCGGCAAATTGAAACAGGCTGATATGGTGAAATCGCCGTTTGTCCGAATGGGCAAAGTATTAGTTGGGTAAAACGGTAAAGATGATTAGATCGCCTAAGCAGTTATGCGGCGTGGCGGCGCAATATGACCGATTCAGGTGGACAGATAATCTTCTACAAGGATAAACAAGATGAGTGAAATGCCGGCACGGTTGAAGTACACAGCGTCGCACGAGTGGGCGCGTTTGGAAGAGGATGGCACGGTCACGGTAGGCATTACCGATCACGCCCAAGACGCGCTGGGTGATGTTGTTTTTATCGAGTTGCCTGAACCCGGTCAGCAAATTTCCTCGGGTGATGAGGCTGCGGTGGTTGAGTCGGTTAAGGCCGCTTCAGATATTTATGCGCCAATTTCCGGTGTAGTGACGGCAATCAACACGGCGCTCGAAGATGCCCCCGAGAAAGTTAATCAAGACCCTTATGGCGACGGTTGGTTTTTCAAGTTGCAGCCCGGTGATGCGCGTGAAGTAGAGGGTCTGCTCGACGCTCAGGCCTACCAAGATATTTGTGACGCAGATGAACATTAACGGTGCTTTTTTTGTTGAGTGCCCGCAGATCTATTAGGAGCGATTAAATGCCTTTTGTGCCACATACTCAGGCCGATGTGGAATTTATGCTGGGTGAAATTGGTGTTGATTCGATTGACGCGCTGTTTGACGAAATACCCGGGCATTTGGCGAATGGCCAGCTGGCGCATGTGCCTGAGGGTATGAGTGAGTTGGCAATGCTGCAACAAATGGGTGAGCGCGCGCAGCAGGACGCGGGATATGCCTGTTTTGCCGGTGGAGGAAGTTACGACCATCATATCCCTGCAGCGGTATGGGATCTGGCCAGTCGCGGCGAATTTATGACCGTGTATACCCCCTATCAGGCCGAAGCCAGTCAAGGCACGCTGCAGCTGATTTACGAGTATCAGTCAATGATGGCCTCGCTGACGGGCATGGAAGTTTCCAATGCGTCGGTCTACGACGGTGCCAGCGGAATGGCAGAAGCAATTTTGATGGCGGTCAGGGGCAACAAGAAAAACAAGAACGGATTGGTGCTAGTGGCAGATACGGTCCATCCTCACTATATTTCGGCCAGCAGAAACATTGTTAAAAATCAAAGAGTCGAGATTAAAACACTGCCCATGGACGCCGCGGGGGTCATCGCCTGCGAAGATCTTGCTGCAGACCCTGCGCCCACGGCTGTTGTGGTTCAGCAACCCAATTTTTTTGGACGCCTAGAAGCAGTAGATGCGCTCACTGATTGGGCGCATAGCGTTGGTGCTTTGGTGATTGCGGTGGTCAATCCGATGACATTGGCCGTGTTAAAACCGCCGGGCGAGTGGGGCACCAACGGGGCGGATATTGCCTGCGGAGATGGCCAGCCTTTTGGTGTGCCTATGGCCTCCGGTGGGCCTTCCTTTGGGTTCACCTGCGCGCGTATGGCGTTGGTGCGGCAGATGCCGGGGCGCATTATCGGGCGTACGCAAGATGTGGACGGTAAAACGGGGTACGCGCTCACTTTGCAGGCTCGAGAACAGCATATACGCCGCGGAAAAGCCACTTCTAATATATGTACGAACCAAGGCTTGTTGGTAACCGCTGGTACAATTTATTTAAGCCTGATGGGTCCGGCTGGATTGCGAGATGTGGCTCTGGCATGCCATTCCAATGCCAATAAACTGCGTGAGCAGCTGCAGGCGCTGCCCGGTGTTTCGGCTGTTTTTGCCGGACCGACTTTCCATGAATTTGCGTTGCGTTTGCCCTGCCGCGCTGAGCAAGTGGTGAGCCATATGTTGAAAAGAAAAATCCTGCCGGGCTTGTCGCTGTCGTCGTTTGTACCTGACTTGATCAGCGATAGCGAATTCACGTTATTGGTGGCAGTCACCGAAAAACGAACGCCAGCAGAAATACAGTCCTATGTGGCGGCTTTTTCGGAAGCTGTGGCTGGGGGAGATCTATCACAGTGACAACAATTTTTGACTTAAGTACAACGGCTAGGCGAGCGTTCGCGCAGCGGATTGAGCATGACGCAAACGAAGCGCTTGATGACTTGCCGGAAGGGCTGCTGCGTCAACACGCGCCCGGTCTGCCTGAGGTGTCCGAATTGCAGGCGGTGCGCCATTATACGAAGCTGTCGCAAAAGAACTTCAGCATTGATACCCAATTTTATCCGCTAGGGTCATGTACGATGAAGTACAATCCCCGAGGGGCTCATAAAGCCGCAAATTTGCCCGGATTCTTAGAGCGGCATCCCTTGGCGCCTGAAAGTGTCAGTCAGGGGTATTTGTCTTGTCTGTACGACCTGCAAGAAATTTTACGCGACGTCACGGGCATGCAAGGGGTCTCGCTCACACCCATGGCCGGCGCCCAGGGAGAATTTGCCGGTGTGGCGATGATTCGTGCTTATCATGAAGCGCGAGGAGATGATGCCCGCGTTGAAATATTGGTTCCCAGCGCTGCCCATGGTACTAACCCTGCCACGGCTGTGATGTGTGGCTATAAAGTGACCGAAGTTGCGGTAGGGCCGTCCGGCGATGTTGACCTGGAAGCGCTGAAAAATCTTGTCGGCCCGCAAACTGCGGGCCTTATGATGACAAATCCATCTACCTGCGGGGTGTTTGAACGGCAAATAGAGGATATTGCCAAGACGGTGCACGATGCTGGTGGCTTGCTGTACTACGATGGGGCTAACTTGAATGCCATTCTTGGTAAGGTTAAACCCGGGGATATGGGGTTTGACGTGTTGCACATGAATTTGCATAAAACGTTTGCTACTCCGCATGGTGGCGGTGGGCCCGGTGCTGGTCCAGTGGGGGTCTCGGCGCGGTTGTTGCCTCATTTACCGTTGCCGACGGTGGGGAAATGTGCTGACGGGCAAACCTATCGCTGGATGGATAAAAACGATCTGCCGTTGTCGATCGGGCGTCTCTCGGGGTTTGCCGGCAATGCGGGTATATTGATACGGGCCTTGGCTTATGCCCTGCTGCTTGGCAGAGCGGGTTTGCATCGTGTGGGTGAATACGCGACGCTAAACGCCAATTACATGGCGGCGCGTTTGGCAAAGGCGGGGTTTAAACTGGCCTATCCCGAACGGCGAGCGACGCACGAGTTCATTCTAACATTTGCCGTTGAAGCTAAAGAATTGGGCGTCAATGCAATGGATATTGCCAAACGCATGCTCGATTATGGCGTTCATCCGCCAACAACCTATTTCCCATTATTGGTGCCGGAGTGCTTTTTGATCGAGCCGACGGAAACGGAAAGCCTAGAAGAATTAAATCGTTACATCGATGTTTTGGTGGCAATTCGTAAAGAAGCTGAAGCCGACCCACAACATGTAAAGCTGGCACCTTACAATACACCGGTACGCCGTCTGGATGACGTCAAAGCTGCCCGAGAATTGAATTTGACCTGGTCAGCGCAAAATCAACCGGGTTGATCTTCAGCTCAGTTTGACTCGCAGTTGATCCAGTTCGGTAATGGGCTCTGAGCACTCCATGCCGCTGCAAAAGTAGGCGGTGACCCGTTGCTGCGTAGCGCTGGTGACCAAACGCGGGATATAACTGGGAAGATGTTGAACCCCCAGGTAGGGAATCGCGTAAATGTGTCGCCAAGGGGTAAACCCTTTGACCAAGGCCGCTCGCCAGCGCGCCATTTCATCTTCAGGTCCGCGAAGAATAACGAATTCCAGAGGAAAAACGCTATTTTCCAAGGCATTGAGTAATGTGCAGTGATGGTCGGGAAAGCGGGCCATGTTGGCGCGCGCCCAGTTCAAGGTGTTATTGGCGGCATCAACATAACGAGGCTCTCCGATGAGTTCACCCAGCACGGCAAGCGCGTTGGCGGCGATACCGTTACCCGGTGGCAAGGCTTCATCCAAGGTGGGCTTCGGACGAAAAATCAGATTTGTCTGCGTTTTTGCGGTGTAAAAAAACCCGCCATTCACCGGATCTTGGAATTGTTCGATCATCGTCTTGGCGATCGCTTGGGCAAATTTTATATCCTCATCTCGCCAGCGGGCGGATAAAAGCGCTAACAAACCATCTAATACATGGGCATAGTCGTCTAAATAGCCCGCTGCGTTGTCGCCATCGGGTTGCCATGACCTCAAAAGCTGTTGGCCGTCCCAGCACCGCTCGCGCAGAAAATCAGCGGTTTGTTGGGCCAGATCGAGCCAATCAGGCCGGCCCATCTGTGATCCAGCGTCAGCAAGGCCTTTGATGATCAGTCCATTCCAGCTGCTGATTACAGTGGTGTCTGTTGTCGGGTGTTGTCGGGTTTGCCGCGAAACGAAAAGCTTTTGTTTGGCCTGACTCAATAATCGGTTTGCTTCATCCGGTGCAAGTGAGAGTCGATTGATGACCGAAGGCCATGAATCATAACGGTGTAGATTCCAGCGGTTGTTAAGGTTTGCGGGCTTGTCCATGCCATAGAGCGTTTCGATAACGCTGTATTCCTCAGCGGAGAGTAACTTTTTTACGGTGGTTCGCCGCCACAGGTAATATTCTCCGTTGGCGCCTTCACGGGTGTCGTCCATGACGGCATAAAACCCGCCCTCAGGGGCCTGCATATCTCTAATCAGCCAGTCAACGGTATCTTCAACCGCTTTGCCAAAAAGGGCATCTGGGCCTAGGGTCAATATGCGTGCGTACAGCGACAATAATTGAGCGTTGTCGTACAGGGCTTTCTCAAATAGCGGAATCATCCATTGTCGATCCATGGCGTAGCGGCAGAAGCCGCCACCTAGATGGTCATAAATACCGCCGCGTGCCATTTTTGTCAGAGACATCATGACCATATCTAACCCGGTTTTATCGTTTCCGCCCTCTCGGCGCGTGAAAGCCCAGTGGCGCAGCAAGCGTTCGAGTGCGCTCTGCATGGGCAATTTAGGAGAATGTCTGAAACCGCCGTCTTGCGCGTCATATTTGCCCTCCAGGGCTTCGCGCGCGGCGGCTAATATTTGTGCATCACGCAGCGCTGGCGGTTCTGCTGGTGACACAAGGTGATCAAGCGCTTGTCGCATTTTCTCGCCTTGTTCATTTAAGTCGTTGCGTTGGGTGTTAAATGCTTCATTTACCTGCATGAGCAGGTCAATGAAGCCGGGTAATTGACCCCGAGAAACTTTAGGGAAAAAGTTGCCGCCAAAAAACGGCAAATAGGTTTTTGGGTCCAAAAACAAAGTCAGCGGCCAACCACCACCCTGCTGTGTCAAAAGTTGCAGGCTGGTCTGATAAATTTTGGCGAGATCCGGCCTTTCGTTACGGTCGACTTTGATGTTGACAAAATGCGTGTTCAGAACAAGTGCAATTTGGGGGTCCTGAAAACATTCGCGGGCCATCATTTGGCAGGCCTGTGAGGTTGAGTAGCCCACCGACAGTAGTATTGGCCGGTCTTGATCTTTGGCCTGATCAAGCGCCTGTTGATCCCAAGGCTGCCAATGTATTGGCTGGCCCGCATGTTGTTGCAAATAGGGGCTGTTATGTTTGCTTAGGCGGTTAGTCATATCGATGGTGATGCAAAAGAAGCGCTATGATCGCATTTATTGAGACACATTTGTGCTTGTGTGGCTTTTGGGGTATGTAAGATCTATGGTAAGTGAACTCTACTGGAGGTTGCGTGGCGGTTTGTTTGCCGGGTTATGTGGAACATGACGTAAAAGAGGATCGCATGGTAGACGTGGATGGGTTCAGACCAAATGTTGGCATAATCCTCGCCGATAGCGCAGGCACGGGTCGAGTTTTGTGGGCGCGTCGTGTTGGTGGGCAGGATGCGTGGCAATTTCCCCAGGGCGGTATTAATGAAGGTGAGACACCCGAAGAGGCCCTGTACCGTGAATTGCATGAAGAGGTTGGTCTCAGGGCGAAGGACGTGAAGATTGTTGCGCGTACCAAAGGTTGGTTACGTTATCGTTTGCCGCGCCGTATGCGTCGTTTCAATTCAACGCCCGGTTTTGTAGGGCAAAAACAAAAGTGGTTTCTGCTAGAGATGCTTGCTGAAGACGATGCGGTGTCTATGGATTGCGGTCCTAAACCTGAATTTGATCACTGGAGTTGGGTAAGTTTTTGGTATCCCTTGACGCAAGTGGTTGATTTTAAGCGAGAGGTTTATCGGCACGCACTGGTTGAATTGGCCCCACATTTACCGCTGAAGGAATAAGCCGAGCGTGTTAACCGTTTTGCGCCATATTGTGATGCGTTTTACCGCGCATAGTCGGTTTGCCGATGCGGTAAAGTTTTTGGTGTCGGAAGTTAAATCCGCGATGCGCGCGGACGTCTGTTCAATTTATCTACTTAATCCGCAGCGCTCTGCCTATGTGCTGGCGGCAACCGATGGCTTGAATCCAGCCAAAGTGGGTAATGCAGTGCTTGCGCTGGATCAGGGTTTAGTTGGGTTTGTTGGACGGCGAGCAGAACCGATCAATCTTCAGAACGCGCCATCTCACCGAGAGTTTCACTATATTCAGGGTAGTGGTGAAGAGGCCTTTCATGCTTTTTTAGGCGTGCCGATTATTCATCAGCGCCGAGTGCTGGGTGTATTGGTGGTACAACAGAGTGATGCGCGTAAATTCGATGAAGCAGAGGAGGCTTTTTTGGTTACGCTCGCGGCTCAATTAGCTACTGTGGTCTCTCACGCGGAAGCGGTTGGGGACAGCGCCTTGCCGCAAATCAGTGATGCTAATAGAGTGGATGCGTGTTTTGTGGGTGTTCCCGGTGCGCCAGGGATTGCCATTGGCACAGCGGTTGTTATTCATCCGGTCGCCAATCTTGAAGCGGTTCCAGAGCGCCAGACGGACGATATTGTCGTTGAATTGCTTTCGCTGGAACGCGCCATTGCCCAAGTTCGGCAAGATATCTCAAATATCATTGAACAATTTTCTGATAGTTTACCGAAGCAGGAATTGGCATTGTTTGATGCTTATTTGCACATGCTGGACGAAAATGCGTTGGCCGGAGATATTCGCGCTGAAGTGCGATTAGGTCAGTGGGCGCAGGGAGCACTTAAAAAGGTCATCGACGAGCATGTCAGTCGTTTCGCGTTGATGGAAGACCCTTACCTGAGAGAGCGTGGAGCAGACCTCAAAGACCTAGGTTTGCAGATCTTGGCTCACCTGCAGAATATTCGACAGAAAAAGACGGTATTTCCAAAAGACACGGTGTTGGTTGCTGAAGAGGTGACCCCGGCGATGTTGGCAAATATACCGACTGAGCGACTTGGCGCCATTGTTTCGACAAAAGGATCAGGCAACTCTCATGTTGCTATCTTGGCGCGCGCAATGGGTATTCCGGCGGTGATGGGCGCGATTGATCTGCCCACCTACCAGGTGGAGAATGAAGTGCTTTTGGTTGATGGGCACTATGGCGAAGTCTTTGCGTCGCCTTCTAAAAAGCGGATTGAACTTAGTCGTGAATTGATTGCACAGGAAAAGGTCTTTGATGAGGAGCTGATGCAACTCAAAGATGTGCCTTGTGTTACAAAAGATGGTTGGCGGATTTTACTGTGGGTGAACATTGGCCTGTCTAGTGATCTAACGCGCTCATTGGATCGCGGGGCTGAAGGGATTGGTCTGTTTCGTACGGAAATTCCTTTTATGTCTCAAGACCGATTTCCTACTGAAGCAGAGCAAAGGGTCATTTATCGCGAGCATATGGCGGCTTTTGAGCCGCGCCCGGTGACCATGCGTACGCTGGATGTGGGTGGTGACAAGTCGCTGAGTTATTTTCCAATTAACGAGGACAACCCGTTTCTGGGCTGGCGGGGTATTCGGGTCACTCTGGATCATCCGGAAATTTTCTTGGTACAGGTCCGTGCGATGTTAAAAGCTAATGCAGGGCTTGAGGGAATCCTGCGCATCATGTTGCCAATGATTTCCAGTCTATCGGAACTGACTGCCGCAAAAGCGTTAATCAATCGCGCTTACGATGAAGTCACGGAGGAAGGGTTTGAGGTCAAGCGTCCGTCCATTGGCGTTATGATAGAGGTGCCGGCTGCGGTTTATCAGGCGCGCGCGCTGGCTCGAGAATCCGATTTTCTGGCCGTGGGTTCTAATGATCTGACGCAATATATGCTCGCCGTTGATCGTAACAATCCGCGCGTTGCGCAACTTTATCGTGATGTTCACCCCGCAGTCATCTTGGCGCTCAGAGACGTGGCGCGCGCGGCGCATATTGAGAACAAACCACTGGGTATATGTGGTGAATTCGCGGGGACGCCGGTAGGCGCGGTGCTGTTAATGGCGATGGGTTACCACGTGTTATCGATGAATGCGACTCATCTGCCCAAAGTGAAGTGGGTGATACGACAAATCAACAGAAGTGACGCGCAGCGTATGTTGGCAAAAGTGCTACAGATGCAGTCGGCAGAGGCCGTCAGTGGTTATATGTTCCAGCAACTGACCGATGCGGGTTTAGGCCGGGTATTGCCCCATCATCACACTTGAATATCAGACAAGTTCATAACGTGCGATCGTAAAATCCGCAGAATGTTTGTCGTCGGCGCTGAACTTTTCCTGCTCGGTGCAGCGCCAGTGTGACCAATTCATTTCCGGAAAGAAGACGTCGCCGTCCGGTAGGTCGTGTACGTGGGTGACATAAAGACGGGTGGCAACAGGTAGCGCTAAAGCATAAATATCAGCACCCCCGATGACCATAACTTCGGGTTCTGCTGAGTTGGCAACTAATTCTTGAGCACGCTCAATAGCCTCTTCGAAGCGGTGTACGGTGATGACGCCGTGAGCGGTCCACTTTGGATCTCGCGTTAAAACGATATTGGTTCTTCCGGGCAAAGGGGCTTTCATTGAGTTAAACGTCTTCCGCCCCATTAAGACCGGTTTTCCCAGTGTGGTGTTCATGAAGTGGCGCATGTCGGTGGGTAGACGCCAGGGTAAGGTATTGTTGCGTCCAATCAAGCGGTTCTCCGCCATGGCCCAGATGAGGCTAATGTCCATAGGCGCTTGCCCGTATCCTAAACTGCAATTGGGGCTTTGATGCCAGCGTGGCTTTGATAGTTGTGTAACTCAAAGTCGTCAAACCTGAAGCTGAAGATGTCTTTTACCTCTGGATTCAAACTGAGGCTCGGCAGGGGCAGCGGCGCTCGCAGAAGTTGTTTATCCGCTTGTTCTAAATGATTGGCGTATAGATGGGCGTCTCCTAGCGTGTGTATAAAATCACCTAATTCCAGTTCAGCTACTTGGGCGATCATCATTGTCAGCAAGGCGTATGAGGCGATGTTAAAAGGCACTCCAAGAAAGATGTCGGCACTGCGCTGATACAGTTGGCAGGACAGTTTGTTGTTTGCGACGTAGAACTGAAACAAGCTATGGCAGGGTGGCAAAGCCATCTGGTTGACTTCGGCGACGTTCCACGCGCTGACAATGTGTCGTCGGCTGTTTGGGTTGCTTTTGATGTCTTCAACTACTTTGCGGATTTGGTCGATGGTGGTGCCATCGGGTGCAGGCCACGAGCGCCATTGGGACCCGTAAACAGGACCAAGTTCGCCTTTCTCGTCGGCCCAGTCGTCCCAGATGTGAACGTTGTGTTCGGTTAAATATTTGATGTTGGTTGAACCGGATAAAAACCACAGCAGTTCATGAATGATGCCTTTGACAAAGACCTTTTTGGTGGTGACCAAAGGAAAACCATCGTTAAGGTCAAAACGCATTTGATGACCGAAAATGCTGTAGGTGCCTGTACCGGTTCTGTCTGCTTTAAACTGCCCGTTTTCGCGCACGTGGCGCATGAGATCAAGATATTGTTTCACGCCGCGCTCCTTTTTTCATTTTGCGACCATACTAGCAGCACAATACCAGCGAATATCATGGGGAGCGACAGTAACTGGCCCATGCTCAACCAATTGAAGGCGACAAATCCGATGTGCGTATCGGGTGCGCGGAAGAACTCTGTAAAAAATCGAAAACCACCGTAAGCCACGAGAAAAAATCCGCTGATATAACCAGAGGGTTTTGGTTTGGCTGAAACGAACCACATCAGTAAAAAAAGCAAAAGGCCTTCGCAAAAGGCTTGGTATAGCGGTGACGGGTGACGTGCTGCGGCTTCCCAAGCGCCCATGCACATTGGATTGAGCCCGCGGACGGCCTCACAGGGATAGATCAGACTGAAGGGGCCGTCGGAGATCCGTCCTGGAAGTTCCATGTTAATAAAATTAGCCAGTCGGCCAAAACCCAAGCCGATTGGGGTCAAGGGTGCTAAAAAGTCGATGACGTCGATGATGCGCCGTTGACTCTTGCGAGCGAATAAACCCATCCCCGCGATGACCCCAAGCAAACCGCCGTGAAAGGACATGCCGCCTTCCCATAAACGAAAGAGATACAGGGGATCGTCGAGAAAAAACCCAAAATTATAAAAGAAAACGTAACCGACACGTCCGCCTACCACGGCCCCCATGGCGCCGTAAAATACCAGATCTGAGATCTGTTCTTGGCTCCATTGGTCGGGGTGGTTTCTTGCTCTGCGATTGCCCAACCACCATACCGCGGCAAAACCGGCAAGATAAGACAGGCCGTACCAGCGAATCGCTAAGGGACCGAGCGCAAATATAATGGGATCAATATCTGGGTAATGCACAACGAATAGTGGAACTCAAAAATACGAGCTTACCGCAAAGATCTTGGTCTTGCGTGCTTTTGCGTTAAACTGTGCAGCTACTAGTGGCGGCGTTGACTGAAATAATGTGTTTGATTCTGTTTGGTTATCGGATGTGTTCAGATCAGACATTAATTGTTGCGGCAAACCGTGACGAGCGGTTTGAGCGCGCCAGTGCAGCCGCACACTTTTGGTCGGATGCGCCCCAGGTTTTGGGGGGTAGGGATTTGGTATCCGGCGGATCATGGCTTGGGTGTACCTCGCAGGGGCGGTTTGCTGCGCTGACCAACTTTAGCGGACCACAGGATCCGTTGACACCTCGCTCTCGAGGGGGCTTGATCCAAGACTTCCTCAGCAGCACCGTCAGTGCCCAAGCGTTTGCTCAGCAGATCGATGGGTCCGCCTATGCCGGCTTCAACCTCTTACTTTTTGACACCGAGGAGCTGGTGTATACATCTAATAAGGCGCCAACAGAGGTTTTGGAGCCCGGTTTTTATGGGTTGAGCAATGCTGAGTTGGGTGCGCCATGGCCCAAGTGTCGGCGTGGCGCGCGAACCTTGGCGCAGCGCACTGCAGAGAGTTTTGCAACGACTGATCTGATCGGGTTGTTGCACGATACGCAGGTCCCGCCAGACGATGAGTTGCCGCAACGTGGTGCTGATCTTCAGTTTGAGCGCACGTTGGCGCCAAGTTTTATTGTTGGGGATGTATACGGCACCCGGGCCAGCACCGGTGTAATTTTAGGCAGTGAGCAGATTAGGTTTACCGAGCAGAGCTACCTCAGTGGTGGCGTGGTAGGTGAGAGGGTTGATTTCACGATAGATCGTCAGTGAGTCAACCCTCGCGGGCTTGTGTTACCGGCTTGGCAAGACGCTAACGGCAACTTGTGCATTGTAGCGGTGTAATTGGTGTGGGGTTCTGCATAGTCGTTGCCCAGGAAAACTCAACAGGGTGAAGAACATGAAATTAATCGGGTTGATTGTCAGTCTGGGCTGGTTGGCCGGTCACGCAGTGGGAGCGGCGGCAGCTGGCTCGCCGTTGGAAGCAGTGTCCGTACCGGTCAACATCCAGACTTATAATGTTCCGGCTTTGTCTGGACAGATTGCCGACCGGCTTGGGCGTTATACAGAAACCCGTTCCGCGACGGTGGTAGGGTGGCAGGAGGAATCGCTGCTCATCATGACTCGCTTCGGTGATGCTCGCCAGCTTCACCGAGTTGCGCGGCCTCTGGGTTATCGTGAGCAGCTCACTTTTCTGCGTGAACCGTTAGGCGGCGCAAGTCTGCCTAGGCGGGGCGCGCGTGACCAAATTATTCTCAACTGGGATATCGGCGGTTCCGAATTCGATCAACTTTTTTTATTTGATTTAAACACCGGGCAAAGCCGAAGGTTGAGTGATGGGCAATCACTTTATCGTGCGGTGCTATGGGCGCCGGATGAGCAAAGTATTGTTTATGTCACCACCCAGCGAAATGGGCGTAATTGGGATATTCACCATCAGACGCTTGCGGGAAAGGTGACATCGCTGTTGCAGACCGATGCAGGTTATTGGTTGCCAATAGATTGGTCGAGCGATGGTAAAAGGCTGCTGGTGAAAAACCGAGTTTCGATAGCGCAGTCCATCATTTACGAGCTCGATATTCAAACCCGCGAGTTAACGCCGGTGCTGGGGGCGGATGAACCGGTTGCGATTCAAGACGTTGCTTATGACGGCGCCGGTGGAATTTTTTATACGGCGGATCAGGAGGGCGAATTTCTGGGTCTCTACCGTAAGTCGTTGGTGACCAATGCGGTGACCCGAGTGACACCTGAAGTGAATTGGAATGTTGAGCATTTTGAACTGTCCCCGGACCGGCAGCGTTTAATGTATGCGGTCAATGCGGACGGCCTCTCAAAAATTGTGGTGCTGGCTTTGCCCGGCGGTACACCCATCGAGTTGCCGGCATTGCCGCCAGGCATCTTGCGTAGCGCTGTTTTTGCGCCCGATGGTGCCAGACTGGCGGTGACCCTCAACCGGGCAAATGCACCCTCCGACGTTTATGTGCTGGATCTGATGCGCGGGCAGGTCGAGCGTTGGACACAAAGTGAGATGGGAGGACTGTCGCCGCAGACGTTGGCGACGCCGCAATTGTTCCGGTATGAAAGTTTTGATGCCATGGCAATACCCGCATTTATCTATCGACCGCAAACGCCCGGGCCGCACCCGGTTGTCATATCGATACACGGTGGCCCCGAATCTCAGTACAGGCCGTATTTTTCGAGCACCATTCAGTCTTATGTGCGGGAAATGAATGTGGCGGTGATAGCACCGAATGTGCGCGGATCAAACGGTTATGGTAAGTCGTTTTTACAAAAGGATAACGGCCGTTTGCGCGAGGACTCGGTGAAAGATATTGGCGCGCTACTGGATTGGATTGAGCTGCAGGATGACCTGGACAGTAGCCGAGTGGCCGTGATGGGAGGCTCTTATGGTGGCTATATGGTCTTAGCCAGTATGGTGTGGTACGGCGATCGGTTGGCCGCGGCGGTTGATTCGGTAGGTATTTCTAATTTTGTGACGTTTTTAGAAAACACCCAAGCGTATCGTCAGGATATGCGGCGGGTAGAATACGGCGACGAGCGTGATCCGCAGATGCGAAGCTTTTTAGAACAAATATCACCCTTGAATCATGTTGATCAAATGCAGACGCCGCTGTATATCTCTCAAGGTGCTAACGATCCTCGTGTGCCGGCTTCAGAGAGCGAGCAAATTCGCAAAGCCCTCGAGGCTTCGGGGGTCCCGGTTTGGTATGTCTTGGCGCAAGATGAAGGCCATGGGTTTGCGAAAAAGGGCAATCGGGTTTACGACAGCATTGGACGCTTCACCTTTTTGCAACAGTATCTTAAGCAAGAATGAGTAGCGGCAAGCTCGGTTTGGTGGTGAATCCGATGTCGGGTCGTGATGTGCGTCGCTTGGCAGCCCATGCCACCAACATGACCCATGAGGCGAAGCGGGACATTGTTGCGCGCGTGGCGGCGGGCGCTGATGCCATGGGTGTGACGGATATTTACATCACAAAAGAGCCCTTTCAGATTTCCTCGATGGCGCTGCAAAATATGCCGTTAAAAGCCCAGGTGCATATTGTTGAACACGCATTGGCAAACGATGCGTCTGATACTGAGCGCTCAATGGCGGCATTTTTGGAGGCGGGCTGTCGCACGTTTGTCTCTTTGGGTGGTGATGGTACCAACCGCGCAATTGTGCGCGCGGCACCTGATATTGATTTAATACCGCTTTCCACGGGCACCAATAATGTATTTCCGGTGCTCAATGAGCCAACCGTGGCGGGTATGGTGGCGGGGTTGAACGCGTGCGGGCACTTTCCTGATGCGCAGGCGCAGGGTTTAAAAGAACGGGTGAAAGTGCTGCATGTTAAAACCCAAGCTCGACAGGATGTGGGATTGATTGATGCAGTTTTGCTTTGCCCTGACCACGTTGGTAATTTGCTGCCGTTTGATCCTGATCGCATCAAACGTTTATTGCTCAGCCGTGCGGAACC
Organism: Gammaproteobacteria bacterium UBA4421; assembly: GCA_002389675.1. Taxonomy (GTDB): domain Bacteria; phylum Pseudomonadota; class Gammaproteobacteria; order Pseudomonadales; family Azotimanducaceae; genus UBA4421. The sequence goes on from DGQF01000028.1 coordinate 25,510, forward strand.
CAATGCGATTGGTATGTCCCCGATTGGCGGTTTAATTCATCCCGTGTACGCGCAGGATGATGTCGGCCTGTTGGTGACGACAGATTCCCAAGCCAAGGGTCTCACTGCACCGCTATCTCCGGGCCTGTTTGGTCAAGTGCCTGTGTCAGCGGTTCAAGAAATCGGCTTTGATGAGCCTGTGACCTTTGTTGGCCCGGGTGTAATTGCGCTGGACGGTGACCGCGATTACCGACTGCTTGAGGGCGAGCGCGCGACCGTAACACTTCGCCGTGATGGTCCTTTTGTGATTGATGTTGATGCCACCATGCGCGCGGCGGTGGCGCGAGGTATCATGGCACCCTCGCGTTTTAAATCTTAAGAGTGAACATGATTGTAAATCCCCGAATCCGCGGTTTTATTTGTACGACGGCGCATCCCACGGGCTGCCAAGCAGCTGTCAACGAGCAAATTAATTATGTAAAGGGTGAACTTCAGCACAACCCGGAAAATACGCCGGCTGGCGCGGGCATTAAAAATGTGCTCGTGTTGGGCTGTTCGGGCGGTTACGGTCTAGCCAGCCGCGTAGTTGCTGCATTTGGCTGCGGCGCAAACTCGCTCGGGGTTTCCTTCGAAAAAGCGCCGACAACAAAAAAAACGGCGTCGGCGGGTTGGTATAACAATATTGCCTTTGAAACGGCTGCGCAAAGCGAAGGCCTTTATGCCAAGACCTTAGATGGTGATGCGTTTAGTGACGCAATGCGCGCCAGAGTTGTGCAGACCATTCAAGCTGAGATGGGATCGATCGATCTGGTTGTTTACAGTTTGGCGTCGCCGGTCCGCCAGCATCCAAAGACAGGTGTTTTGCATCGATCGGCGATAAAACCTCTAGGAGAAGCCTTAGACATTAAGTCCGTTAATGTTGATCGCGGCGAAGTGGTTGAGGTAAGCCTTGAACCGGCGACGCCACAAGAAACAGCGGATACCGTCGCGGTAATGGGCGGAGAAGATTGGGAGCTGTGGATGGATGCCCTGCTGGACGCTCAGGTATTGGCACCTGGCTGCAGAACCATGGCATTTACCTATATTGGCACTCAATTGACCTGGCCTATTTATTGGGAGGGGACATTGGGCCAGGCTAAGTTGGACCTAGATCGTGCCAGTCTTGCTATCAGTGAGAAGCTTGCTGTGCTTGGCGGTAGCGCTCGAGTGGCGGTGCTAAAAGCCATTGTCAGTCAGGCCAGTTCTGCCATCCCGGTGGTGCCTCTATATGTGGCGCTATTGTTTAAAGTGATGAAAGAACAAGGCAACCACGAAAATATCATCAGCCACATTTATCGCTTGTTCGCGACTCAACTTCAATCCGAGGCAAATCTGCGTTTGGACGCCGACGGGCGCATTCGTATGGATAACGTTGAGTTATCAGATGAAGTTCAGCAGGCGGTGCTTGATCGTTGGCCGCGGGTGACAACAGAAAATCTTGCAGAACTTGGCGATTTGGCGGGGTATCGAGAGGATTTCTTGAAAATATTTGGTTTTGGCTTGGCTGACGTTGATTATGCAATAGACGTTGATCCCACGTTAGGCCGGGACCTATAGCGTCGGTGTCAGGGCTCTTGTTTAGGGTCACTCCTAAGCAGTTATGGATGATGCCTGAGTCCGCGCCTAAATAGACTCGCCATCGGTTTGATGCAAAGACTTGCGCCAGTTGGCGATATGAAAAAGTAGTGGTTGGTTGCGTTGGCCAGCTTTGCTAAGGTTTGCCGCCTCGAAAAGGGATTAATTGAGTAATGGATAAAATTTTTCTGGCGGCTTGTCGGGGTGAGCCTACACCTTACACACCGATCTGGCTCAACCGTCAAGCGGGCCGATATATGCCTGAATATCATCAGGTTAAAGGTGATTTGCCGAGTTTGGATTTCTTTAAAAATCCAGAGAAGGCAGCATTGGCGACGCTAGACGCGCAACGTATTCTCGGCGTAGACGCGGCCATCATGTTTGCTGACCTGTTGCCGATCATGGAGCCGATGGGTTTGCGCTTGGAGTATGTGCCCGGTCAGGGTCCGGTGTTTGATAATCCGATACGTTGTGCGAAAGACGTAGATCAACTGATCAGTGCGCCAGCCCAAGAGGCGACCCCCTATATCGCGGATACGGTGAAAAATATTCTGCACGATCTTCCCAAGGATATTGCGCTTATTGGATTTGCAGGTGCGCCGTTTACCTTGGCATCTTATGCCATTGAAGGTCGTGGCTCGCGTAATTACGTGTACGTGAAAAAAATGATGTATGAGGAGCCGGAACTCTGGCATCGCTTAATGAATACCTTGGTGGATCAGTTAGCCAGCTACCTTATCCTGCAAATAGACAGTGGGGTTGATGCGGTGCAGCTGTTCGACACCTGGGTCGGTAATTTGTCTATTTCGGACTTCCGCCTATATGTACTGCCGCACCTCGAACGCTTGTTGGCGCGCCTTAAAGGTAAGGTGCCGGTGATCTATTTTGGTACTGGTAATGGTCATTTATTGCCTGATGTCGCGCCGCTGGGTTTTGACGTGGTCGCTTTAGACTGGCGCACGCCGCTGGCGCAAACTTGGTCCTCTCTGCAGCTGAATGCCGTTCAGGGTAATTTGGACCCGATTGTCCTATGTGCTGATCAGGCGACGATTGCGCGTCAGAGCGCGGAGCTGTTGGATAGTGTGGCCGGTCGATCTGGGCATATTTTCAACCTAGGGCATGGCATCATTCCAGAAACGCCGGTGGATAACGTTAAATTTTTGGTGGATTTTGTGCACGAGCATAGTGCGCGCTGATTAATCTAGTTCAGTTGGTGTGATCAGCGGGCAAAATATAGTGCCGGGGTAGTCTTCCTTCAGGGGTCCGATCAGGCGCGGGTAAACCAGCTCGGGCCAGTATGCTGTGAATCGTGGCTTCCATGGTCGGATCCCAGCCGTGTTTGGCAGCGCGCCAGCAACCGATGCAGACGCTGAATCCGTAGCCTGGGGCACTGATATCGCCGGGCCCACCCAGACAAAGATGGCATAAAGACATCAGTCTGCGGGCGGGTTAGCGCGGGAGAATTGCGGCGCGGTGATTTGAATGTAGGCGCGCGTATTGAACCGCCCGGTGAGTTTTGATCCGATGTCTGCGATTTTCATTTGCCAACCATATTTGGCGCGCAAAGCCCTTAATGCAGTTGTGACGGATTCTGAGTCGCTGACAACCTCTGCAGTGACGGTTACCCAAGGCCCCAAAATCTTTCCCCGAACATCACATAAAGCTAATTCTGCCTTTGAGGTTTGCCGTAGCCGTTTGATCTTGCCGGCCTCTCCGGCACTAAAAACATAACCGACCTGATCATTGCTCATCGCCCACCAGACCGGCGTGGCTACCGAGATGCCCGTCTTGCGAAAGGTCTTCAGGCTAACGTAAGACGCCTGACTCAGATCATTTAGGGTTAAGGGTGTACTCATAGGGTTAACTCTGGTTGAAAGATGGTAATGAGGATGAAATCGGGAGATTTTGCTTGCGGTTATACTCCGGCCAGATCGGCCACTTGGCCGGAGCATAATCGGGTCAGACTCTCAGGTGACAATTCTACCTCGAGTCCGCGTTTTCCGGCACTAACATGAATGGTGTCAAATTGGTTTATTGAGCGGTCAATATAGGTGGGCAGAATTGTTTTCTGACCGAAAGGGCTGATACCGCCCTTGAGATAACCGGTGGCGCGTTCGGCTTGTGCGACATCTGCCATTCGCATTTTTTTGCAGGCGCAGGCTTGGGCCATTTTTTTTAAATTGAGATTTAACGGTGTAGGCACAATGGCAACGTAAAGATGGCCAGCATTATCTTGCGTGATGAGTGTTTTGAAGACTCGCCAAGCATCCACGTTTAATGCCGTTGCCGCCTCTAAGGCAAAGTCTTGGCGGACGCTGTTCAGATACTGGTGCAGTTTGAAAGAGACCTTTGATTTCTCCAGCGCGAGGACTGCGGGGGTCATCAGCGCGACTCGTTTTTGCGGTTGCGAAACATCTGCCACAGGGCAATAAAAAACAACACGGGAAAAATATAAGCTGATTTTGAGATCCAGCCTGCTGAAGCATGCGCGCCGAAGTAATGTTCAACGAGGGTAAATCCTACTAAAAAATCCAGCGCAAATAGGATGGGCAAAATTTGTAGAAGGCGCAGTGAAACTCGGAATTTACTGCTGGTGCTTGTTTTCAGGTAACGCAGAATGATCAACCACGCAATCACAATAAAGCCCGCGTGTAAGACGTTAGCCATGTTGCTCAGTGCTCATCGAGTCAAGGTATCGATTTTTCAGTTTGGCGCCGGCCAGTAACAGCGCGGCGACCTGCGTTTGGTGGTACGGGCTCATTCACCGAGATATTTATCGGTGACTGCGCCTTCGCTGGCGCTGGTTACCAGCTTGGCGTATTTCGCCAGTGTTCCGCGCTGCGTATAGGGTGCAGGTCTGCGCCAGGCTTCGCGCCTTTTGGCTAATGTTGAGTCATCAATGCCCAGAGATATCACGCGAGACTCAGCGTCGATTGTAATCTCATCACCGTCTTCAACCAGTGCAATAGGTCCGCCGTCGTATGCCTCTGGGGTTACGTGGCCAACCACAAAACCGTGCGAACCGCCGGAAAAGCGGCCGTCTGTCAACAGCGCCACTTGGTCGGACATGCCGCGTCCATTAATGGCACTGGTGGGGCTTAACATCTCGCGCATGCCCGGGCCGCCTTTGGGACCCTCGTATCGGACAATGACCACATCGCCAGCGACAACGGTCCCGTCCATAATTGCGCTCATGGCGGCTTCCTCGCCGTGAAAACAGCGCGCTTTGCCGGTAAAAGACAAACCTTCATGTCCAGTGATTTTAGCTACCGCGCCTTCGGGTGCTAGGTTGCCGCGTAAAATCACCAGATGACTGTCTTTTTTGATGGGATTGCTCAGCGGACGTATTATTTTCTGCGTGGCGGGATAGTCGGGCACATCTTTGAGATTTTCGGCGAGCGTATTCCCCGTCACTGTCAGACAATCGCCGTGTAATAAACCCTCGTTCAAAAGGGTTTTCATGAGTGGCTCGATGCCACCGATTTCGATCAGCTCGCTCATTGAGTAGCTGCCTGCTGGGCGCATGTCCGCCAAAACGGGGACGCGCTTGCCGATGCGAGTGAAGTCGTCTAATTCTAGTTTGATATTAGCCGAGTGTGCTATGGCCAACAGGTGCAGCACGGCGTTGGTTGAACCTTCCAAGGCAATGGTGATGGTGATGGCATTTTCGAAGGCCTCGAGAGACAGCATATCACTGGGCCTCATGCCTAATTTAATGAGGTTGCGCACTGCAGCGCCTGCGTTGTAGCTGTCGCGCTTTTTGGCTTGGCTGACCGCGTTTTGAGCTGAACTGTTGGGAAGTGACAGGCCGAGGGCTTCCAGTGCGGAAGCCATTGTATTGGCGGTGTACATACCACCGCAGGATCCTGGCCCGGGAATGGCGGTAGCCTCGACTTCCTTGAGTTGGATATCCGAGAGGTTGCCCGCTGCGTGTTGTCCAACGGCCTCAAATACCGAAACGACATCGCGGCGCTTTTCACCGGGAAGTATGGTGCCGCCGTAAACAAATACAGCAGGGCGATTCATTCTTGCGATGGCCATGCCGCAGGCCGGCATATTCTTGTCGCAACCGCCAATGGCAACGAAACCGTCAAATCCCTGCGCGCCGACAACGGTCTCGATGCTGTCCGCGATGACCTCCCGAGAGGCCAAAGAGTAGCGCATGCCGGGTGTGCCCATAGAAATGCCGTCAGATACGGTGATCGTGTTGAACAGAACGCCCTTAGCGCCAGCCTCATCAGCGCCGCGTAGCGCCTCCTCGGCAAGCTGATTAATATGCATGTTGCAGGGGGTGACCATTGACCAAGTGGAGGCGATGCCGATTTGCGGTTTTTTAAAATCAGCTTCGGTGAAGCCCACGGGGTACAACATAGCCCTGCTCGGTGCTTGTTCTACGCCGTCAACAACAATCGATGAATAGGGGCGTTCGTCGGTCACGGTGAAAATCTCCTAATGAAAGTATTAAAGCGGTTTTTGCATGACCGCTGAGTTACGTTGCCAGTTGTACAAGCGCTGTTTTTCCTGCGGCAAGACGTCCAGTGTGGCGTCTTCAAAGCCGTTCTCTATGAACCAATCTCGGGTTTGTGTGGTTAAAGCAAACAGGGTTTGAGCGCCGATGTCTCTGGCGCGTTGTTCGGCTGCTGCCAGCAGGCTCGGGCCAATGCCTTTGCCGGATTGGTAGTTTTCATGAACGCCCACGCAGGCCAGTTCTGCTTTATCTGTATAAGGGTAAACTGCACAGCATCCAACAACAATGCCGTCTAATTCTGCAACGAGAAAATTATCGATCTCCTGTTCTAGACGGTCTCGCTCGCGGCGCACAAGCGCCCCTGATTCTTCTAGCGGGCGGATGACCTCGACGATGCCGGCGACATCAGTTGGCCGGGCTTTACGTACGCCGCGTTCAGTATGCTCGACAATTTGTGTGCCCACACCCTCGGCCGTGAACAGCTCGGCGAGGAGCGCGCCATCTTGCTGAAACGAAATTAAATGTGCTTTGGCAACGCCCCCGCGTACCGCTTGCTGCAGATGTCCCAACCGGTGGGCTGTATGAGGATCGAGCTGATTCAGATAGACCTGCAACTCGCCTGGGGTTAGGGTGCTTACGCGCTGACCATGGGCATCACTGATGTGTTTAAGGTCATCGAATACAATCAACTTATCTGCTTTTAAGGCAATGGCAAGCTCTGCAGCTAGATCTTCCGCGCTTAAGTTAAAGGCTTGTCCGGACGGCGAAAATCCCACGGGTGATATCAACACCAGATCACGGTTTTGTAAATGTTCATGGATGCGGTGGGTGTCTGCGCGGCGCATTGCACCGGTGAACAAATGGTCAACGCCATCAACCACACCAATTGGTTTTGCGCTGATGAAATTACCCGATACCACCGGTATGTTTACATTATGCATCGGCGAATTGGGCAGCCCCGTTGATAACATAGCCTCAATTTGTATCTTGATTTGGCCCACGACCCCGGTAATGAGGGCCATCGTTTGCTCGTCTGTGATGCGTCGATGGTGGTGATAAACCGACTCGGACAGGCTTAGCTCGATTTGGGGTCGTGCCCCGTGCACAACAACCAGACGAAAGCCCAGAACATGGAGTAATGCCAGATCATGCACGATATTGGTAAAGTTAAGATGTTCAAGTGCGTCCCCACCCAATAGCACAACGCAGGTTTTGTTGCGGTGTGCACTGATATAGGGAGTTGAGCCTCTGAACCAGCGCGCGTAAGCAGTTGTTTCCATAACTTAACCTATACAATATCGGGCAATGGCTTTGCGCAAAATCTGTTCTGTCGGTCCGATTTGATCGCGTGCCAAAAACTCGTTGGGTTGGTGTGCTTGATCAATACTGCCGGGTCCGAAAACGACCGTTTGCATGCCTAAACTTTGCAAAAAATGACCCTCGGTCCCAAAAGCAACGGTGCCCGGTGCATGACCTGACCAAGCGGCCAAATTTTTCACAAGATCGCCACTTAAGTCTGTTGAAAAAGGTGGTACCGGCGGATAGTGCGTATTGAGGGTCAGCGTTGTTCCGCAGGGCTCGATGATCCTTTGAATCTGTGTTTCTAGGACCTGAATGATCTCAGCGGTGTCCATGCCAGGCAGAAGGCGTAAATCAATTTGTAACTCTGCTTTGGAGCAGATGCGATTAGGGTTATCACCGGCGTGAAGGCAGCCAAGATTGAGGGTCGGCATCTGAATGTCAAAGGCTGGATTGCAGAATTGCTTGGCTAAATTTTGTCTGAAACTGATTAACTCGCCCATCACCCTATGCATTGAATCCAGCGCGTTATTGCCCAATTCGGGGTTGGAAGAGTGTCCTGATGACCCTTGTAGAATAATCGATATGAAGGCAATACCCTTGTGGGCATATACGGGCATAAGGCCGGTGGGTTCACCTATAATGGCATAATCAGCCCGGGGCTTGCCACAGGCTAGCAAATGTCGAGCACCGGCCATTGAAGATTCTTCGTCGGATGTGGCAACTATGGTGAGCGGTTTTTTGAGTTGGCCCGCTGAGAAAGCACTTGCGGCTTCTAAGGCGATCGGGAAAAACCCTTTCATATCGCAGGTGCCCAGGCCGTGTAGATGATCATCTTTTTCCATCACGAGAAATGGGTCGCTATCCCATTTGCTCTCGTCTACGGGCACGGTATCAGTATGCCCAGCCAGAACTAATCCGCCCTCACCTTGGCCCAAGGTGGCAATTAGGTTTGCTTTGTGGGGTGCATCTGGCAGAGGCATCAACTCTGTTGCAAAGCCTAAATCTTCCATCCAGTTGCCCAGATGTTCCAGCACTGCGAGATTGCTGCGATCTAGACTTGGTGTGTTAGAACTGATTGAGGGTGCGGCAATTAAGGCGTTTAACATATGGTCAAAATTGGGCAACATGTTTGGACCTTAAATGGATAAGCACCCAACTCGTGGTGTGCGGTAGGGTATTGTAGCGGTAAGGTCGGCACAAATGCACCTTAGCGACTGCGCTTGATGGACAACAACGTTGTGAATTTTATCAGGTGAACCAGATCATATGTACGGCGCTTGTGGGTTGCAAAACGTTGGCGTGGGCACATACTGCAATGGGTTAATCAGGGTAAAAGTGAATAAATGATAGGCTCGTTTGCCACAAACCGAAATTGGCAGGTGCCCATTGAAACAAGATGACATACCGCCTGCTGTAGAAATGCATTCCGCAGATGCCGCTGATCGCACGGTTGTGCTGACCCGTACGCGAGGTTTTGGTGGGATTGCATCTGCTGGCGATCGAGAGTTATTGCTGGATTTGCCTGTTTTGCTCGAAGCTTTAGTCGAGGATCAGCTGGTGAGCCAGCGTCAAGCTGAAGATATTTTGATTGCGCCGCGGACCACTAGAGAGCTGTCGATGCATCCGCTGGAAATCATCGCGGCGCGTGAGTTTGAAAGCCCTATTGCGTCAGCAAAGACAGTGGATCTTGAGTTTCTTGCGCAGTGGCTGGGACAGCGTGTTGGCCAGCCCTGTGTGCGAATCGACCCGCTCAAGATTAACGTTAACGCGGCCACGGAAGTGATGTCTTATGCGTTTGCGCAGCGCCACAACATCTTGGCGATTGAAGTGGCTGATGACTTTGTGGTCATAGCCAGCGGACAACCGTATATGTTTCAGTGGGAGACGATGTTGACGCAGACCTTGCGCGGGCGTCGAATCCGCCGGGTGGTTTGCAGTCCCGCTGATTTGAGTCGTTACCAGCTGGAGTTTTATACGATCGCCCGGTCGGCGGCCAAGGCACATGAGGCCGGCATGGAAGTGTCGACCATTACCAATTTTGAGCAGATGCTAGAGCTTGGGTCGTTGAAGTCTCCGGAGGCCAATGACGCCCATGTGGTCAATATTGTGGATTGGCTATTGCAGTATGCATTTGATCAACGGGCCAGTGATATTCACATTGAACCAAGGCGGGACAAGGGGCTGATACGCTTTCGTATCGATGGCGTCTTGCATCACGTTTATGAGCTGCCCGCTGCGGTGAATGCCGCGGTTACCAGTCGGTTAAAAATTTTAGGTCGTATGGATGTGGCTGAAAAACGTCGCCCACAAGATGGCCGAGTAAAAACCAAAAGTCAGACTGGGGATGAAATTGAGCTGCGGTTGTCGACGTTGCCCACCGCGTTTGGTGAAAAGATGGTGATGCGTATTTTTGACCCCGATGTTTTGTTGCGTAGTTTTTCTGAACTAGGCCTGACCGGTGATGATTATGATGCTTGGCATGGCATGACTCATGCTGCCAACGGAATTGTGTTGGTCACCGGACCAACGGGTTCGGGTAAAACGACGACGTTGTACAGTACATTGAAACAACTGGCGACAGATGAGGTGAACGTTTGCACCATTGAGGATCCGATAGAAATGGTTGAGCCTACGTTTAACCAAACCCAGACACAGAACAATATTGACGTCACATTTGCCTCAGGTGTGCGCGCGTTGTTGCGCCAGGATCCTGACATCATCATGATTGGCGAAATACGCGATTTAGAAACCGCGGAGATGGCTATTCAAGCCGCGCTGACGGGTCATCTCGTGATATCGACGTTACACACTAACGATGCGCCCACAGCTATTACGCGGATGCTCGATTTGGGGGTGCCGCCTTATATGATAAAGGCAACCGTGCTGGGCGTGATGGCACAGCGTCTGGTCCGCACACTCTGCCCACATTGTAAGCTTGAATCGTCTGTTGACTTGGATGCCTGGCAGCTGCTGACGCAGCCGTTCCGTGTGAAGCCGCCTGCCAAAGTTTATCTGCCAAAGGGATGTTTGGAATGTCGTGATACGGGTTATTTGGGTCGGGTGGGAATTTATGAAATTTTACCGGTGACCAGTCATATCCAACCGTTGATCACGCGGGATGCTGACCTTCAACAGATTCGTAAAACAGCGTTTAGTCAAGGGATGCATTCTCTGCGTTTGTCTGGGGCGAAGAAGGTCGGCGCTGGACTGACAACCATTGCAGAGATACTGCGGGTTTCTCCAATATCCCAAGACGGTCATCTATCTTGACCACACCCAAATTAAGTGAGGATGCCCGGTGTGAATTTGAGAGATAAAACCACTGCCAGTCGGGATGCCGGGTTGCTTTGTAGAAAACATAAACTGCGGGCTGCAAAACAGGCGTGAAGGCGCTGGTGATTGGACCCGCTTGGGTTGGCGATATGGTCATGGCGCATACGCTGGTGCAGCGTTTGAGGGCCCAGGACCCAGATGCAGAGCTTCATATGCTGGCACCTGCAGCTACGGCCGCGTTGGCTGCGCGAATGGCGGAGATCCAAACGGTTCATTCCGTAGATTTTTTGCACGGTGAATTTGGTTTTTCTCGGCGCCGTCGTCTCGGGAAGTCGCTGCGGGCAGATGCCTTTGATCAAGCGTTTGTTTTACCTAACAGCTGGAAATCTGCGCTGATCCCTTACTTTGCAAATATTCCCAAGCGCACCGGCTGGCTGGGAGAGACGCGATATGGATTACTCAACGATTTGCGTCGTCTCAATAAAGCGCGCTATGGGCTCATGATTGAGCGTTTTATGGCTTTGGCGACGCCTGATGGTGGGCTACCCAGCCCTTCGTATCCTTTACCTCAGTTGCAAGTTGATGCACATAATTTAGCGCGCTGTTTATCCGAGCATCAGCTTGTTTGCGATAAAGTGGCGGTATTATGTCCAGGCGCTGAGTTTGGGCCGGCCAAGAAGTGGCCACCACGTCACTATGCCCAGTTAGCCGTGCGTCTGATTGCGAAGGGATGGAACGTTTGGATGTTGGGCTCACCAAATGATAGACAGGATGCAGCCGATATTGTTCAGATGGCCGGAAGCCCGGCAGAGCTGGTTAATTTGGTGGGTAGAACCACATTGCTTGATGCGGTGGATTTGCTGAGCGTGGCGCAACAGGTAATTTGTAACGATTCGGGATTAATGCACGTCGCCTGTGCCTTAGGGCGACCTACCGTTGGCATTTTCGGCTCTACCTCAGCGTCTTTTACGCCGCCCCTGGGGCCTGTCGGGCTGGTGGTGGAGCAAGCTTTGGCATGCCGCCCATGTTTTTCTCGGACATGTCCGCTTGGACATCTGGATTGCTTGGAGTCGCTGTGGCCAGAGCAGGTGTTATCGCAGATCAACGTTTGCCAGACCACTTTTGTTGCATCATCAACCGATGTGGTTAGGCAGGTCTAGTTGTGCGGGTGCTCGTGGTTAAGATGTCCTCGCTGGGTGATGTGGTACATGCTTTGCCGGCGGTAACTGATGCTTCAAGCCAAGGGGTGCAAATAGACTGGGTGGTTGAAGAGGCGTTTGCAGACATTCCCGCATTGCATCCCGGTGTCTCACGCATTCTCCCCATCGCTTGGCGGCGTTGGCGTAAAAATTTGCGCGCCAGTGGGCAGGAAAGGACAAATTTTTTGAACGAACTGCGGGCCTGCGATTATGACTGCGTGATTGACTCGCAGGGCCTGATTAAAAGCGCGATTGTCGCTTGTCTGGCAAAAGGCAGGCGGTTTGGGTTTTCCCATACAAGCGCTCGAGAATCTTGGGCGGCGTTCAGCTATCACTCGCGGTTACAGGTGGCCAAAGCACAGCATGCAATCGATCGTCAGCGCCAGCTATTTGCCGCCGGCTTGGGTTACAAAGTCAGCGGGCCGGCTTATAGCGGTTTGGAAGGCACCGTCACAGGCGTTGCTCAAAAAAGTCGAAAACAAGTGATGTTGCTGCACGGGACAACTTGGGCCAGTAAACATTGGCCGTTAACTATGTGGCAGGCCCTGGCGCGTCAGGTCTATGCCGATGGATATGAACCGGTTGTGACCTGGGGTGATGAACAAGAACGTCGTGATGCGCATTTGATCGCTGATGCCGGTGACGCGACGGTGCTGGCGCGAGTATCCATTGGCGAACTTACCGTTGCTCTGGCGAGCGCAGCTGCTGTGATTGGTGTCGATTCGGGTCTGTGCCACCTGAGCGCCGCGTTGGGCGTGCCGACGCTAGGTTTGTATGGTGCGACCAATGCCCGCTTAACCGGTTGCCGTGGTCAAAACACGCAAACGCTTGGATCTACAGTGGGATGTGCGCCGTGTTTGCAAAAAACGTGTCGTCAATTTCGAGGAGCGCCGCCCTTGTGGCTTGGCCAGCCCGTGAATCCTCCCTGTTTTGCTGAGTTGACTCCAGAGCTGGTTTGGCTGCGTGCACAGCGGCTAATGGAGGCGCAGTGATGCGGCTGGCAGTCTGTATTTTCAAATACTTCCCTTATGGGGGTATTCAACGTGACATGATGAAAATTGTGGATGAATGCCAGCGTCGCGGCCACGAAATTCAGGTGTTTACACTTCGGTGGGAGGCCCCAAGACCGGATAATTTAGCCGTTCACGTGCTTCCGATTGTTGGCTTTAACCGCCATGCGCAGTACGAACGGTTTGCCGAAGATGTCCGCCAATGGGTGGCAAAAGAACGATTTGATTTGGTGTTAGGCTTCAACAAGATGCCCGGGCTCGACGTTTATTATGCGGGTGATTCCTGTTATCTGGAAAAAGCCCTTACCCAGCGCGGTGCGCTGTATCGTCACCTACCGAGATTTAAAAGTTTTTGTCGAGCGGAGTCGGCCGTATTTGGGCGGACTGCAAAAACCCAGATTTTGATGCTGTCTGATCTGGAGATGCCCGCTTATCGTCAGCACTATCAGACACCCGCCGAGCGCTTTAATTTTTTACCGCCCGGCATTGAAAAAGACCGGATCGCGCCGCCAGACCAAGCGTCGGTGCGCCGAGCATTTCGTGCTGAATTGGGGCGCTCAGAGGATGAGTTGATGGTTGTTTTCATCGGCTCCGGGTTTATCAAAAAAGGCCTAGATCGTGCCTTGCGGGCGGTGGCCGCTTTGCCTGTCACAGTGCGCGAGCGCACCCATTTATATGTTATAGGCAAAGATCATAGCGAAGCTTTTGTGCGGATGTCCGCGCGCTTGGGGTTGGAGCGCCAGGTGACGTTTTTTGCGCAGGGTAGAGACGACGTGCCGCGTTTCTTATTTGCAGCAGATGCGCTTGTGCATCCGGCTTATGATGAGACAGCCGGCATGGTAATCATTGAGGCCATGTTGGCCGGGTTGCCATCGGTGGTGACACACAATTGTGGCTACGCTAAGTACGTGAGTGCGCATGATGCTGGGATTGTGCTGTCGGCGCCGTTTGAGCAACACGCGTTAGATGCGGCACTGGTTGATATTCTCACGTCAGATCGGCGGAGCGTTTGGCGAGCCAATGCATTGGCCGCTAAAGCAGACTCGACGTTGTTTGCATTAGTGCCCAAAGCTGTGGATGTGCTTGAACGGGTTGCCGCCTCTGCGGCGCCTCTGCTGGTATTTGTGCTGTTTCGGTATTTTCCTTTTGGCGGTTTGCAGCGTGATTTTATGCGTGTGGCAAAGGCTGCCCAGCGTCGTGGCTATGCGATTTTAGTTTACGCTACGGAGTGGGTCGGGGAGATACCTCAGGGGTTCAAGGTCATATTGGTGGCAGCTGCTGGCATCATGAACCACCGGCGCATGATGCACTTTGCGCGTTATATCGGTGATGATGTGCAGTGGCGGCAGCCCGCGGCCGTGATTGGCTTTAATCGTATGCCCGGACTAGACATTTACTACGCGGCAGATGTGTGTTTTGAACATAAAGCGCGTTATTTTCGCGGGCCTTTTTATCGCCGCACAGAGCGATATAAGGTCATGTCTGAGTTTGAAAATGCTGTTTTTGGCGCATCATCGAAAACCCATATTTTGTTGATTACCGACACCCAGCGTGAACAATATCAGCGGCATTATCAGACTCCAGACCATCGATTGACTCTGTTGCCGCCGGGTGTGAACCGGGATCGTATGCGCCCGTCAAACTGGCAGAGATTGCGCGCATCGGTGCGTGCTGAGTTTGCTTTGGGGTCTGACGATTTATTGTTGTTGCTGGTCGGCAGCGGCTTTGTGACTAAAGGGCTTGACCGAGCGTTGCGAATGCTGAGCCAATTGCCTGGCGATTTGGCTCACAGAACCCATTTTCTGGTGATCGGGCAGGATAAACCAGGCCGTTTTTTACGACAGGCTAAACAGTTAGGCGTTGCCGATCGCGTGCGAATTGTTGCGGGTCGAAATGACATTCCAGCGGTGCTTCAGGCAGCCGATCTTATGGTGCACCCGGCTTATATGGAAAGTGGCGGTTTGGTGCTGATTGAAGCGTTAATTGCTGGTTTGCCTGTGATTGCCTCGGGGGCCTGCGGGTTCTCGCACTATATTGACCAGGCGGGTGCGGGTGCGGTGATTGAGGAGCCTTTTGATCATGCGTTGTTTACGCAGACCGTGGTCGCCGCGCTGGGTGATTCGGCTTTGCTTGAGCGTTGGTCGCAGCGAGGGGTTTCTTTTGGAATTGCTCATCCGCAGCTGTATGCCATGCCGGCTCAGGCTATGGCGGTAATTGATGAGATGGTTGCTCGTCGTGTTGCCACGGGATGAATAATCTCGTTAAGCCTGCAGAGCGCTTGAAGCCTGCCAGCCGAACTCGAATGCTTTTTCTGAATGCGCATATCGAACAGTTATGGCGCGAGAAAAATCCGTTGGACGAGGCCTTTTCTTTGCAGGGTGAGGTGTTTCGCGACGTCCCCGGACGCCGCACAATGCGGGTTCAGTTAGGCAGCAGCGCCTATTTTGTGAAGTTGCACTATGGCGTTGGATGGCCTGAGATATTCAAAAACTGGCTACAGCTAAAATGGCCGGTGCTGGGTGCCACTAATGAATATGAAGCGTGTGCGGGTTTATTTGATGTGGGCATTCGCGCGCCGCGTCTGGTCGCCTATGGGGTATCTCATGGCAGTATGGCTCGACGTCGCTCTTTTATTATCACCCAAGAGTTGGCCGGTTTTACCAGCTTGGAGGAGATTACCGAGGCCTGGCATGCAACCGCGCCAACGGCTAAACAACGCTTGGCAGTGCTAGTTGCAGTGGCCAAGTTTGCCAGAGCCTTTCATGCCCAAGGGTATATCCATAGAGATTTTTATATCTGTCATCTGCTCAGTGACGATGCCGCGATGGCCGATGGACGTGTTGATTTGGCTGTTTTGGATTTACATCGGGCCCGTCAATTCGCGGAAATCCCCCAGCGTTGGTTAAAACGCGACTTGGCGGCGCTGTTATTTTCAAGTATGGATTTGGATTTATCTAAGCGGGAGTGGCTTCGGTTCATACGGTTATATGCGGGGCGCCCGTTGCGTCAAGAGCTGAGTGAACAAGGGGCATTTTGGCAATCTGTCCTGCATCGTGCTGAAAGACTTTACGATGAAGGTCTGCGTAAAGGGACTGTTCAAGGGCGTTATCGAACATGAGCATAAACGCGGCGGCCCTTGTTCAGGCGGACAGAAGTATTAATGTACCGTTTACGTTAGAGGTTTGTTTGACGGCGGGATTGGGTGCTGAGCAGTTGCCAGCGACCCAGCTGACCGTCGAGACCATCACCCGGCTGCTGCCAGGCCGGCGGATCAGTGGTGTGGCGCAACACGAAGGCCGGAGTGTTTTTGTGAAACTGTTTTACGGTAAAGCCGCCGCCCGTTACTGGCAGCGTGAGCTTGCCGGAGCGAGCTTACTTGCCCGCTCTAAGGTCTCCTCTCCGGCGATGTTGGCGCAAGGTAAAACGCTCTGTGGTGGTGGATATTTTATTTTTTATGCGGCGCTGCCAGCGCCTCGGGCGCTAGAGACCCACGATTCTGATGATATGCATGCGGCAGTGGGACTGCTAGCGCAATTGCACGAGGCAGACTTGGTGCACAGCGACCCGCATATCTTCAACTTCCTGCACAGCTCACAGGCCCACTATGTGGTTGATGCTGACGGCATTGAGCAGAGTAAACGATTGCGCCAACAGCTGACCAATTTGGCGACCTTATTGGCGCAAAGGACGCCTTTAGATGACCGGGGCATAAAAACGCTTTGGTCGTCTTATATCCGCGTTCGCGGCCAACTGCGCGATGATGCGGGTGCTTTGCTGTTGGTGCAAAAATTGACCTTGCGGCAGCGGGCGCTGCGGGTACGCCGTTATCTGCGCAAAACTCAGCGAGATTGCACCCCCTTTAGGTATGACAAAAGCTTTTCGCATGTGGCACTTTGCCAGCGCGAACATTGGCTGCGCCTGCAGCCTTTTATTGCGCAGCCTGATGTTGTGATGTCGCAGGGTGAGGTGTTGAAAGAAGGTAATAGCGCAACCGTTGTGCGCATCCAATTCAATAATATGAGTTATATCGTGAAGCGCTATAACCTCAAAAATACTTGGCATTGGTTAAAGCGGATGATCAAACGCCGGGCCAGGAGAGCTTGGGTTAACGGCCATCGACTTGATCTGCTGGGTATCCGCACGGCACGTCCAATTGCACTCCTTGAGCGCCGCTGGGGTTTTTTTAATGGTATTTGTTACCTTGTGATGGAGGATGTCGGCAGCGTCACGTTGCAAGAAGTGATGGTTAAAAATCCGCAAATGATTGAAAGTCTGTCTTTACCAATCACAGAGGTTCTGTTGGGTTTAAGCGCGGCGCGCTTGATTCATGGCGATTTGAAGGCGACTAATTTTGTGGTCTACGAACAGCGCGTTGCTTTGATTGACTATGATGGCCTTGCCGTTGGGCGATCAAACAAAGACAAAACACGTTTTTTGGCAAACTGGGACAATTACCCGCAGCTAAAAGCAGCGTGGTTGGATTGTTTTATTAAGGCAGGTCTATGATGATCCATGGTGGCGTTTTCGACAGCCTCAAACAAATGTGGGTGGTGGCTGGCGCGCACTATCAGATGGATCCCCGCGCCGGTGCGAGCGGCGGTTAATGCGCAGGCGAATTTTGCAAATTTGTCCTCACGACAGCGCGCCGTTTGGAGAATTATGTCGGCGCTACACGCGTGCGGCAGCCGCCATTGACGTTGAAATAACGTCGATTTATCTGGCGCCGCCCCAAGATCAGCCGTTGCCTTATGCGCACTATCTGAATATCGAAGATTTGTCTCAAACTGCCTTATTGCGTAAAGCATTGGGTAAATACACGGCTCAGGTTTGGGATCTAGTATTGTGCCACCGCTATCGTGCCTATTGGGCGGTGGCGCGAACCCCATTGGCTCGTCAGCGCTGCGTTGTTCTTGCGCATGAATTTGGTTTGCTGCGACGGTGGCAGCGGCGTCTGGCGCGGCGCCTGTTTGCGGCTCGCTTTAAATTTGCAGGGGTCTCTGCGGCAGTTGCAAACGAACTTAAGCGCTCGGTGGGTTCAGCATTGGTATTACCTAATGTTTTAGACGCACAAAACGATGCACAAGTATTGAGTCGGCAGCAGGCACTGCAGGGCCTTGCGCTGGAGCCTGGTCCCTTTACGATCGGTTGGGTGGGTCGACTGCACTATAAAAAACGTCCCGATGTGGCGATACAGGCTTTTCAAGAATTTCGCCAATCTTGTCCGGGCGCGCGTTTGGTCATGCTTGGTGACGGTGATTTGGATCAATTACGCGGTGCGCAGCAGTCCGCGGATTTATCAGACGTGGTGGTTGCAGGCCATGTTGTAGGTGCCAGCCAGTATTTTGGTGCGTTTGATGTATTGCTGCATACCGCTGAATATGAACCTTTTGGCATGGTGATTCTCGAAGCGATGGCCGCTGGGGTGCCGGTTGTGACGGACAAAGTAGCGGGTCCTGCGGCGGTGCTGGGGGACTTGGGTGTTTATGCAGACCGGCCAACGCCCGAGGGATTCTCGAGCGCGTTGTTGCGTGCAGTGGCAGTGGATAAAGAGATCTATGCGGCCGCAGCAAGACAACGAATCAGTGACCACTTCTCGGTTGATGCTTTGGCCCAGGCCTTGCATGACTGCCTTGAGGTAGCGGATTAGATGTCGCGTGGGTAGAAGGCGCCCTCACCGATCGGTCGGGTCTTAAACCGTTTATGTAACCACAGATATTGCTCTGGCTGCTGCCTGATATCAGCTTCCAGTAAGCGGTTAATATGTGCTGCGTCTGCGCTATCGTCCCCGCTTGGAAAATTATCCAGAACTGCTGAGAAATGAATTTGCCAACGCCGGTTGGCCTGATCGCGAGTTTGCCGCAGGAGCAGTACAGGTGAGTTATTGAGCTTGGCAAAGCGTGAGGTCGCGATAATAGTTGCTGCTGGTATGCCAAAAAACGGGGCAAATACGGAATGATTGCGGCCATAGTCTTGATCGGCGGCATACCAAATGGCTCTGCCTTGCTTGAGTCGACGCAGTGTTTGGCGCGTGTCGCTGCGCTCGATGACGCCCTCAAAAAAGTGCTTACGCCCGCGCAATTGGAGCCACTGCCAAACGGGATTTTTGTTGGCCCGATACATCACATCTACGTATTTTAGGTTAGCGAAATATTGGCAAATCACGTCCATCACCGCGTAGTGTCCGCCCACCAAAATAACACCACGCCCGAGTGCAACCGCTTCATCGAGATGCTCTTGGCCAAAGATATCAAATCTCTGGGACAGGTCGCGTTGCGGATTTAGCCAAGGAATGGTGAGTTCCAGTGCTCCAATGCCGACGGCTTCAAAAACCCGCCTTGTCCTCAATTCTTGCTGTGCTTGATTGAGTTCGGGAAAACAGCGGCGGATGTTGGTTTGTGTGATTAAGCGACGTGATCGGCCAAAGCGGTGGCTGAGTCGACCGAGGTAGGTGCCCAATTTGAAAATCCAGCTAAGCGGAAGTCGTGCGATGACCCACCCCAAGGCCACCAATATCCACGTGGGCCAAACGGCGGGAGAATAGATTTTGTGGGGGGGCTTACGATTGGCCATGAGGCGCAGATGATAGCCTGTCTCGCAAAGTCGCGCTATTCCCGCTAACAACAATAGCCGTATGATAGGCTCTCAAGGAAAAGAATTTGGATGGATAGATTTTTGAGCACAAAGGCGACAATGACTAATCTGCCGGCGTTGGGGCAACTGCATGTTGTAGTGGTCGGTGACTTGATGCTGGATCGTTACTGGCATGGTTCTGCCGACCGGGTTTCGCCCGAGGCGCCAGTACCCGTTATGGACGTTCGGCAACGGGAACAGCGGCCTGGGGGTGCGGCGAATGTGGCCTTAAATCTAGTGAGTTTGGGGGCTCGATGCACTCTGGTAGGGTTAGTGGGTGCGGATGATGCGGGTCAAGAACTTTTTGATACGCTGTCTGCAGCGGGTGTTCACTGCGATTTCTTGGAAGTCCCGGATTGGCCGACGATAGTCAAATTGAGGCTGGTCGCGCAAAAACAACAGCTCTTACGAGCAGACTTTGAAGAGCAGATTCCGGACATTGCTGCCAGTGAGCGGATTGGCGTGGTGCAAAATAAGGTTGAAAAACACCTTAGGCATGCCGATGCCCTGATTCTTGAGGATTATGATAAAGGCGCTATTGAAGACCCTCCGGCACTCATTCATGCCGCGCTTAATGCTGGAGTGCCTGTTTTGGTTGATCCAAAAATGAAGCCGCTTTCCGTTTACGCGAAGGCGACGGTGATCAAACCGAATGAGAAAGAATTTTTGCATGCGCTGGCCACCGGTGAGCAAGCCGTGGTGCCTGCCGCGCCGCGCTCAAACGTAACAGACGTGGCGCAGACATTATGCAGCAAGCTGGGGTTAGAAGCGTTGATTGTAACGCGTGGTGGTGCTGGGATGGACGTAATCACGGGCGAGGACGTGCATCATATCCCCGCTCGCCCGGTGGAGGTCTATGATGTGACGGGTGCCGGAGACACCACCGCTGCGGGGCTTGCCATTGGCATGGCGCTGCGGTGGCCCTATGTAGACTGTGCTAGAATGGCCAACATCGCCGCCAGTTTGGTTGTCGCAAAATTAGGCACTTCTCCTGTGACTGCACCCGAACTGCGTGCCGCGCTCAATGAGTCAACAATAGACGGCGGCCGATTGACGCGGGATGAGTTAGCGGTTGCTGTTGCGGCAGCTAAAGCCAACGGTGAACGTGTTGTTTTTACGAACGGCTGTTTTGATATCTTGCACGCTGGGCATGTGACTTATTTGGAGGAAGCCGCAGCGTTGGGTGCACGTTTGGTGGTGGCGATCAATGATGATGCATCCGTTACGCGGCTCAAAGGAACCGGCCGGCCGGTAATCCCTGTGGAGGGTCGGTGTCGTGTACTGGAGGGATTGGCTTGTGTTGATTGGGTCGTCAGCTTTACTGAAGATACGCCGGAGGGATTGCTTGAGATGCTCAAGCCCGATGTTTTAGTCAAAGGTGGTGACTACCGTCCGCAGGGGGTGGTAGGCGCCGACATTGTCAAGCGTTACGGTGGTGAGGTTCATGTCCTGAGTCTGGTTTCAGATGTCTCCACCACCGCGATTGTTGAGCGAATTCGCCAAAATGACGACCATTAGCGCTCGGGACCAAAAGACAAGTCAACCCACTAAATCGGCGTTTGCGCGTAGGTGTGTCAGGTTAGTTGTGCCCACAACAAGACTGCTCACGCCTTGATGTTGGGCTATCCAAGATAAATCTTTTGGATTTGCGTGCCCGCTGTTGAGCGCTTTTTTGATGAGCACCCCAACTCCCATGTCCGCGGCTTGTGAAATGAGGTCAGTCTCCAAAGTATAGTCTGTGTTAAGCGTGGCCATGAGAACGTCAACACCTTGTTTTAGGGCAAGTTGACCACCGGCCAAAGTTTTGTGTGACATTCCGACGGCGCGAATTTTTCCGGCACTCTTGAGCTCTTTCAAGGCGTCTAATGTGCCGTAGTGCTGCAAAATATCCAGATCGTTGCCGTCTGAGTGGATTAAGGCAATATCGATACAATCTCTTTGCAGGTGTCGCAGCGATCTCTCTATGGAATAGCGGCAATGCTCTGGTGTGAAATCGAAGTGGGACTGGCCTGCAGTAAATTCCTCGCCGACTTTAGTGCATATCTGCCAGTGCTGATGTTGGCCTTTTAAGAGCTGTCCCAGCCGACGTTCGCTGCTGCCGTAGGCGGGCGCTGTATCGAGCAGGGTTATGCCCAGATCGCGGGCGCCATCTAACAGTGTTTGGGCCGCACGATCATCGGGTAGCGAGACTGGGTGTGGATATTTCAGGCCTTCTTTACGTCCAAACTTAACCGTGCCTAGGCTTAATTTGGCGACCGTTAGGCCGGTCTGTCCAAAAGCAGAGGCTTGCAGACAAGCTACCATGGTGGTGAGCCAATGGTTGCCCTTGGGTGGGAAGTGTTGAGGGATAATTTGTGCTCAGGCGGCGACAGTGCGCGTAACAAACGGTCCGCCATGTCTGGTGTCAGTGTCAGCTTTGTGGGAAAACACTGAATGAAATCATCTATCCGTTCAACATAGGCGGTATCGGGTTTCACGCTGAGCTGTTGATCTGGCTCCGCTCGATTGATGGTTAAAACACTGAAATCGGCATCCTGCCAGTCTAGCCAAGGTAGGCAGGTTTCGAGCTCAGCTTTTGCGAAATCAACCTGCGCCGCGTCGCTTCGAGTGACGCCGGCTGTCGCCAGTTGTCCACCGATGTACCATAGTGAATGTCCGTCAGCTTGATGTGTGGTGATGGTCAACCGCGGTTCTGGTCCCTTAATGTGAGTCAGGCAATGGGCATACATCGCTGTGTTGTGTTTGGGTTTGACCAAAACTTGTTTAAGAGGCCTGTGTTGTACCTTCAATGTAGGGATGTTGAGCGCGTCAATCAGTGGCGCACTGCCATTGCCCGCACAGCTGATCAACTGCGTTGTATGCAGCACCGTATCTTTCAGTTTCAGGATATAGCCCCCGTCCGGGTGGCGGGTGACGGTGCTTCGGTTAGCCTCGCAGCGGAAGATGGAATTGGCGTGATTAGCTGCCAGATGCGCAAGCAACTTCGGTGTGTCGATGACAAAATCGTTCAGCGCGTAAACCGTGCCCTTGAAGCCCTTAAAACCCCCTGGCCAGTTTGGTTTTGAAAGCTTTTCGATGCGCCCGTGCAGGGCTTTGCTGGCAAAAAACGTGGTGAGGCGCCCCAAAGTATTGCCAGCGGCGAACATATAATACCGATTGGATAATAGTGCACAGCCGTCAAGATCAACATTTCCTGCATGTTTCAAAGTTTTTGGCGAAAC
Organism: Gammaproteobacteria bacterium UBA4421; assembly: GCA_002389675.1. GTDB lineage: Bacteria > Pseudomonadota > Gammaproteobacteria > Pseudomonadales > Azotimanducaceae > UBA4421. The sequence goes on from DGQF01000028.1 coordinate 48,206, forward strand.
AGATGATTTGGTGGCCAAGCAGCTACGCCAGCGCTGCGGCATGTCTGAAATGGCCTCAGAGGCTGTGTTGATTTGCCCAGACAAGGCATATTTAAGGCCGCCATGAATCATGCCTTGTGAGGCAAAGGTTTGATCCATGCCAAGTGTGCCGGTTTCTATTAAAACAGTGCTGTAGCCGCAGCGTTTCAACACGTTTAGGGCCCACATTCCTGCGATTCCGCCGCCGACAATGATGGCGTCTATTTTTTGTTCGGACATGTTGAAGTACCGTTTGGATGCTTCTAAGGTGCTGGATACAACAGTGTAATGGTGAGCCGCCAGTCTGCAATGGGTAGCATCTATCAAATATGTCTTTGGCTGGCCCTGCCTTGGGTCTGGTTGCGGTTGCGTTGGCGCGCACGCAGCGAACCGGCTTATGCGCTGCGCCATGCTGAGCGATTTGGGCGGGTACCTGAAAACATTCGTCCGGGCTGTATATGGTTTCATACGGTCTCGGCGGGTGAAACCATTGCAGCGTCACCGCTGATTGAATCATGGGCAAGAGAATACAGCACGGTGCCGGTCTTGGTTACAACCATGACACCGACTGGGTCGGAGCAGGTGCAACAGCGTCTGGGCAAGTGGGTTGATCATTGTTATGCCCCTTATGACTTTCCTTTTGCTGTCGAGCGTTTTTTTAGCCGCGTGAAACCGCGGATGTTGGTTTTGATGGAGACAGAACTTTGGCCGAACTTAATTTTAGCAGCCCACAATGCATCGATTCCTGTGGTTTTGGTCAATGCCCGTTTGTCTGAGCGCTCGGCACGCGGATACGCCAGGGTGTCGGGCTTAACCCACCCGATGTTGGCGCGCATCAATGCCATTGCTTGTCAGACCCAAGAAGATGCGGCGCGATTTATTGCGTTAGGCGCCCGTGCCAAAGATATCCAGGTAACAGGCTCAATGAAATTTGATGTCTCGTTACCCGATAAATTTGCAGTCAACGTGTCGGCGCTTCGGCATCAGTTGGATTTGTCAGAGCGCCTGGTATGGGTCGCGGGATCGACCCATGCGGGTGAGGAAGAATTGGTTCTGGCGGCATTCTCGGAGATTCGCAGGCAGCACCCCGGACTCGTGCTTGTGTTGGTGCCGCGCCACCCATCCCGGTCCTCTGAGGTCTGCGCACTGGTTCGAGCTGCTGGTTATCGATATATCTGTCAAAGCGACATGGACAGCGGCGGCGTGCGATCGAATCATGCTGACAGTCTGCCTCCTGAAGTTGTTGTGGGAGATGTGATGGGATCTTTGCTGATGCTTTATGGGTTGGCAGATGTGGCATTTGTAGGGGGTACTTTGGCAGCTTCAGGCGGGCATAATCCGCTAGAGCCGGCGTTATGCAGGTTGCCCATTGCCTGCGGGCCGAGTCAGTTCAATTTTGTGCGGGTTATGCAACTACTGCAGCAGGCCGGCGCCTTATCAACGGTTGAGAGCGCCTCTGATTTGGTCCGGGTCATTGGCGGATGGCTGGACGATCCGGATGCTCGGCGCACGGCCGGTGAGGCCGCTGCGGCAACGTTGGGGGCTAATCGCGGTGCAACCCACCAGGTGGCGTCGCTATTGCGCGATCGTGCTCGTGATGTCTTAGGGCGTTGAACTTTGACGCAACGAAACTACCCTGACGACCTGATCGTTTGGGTCGGTATAGCTGTTAAGTTCGCGTAGATCGTCTTCAACCAGCGCCCCTGCTGTGTTTTTTAGCAAGAGCAGGTCCAGTACATAATTGTATCGTGAATCTGCGTAGTCGAACTGCGAGCGAAACAACAGTTGCTGAGCCTGGAGGACGTCTACGATATTGCGGGTGCCTACTTCGTAACCGGTTTCCGTTGCCTCTAATGCAGATTCTGATGAGGTGATGGCTTTGAGGCGAGCGCGCACGCGCACGACGTGAGTAGCGACTGCTTGATATAAGTTGCGGATATCACGTGTGACTGTGCGCTGTTGGTTCAGTAACAACTCTTGTGCCTGTTGTTTGCGGGCGCCGGCTTCTTTGCTGCGGGCACGAATTAGGCCGCCGCTGTATAGGGGTAGGTTAAATTGCAGACCGTAAACCGTCTGGTCTGTTTCCCCGGCGCCGAAAAAATTGGGTGCGCCGGTGATGCTCTGGAGCTGCGTAACGGTTGCGTCAACGGTGGGCAGATGAGCCGATTGTCGCGCGCGAACATTACGTTGCGCTGCGGACAGTTGCGCTTGTGCGGCCAGAATGCCGAGATTTTGGCGCAGTGCCTCACTAACCCAGGCGGATTCGTCTTGCGGGTTTGGATTAACGATGGGCAAACGGTCTGACAGCCGATCGATGCGTTCGTAGTTGATGCCGGATAAGGTGCCCAGACTTTCGAAAAATATGTCTTGGTCACCGTCTGCTTGGATGCGCCTAACCACCGCACTGTCGTAAACCGCTTGTGACTCCAGCACATCGGTAATGGCAACCAGTCCAACGTCGAAGCGTTGTTGGACCTGTTCAAGCTGCCTCTTAACAGCGGCTTCTTCGGCGCTGGTTGACTCTACTAGATCGCGCGCGCGCAGGACATTGAGGTAGGCCTGCACGACGCGAGCGATCAAGGTTTGCTCGGCAGCCTCCAGCTCATAGCCCGCAGCCGCTACGTTCGCACGTGTACTAGACAAGGTGTACCAATCCTCAACGTTGACAACGGATTGTCTGAGCTGGGCATTCCAACCGTGGTCGTTGAAGTTCTGGCCGGGTACCGATTGGCCAAAGAGTGGACTGCTGGGGTCGGTTATTTTGGAGCCGGGAAATTTCCGTTCTGTCCAACTGGTACTGGCGCTAAAGCCAACTGATGGTAGCAAGGCAGCGCGGGCCTGAGGAATGGTTTGCTCGGTGGCGGCAAAGCCCGCTCGTGAGGCTCTAATCTGAGCGTCGTTGTCTTTCGCTGCTGCAAACACCTGCATCAAATTTTCGGCGCTTGTCAGCGGGCTTGCTAGCAAAGCCCCGAAGTACAGGGCGCAGGACATCAGTCTTCTCATAACAATCTGCTGCGTGCAAAAAGGATGATTCTACACGGTCCAACGTTGCTTGTCGTATAAGCGATTGACTCTCGGAAAGAAAATGTTCGCAGGATGCGGCTTGAGTCCAATTTGCGGGTGACCACGGCCACGGAGCTAGGTATATTGATCATACTAGTTGTGTAATTTGGGACTGTATTTTTTGGATAAGCGACCAGAAACTGACGTGGAAATCCTCTCTCGTGCGAAGATGATGACGCAGAAGGAAATTGCGTTGGGCGCAAAAGCGCGGCGCTACACGGTCGATTTGCCGGCGCATATGGCGGAGTGCGATGCAAATTACGTGCGTTTGCTCCGAATATTTCCGGATTTGCGGCAAAAAGATGAGCAACGTATTAATCTATCGCTTTCTGGTTCAGAGGGCGTTGTTGTATTTGAAGTTTTAGAAAAAGGCCGCTACACAACGTTGCTCAAAATTGAGTTTAGTTCCGATTTGAGTGGCTTGGCGCTTGCCGCCACACCGGAAATGATGGTGCGGGTTTATCATGATGCTCGCAGCGCTGAAGTGGTATCTTATCAGTCGCAAAATCGGTTTCATGGCGTCTATGAGTATCCAAATACGCGCATGCGCCAGCGAGATGAGAAAGTGCAGGTCAATCGGTTGTTGAGCGAATTTTTGTCTGTTTGTCTGGCGCACGGTGCAAGTACAGGCGTGATTGGTTTCTGACCGGGTTCACCGCCTTACAGGTAGGCTGCATGGGTCAAACGGTATTACAAATCACTGATTGCCATTTAGTTAGAGCGGGTTCGAAGCTGCTGGGCATGGATACTCAGGCTTCATTAGAGGCGGTGTTAACGCATGCCTTCACAAACCTTTCGGTAAGCGGGATTGTAGTTACTGGAGATATTGCACATACGCCGCAGCGTGCGGTCTATCGGCGCTTCTTCTCAACCCTCAAACAGTTCAGCGATGCCCCTGTTTTATGCTTGCCCGGCAACCATGATGTGGTGGCTGAGATGGTGGCGGCGGGATTGCCGATGGCGCCACTGAACCTTGGTGCTTGGTCTGTTGTGCCTCTGGACTCTCATATTGATGATATGCCTGCTGCCGATGTGAGCGCGCAGAATTGTCACGATGTACGTGAGGCGATGACTGCCACGGCAGCGCGACACTGTTTGCTGGCAACGCATCACCCGTTGGTGGCAATAAATTCGCCGTGGTTGGATAAGGATAGGATTCAAAATGCTGCAGAGCTGCTAGACTCTCTGCGCAAGCCTGGGCCTGCTGGCCTCGCAGACAAATTACGTGGGATTGTTTTTGGGCACGCGCATCAAGAAGTTTTTGCTCGATTGGAACGGCTGCCACTGTTCGGAACGCCATCGACTTGTTTTCAATTTATGCCTGGCAGCACCGGATTTACGCTGGATGAGCGTCCGCCGGGCTATCGTTGGCTGCGACTTGCAGACAACGGTCGTCTCTCGAGTGATGTATGCAGAGTGGATTTTTTTCCCGAACAAAGTAAATGAAATATGCGGTTAGGTAACTGAGTAGGTTTATGGCAGACAACGCTTATTCTGCAGCATCGCTGCAGGTTTTATCCGGATTGGAACCCGTGCGACGCCGACCGGGTATGTATACCGATACGGCTCGTCCAAATCATCTGGTGCAGGAGGTGGTTGACAACAGTGTAGACGAGGCCATTGCCGGTTTTGCTCGAGAGGTTGAGGTCACTCTGTTTAAAGACGGTTCGATAGAGGTGGTTGATGATGGTCGCGGCATGCCGGTAGATCTTCATCCAGAACATAAAATCTCTGGTGTGGAGTTGATCCTTACGCGCCTGCACGCGGGCGGAAAATTCGACAATCAGAGCTATAGTTTTTCCGGCGGCCTGCACGGGGTTGGCGTGTCGGTAGTGAATGCGCTTTCGCAGTGGCTAGAGGTTGAGGTGAAGCGTGATGGCAAGCTCTACCGCCAGCGCTATGAAAAAGGTGCTGCCCAAACCAGGCTCGAGGTAATTGATACAGTTGGTAAACGCAATACGGGAACCACCATTCGGTTTTTGCCAGAAGCAGGTTATTTCGATCTTGCGACAATTTCGGTGCCGCGTTTACGGCACTTGCTGCGTGCTAAAGCGGTGCTTTGTCCAGGCTTGCGGGTCAGCTTTAACATAGAAGAAAAGGAAGACGAAACCGTCTCTTGGTATTTTGAGGACGGGCTGAAGAGTTATCTTGACCATGCCTTGGCCGATGCGGAAACCATTCCTAGCGAAACTATCTTGCATTCTGCCCAAGGCAGCACGGAAGCGTTAGATTTTGCGCTGAAATGGGTTGTTGACGGGGGTGACCTTATCACCGAGTCCTACGTCAATCTCATTCCAACGGCGCAGGGTGGTACCCATGTGAATGGTCTGCGTTCTGGATTAAACGATGCGCTGAAGGAGTTTTGCGAATTTCGCGATTTGCTGCCCCGCGGGATAAAATTGACGGGTGAGGATCTCTGGGAGCAGTGCAGCTATATTCTCTCAGCGAAAATGGCTGACCCGCAATTTGCAGGTCAGACCAAAGAGAAGCTGTCCTCTCGCCAGTGTGCCGCGTTTATCTCCGGGGTGACAAAAGATGCATTTAGCCTGTGGCTGAATGAGCATTCGCAGGAAGGCGAGCGAATTGCAGAGCTGGCCATCAGCAATGCGCAAAAACGGGTGCAGGCGGCGAAAAAGGTAACCCGTAAGAAAATAACGGCGGGGCCTGCCCTGCCAGGAAAACTGGCGGATTGTTCTGGCCAAGATGCTGATCGAGCTGAGCTGTTTTTAGTGGAAGGTGATTCTGCAGGTGGATCTGCAAAACAGGCCCGCGATCGCGAATTTCAGGCGGTACTTCCCCTACGCGGAAAGATCTTGAATACGTGGGAAGTGGCGTCTAGCCAAGTGTTGGCCTCGCAAGAGGTGCATGACATTGCGGTTGCATTGGGAGTTGATCCTGGCTCGACCGATTTGGCGGGCCTGCGTTATGACAAGATCTGTATTCTGGCTGACGCGGATTCAGACGGTTTACACATTGCCACATTGCTGTGCGCGCTTTTCGTCCGACACTTCCGAACATTGGTGCAGACGGGCCATGTTTTTGTTGCCATGCCGCCGCTTTATCGAATCGATCTGGGTAAGGAAGTGTTTTACGCGCTGGATGAGGCAGAAAAGAATGGTGTGCTGGAACGGATTGTGGCGGAAAAAAAACGTGGAACCCCGTCGGTGCAGCGTTTCAAGGGGCTCGGTGAAATGAACCCTTTGCAGTTACGAGAAACCACCATGGATCCGGATACGCGCCGTTTGGTGCAACTGTCCATAGGCGCCGACAGCAAAACAGAAGATATGCTGGATATGTTGCTGGCGAAAAAACGTGCATCTGATCGTCGCCAATGGTTGCAAAAAAAGGGTGACCAGGCGGTCATTGATTAACTAAGAAAATACACATGACAGACATTATAGACGAGCCTGATTTTGAACGGTTGCCGATGGAGGTTTATACCGAGCGAGCCTACCTAGATTACTCTATGTATGTGATTAACGACCGTGCGTTGCCACATATTGCTGATGGTCTTAAGCCCGTTCAGCGGCGCATCATTTACGCGATGAGTGAGTTGGGTCTTAACAGCCAGGCTAAATTCACAAAATCGGCGCGCACTGTTGGTGATGTGCTGGGGAAATTTCATCCCCATGGGGATTCAGCATGTTATGAAGCCATGGTGCATATGGCGCAACCGTTTTCATTCCGCTATCCGCTGGTGGATGGTCAGGGAAACTGGGGTGCGCCGGATGATCCGAAGTCTTTCGCCGCAATGCGTTACACCGAGGCGCGTTTATCACGGTATGCCGACCTGCTGTTGGCAGAGTATCGCCAGGGTACGGTAGATTTTGCCGCTAATTTCGACGGCACGACTCAAGAGCCGCGGTTATTGCCGGCGCAATTGCCGTTTGTTCTGCTCAATGGGAGCACTGGCATTGCGGTTGGGATGGCAACCGACATTCCACCGCACAACATCAATGAGGTCATATCTGCCTGCGTGCACATGTTGGATTCTCCGAAAGCGAGTGTGGTCGATTTGATGACCCACATAAAAGGCCCCGATTTTCCAACGGACGCCAATATTATTTCCTCCGAACAAGAAATTCGCGAGGTTTACGAAACCGGGCGAGGCTCGATCAAAGCGCGAGCGCGGTATCATATTGAAAATGGCGAAGTGATTGTAACGGCACTGCCTCATCAGGCATCACCGGCCAAAGTGCTGGAGCAGATTGCTCAGCAAATGAACGCAAAAAAATTACCCATGTTGGTTGATTTGCGTGACGAATCCGACCATGAAAACCCGACGCGATTAGCCTTGGTGCCTCGGTCTAATCGCGTCGATATGGAACGCTTGATGAGTCATCTGTTTTCGACGACGGATCTTGAGCGTAACTATCGGGTTAACCTCAATATCATTGGTCTTGATCAGCGGCCTGCGGTAAAAAGTTTGTCGGATATCATCAGCGAATGGTTGAAATATCGCCTAGATGTGGTGACACGGCGATTAAATTACCGGCTTGATAAGATTAATGAAAGGCTACACATCCTCTCAGGATTGCTGATCGCCTACCTGAATATCGATGAGGTCATTCGCATTGTGCGCGAAGCGGACAAACCGCGAGATGAGTTAATGTCGCGCTACGCTTTGACGGAGATTCAGGCCAATGCCATTTTGGATTTGCGTCTGCGTCAGTTGGCAAAGCTGGAGGAAATCAAGCTGACCACCGAGCGCGACGAACTCAGTCAAGAGAAAGCGGAACTGGAGAAAATTCTGGGCTCGAAGATGCGCTTGAGGACATTGATTAAAAGAGAATTGTTGGCGATCGCCGATAACTATGGTGATCCGCGGCGCTCTTTGATCATTCAAGTAGATGATGCGGTTGCGTTCACTGATGAAGATTTGCTCACCAATGAACCAGTAACCGTGGTTTTGTCCGAGAAAGGCTGGGTGCGGGCCGCAAAAGGTCATGAGGTAGACCCGCAGGAGCTGAGTTTTCGCAGTGGTGACGGTTTTGCTCTTGCCGCGCGCGGGCGGACCAATGAAGCCCTGATATTTTTTGATTCGACCGGCCGAGCCTACAGTGTTGCACCTCATACATTGCCCTCTGCCCGTGGTCAGGGAGAGCCGTTGAGCGGACGGTTTAAACCGCCCTCTGGTGCCCGGTTTATTGGCATCGCCATGGGCTCGGTTGAGCTGAATTTATTGATGGCGTCAAATGCGGGGTTCGGTTTTGTCGGCCGGTTGGCCGATATGATCACAAAAAATAAGGCTGGAAAAGGGGTGTTGACTGTGCCCAGTGGTGGCGTTGCACTAATGCCCTGTGTATTTAGTCCAAGCGAGAAAGCAGAGGCACTGGTGGCGGCGGTTACCTCGCAAGGGCGACTGCTAGTTTTCCCGCTGAAAGACTTGCCAGAGCTGTCGCGGGGCAAAGGTAATAAGCTCATTAATGTGCCATCAGCTGCGTTTAAATCAGGCGAAGAAACGATGGTATCGGTGGCCGTGATTCATGCGGGCGCAGACCTGCTGGTTCATGCGGGACAACGTCATTTGCGGATGAAGCGTAAGGACCTGCAACATTATTTGGGTGAACGCGCCCGGCGAGGACATAAATTGCCGCGAGGGTTCCAAAAAGCCGATCTACTAAGCGTTGAATAGAGCTGGCAGGGCCTGCCCCAGCGCTGATGCCGATGGATTTGTCGGTTTAGGGTGTATTGAATCCGAGGATTAATTTAGCTTGGCTGCTGACCGTATCGGCTTGTTCGGCCGGTAGGCTGTGGATGGCGTAGATGGGTCTGACGGCCCCTAAGTCCTCGAGCAGAGGGTGTTGAAATTCCGTTGCCCACGTTTTTGTTGCCTCTTCGATTTGTGTATAGATCAGTTCATCGATCAGGACGACCGGCGCTTTTGCCAGTGTGGCCAGCGTCAGTAAGCTATTGATGTCCGCCGTTTGCTCTAAGCTGTCGACTGAGAGCAGCGCTAGCTCGGCAGGTGAGCCGGGGCATTGCAGTGTGTTCAGGTAGCATCGAAATTCGCCGTGCGTCTCAAAATCGGTCAGTAACCTTTGCAACAAAAAGGCGGCATAGATGGCTTGCTCTGCGCTGACGGAACGCATATCTAACAAGACCATGATGCCTTTTTCCTGAAGTGCCACGGCCATGCCATCGTAAATGGCGCATACTTCTAAAGCCATGGTCATAGCATCTTCGATGGCGCTGGTTCGCAATTCCAGTGGCAAGGCCATTTGGTTATGTAAATTTAGGGTAAGCGCAAAGCTGGGTTGAGGTTTTGTTGCGATAGGGTCGGGTACCGAGACTATCGGCAGCGAGCGGTTGCCGCGAGAGGATATCTGCAGAATCCCAAGGCTCAAAAAGGGGCTAAATAAGAGGGTGGCAAGGGTGAGCAACCAACGGCCAACGGGCGTGGGTTTTGCAAATGTTTCTGCGGCTAAAAAAATGCTGACGTAGCCGGAAATCGTGTCGTCTAGGGTAGCCGCTGCGGTGAATTTCAGGGGCGTTTGTGTGTTGCCGCTAACGGCAATGATGTTTTGATTCGGACTATAAAAAATAACACCGCTGACTTCAGGGTAGCGATGGACCATATTGGCAATGACCGCGAGTTGTATGTGCTCTGCCCTGAGCATCAGGCCCGCATTAGAATCTGCCAAGGTCTGAGTCAATGCCTTGCCATAACGAGTCATTTCCGATTGACTGGAGGTGGGTGCGGTCCAGATGAGAAGCAGGCTCACGCCGCAAAACGCGGTCGCCAGCAGCGCGGCAGGCAGCGTTGAGTGGTTGGGCTTAAGGCGTTTGAGCCATACCAGCAAAGAACTCTCACAGGATTTGGCTGATGGTGGCGTAATCTAGCACACAAAAGCGCGGCCGAAAGCAGGATTAGGCATTAGAATATCGGTTTGATAGAAGAAGATTGAACGACTTTGGCAGAAGAACTCTTATTATTTAATGTGTCCGGACAAGACAAGCCGGGCTTGATGTCCCTTTTAACGGAGACCTTGGCCGAGGTCAACGCGCAGATATTAGATATTGGGCAAGCGGTTATTCATGAGGATCTTGCGCTGGGTATCTTGGTGCGTGTGGATAGCGTGCATGCCGGTAATATCATCAAAGAGATTATGTTTAATGCGAATGCAGCCGGCGCTTCGGTGCGCATATCTAATGTCAGCCAAGAGAACCACCGGCTGTGGGTGGAAGCTTCTGGCAAGCCGCGGTACATCCTGACACTACTGACTGCCGGTGACGGCAGTGCGGCTTTGCACGAGGCAAGCGCGCTCACTCACAAGGTTGGTTTGAATATTGACACGGTTCGAAGGTTAACGGACCGTGGTGCAAAGGTTCGCGCAGATGTGCCCTCACGGCTGTGTGTTGAAATGCGAATGCGTGGTGCCGCGACCGATCTTGAGCACTTGCGAGTGGAGTTAATCGCCTCAGCGGAGAGGCTGAATTTTGATTTCAGTATTCAACAAGACACCGTTTTTCGGCGTAATCGTCGGCTAGTGGCGTTTGATATGGATTCCACGCTGATTATGGAGGAGGTGATTGATGAACTTGCCGTGCGCCATGGTGTTGGTGGTGAGGTGGCTAAAATTACTGCGCAAGCTATGGGCGGTGAAATCGATTTCAAGGAGAGTTTCAGGCGTCGCGCTGCGTTGCTCAAAGGCATGCCAGAGCAGACATTGGCAGAGGTGGCAGGCTGTGTGCAATTAAACCAGGGTGCCCACCGCCTCATTCGCGCATTGCAACATTTCGGCTATAAAACTGCGGTGATCTCGGGTGGGTTCCAATATGTCGGTGATCAACTGCAGAAAGATTTGGGTATTGATTATGTATTTGCCAATACCTTAGAAATCAAAGGTGGCCGGATGACAGGTGAGGTTCAAGGGGAGATCATTGACGCCCAGCGCAAGGCCCACCTGCTGCGCGAAACCGCTGCGGTCGAGGGCATTGCGTTGCAGCAGACCATAGCCATTGGTGATGGCGCCAACGATTTGCCGATGCTCTCAAATGCAGGTTTGGGCGTCGCATTTCACGCGAAGCCCGCTGTGCGCGAGAGTGCCGCGCATGCAATTTCGAATTTTGGATTGGACGCGGTGCTGTATCTGATTGGCTTTTCTGATCGGGATATTGGTCAGGCGCTGGGGGACGATCATAGGTTGTAGTGCTCTGTATTTAGTCACTACTGAAATCGTAATCCATGCGCGCGGAGGGCTCTTGTACGTAATGGCCCTGAATATAGTTTGCGCCTGCTTGCCATAACGTAGACAAGATTTTTGCATTCTCGACCATGGGCACGATGGTGAGTTTACCTGCTGCCTGTAACTTTTTGATGCGCGCTGTGATCTGCGCAGTTGCGCCCCGCTCCGTTTGGAGTTGTGTCACCAATGAACCATCGAGTTTGACCATGTCTACCGGCAACTGGCGCAGCGTTGCAAACGGGTCCTCGATCAAGCCAAAACGAGATAGAGAGGCGCGGCTGTGCAGCTTGCGCAGTTCTTCGATAAAGACACGCGTTTGACGTAGGTTCTTGGTCGCATCTTTTTCTGTGATTTGATAAATCACCGCATCACTAGGCAGGCGCGCGGCTTTCAATACCAGTTGGTGCCACTGAATAAACTCAGGATCGGTCACACTGTTACTGGTCAGGTTAATCGTAAGTCGGGTGGTCATCCCCTTGGCACGGTGGGCCGAGAGCATTTTGATCGATTGCATGATGACCCAACGATCAATTTGCCCCGCCACTTCATTGTCAATGGCTGCTTGTAGAAAGCGCTCTGGTTCAATGGGCTGCGCGGTGTCGTCGGTCATGCGCAAAAAGACCTCGTAGTGCTCCTCTGTATCACCTCGCAAACTAATGATTGGCTGGAATAAAAGGATGAATTTCTGGTGGTCAATGGCGTCAGTGATTTGGCGAAGAATGATCCGGACGTTGTCTTTGCTCTGGGGGTCTTTGCCTTTTGTGGAAACGGGAATGTGCACAAGATTTGCGTTTTGGGCGGCCCGCATATCCATCAGATCAGCAAACGCTGCGTCAAGGGTGCGAGTGGTGCTCCCATGGTCGGACAAAGCCGCACCGCTGATGGTCGCGCTTGAGCGGATGGCTTGATTTTGTGCTTTGTAACTCTGCTCGCTGATTGCTTTGCGCATGTCTTCGGCGACGGAACAAATATTGTGATAACTCTCTGCCGTCGTGGCGATCACACCTTGATGGCTGCTGATCAATAATGTTGGTGTTTGATCCGTTATTGGATCGAGGTGTTGCCAAATTTTGCGACAAAGGGCCTCTGCATCAATCAAACCGTGGGTGCCGCACAGGTTTTGGTGATCATCCAGCCCGATAGCCAGAATATATCCTTGGCGGTCGGTATTTTTGAACAAGCGCTCTGCAGCGGCGATGAATTCAGTTAGGGAAGATTTGTCTGTTGTCTCCTCGACCACCGCACCAGGCTGGCGGGTAACCATTGCAGCGCTGGGTGTTGTGCCTTTTTTTGGAACAACAGAGATTTGCAGACAAGCTTCTCCGTCGAGCTGTGCCTGATTAATCAGCATTCGACCGACAAGCGGGGCATCAGTGGTGGTTTTGCTTTGAAAGGTCAAGGCGGCTGATTTTTCCCCTTTGCGCAGCGCTTTGAATTTGCTCCGCAGCTCTGTACCGCTGCTGGAAGACAACAAGTCGATAAGCGGTTCCCCGGATAGATCTTCAACACGCTCGTAGCCAAACAGGTTCAGGTAAGTGCGGTTGGCGTGAATATGAATGCCGTCCTGCAGATAGGCGACAGCCGTTTTATGGTCATCGCGAAGTGTTCGAAAACGTTCCTCTGAATGTTTCAGGGCATGGCGCATTTGGGTGAAACGATAGTGGTGGCAAACATGCGCAAGCTCGCGTTTGACCACAAGTACAAATTGTTCGATTTGATCGGCGTAAATGACATCCGTTGCGCCCATTGACATTGTTGCAGCCGTTTGGATACAGGTTGGTGCGCTGGCTGATCGCGTGGGCGCCACAACAATAATCGGTGTATGGGGTTTCTGTTCTCGCAGTCGGGGTAAGCAGGTTTGAAGATGTTCAAAAGCGTGTGTTAGGACCACAAGATCACAGCGGGGATCTTCGATTAGTGCATCAACTGCAGTCAACGGCGTGTCCACAGCCAGCTCGGTTGTGATGCCCGCCGCGCCCAAGGCCGCCTCCAGCGTATGGATGGTAGGTTCTGATTTTGGGGCAATCAAAAAACAAAGGGGTGAATGATTTACCGACATATATCCGTTTTCGATCGAAGCCGTCTCCAGTGGTGTGCTACGGGCACGCACGGCGTTTATTGCCTTTGATCGATATCCTCTTTGGTGATGGTTGGCTGACCGTCTATGGTGCTGTCGGCGCGCCTGTTTTCCAAGTAACCATCCAGCATACGGAACGAGAACTGGTTAATAGTTTCTGTTTTTAAGTAGGGTTCTAGCAGTTGTCCGGTGGTTTGTATGCCCTGACGTTGGATATTGATTTTCTGTCGCTCAAAAAAAGGTAGGCAGGGAGTGATGAGCGTGGCGGGTTGTTTTAGAGCGTCAATTTTTGGCAGCAAGAGCCCCCGGGTGTAGTCGGTTGGGCCGCCTTTTTTTTGAATGGCGCGCACGGCCACGGGTATCGCGCGAGGTGATAGTAATTCGACGCCTACGCTAATAGCGGCGTCAAGTTGACGCAGCCAGCGAATAACCGCGACGCTCCAACGCGCGGCATTTTCTTCGCGCACACCTATGATTTCACCGACATTGGCGTTGATGGGCAAAGAACCGTTAAATTCAAATTTGTAGCCGCTCGGGCTGGTATTTAAGGCAACGGTTTGATGGTGATTAAAAGGGGTGTGGGCCAATGTGCTGGTAGGCGCTTCGCCCAGTCCAAAGGCAACCTCTAAAAAAGGGTTGATTTCTCGCCGTAAAAACTTGGCGGTGTTTGAGATCTGGTTTTCAAATAAGGTGCCGCCAGAAAGATAATAGTGTGTCGCTTCCAGACCAAACGCAATATGCACCGGCAGCTGGGTTTGCGAACGGGTGAAATGACGAGGTTGCATGATACTCCAAGCTTCCATCAAGTGGCGCAGCAAAGGTGTTGTAATACCCTTTGATATGCTTATTTGCGTGCTGTTATTGTCAAGGCAGGCATCTAGTTCCTGAATGAGTAGGTTGGTCTGCAGTGCTCTGGGATCCGTTAGATTTTGAGCCAGCTGTTTATACTGAGGCCCTGCGTTGCTCCGCAGGTCCACGATAAAACAAGCGCCGCGAGTGTCTCGTGTCAGACTTGCGTGAAACGCCCAGGTTTCGAAGCTATTGAACATCAATGCAAGCTGGGTATGACTCAACTGATTGGGCTTGCAGGTCGCTAACAACAATGCCCGTAAATAACACCCTTGGATATCCAGTTTGAGGGATTGGTGGTTTTCATCGTCGGGGAAAGTAAAGCGTTTGAGTTTTAGCTCTTCAGCTAAACGAAACAGCTCGTTGAAATCCCGCCAAAAATCTACGGGTGGGCTCGCGTAGAATTGTAGGCTGCGCAATAAAATACGAGAGAGATCTGAAATGAGCCTATGCAGTGCTGCAGGAAGGGTTAAGGAATCCGCAGAGGGGTTCTTTGCAAACGAATCGATTGCACTTAACGCGACGGCTTTATAGCCGTTAGTAAGACTTAACAGCAGGTGTCTGGCTTGATTGCTGCGTTCGGATCGATATTGGGATGCCGCGTTGCGGTCGAGGCGCGAGCAGGTGTAGTGGACCAAAGGCCTGATGGCTTCTAAAAAAGCGAACTTTTCTGCGGCCGGCGCAATAAGCTGCGCAAGTTCAGCAGTTGCCCGTTTGAGCTGTATTTCGTTTTCGGCCGCATTAACCAGCGGTAAGTTTGTGGCCCACTCAGTAATGGCAGCCGCGTTGGGCTGGGCAAAACTCAACTCACGGAGTTGCGGGGGCGTCTCTTCCAAGCAGGTGTCAATCATGCGGACCAGCATACGCCAATTGGAGCCGCATAATGCGACGATCTATGCTTCATGAGTGATTGAAATTAATTGCGTTTTGGCGGCTTTGCCGGGAACCTCGCGCACCATTTTGGGGAGTAGGTAGCCAGGTAAGCTCGCCTGCATGTCTTGGTAAATTTCGGTGGCTTGGCGGTCGGCCACAAAAAAATGATGCGTGCCGGCCACCTTGTCAGGCATATGTAAATAATAGGGTAGGACGCCTTGGTCAAATAATTTTTCTGCCAAAGTGCATTGAACACTCGCGTGATCGTTCACCCCTTTGAGCAGCACTGATTGGTTGAGCAGAGTGACCCCGGCCGCTTTGAGTACATTAAATGCTCTATGGGTGTTGGCGTCGAGCTCGTTGGCATGATTCGCGTGCACCACCATGATGGTGGGTAGGTGGCTGTTCTTGAATGTTGCCAACAACTCGGTGGTCATGCGTTGTGGCAGTACAATAGGTAGTCGTGAATGGATGCGGATTCGTTTGAGATGGCCCACGACTGCAAGTTGTCCATAGAGCTTAGCTAGGGCGGCATCGCTTAACAGCATCGGGTCGCCCCCTGAGAGAATAATCTCCGTCAGCGTTGTGTCTTTGATTATGGCCTCTATGACGTCTTTAGCGACTGCGGGGCGGTGCTGGTCGTAAGGGAAATGTCGGCGGAAGCAGTATCGGCAATTAATTGCGCAGGCTGGGGTGGTTACCAGTAGCGCGCGATGTGCATATTTTTTGAGTAAAGCGGGCGTTGGGTTGAAGGTGTCGGTGGTTTCATTTAACGGATCTCTGATAAATCCCGCGGCCTCCTCTGCCTCCTCTGGGGTGGCCAGCACCTGTTTTAAGATTGGATCTTCAGCATCTCCGGATCTAATTTTGGCGGCAAACCCGCGGGGCACCAGAACCGGAAAATCGTCCGGCCTGTAGGCTGAGTCGCAGGCCAGGCCGGCTGTTTTGAGCAGGGAGCGGCTGCTGCGAATGGCGAGTTTTAGCTCACTCTGCCAAAGGTCGGACTCCCAAGGAGATGCAATCGGGGTTATCATTCGTGCCGCTCAAATGTGGATTGTGAATTATGGCTAATTATTCTACCAATGAATTCAAGTCAGGTATGAAAGTCTTGCTGGAAGGTGACCCCTGCACAATTTTAGAGAATGAATTTGTCAAACCCGGCAAGGGTCAGGCATTCAGTCGGGTTAAATTCCGAAATCTGAAATCGGGTCGTGTATGGGAACGCACCTTCAAATCTGGTGAGTCGATTGAGGCCGCCGATGTCATGGATCTTGACATGGAGTATTTGTACAGTGACGGTGAATTTTGGCATTTCATGCGCACGGACGGGAGTTTTGAACAGTTTGCTGCTTCTGAAGCTGCGGTGGGCGAGGCGGTGCAGTGGTTGAAAGAGCAGGATGTTTGTCAGGTTACTCTGTGGAATGAGGATCCCATCGCTGTGACCACACCGAACTTTGTGGAATTAGAAGTCATCGATACGGATCCAGGGTTAAAAGGGGATACAGCCAACGGCGGTACAAAGCCGGCGACGCTCTCCACAGGCGCAACGATTAAGGGGGTTCCATTGTTTGTGAATATTGGCGACGTCCTGAAGATTGACACCCGCACGGGTGTTTATGTGAGTCGCGCAAAATAGCTGTGTATCGATGATGAGCTCTTGGCAACCATCTGCGTCGTTGCGGGCTCTGCAAGCCCGGGCAGAGGGCCTGGCTCAAATACGCGCTTTTTTTGCCCAGCGTGGTGTCTTGGAAGTGCAGACCCCGGTGCTCGGCAGCCAAACGGTCACAGACCCGAATGTTGAGAGTATTCCGGTGCCCGGTTATGGTTTTTTACAGACCTCACCGGAGTATTTCATGAAGCGGCTGTTAGTAGCAGATTGCGGTGATTGCTACCAAATGGGCCCCGCTTTTCGGCACGAAGAAAATGGGCGGCTGCATAATACGGAATTCACCTTATTAGAGTGGTATCGGTTGGGGTTTGATGATCGCCAGCTCATGGATGAGGTTGCCCAGTTGTGTGATCTTGTATTGGGCCGAGCATCCTACCAAAGACTGACTTACGCGGATCTGGTCGGCGGTGACCTAGCGCTGCCTGCAGAGGAACTTGATCTTAAGTTCATGCTGGCCTGTGAAGCGCTGCCGGACGGCCGATTTTTCATCACCGATTATCCTGCTGAGCAAGCGGCATTGGCGCGCATCCGTCCAGAGGGTGAGGCAGTTGCAGCCCGCTTTGAACTTGTGATTGATCGAATTGAGGTGGCTAACGGTTATTGGGAGCTTGCTGAAGCAGCGGAGCACCGTCGTCGTTTTGCGCAAGACCGATTGCAGCGTCAGCGGCAGGGGAAATCGCTACCGGATGTGGATCTTGAATTTCTCGCCGCATTGGATCACGGCTTGCCAGACTGTGCCGGAGTGGCGATTGGCGTCGATCGCCTGATGATGTTGGCCTATCAGGCCAGCACCATCGATGAGATGTTGGCGTTTAGGGGTTAGGGGTGACGCTGCCAAGAGCTTGCCCCATTCTTACAGTGTTCCCTGTTTTTATCGTCTGAGCTAATTCGACGGTGTTTGGCGGGAAGCAGCAGATCACCGTGGAGCCCAGTAAAAATTGTCCAATGCTGTCACCGCGCCCGTAGGACAGGTCATAATGCGTCAGAATCTCGCGTTGATAAGGGGATTGCGGTCCCTCCCAGTCGGTTGCGATGGATGCCACAATCATTGCGCCGACTAAAATGATCAGCATGGGGCCAAAGGGAGTCTCGAAACGGCAAACTAGCCGTTCATTGCGTGCAAATAAGCCGGAAATGTTGTTTTCGGTGTGGCCATTTACTGAGAACAAGGCGCCCGGGATTGCCAGGGTGGCGTTAAGTCTGCCGGAAAAAGGCAGGTGAATACGGTGATAGTCTTTGGGTGCGAGGTAAATGGTGCAGAAGTCGCCACCATCAAACCCTTCTGCTAATACCCCTGCAAGACTGTTCAAGCTGTAGGTATGTCCTTTGGCCTGCAGGAGTTGCCCTTGCTCGATTCGCCCAGCCTGACTGACCTGGCCGTCGGCCGGGCAGGCCAGTAGTTCCTCACGGTCGACCATCGGTCGAGCATCTGGTGCTAACGTCCGGGTAAAAAAATCATTGAAGCTCTTGTAGTCTGCTGGATCCGACCGTTGTGCTTCACTGAGATCAACTTTGTAGATTTTGCTGAATTGGTTGATTAGCAGAGATTTAAGGATCGGTGACTGGCTGCTCGCCACGTGCCCAGCAAGACGTGAAAGGGCGTGTTGTGGTGCCAGTTTTTGAAGGGTTGTAAAAATACTGCTCATCAGAGGTCCAGCTGTGGTGATGGGTGTTAAGGGCACTCGACCGGGGTATCTTGGCGATTGCCCCATTCAGACCAAGAGCCGTGATAGGCGCGGATGTCCATCCCAAGTAGGCGGCCCAGCATATAGGTGAGGGCTGAGCGGTGATGAGTTTGACAGTGCGTGATGACGGCTTTGCTCGGATCAATTCCGCGTTCGGCCATCAGCGTGGCGGGATTTTCGATTAATCGCAGTTGTCGACTTGGATCTTGAATGTCTAACCAATCGAGATTCACGGCGCCGGGAATATGCCCGGCGCGGGCCGAAGACTGTCTCAGGCCGTTGTACTCTTGGGCCGACCGCGCGTCCCAAATCTGTTGCTCGGGATCCTCTATGGCCGCGAGCACGTCGGGAATTTCGGCGATGGGGGCGGAATCGATACGAATGTTGGGTTGGGTTAATGCTGGCGCAGCAGCAGTGCCGCCCACTAATGGCAAGCCTGCAGCGTGCCACGCGTGTAGTCCGCCATTGAGGTATTGCCATCCATCGTGGCCGATGACGTCCAAAGTCCAAGCGAAACGGCCAGCCCAGCCGCCGCCTTCATCGTCATACAGCACATAATTTAGATCTGGCCGGTAGCCTATTCGGGCAAACAGCATTTGCAAATGGTCGCGGTCGGGTAAGCGCCCGGTCGCCGGCGGTATGCCGCAGACCAATTCTTGGGGCTCCACACCAATCGCGCCTTGAATGTGTGCCTGCGAGAAGACCGCATTGCTGGTGACTTGAATCAGACATACGGTGTTGCTTTCCAGCATCTGTTGCAGGTCTTGTGGCTCCAGAATTGATACGCGCTTAGACAAGGTCATGTAAAACCCCTTTATCCTAGTGTGGCGGGAGGGCATATTAGCCCAATCGTATAAATTTGTAGCGAAAAAAGGAGAGAAACTTGGGCGCACATTTGGTTTGGATGGATTTAGAGATGACCGGGCTGGATCCGCAAGTCGAACGCATCATTGAGATTGCAACCATCGTAACCGACAGCAATTTAAATACCATTGCCGAAGGACCTGTGCTTGCGGTGAAACAACCCCAAGCGCTACTTGAAGCCATGGATAGTTGGAACCAAACACATCATAAAGCTTCCGGTTTGTTGGATCGAATTGATCGTGAAGGCGTGACCGAAACCGAAGCTCAAGCGTTGACCTTGCGTTTTCTTGAGCAACACGTCGGTGAAGGTGAAGCGCCTTTGTGCGGAAATACGATTTGGCAGGACCGGCGGTTTTTATCGCGTTATATGTCCACACTTGAACGGTATATGCATTACCGAATGGTAGATGTCAGCAGTGTTAAAGAATTGGCTAAACGCTGGCGGCCTGACATTGCTCATGGATTCGTCAAAAAGAATGAACATACCGCATTGGCGGATATTCGGGAGTCTATCGGTGAACTCAAATATTATCGTGAGCACTTCTTTAAAATGGATTAGGGCATTTTTTTTGCTAATTGGGTCAGCGCCCAACGGATGTGTTCTGCCACCAAGGGTGAACACGTTGTTAGGCGTGCCCGCAACTGTTCGTTGGCTGATGTGCTGTACGGGCCGTTGCCGATGGCCACAGCTAAGTTTCTTTGCCACTGTTCATAGTTGACCCTGCGCATTGCGGAGCCTTCGGTGAGCTTGAGAAACTCCGCTTCGCTGAGCGCAAATAGCGATAGCAAACTACTGTTGTCGAGTCCGTGTCGAGGTTGGAAGTCCGGCTCGTCAGAGGTGGGCGCCTCGCGGTTCCAAGGACAATACAGTTGGCAATCGTCGCAACCGTAGATGCGATTGCCAATCGGTGCTCGCAGTGGCTCAGGTATGGCACCGCGATGTTCAATGGTTAGATACGATATACATCGGCGAGCGTCGAGAATTTTAGGCCCCACGATGGCATCAGTTGGGCAAACGGTCATACAGGCTGTGCATTTCCCGCAGTGCTCCTCGGTGGTGGCTGGGTCGCATTCAAAAGGGGCGTTGGTATAAATTTCGCCGATAAAAAACCAAGAGCCTGCGTGTTTGTTGAGAATTAGTGAGTGCTTACCAACCCAGCCTAGCCCGGCTTTATGGGCTAACGCCTTTTCTAGAACAGGTGCGGTATCGGTAAAGGCCCGGAATTTATGTTCGGGTAGTGCGGCGTTGATTTGTTTGGCAAGCTTCGCGAGGCGGCGCCTAAGTACCTTGTGGTAGTCTCGGCCTAGCGCATACCGTGATATGTAGGCTGTGTCTGACCGATCCAGTATTTCCAGGGGTTGGGTCCCGGCAGGCAGATAGTCCATGCGCGCGGAGATCACGCGACAGGTCTTCGGTTCAAGTAGACTGGGATCCAATCGTTTTTCAAGATTGCGGTTTAGGTAGCCCATTTCCCCAGCAAATCCAGCCTTTAACCATGCCTGCACATGCGGTTTGTGGTCACTGAGATTGATGTCGGTGATGCCAATTTCTTGAAAGCCTAAGCTCTTTGCCCATTGGTCTAATGTTGCTCGATCTGGGAACATGAAATCGTCTTTGCGCAAACAGTGGCATAGTATAGGGCGTTAAAGTTCACTGCGATGCGATTTTATGAACCCTGCAGACAATCTGTTGTTTGGTGCCGCTGCCAGTCGAAAAATTGACGTTGATGCGCAAGCGCATTTGGGCATCACCGGATTTGCACTCATGGAGCGGGCTGCGGCCGCTATATTTTCAAGTGTGTTGCGCCGTTTTCCGGGTGTTCGCGGGCTGACGCTATTTTGTGGCAAAGGCAATAATGCCGGCGATGCTTATCTTGTGGCTCAATTAGCCCGCACATTTGGCTTGCATACTCAAGTATTGGCGCTTGTTCCGCCTGAAGAATTGGATGGCGATGCACTTCGCGCTTATCAGTTTGCGCGACAAGCCGGAGTGCTGGTGGAGGCTGCGGGCGATCAGCCGTTCACCGGTGACGTGATTGTCGACGGGCTGTTGGGTACGGGGCTTCGAGGCGCGCCACGTGCCCCTTTTGCAGAGATAATCGGACGGATCAATAACGCCCGCTTGCCGGTCGTGAGCGTGGACACCCCCAGTGGTGTAGATGCCGACACAGGCACGGTAGTTGATATTGCGGTAAAGGCTGATGTGACGGTTTCCTTAATCACTCGCAAAATCGGACTTTATACCGGGCAGGGTATTGATTATGCCGGTGAGCGTGAATGGGTTGATCTGGGGGTGCCTTATCAGGCGTATGGCACTGCGGGTGTGCCGCGGTTATTTTATGAGGCACTCAGGTTGCCTCTATTACAGGCTAATACCTACAAGCATCGGCAGGGCCACGTGGTGGTTATCGGTGGGGATTTGACGATGCCCGGTGCTGTCGCGATGGCAGCACACGCGTGCTTGCGCGTGGGCGCCGGTTTGGTGAGTGCACTCACCAGGCCCGAACACGTCACAGCGCTTGTCACCCGCACTCCGGAGGTGATGGTGCAAGGATTTTCTGTGGCCATGCAGGCACCTGCCTTGGAACTGATCAAGCGGGCGAACATGTTGGTGCTTGGGCCAGGTTTGGGCCGCGGTAATTGGGGGCAAGCGTTGTACGCCTGTGCGCAGGCGAGCGACAAGCCCACACTCTTGGATGCGGACGGGCTTTACTGGCTGGCCCAATCGGGCCGATGGCAAGGGGGCCCGCTTGTGATCACACCACATATTGCAGAGGCTGCACGCTTACTAGATACCACCGTTGAGCACATTCAGAGTGATCGATTAGGCGCTGCACAGGCTCTGGCGGAACGCTTTGCGTGCGCTGGAGTGTTAAAGGGAGCGGGTTCAGTTGTGTTTGATTCAAGCGGGGCTCATCTGAGCATATGCGCACATGGGAATCCGGGTATGGCCACTGCTGGGATGGGGGATGTCCTGAGTGGCGTGGTTGGCGGCTTGGCGGCTCAAGCCTTGAATCAAATGCCCGCTCAGATTTATAGCGCGCTCAGGTTTGGCGTGGCGCTTCATAGCGCCACAGCTGACAAGGCGGCGCGGCTTGTGGGTATGCGTAGTTTGATGGCGACAGATGTCATATCCGAATTGCCGCAGCTTTTGTTAGAATATGAGGGTGCAGAAAATACGACACAATTTACCTGACGAACAGGCGACAATTACATTTGGCGCTGAACTTGCAGCCCAACTGATCCAACGCTACCGCGGTCGCGCTGTGGTGTTCTTAGCGGGTCAACTGGGGGCCGGAAAAACCACTTTAGTGCGGGGTTTGCTTGCCGGTTTGGGTCATTCAGGGGCCGTTAAAAGCCCTACCTATACGCTGTTAGAACCGTATAGCCTGGGTGATCATGAAGTCTATCATTTTGACTTATATCGGGTGAACGACCCTCAAGAGCTCGAATTTGTTGGTTTTGACGAGATAGTGGATGGACCAGGAATGAAAATGTTTGAGTGGGCGGAAAAAGCAGCGGACTGGTTACCTGCGCCTGATGTCAGCATAGCGCTTGAGGTCAATACACAAAGCCATCCGGTTTCGCGTGATGTGGTGGTTGTTTTTGACTAATCCGCGGCGCGTTACGCCCATCAGTAAGTGGCTCGTTGGTGCATTGTGTTATTTGCTGGCCTGGTCCGTTTGGGCGACGGTATTGCAAGGTGTGCGCGTCCATGAGGCGCCCGATTCGACGCGAATTGTATTTGATACCGACGGCGCTGCCCAATACACGGTGAACGTGCTTGAAAATCCCCATCGAGTCTATGTGGATCTTAAAGGCGCGACCCCGGGTGTTGGTTTTGATCCGCAAAGCGTGATCATTAATGGCCAGCGGATTCAGAATTTACGTGGCGCTAAACATGCCGAATATTATCGATTGGTAATCGAGACGAACGGTTTTTTGCAGCCGAAGTCTTTTACCCTTACGCCGACCAAACCTTATGGTCATCGATTGGTGATTGATTTATATGAGCCTCAACCGGCTAAATCTTTGGCCCCTGTTCAACCGGCGTCAAAAAATCGAGACGTGGTGATTGCCATCGACGCAGGGCATGGTGGTGATGATCCAGGTGCAATTGGGCCAAAGAAGGTCTATGAAAAAAAAGTGGTGCTGCAGATTGCGCGCAAGGTTGAAAAATACGTGAGCGCAGCTCCGGGCTTGCGTGGCGAGTTAATCCGCACGGGTGATTATTATTTGTCGTTGGAAAAGCGTACGGAGCTTGCGCGCAAGAAACGAGCGGATTTATTTGTTTCGATTCATGCGGATGCCTTTAAACAGTCCACGGTCACCGGTGCGTCTGTGTATACCCTTTCTGATCACGGGGCAACCAGCGAAACGGCGGCTTGGTTGGCAGAACGTGAAAATCGAGCCGATTTGTTGGGCGGTGTCGGAGACGTGAGCCTGACCGACAAAGATCCCGTTCTGGCTCAAGTGCTCTTGGATTTGTCGATGGACGGCAACCGTCTGCAAAGTATCAGTGCAGGTGAAGTGGTTTTGGCAAATCTGGGACGCATTACAAAATTACATAAGCGGCGTGTTGAGCAAGCGGCGTTCATTGTTTTACGCTCGCCGGACATGCCGTCTATGCTGATCGAAACAGGTTTTATATCTAATCCAAGCGAGGCTAAACGCCTCTCTCAAGCGGAACACCAGGACAAGCTGGCGCGTGCCATTGCGCAGGGTATTGAGCAGTACATGCGAGAAAATCCGCCGCCCGGATCTTTACTTGCAGCCCTTCGTGCTTCGCCGGTCGACGTGCAATATACAATTGTCCGGGGCGATACACTCTCTTCTATCGCTCAGCGTTATGGCATTAGCTCAAAACAACTGAAACAGAAAAATAGTTTGCGCAGCGACCGGATAAAAGTAGGGCAAAAATTGATGATTCCAGGTGCATGAGTTGACTTCGCCTCGTATCAAGCGTCTGTCCAGTTTTGTCGCCGACCAGATTGCGGCTGGTGAAGT
Source organism: Gammaproteobacteria bacterium UBA4421 (assembly GCA_002389675.1). Classification (GTDB taxonomy): domain Bacteria; phylum Pseudomonadota; class Gammaproteobacteria; order Pseudomonadales; family Azotimanducaceae; genus UBA4421. Next base: position 72,500 of record DGQF01000028.1, read on the forward strand.
GGTCGAGCGGCCCGCCAGCATTGTTAAGGAGCTGTTGGAAAATTCTCTGGATGCGGATGCCAAACAGATTAATGTGCGTATTGAAGGCGGCGGCGTCAGCCTTATTTGGGTTGAGGATGATGGTTTTGGCATGCGCCCGGAAGACCTCGCGCTGGCGCTTGAACGCCACGCCACAAGTAAAATAGTAGATGCGGAAGACCTGTTGGGGATTGAAAGCTTAGGTTTTCGTGGTGAGGCACTTGCCAGTGTCGCGTCAGTGGCTCGCGTGCGCATCAGTTCCTCACTGCGGGGGTCGAAAGTTGGCGCCGTGCGCGAGGTTCACGGCGGTGAGCTTGTGCAGGCATCGCCCGTTGCGCACAACTCGGGATCTACCATTGAAGTGAGGGATCTGTTTTTCAATACGCCGGCCCGGCGTAAGTTTTTAAAAACCGAGCGCACCGAAGTGGCGCAGATTGAGCAGGTTGTGAGGCGTTTAAGCCTGGCAAATATGGCGGTTGGGTTTTCGTTGCGCCAGGCAGCGGGCCAAATAGCCAATGGGCGTGCATTGTCTTTTCCTGCGGGCCGCATAGAACAGCGGCTCGGGCAGGTGTTAACCCCTGAGTTTGTGGCTAACAGCGTGGTGATTGACGAGCAGCGCGACGATTTGCGTCTGCACGGCTGGGTGGGCCTGCCGCAACATCATCGGCGGTTGTCCGATCAACAGTATTTTTATGTTAACGGGCGCGCGATTGGCGACAAACTGGTCGGTCATGCCATTCGTCAAGCATATCGGGACGTAATGTTTCATGGTCGGCATCCGGTCTATGTGTTGTTCTTAGAGGTACCGCAGAGTGGGGTCGATGTTAATGTGCACCCGACCAAGCATGAGGTGCGATTTCGCGACGCGCGTCGAGTGCATGACTTTATCTTTGCGAGCTTGAATCGCGCGTTAAGCGATATACGGCCAGGGCGTACCGAGGTGCCGAATGAGGGGCGTGCGCAAAATGCGCCAGATGGTTCGCCGCCGCGGTCCGATGATTTTACGCAGCGCAGCACAGCGCCGCTCTATCAGCCGAGCCAGCCGGTTCTAAACGCTTCGGTTCCGGGCGGTTTTGCGCAGCTTGTTGCACAAACTAAAGGCACCAGTTTTTCAAACCCATCACAGGGCCCATACGCCTATTCTGGAGTTCCCAGCAGTGCAGCGCCGGGGGCCGAGATGCCGCCTCTGGGTTATGCGATCGGTCAATTGCAGGGCGTTTACATTTTGGCTCAGAACGCAGAAGGACTGGTGATGGTGGATATGCATGCGGCACATGAGCGCGTCACGTATGAAAAACTCAAGCGTCAGGCCGCGTCAGCGACCATTGCGCGTCAGCGCCTGTTAGTGCCAGAGAACATTGATGTGACCGTGGCAGAAGCAGATTTGATAGAGGAGGTGGCAGAGCTTCTAGAGGCCTCCGGTTTGCTAATCGAGCGCATAGGGTTGCAGTCAGTGTGCTTACGTGAGGTGCCGGCACTGCTGACAAAAAAAGATCTCAAAGGCATGCTAAAAGATTTCTTGGCGGAACTGGCCGCGTTTGGCAGTAGTGACGAGCTGTTGCGTGGTCGTCTGGACCTCTTAAGCTCAATTGCCTGTCACGGCTCTGTGCGCGCTAACAGACAATTGAGCATTGCGGAAATGAATGCCCTGTTGCGCGATATGGAGACCACCGAGAATGCTGGTTTGTGTAATCACGGACGACCGACTTATTTTATGCGGTCTTTAGATGAACTGGATAAGCTCTTTTACCGTGGGCAATAGCGTCCTGTTCGGGTGTGCTTAGGTCATATTCGTATGCCAAGGCAAATTATTTTGTTGTTGGGTCCGACCGGCGTTGGCAAGACCAAGGTCGCCTGTGCGTTGCAGGATCGCTTGGCGGACCGATGTCCAACCGAGTTGATCAGTGTGGACTCAACATTGGTCTATCGAGGGATGGATATCGGCTCTGCCAAGCCCACTCCTGCTGAATTAAAGGCCAATCCGCATAAGCTGATTGATATTCGTGATCCGCAAGACACTTACACTGCAGCTGATTTTGTGACTGATGCGGATGCCTGCGTCCAGGCAGCATTATCGGAGAAAAAATTACCGGTCATTGTGGGCGGCTCTATGCTCTACGCCAATCGTTTTGTGCGCGGCATCGCTGAATTGCCAAGGGCTGATCCGGTGGTGCGTTTGCAACTTCAGGCTGAGTTTGATCTTCGTGGAGGTGATGCGCTGCATGCGGAGTTGCTCGCCGTAGACCCGGCGGCGGCGGCTAAAATTCACCCCCGAAACGCGCAACGCTTATTGCGCGCGCTTGAGGTTATCCGCTTGACGGGGAGGGCGATCAGTGAGCAATGGCTGGCTCACAATAGCCCCGGTGCGGCGGACAGGCTTGATGCACAGATTCATATCTGGGCGATTGTGCCTGACGATCGATTGCGGCTTCATCAGCGTATTACGCAACGTTTTGACGCGATGTTGGCAGCGGGGTTTGAGCAGGAGTTACAGCGACTCATACAAAGCCCTGATATACATGCTGAGTTGCCGTCGATGCGTGCCGTTGGCTACCGTCAGGGTTTACAATATTTGGCCGGTGAGATTGATGCGCAGGCGTTCCGCGAGCAAGCACTTGCTGCCACCCGGAGGCTCGCAAAGCGCCAGCTGACTTGGTTGCGGCAGTGGCCAGAGATAAATTCCCTGAACTGGGGGGACGCCGATGAAGTGGCGGGGCGTGTAGCAGAGCAGCTGCGTTTGTAGGATGCTACGACACGGATGATGACGGCGTTACGTTGCGGTCATTCCATGTTAGGCTTAACGCTCGAGGCGTCGTGGAGACACTCAAAGGAGTACAAGATGTCAAAGGGACATAGTTTACAAGATCCCTACCTAAACGCGCTTCGCAAAGAGCGCGTTCCCGTAGCCATATACCTGGTGAACGGAATCAAACTACAGGGACAGATAGAATCGTTTGACCAGTTTGTGGTTCTGCTGAGAAATTCAGTCAGCCAAATGGTCTATAAGCACGCGATTTCTACGGTGGTGCCGTCGCGTAATGTGAATATTTCAGCGGCCAGTAGTGAAGAGGAGTAGTGGGAAGGTCCCATTGTTGAGGGATTGAGCGCTAGAAGCAGAGCCAAACATGTTATTTGAGCGACCTGAAGCTGGGCACCATGCGGTGGTTCTGCACGTTGAATTGAAATCTCAAGCGAATCCGGATAGGGACGAATTTGTTGAGCTGGCGAAGTCTGCTCAGCTGGCTGTGGCGGATGTTGTCGTTGCGCGGCGCGATGCACCGCATCCCAAAACGTACGTGGGTAAGGGTAAGGTTGAGGAAATTCGCGCGGTTTTGGAGCACGCTCAAGCGGATTTACTGTTAATTAATCACGAGTTATCCGCCGGCCAACAGCGTTCTTTGGAAGGATCCTTAGCGTGTCGAGTGATCACGCGCACGGAGTTGATTTTGACGATCTTCGCGACGCGGGCGCGCAGTCATGAAGGGCAACTTCAGGTTGAGTTGGCGCAGTTGAAGCATGCGCAAACCCGATTGGTGCGTGGGTGGACGCATCTTGATCGCCAAAAAGGCGGCATTGGTTTGCGTGGTGCGGGTGAGAAACAGATTGAGCTTGATCAGCGGATGCTCAGCGATCGAGTAAAGGCCGTTGAAAAAAAATTGGCGGCGGTCAGTAAGCGCCGAGGGCAAAGTCGGCGCGGCCGAGGCCGCCGCGGTACACCAACGATTGCGTTGGTGGGTTATACCAATGCAGGCAAATCAACGCTCTTTAATGCCATGACCAATGCGGCTGTTTATGCCGAGGATCAGCTGTTCGCAACGCTCGATCCAACCATGCGTAAAGTAGACGTGCCGGGCGTGCGTGATGTTGTATTAGCGGATACGGTGGGTTTTGTCAGTCTGCTGCCACATGCGTTGATAGAGGCGTTCAAGGCGACGTTGGAAGAAGTGGTGCATGCGGATTTATTGCTGCACGTGATTGATGTGGCTGATCCACTTCGGGCAGAACGTGTGCAGCAAGTTCAGGACGTGCTGAAAGAAATTGGTGCTGCGGATGTTCCTGAAATACAGGTGCTGAATAAGATAGACTTGCTGACGGAAGAAGCAGCGCAGATGGACAGCGGTTTAGGCTTGCAAAAACTGGCGGTGAGCGCAAAGTGTGGCTTGGGCATAGGTGCTCTGGTGTCGCGCATTGGTGCACAGCTGGGTGTTGTGGCGCCGCATGAGGTATTGCTTGATCCTGCAGACGGGCGCACAAGGGCTTGGCTGTATCGATCGGGCGCAGTACTGGAGGAAAAAACCAGTGAAGAAGGGAGTGTACAGTTAACCCTTCAGGCCGACGAAGCGCTGATAGCACAGCTTCAAACACTACCCCAAGTGGTAATGCGTGGTGCGTCGGTGCTTCCTGAAGTTTCTTTGGGAAACTAAAAGCGGTTCAGTTGAGAATTGATTGAACTAATTAATTAAAGCGGAGAAAACAATGGCGTGGAATGAGCCGGGTGACGGTGATAAGAACAAAGATCCATGGGGCAACAGAGGAGACCAGGGACCGCCGGATCTGGACGAGGCGATACGCAAACTGCAATCGCAGCTTTCAGGCATTTTCGGCGGCAAACGCGGTGGCGGCGGCGGCGCAAAAGGGGGGGCCAGTCTCTCTGGTGGATTGCTAGGATTAATCGGTTTTGCCTTGTTGGCAATCTACGCATTTGCTGGCGTATATCAGGTCGACCAGCAGGAGCGCGGCTTGGTGTTCCGATTTGGCGCGGCTCAGGACGTCCTGAAAGATCCGGGGTTGCACTGGAATCCGCCATTGATAGATGTTGTTGAATTGGTGAACGTGACCCAAGTACGTTCTCATAATGCGCAATCAATGATGCTTACCAAAGACGAAAACATTGTTGATGTGAACCTGACGGTCCAGTGGGTTGTTGATGACGCGAAGGCATATCGGGTGAACGTAAAGAATCCTGAAGTGAGTCTAGACCACGCGACGGAAAGTGCTTTGCGGCATGTTGTTGGTAGCTCCACAATGAATCAGGTGATTACCGATGGTCGTGAGGCGATCGCAGCAGAAGTGCAGTCGCGCTTGCAGGATTATTTGAACACATATGGCACTGGCATTTTTGTGCGCAAGGTGAATATTGATCGCAGTGCTCCTCCGAGCCAGGTTCAGGACGCGTTTAATGATGTGCAGAAAGCCAAAGAAGACCAGCAGCGCTTCGTTAACCAAGCAACCGCTTACCAGGAGCAGGTGATTCCGGAAGCTCGTGGGCGAGCGCAACGCCAGATCGAAGAAGCAAGTGCATATCGCGATCAGGTGATTGCCCGTTCAACTGGTGAAGCGAACCGCTTCGAGAGCTTGCTCAACGAATACATGCTGGCCAAAGAGGTTACGCGTGATCGGCTATACATTACTGCGCTGGAATCTGTAATGAGTAATGCCAGCAAAGTCATGATCGATGTTGATGGCGGGAATAACATGATGTATCTACCGTTGGACCAACTCACTCGGAAATCTGCCGCCGGAGCGGGTGAAATTGATCAGACGATGATGGATAACGCGGTTGAGAGAATTTTGCGTGAAGTGAATGCAGCACGTGCCAACTCATCTCGAACGCGCAGTAATTAGGAGAATATAAATGTCGATTAAAGCACTGGTCAGTCTAGCTTTAGCTTTAGTGGTGATGGTGTTCGCAAGTCAGGCCCTTTATAAGGTGCATGAAACCGAGCGCGCAATTCTGCTCGAGTTTGGTAATTTGGTGGACGCTGATGTAAAACCCGGGTTGCACTTCAAATTGCCAATTGCGCAAGATGCGAAGATGTTTGACGCGCGTGTATTAACACTCGATTCTAGTCCGGAAACCTACTACACCCTGGAGAAAAAGCCGTTACAGGTAGATTCTTTTGTTAAGTGGCGCGTGGCAGATGTTGCCTCATTTTACGAGAGCGCTTCGTTTGATCTGCGTCGTGCTGAACGATTGCTACAAGAGCGTGTTAACGAGGGTCTGCGTAATCAAATCAGTCGTCGCGACATGAATGAGGTGATCTCCGGCGAGCGGGATGAACTGATGGAAGAATTACGGGCAGATCTCGACGATGTGATGCGTGCCAATGGCATTGAGGTGATCGATGTGCGCGTCAAGCGAATTGATTTGCCCATGGAAGTGTCGACTTCTGTATATGAGCGAATGAATTCCGAGCGAGAAATTGAAGCGCGCCAGTTTCGTGCGCAGGGTCAGGAAAAGTCGCTGGCTATCCGTGCCAATGCGGATCGGCAGGCTGTTGTCATCGAGGCGGAGGCCTACCGGGAGAGTGAGGAGTTGCGAGGCGAAGGCGACGCTCAGTCCGCGGTTATTTATGCCTCGGCGTTCAATAAAGACCCTGAGTTTTACCAGTTTTATCGCAGCATAAACGCCTACGTGAAGGTATTCGGCGATAAAGGGGATTTGCTCGTTATTGATCCAAATAGCGAATTCTTTAAATATTTGAAGAATGGTAACGAGTGAGGGTTTGGTGCTTCGGGGGGTGGCTGTCTGTTAGGGCAGCCAACCTTTACTCATCTGTTCAAGGGCGGTTTATCTAACGCATGAAAACATTCTGGCGATTGCCGCGTGGGGTGGATGAGCTACTGCCCCCGGCAGCTTGGGAACTGGAAACACTTCGGCGGCAGGCCTTAGACTTGTTTGTTAGTTGGGGTTTTGACTTTGTCGAACCGCCGATAATCGAGTATCTGGATGCTCTGCTAGTCGGTAGCGGCGAAGACTTAGATTTGCAAACGCTCAAGATGGTAGATCAAGTCAGCGGCAAGCAGATGGGCGTGCGTGCAGATATGACCTCTCAGGCGGTGCGAATTGATGCGCATAGCTTGGTAACAGATGATGTTCAGCGATTGTGTTATGTCGGCCCGGTCGTGTTTGCCAACCCTCAAATTTCCCAAACTTCCCGGGTGCCGATCAAAGCAGGTGCTGAGATTTTTGGTGCGGTAAATCTTGCCGCGGACGCAGAAGTCATAGCGCTTATGCTGGAGACGATGAAGGTAGCTGCAATCCGCGAGCCTGTTTTGTTACTCGGGCACATGGGTATTTATCGAGGCTTGGTAACTGCTTTGATAGCCAGCGGTGCGTTGCATCGCGAACATGAGCGTGAATTGTTTGGATGTGTCCAGCGCAAATCCGAAACAGATATTGCGACGCTTCTGGATCAGTCCGATTTGGCAAAAATGTTGATTCGCTTGCCCTCCCTCATGGGTGGTATCGATGTGCTGGTTAAGGTCCGTGAAGCCTTGAAAGATGGCCCCCCGGATGTCCTGGCGGCCCTCGTTCAGCTTGAGGAGTTGGTGGCCTTGGTGACCGCGCAGAATGATGATGTGGTTGTTCGTATAGATGTTGCCGAGCTGTCCGGTTATGGGTACCACAACGGTCCAGTTTTTGCTGTCTATCACCCGGAACACGGCAAGGCGCTTGCTCAAGGTGGCCGTTATGATGGCGTGGGTGAGGCGTTTGGTCGGCCTCGTCCGGCGACGGGATTTGATCTGGATTTAAAGAATCTTATTGGCGGTGCCATGGGCTTAGATGTTATTTTTGCGCCGTTTGTGGCATCCGGTGAGCGCACTCAACTCCATCAAGCGGTAATTTCATTGCGCGCGCAAGGGGAGCGGGTGAGTTATGCGCTCAGTGAAGACGAGCCGTTACCGCGAGGATGCCAACGTGCGCTTAAGAAAGTTGGTGGCCAGTGGCAGGTGACCAGCCACCGAGCGAAACCCTAAACAATAAACATATCGGGATAAAACTATGGGTCGCAACGTTGTTGTAATAGGTACGCAATGGGGGGACGAAGGTAAAGGCAAAATCGTTGACCTTTTCACGGAAGAGGCCGCTGCAGTGGTTCGCTTTCAAGGCGGTCACAACGCCGGCCATACCCTTGTAATTGAGGGTGAAAAAACAGTCTTGCACGCAATTCCTTCTGGCATTTTACATGCTGGCGTGCAGTGCCTTATCGGTAACGGTGTGGTGCTGGAGCCTAATGCGATGCTTGCAGAGGTGGAGGCCTTGGAGGCCCGCGATATCCCGGTGCGGGATCGATTGCGCTTGTCTTCTGCTTGCCCACTAATTCTGCCTCACCACGTGCAGCTTGACCTCGCGCGGGAGGAAGCGCGAGGCCGACAAAAAATTGGTACAACAGGGCGTGGAATCGGGCCTGCGTATGAAGACAAAGCGGCTCGGCGAGGGTTGCGCGTGGGTGACTTTTTCTATTGGTCGATGTTTAGCGAGCAGCTGGCGCAAGTCATGGAATATCACAATTTCATGCTGACCAACTATTACCATAAGCCGGCAGTAGATTTTCAGAAAACCTTAGACGAATGCGCGCAAGTTGCCGAGCAGATTAAGCCTATGGTCTGTGATCTTGTGCCGGTTCTGCATGGTATGCGCGAGCGTGGCGAAAATATTCTGTTCGAAGGCGCTCAGGGGGCCATGCTGGATATAGATTTGGGTACGTACCCTTATGTGACGTCGTCAAATACGACGGCTGGTGGTACCGCAGTGGGTAGCGGTTTTGGACCAATGTACCTCGATTATGTTTTGGGTATTACTAAAGCGTATGCGACTCGGGTAGGCACTGGCCCATTTCCGACCGAATTGTTTGACGATGTCGGTGAACGACTTGCTGCGCGCGGACATGAATTTGGCGCGACAACCGGACGCGCTCGCCGGTGTGGTTGGTTTGACGCTGTCGCCTTGCGTCAAGTTGTACAGATCAACAGCATTTCTGGCCTGTGTCTTACCAAACTTGATGTTTTGGATGGATTGGAAACAATCCGCATTTGTGTGGGTTACGAGGAATCCGACGGCACCGCAGGTTCGGCGCAGTTTGGCAGTCAGTATTACTCCGATGTTAAACCGGTATATGAAGACGTTCCAGGCTGGCAGGAGTCAACCATGGGGGCTAAAACGCTCGCAGAGTTGCCCGCGCAGGCAAGGGCTTATATTGCGCGGGTTGAAGAGGCTGTCGGCGCACCGATCGACATGATCTCAACAGGCCCTGACAGAAAAGAAACGATCGTATTGAAAGATCCTTTTGCAGATTAGGAGTTCGCTGTGGATTCAAAATTGCTCGAGATGTTGGTTTGTCCTGTCAGCAAGGGGCGGTTGGCGTACAAAAAAGAGCAGCAAGAATTATGGTGTCGTGTGAGTCGGCTGGCTTATCCGATTCAAGATGGGTTCCCAGTGATGATTGAAGACCAAGCGCGTGAATTGAACGATGAAGAATGGGCAAGCTTGTCCGTCTAGCCGGTACCTGCAGATTCTCTTGGAAATCCCTAGAATAGGGAATAAAGGAAGATAAATGACATCAGTGGTAATCAGTGGCTCAGGGCTCTGGAAGCCGGCGGAAACGGTGACCAACGAAGAATTGGTCCAAGCCTATAATGCGTATGCGCAAAAATATAACGCCATTCATGCGCAAGAAATTTCAAATGGAACGGTGGTTGAAAAACCGCTTTCTAGCGCAGCATTCATCGAGAAAGCCAGCGGCATAAAGCAACGCTATACCTACTGCAAGGCAGGAATTTTGGATGTGGATCGTATGCGCCCGCTGCTGCCAGAGCGAGGCGAAGATGAGTTGTCGCATCAAGCTGAAATGGCCGTCAATGCTGCCAAAATGGCAATGTCAGCGGCGCGTAAAAAGCCCGCTGACATCGATATGGTAGTTGTTTCATGTGCCTACACCCAGCGCGCCTACCCAGCAATTGCGATCGAGGTGCAGCAAGCGTTAGGTATCGAAGGGTTTGCATTTGATATGCTGGTGGCCTGCTCTGCAGCCACCTTTGCATTGCATCGAGCCTATGACGCGGTTGCTGCGGGTTCAGCTCAGTGTGTGCTTGTCATCAATCCTGAGCTGACCACGCCGCAAATTAATTTTACAGATCGAGATGGTCATTTTATTTTTGGAGATGTCAGTACCGCCGTTATTGTTGAGTCGTCGCAGACGTGCACCTCATCCGTATCATTTGAGGTGCTGGGCACCCAAGCGGTGACCCGGTACTCAAACAATATTCGTTCTAATTTTGGGTATTTGTCCTATGCAGATGATTCTGATCCCTATGCGACGGATAAGTTATTTCATCAAAATGGACGAAAAGTATTCAAAGAGGTCTGCCCTTTGGCCGCGGACCATTTGCAAGGCCAAGTTGAAAAGATCGGGCTAAGCGTGCCCGATGTGAAGCGTTGGTGGTTGCATCAGGCGAACATCAACATGAACGATTTCATTGTGCGACGTCTGCTGGGCCGCGAGCCTAAGCTACGCGAAGCCCCGATTGTGTTAGATGAGTTTGCCAACACGGCCTCTGCAGGCTCGATCATTGCCTTTCACCTTTATCACGAAGACCTCATAGCGGGTGACGTTGGTGTGATCTGCTCATTTGGGGCAGGGTATTCGATCGGCTCTCTCATCGTGCGCAAGCGCTAGTCAGTTCATTGTCGGGATCTTCCAGGAAAGCGATTTTCGCCGCTTTAGCCGGCAATTCTCTAATTTCAGCGGTCAAGTTCTCCGCTGCTGCCTACACAGGCAGTTCAGCGATGTTCAGCGAGGGTATTCATTCGCTGGTAGATACGGGTAACCAGATACTATTGTTGTGGGGCCTCAAGCAAGCGCGAAAGCCGGCCAGCGCAGAATTTCCGTTTGGTCACGGTAAAGAGGTTTATTTTTGGTCGTTTATTGTAGCGATGTTGATTTTTGCGCTGGGTGGCGCGGCCTCAATCTATCAAGGCGTTCAGCATCTTGATCACGCTGAGCCGTTGTCGAATACCTTTGTGAATTTCATTGTGTTGGGTTTGGCGCTGGTATTTGAACTCGCGGCGCTGAGTATCGCTGTGAAAGAATTGAATAAAAGCCGGGGTGATCAGGGGTGGTTGCAGACGGTGCGCAACGGCAAAGACCCTACGCTTTTTGTGGTTGTCTTTGAAGATACAGCGGCGACTCTGGGGCTTCTCATCGCCTTAACAGGGCTGGTGATGTTTGAATTGACTGGAGAGGTCGCCTACGACGCGGGTGCGTCTATTGCCATCGGCTGCGTGTTGATACTATCCGCTTTCTGGCTGGCCCTAGAAAGCAAAGGCTTGCTGATTGGTGAAAGCGCAAGTCCGGTTGTTCGTGCCCAAATTAGGTCTATTTTGGAGTTGCAGGCTAACGTGGTTGCGGTGAATGAAATAGCGACGCTACATATGGGACCGGATTATATTTTAGTGACGTTGTCCGCGGACTTTATCGACGGTATTTCTTCCGACGAGGTCGAGCGGACGGTGGCTGTGGTCAGGGAGCAGGTGATGGATGTGGATGCACGCATTCGGCGCGTATTTGTAGAGGTAAAAACATCACGAGAACAGGCGGCTGCTGCCGGTTGAGTGCAAACCGGTCAAGGGGTTGATGCCCTATCTGATTGTTTGGTGCATGCACAGAGTCGAGCGTTGAGCGAGTTGGCGCACACGATGTTGCATGAACTGATTGATGTTCATGCACCCGGTGGTCAACAATGGTGCCCAGGAGAGGACTTGAACCTCCACGGGGTTGCCCCCACTAGCACCTGAAGCTAGCGTGTCTACCAATTTCACCACCTGGGCACAGGGGGCGGACTTTACTTAAACTTGATACAGGGTGTCAATCGTGCCGAAGGGTCGGAACGTTATTTCTCAATCATCTAATCGGTTTAAGGCCGTTGAAATCATTGCGCTGTTGGAGGCGAAAAATGAGCCTTTGACTTGGCATGACCTCGTCCAGCAGGTGTCCGCAGATACTCCCAAAGCCATCACCCAACTGCGGCAAATGCTTAAGGGCTTGCAGCGCAGCGGTGAAATTGAGCGGGATCATCAGGGCGCCTACCATTTACCGCAAGCGGCTGAGGTTGTGGCGGTTGTGATTGAACGTCAAGGTCGGCAGCTGACGGCCGCGGGGCTGCCAATTGAGGCCTCCAAACAGCTCTTGTTGCGAGATGGTGATGCGGTTGAAATGCGGGCTGTTAACGGCCAAGCGCGCGTCCTGCGCGTGATCACGCCAGCAGATACCCCGGTAACAGGTATTTTGCGAACTGATTTTTATGGCCGTTATGTGGAAGGTATTGGCGAATTCAGGGGCCGGGTAAGCCTGCGAGAGTTGCCCGATGAGGCCGCGGATGGGCTCACCGTGCAGGTACGCGTGACTGGCCGTGACCGCAAGGGCTTAGTTGGTCAGCTGGAGCGCGTTGTGGCGCATGAAGGTGTCCTAGATCAAGCCATTGAAACTGCCCTGAGTAGTGGTCAAATTCCGCACGTTTGGCCAGCTGCGGTAAGTCGAGCCGCGGCCCGATTACCCAAGTCTGTGAGCGATCGCGGGCATGCGCACCGAGTTGATCTGACGCAATTGCCGCTGGTCACAATAGACGGTGAGAGCGCTAAAGACTTCGACGATGCGGTTTACGCCGAAGCGCTTGGCGATCCTGGGGGCCACCACCGCTTGGTTGTGGCGATTGCTGACGTGGCGCATTACGTGAAATCCGGCGGGCATTTGGACGCGGAGGCGATCTTGCGCGGCACTTCAGTTTATTTCCCCGAACGGGTTGTGCCCATGCTGCCCGAGGCAGTCTCCAATGGGCTATGCTCGTTACGACCTCAGACTCGTCGTTTAGCGCTCGTATGTGATATGACGGTTTCCCCAGGGGGTGAGGTAGGCGCCTACAAATTTTATGAGGCATTAATATTTTCCCATGCCCGTTTGACCTATGAAGAGGTTCAGTCGTTTATCGGCGGGGCCACGCCGCTGCCGAGCGCTGTAAAAACAGCATCTACCGTAGCGGCTTCCCTGCAGGCACTGCGGGCTGTCTATACAGCGTTGCGGGGTGCCAGAGAGGTTCGTGGAGGGCTCGATTTTGAAAGTTCGGAAGCGATCCTGAATATTCGCGAAGGTCGAGTGAGCAGTCTGCTTCCCGTCCAGAGACTTATGGCACATCAAATGATTGAGGAAGCCATGATTGCAGCCAACGTGAGTGCAGCTGCTTTTCTCGAAGCCAATCAAATGCCTTCGCTTTATCGAGTGCACGAACTGCCGGATGTGGATAAATTTGAGGAATTTAGGCAGGCGCTGATGGCAATTGGTGTGCGATTGGATGCGAACGATCGATCGCCCAAGGCCCTTCAAGGAGCGCTCATGCGCTTGCCCGCGCACGTGGATAAGGGGTTGTACGCCCAATTGGCGTTGCGCACGTTAAAACAGGCCCTGTACTCGCCGCGTAATCAGGGCCATTACGGGTTGTCGCTAGAACGATACATGCATTTTACATCGCCTATTCGCCGCTATCCGGATTTGCTGGTGCATCGGGCAATCAAGGCTGTGTTAGCGCGTAAACAAAACAAAATGAACGTGACCTTTGCGGGTTTGGAAGAACTTAATGGGTTAGGTCAGCAGTGCTCGACATTTGAGCGCCGAGCCGAAACAGCCGGCTGGCTGGTAGATGCTTGGCTCAAATGTGATTTTTTGCTGGATCGGGTGGGAGAGACAATTCAGGGAGTGGTTGCCGGAGTTACCGAATTTGGATTGTTTGTTGAAATAAAGGGCTATTTTGTTCAGGGGCTGGTCCATATTTCCAATTTAGGGCAAGACTATTATGTTTTCGACAGTCGTCACATGGCGCTAGTGGGGGAACGTAGTGGTCAAAGGTTTGCTTTGGGGGATGTATTGGATGTCGTCATTGGCGATATTGATCCGCCCAAAGGTCGTATTGACTTGTCGCTAGCCACGCTCGCGCAGCGTCGTGTCAAGGCGCCGGCAGTGCCGCGCAAGAAGAATAAATCGGGTAAGCGAAGATGAGTGAGGTGGTTGGTATACAGGCGGTGCGTGCAGCGTTGCGAGAAACGCCTGAACTGGCTCGTAGTCTCTTCATTTTAGTGGGTCGCAGAGACGCGCGTGTGAATGAGTTGATTGATTTGGCAAAACGAGCCGGCGTACGCCATCAATCTGTGGAGGCTGCTTGGTTTCGCCGCCGGGCCGGTGGTGTTGCCCATCAAGGTGTACTTTTAGAATGTCAGGCGCGTGCGCTAGGCAAAGAGCATGATTTGCAAACTTGGTTAGACGCATTGGATGCACCCGCGCTGATCCTGGTACTAGATGGTGTGACAGATCCGCGAAATTTTGGCGCCTGCCTTCGGTCGGCCTCTGGCGCGGGTGTAGATGTTGTCATTGTGCCCAAGCGCAATAGCGCACCCTTGAGTCAAGTTGCGCTGAAAACAGCGCAGGGTGGAGCAGAAGACGTTTTGATCTTTGAGGTAACCAATCTCGCGCGGACCTTAAGGGCATTGGCGCAACGAGGCGTTTGGATTGTCGGCACAGACGATGAAGAATCCGTGAGTTATCTTGATCTTGATAGCGGCCGAATTGGCACGCTAGCGCTGGTGATGGGCAGCGAAGATAAGGGTTTGCGTCGATTGACGAAAACGTTATGTGATCAACTGGTGCACATTCCGATGGCAGGCGGGGTCTCCAGCTTGAATGTTTCCGTGGCGACGGCAGTGGTGCTTTATGAAATTCGTCGCCAGCAAGCGGCTACGCGACTTAATTGAGCGCGGCTGACGCTGCTTGCGCCGGCCTCAGTTCCCCCCTACAATGCGCGCCCCCACATAAGTGGCCCTCGCGGTAAACGCGGGTAACCCTTGCTTCACGTGGTACGATCGCTGAAATTTGATAGACGGGCAGCTGAACAATTGGTTCACCTGTGATCAGCTTGAAATTTTGATTTGGCGAAGGTAGTGCGGAAGTGAAGCTCCTGAAAGAGCAAGGCGCTGGTTTGCCTTGATCCAGGTGCAAACCGAAAGGAAGTGATATGCGGCATTATGAAATAGTTTTTTTGGTCCATCCGGATCAAAGTGATCAGGTCCCTGGCATGATCGAGCGTTACCACGCGATGATTGCGCGCGGAAACGGGGTGGTTCACCGAACAGAAGATTGGGGGCGCCGCCAACTTGCGTTTCCGATCTCGAAAGTGCACAAGGCACATTATATTTTGATGAATATCGAATGCGACCAGACGGTGCATGCTGAACTGGAAAGTGCGTTTCGTTTTAACGACGCGGTCATTCGCAGCATGATTATTCGCCGACAGGCACCTCAGCTGGGCAACTCAAAAATTTATGAAGAAGAGTTGCGCGATCAAGAAAAAGATCGTGAGCGCGAACGCCGCCGGGAAGAAGAGTATGCAGCACGGGCCGCCTCCAGTGATGGCGCGTCAGATACCGATAGTGGTGATACTGAACAAGGTGAAGAGCAACAGGAGTCAAACGCATGAGCCGTCGTCGTATGCAGCAAGCCAAGCAAGAAAGTGATATAGACTACAAAGATCTGGACACACTGCGTCAATTTATTGGTGAAACAGGCAAGATTGTGCCCAGCCGAATTACCGGCACGTCCGCACGATTTCAGCGCACTCTAGCTCGAGAGATTAAACGTTCCCGCTATCTGGCGCTGATTCCGTATACGGATTCGCATAAGTAAGTAGGCATAGACGTAGAAGGAACGCGAAAAATGAACATCATACTTTTAGAACGAGTGAACAATTTGGGAGATCTGGGCGACGAGGTTGTGGTAAACCCCGGATTCGCGCGGAATTTTTTGATTCCCAAAGGTGTTGCGGTGCAAGCAAATAAAGATAACCGCGCGCTTTTTGAAGAGCGCCGCGCGGAATTACAGGCATCTGCTAATGAGAAATTGGGTGAGGCCAACAGCCGCGCAGAAAAGCTCGCAGAAGCGGTGATTACTATTGTGGTCAAAACAGGCGAAGAGGGTCGTCTCTATGGTTCTGTAGGTACACAAGATATCTCCGAGGCGATGGTTGCTGCGGGTTTTGAGGTCGCACGCAGCGAAGTGCGCATGCCAGAAGGCGCTATTCGTATGGCCGGCGAATACGACGTCACAATCCAATTGCACTCTGATGTATCGGTGGACGTCAAGGTACACGTGGTATCCGAGTAGACGGGACAGATCGATCGGTTAGAAGGGCTCTGGCAGGGCCCTTTTTTTTTGCGTGTAATCCGCGGCCATATTATTTAGGCTATCTGGCCCAAGGGCGTTTTGTATACCCATGTCTGAATATGCTTCCGAACCCCATAGTGCGGTTCATTTGAAGGTTCCTCCTCACTCAGTTGAAGCTGAACAGTCCGTGCTGGGTGGCTTAATGCTGAACAACGAAGCCTGGTTTGACCTGGTTGAGATCGTCAACGCCAGAGATTTTTACCGCACCCAGCACCAAATTATCTTTGAGGCGATGATGGATCTCGCCAATGCGGACGAGCCACAGGACGCGGTCACTGTGGCGGAACGATTGCGCTCTCAAGGGTTGTTGGAACGTGCTGGTGACATAGCCTATTTGGCGGAATTGTCAGAATCGACGCCGGGCGCAAGCAACGTATTAGCGTACGCCAAGATTGTGCGTGAGCGGTCAGTTATGCGTCAGTTGATTGGGGCTGCAAACGTGATCGCTGATGCTGCTTTTTCCCCCGATGGTCGCGATAGTGATGCCCTGGTTGAGCTGGCTGAAAAATCTGTGTTCGAAATATCTGAGCATGCCAGTAAAGACGGAGGGCCAGAAAAGGTAGCGCCGTTGTTATCAAAAGCGGTGGAGAAGGTTGAGTATCTGTTTAATTCCAAAGGTGCGCTCACAGGTGTGTCGACGGGTTTCACTGATTTGGATAAGAAAACGGCAGGGTTGCAGTCCTCCGATCTGATCATCGTGGCGGCTCGACCATCGATGGGTAAAACGGCTTTTGCTGTCAATATGGTTGAGCATGCGGTGATGTCGGGAGAGACGGTGCTGGTGTTTTCGATGGAAATGCCGTCTGAACAGATTGTCATGCGGATGCTCTCCAGTCTTGGCCGGATCGATCAGACGCGCTTGCGCAGCGGTGCGTTGCAGGATGACGACTGGACACGCTTTACCGGCGCGGTTAGCCAACTGCGCGATAAGAAGCTCTATGTGGATGACACGCCTGCGTTGACGCCAAGTGATGTGCGCTCGCGGGCGCGCAGGGTGTCTCGTGAGGCGGGCGGCTTGGGTATGGTTGTGGTCGACTATCTTCAGTTGATGCGTACGGCAGATAAGTCTGAGTCTCGTGCTGGCGAAATATCCGAGATTTCTCGTTCGCTTAAGGCTTTGGCCAAAGAAATGCGTTGCCCGGTAGTTGCGTTGTCGCAGCTCAATCGTGCACTCGAGCAGCGCCCGGACAAACGACCGATGATGTCAGATCTGCGCGAGTCGGGTGCAATCGAGCAAGATGCCGATGTGATTCTGTTCATTTACCGTGATGAGGTTTACAACGAAGACACCGAAGATAAAGGCGTTTCGGAGATCATTATAGGTAAACAGCGTAATGGCCCCATCGGTAAAGTACGTTTGTCTTTTATTGGCAATTTAACCAAGTTTGAAAATCTGGCCTCTGATATCTATTCCGATTATGTTTAATGTACGGCTGTTGAGCGCCCGGATGGATCGTTAAAGTTGGCTAAACCGAAAAGTGCTTTTGTTTGTGGCGATTGTGGCGCCGAGCACGCAAAGTGGTTGGGACAGTGTGGTGCTTGTTCAGCGTGGAATACGCTGTCTCGAGTGTCTATTGGTGCGGTAAAAGAAGCTCGCTTGGGTTTCGCAGGTGTCGCTGCGCAGCTTAAAAAACTGGATGACGTTGATGCGCAAGAGTTACCGCGCATAGCAACCACTTTTGCGGAGCTGGATCGGGTGCTGGGAGGCGGTCTGGTGCCTGGTAGCGTGATTTTAATTGGGGGAGACCCGGGGGCCGGGAAAAGCACATTGCTGTTGCAGGTTTGCACACGGCTTGCGCAGAATTGTGGCGTATTGTACGTCACAGGAGAAGAATCACTCCAACAGTTAGCAATGCGCGCGCGTCGCTTGGAATTGCCGTTGAACGGGCTCGATGTAGCTGCCGAAACAAGGGCGGAGGTGATTGCCTCCCATATTGAGTCCCAGAAACCGAGCGTGGTGGTGCTCGATTCCGTGCAGGTATTGGCCTTGGAATCTGTGGAGTCCACGCCAGGTTCGGTCACGCAGGTGCGTGAGACGGCTGGTTTTTTTACGCGTTTGGCGAAATTGACCAATACGGTGATTATCTTAGTTGGCCACATCACCAAAGAAGGCGGGCTGGCCGGTCCGAAGGTGCTGGAGCACATGATTGATTGTTTCATGATGTTGGACAGTCCGGCGGGCAGTCGCTACCGAACGTTGCGCAGTCACAAGAATCGATTTGGTGCCGTGAATGAGTTGGGCGTTTTTGCCATGACTGACCTTGGCATGAAAGAGGTTGCGAACCCTTCGGCGATTTTTCTCCAGCGCGGGGAAAAGGATTCTCCAGGCAGTGTGGCAACGGTTACTTGGGAGGGCACGCGGCCGCTTCTGGTGGAAATACAGGCGCTGGTAGACGAGGCATCAGGCGGGCATCCAAAACGAGTGGCTGTTGGCTTGGATCAGCAGCGCTTAGCGATGCATTTGGCTGTATTACACCGTCACTGTGGGATCACGTTAAGTGACCAAGATGTATTCGCCAACGTAGTGGGTGGGGTACGCATTACTGAAACTGGTGCAGATCTTGCGCTGCTGCTGGCGGTGCTATCGTCATTTAGAGATCGTATTTTGCCGCGCGACGTCCTGGTTTTTGGGGAATTAGGACTCACCGGTGAGTTGCGCCCCGTGGCCAACGGTCAGGAGCGTTTGCGCGAAGCGGCCAAACATGGATTTAAAAAAGCCATTGTGCCTTTTGCTAACCGGCCTCAAGCTCCGTTGCCCAACATGGCCGTGCACGGTGTTAAGGACCTCAGCGGTGCGCTTGAGGTGGCGTTTGAGCACAACTCGATCGCGGCGTCGTGACGCCGCAGCTTTGGGTTAACGATGAATCGGCTTGTACTTGATGCGTGTGGGCGCTGCATCACCGACCCGTTTTTTATGATCGACTTCATAGTCACTGTAGTTACCCTCAAACCACTCGACGTGGCTATCGCCTTCAAAAGCCAGAATATGGGTTGCAACCCGATCTAAAAACCAGCGATCGTGAGAGATAACTAAGACGGTGCCGGCAAATTTCAAAAGGGCCTCTTCAAGGGCCCGCAGCGTTTCGACATCCAAATCGTTAGTGGGTTCGTCCAACAGCAATACGTTAGCGCCGCTGCGCAATAGCTTTGCCAAATGAACGCGGTTGCGTTCTCCGCCGGATAAATCACCCACACGCTTCTGCTGATCTGCGCCCTTAAAGTTGAATCTTCCAACATAGGCGCGAGTTTGAATCTCATGCTTGCCGATGCGCATGATGTCTAAACCGTCCGAGATTTCCTCCCAAACCGTCTTTTTGCCCTCGAGTGCATCTCTGCTTTGATCAACAAAAGCGATTTCTACGGTGGAGCCGATGTCAACTGACCCATTGTCTGGTCTTTCTTGTTCGGTAATCATTTTAAATAGAGTTGACTTGCCCGCACCGTTGCCGCCAATGATGCCCACAATGGCTCCCTGCGGAATGATGGCGCTCAGGTTGTCGATTAGAAGTCGATCGTTAAAGCCTTTGCTGACGTTGTTGATTTCGATGACTTTCTCACCCAAACGCTCACCTGTTGGTATAAATAATTCCGTGGTCTCGCTGCGTCCTTCTTGGTCGGCGTTAACCAGCTCTTCGAATCTGGCGAGCCTTGAACGGGATTTAGATTGTCTGGCTTTTGGATTTGAACGAACCCACTCTAATTCTGATTGAATTGATTTCGCTCTGGCTTTTTCCTGCGATGCCTCGATTTGTAATCGTTTTTCTTTGTTTTCTAACCAACCACTGTAGTTTCCTTCAAATGGAATGCCGCGACCTCGGTCTAACTCCAAAATCCATCCGGCGACGTTGTCCAAAAAATAGCGGTCGTGGGTCACGGCAACCACAGTTCCCGGATAGGTGTCGAGAAAGTGTTCAAGCCAGCTGACGCTTTCGGCATCCAGGTGATTGGTTGGCTCGTCAAGCAATAGCATGTCAGGCTTGGACAGCAGTAATGCGCACAGGGCAACCCGTCGTCGTTCCCCGCCAGAAAGAACATTCACCGGTGTATCCCAAGAGGGCAGGCGCAGAGCGTCAGCGGCGATGTCTAACGTGCGGTCAAGATCCCAGCCGTTGGCGGCGTCAATTTGGAGCGCTAAATCACCTTGGCGTTCGAGCAGCGCGTTCATTTGGCTGTCATCCATGGGTTCGGCAAACTGATCTGAAATTTCATTGTATTCATTAACAATTGCAACGATGTCTTGAACTCCCAGTTCAACATTGCCGCGCACGTCTAGGTTGTCATCAAGCTGGGGTTCTTGGGGGAGATAGCCAACGTTGATCTCTTTTTGGGCTCTGGCCTCGCCATCAAACTCAGTATCCACGCCTGCCATGATGCGCAATAAGCTAGATTTACCCGAGCCGTTTAATCCTAAAACGCCAATTTTTGCGCCTGGGAAAAACGATAGGGAGATATTTTCTAAAATGGTGCGTTTGGGTGGAACAACTTTGCTCACTCCCTGCATGGTGAAAACGTACTGTGCCATTGATATCCTCTTGGTTTGTGTTCAAGGCCCGATTGGGTTTTAAAAGCAGTGCTGTCTTACAAAACGGGTGCAGTATACGGAACTGATTGTCTTTTGCCTCTGAATCGAAGCCCTAGCCACAAGCAATGTTGCTATTCACGTTGAACGTGAAGGTTTTTACTCAAAGATTTTGCTGATTCAAGTTATAATAAAACACGACAATAGGCGTGCTCCAATTGGTAAGCTGCGGATCTAGCAGCGGCCAGGATTGTCTATCCGCGCCATACCCAACGAAACAGAGATTTAAAAAGGCAGAACATGTTTTCAGGAAATGAAACCATAGCGGGATTTGACGATGCACTTGCAGCGGCTATGGATGAAGAGACCCGCCGGCAAGAAGAACATATTGAATTAATTGCATCGGAAAATTACGCCAGCCCTCGGGTGCTGGAAGCGCAGGGCAGTGTGCTGACCAACAAGTATGCAGAAGGCTACCCCCATAAACGCTATTACGGTGGATGTGAGTATGTTGATCAGGTGGAGGTGTTGGCGATCGATCGCGCTAAAGCGCTGTTTGGCGCCGATTATGCAAACGTACAGCCCCATTCTGGATCGCAAGCCAATGCCGCGGTTTATTTGGCTTTGTTAGAGGCCGGAGATACCGTTTTGGGAATGAGTCTGGCCGATGGTGGTCATTTGACCCACGGCGCGTCGGTAAATTTTTCGGGCCGGCTTTACGATCCAGTGCAATATGGCGTGGATGCCAAGACGGGACTTATGGACTACGACAACATCGCCAATATTGCCCGTGAGTGTCAGCCGAAGTTGTTGATAGCAGGCTTTTCAGCGTACTCGCGTCAGGTTGATTGGCAAAAATTTCGCGATATCGCCGATAGTGTGGGTGCCTATCTGCTGGTTGACATGGCGCATATTGCCGGATTAGTTGCCGGGGGGGCTTATCCTAGTCCTGTGCAAATTGCTGACGTGACGACAACAACAACACATAAGACATTGCGTGGTCCGCGCGGTGGTATGATCCTTGCGAAATCCAATCCAGTGATTGAAAAGAAACTCAACTCCGCGCTTTTTCCGGGTAGCCAGGGCGGCCCGTTGATGCATGCGATTGCCGGTAAAGCGGTTTGCTTCAAAGAGGCGATGTCGGATGAGTTTAAGGCCTATCAGGCGCAGACAGTGGCTAATGCAAAGGCTATGGCACAAGGATTTCTGGAGCGCGGTTTTGATGTGGTTTCAGGTGGTACAGACAACCATCTGCTGCTGTTGGACCTGATCAGTAAAGATATTACCGGCAAGGACGCAGATGCAGCCCTCGGGCGCGCCAATATTACGGTGAACAAAAATGCCGTGCCTAACGATCCGCGGTCGCCATTTGTGACCAGCGGATTGCGCCTTGGTTCGCCGGCGATAACAACGCGTGGGTTTAAAGAAGCCGAATGTATGGCTCTGACAACTTGGATATGTGATATTTTGGAAGATATTGATAACGAGAATAAAATCGAGACGGTGAAGCAGGCAGTGGTCGAGCTATGCCGTCGGTATCCTGTATACCCTCCCGCATAGGGATTTATCCGAAGGGTCTGCCACATGTATTGCCCATTTTGTGCAGCTGATGAGACTAAGGTGATCGACTCTCGTTTGGTCGCCGAAGGTAATGCTGTTCGCCGGCGCCGCGAATGCCAAGCCTGTGGAGAGCGTTATACAACCTTCGAGACGGCGGAACTGGTGATGCCTCGACTGATTAAAAGGGATGGTGCACGCGAACCGTTTAACGATGACAAGCTCAAGATGAGTTTGGCAAAAGCGCTGGAGAAGCGCCCGGTAAGTGTCGATCAAATGGAAAGTTTGTTGAATCGAATAAAACACCGTTTGCGCTCCACAG
The DNA here is from genome assembly GCA_002389675.1 of Gammaproteobacteria bacterium UBA4421. Lineage (GTDB taxonomy): Bacteria > Pseudomonadota > Gammaproteobacteria > Pseudomonadales > Azotimanducaceae > UBA4421. The sequence goes on from DGQF01000028.1 coordinate 94,959, forward strand.
GTGAGCGTGAATTGCCGTCGCTGCGCATTGGTGAGGCGGTGATGTCCGAGTTGCGCCATCTTGATCCGGTTGCTTATGTTCGCTTTGCGTCGGTTTACAGGGATTTTCAGGATGTCGAAGCGTTCACGGCGGAAATCCAAAAATTGTCGATGGACGAAGCTGAGTGAATCCTTCTGATCGGTTGTTTCTGCAAGCCACCATAGAGCTTGCCGAACGTGGCCGTTTTACCTGCGCTCCCAATCCTGCGGTTGGATGTTTGATCGTACAAAATGACCGGATTATCGGTCGGGGGTTTCATGGTCATGCAGGTCAGGCGCATGCTGAGGTTAACGCCATCGCTAACGCCGGTGGTGATGTTCGCGGCGCAACTGTTTATGTGAGCTTAGAACCGTGTGCCTTTGTTGGGCGCACGCCGGCATGTGCGGAAACGCTTATTGATGCTCAGGTCGCCCGTGTGGTGATTGCAGCTGAAGATCCTCATCCACAGGTCTCAGGTGCTGGCATTAGAATGCTTCGCCGCGCGGGCATCGAAGTCAATTTATTAACGCAGCAGCCGGCGCTGAATGCGATACAAGGATATGCAACCCGCATCACATGGCAGCGGCCGTTTGTGCGGGTCAAAACGGCCAGTAGTGTAGATGGCGGGATTGCACTTGCCTCAGGGGAAAGTCAGTGGATTACGGGTGAGCAAGCCCGTCATGATGTGCAATATTGGCGAGCACGCAGCGATGCAATTATCACGGGTGTTGGCACTGTTTTGGCGGATGATCCCAGTTTAACAGTGCGAGATCGTAAGCTTGAGCCTTTTCGACCACCTTTGCGTGTGATTCTCGACAGCCACCTGCGTACACCCTCAAGTGCACGAGTATTGAATGACGGCTTTCAAACATTGCTGGTTCATGATGCCCATGTGGAAGTACCAGCGTACTTGCGCAACTTGGATTTGGTGACGATGCTCGGATTGGCCGGTGGAACACAAGATTTGCGCGCTTTGCTGACGCATTTGGCAGAGCTGGGGTGTAATGAAGTTTTGGTAGAAGCCGGAGCGCGGGTCTGCGGAAGTTTTGCGCAAGCCCACCTCTGGGATGAATGGTTGTGTTATATCGCCCCGAAGTGGCTGGGATCTGCACAAAAAACGCTAGCGCAATTTAGCGTTGCGGAATTAGCTCAGGTGCCCACTGGAAAGGTGGTTGAGATGAGTCGGTTAGGAGAAGATATGCGAGTGCGAATCATGAGTGTTTCGCAAGATGAATAATGGTGGCCAGACTAGCAAGCCGAATGTTTGGGCGCGGCGTAAAGCTCGGCGTGCGCTCGTACAGGCTGTATATGAGTGGCAAATGTCGGCTAACAATCTCGCCGATATACGTACCTCCTTTCTCGATGGTGACGCTTTAAAAAAAGCCGATATTGATTTTTTTGACGAGCTTTTGACGCGGGTAGTTCACCATGCGTCGGCAATGGATGATGCGTTCAGCCCACTGTTGGATCGACCGCTAGCTCAGCTTAACCCCGTGGAGCATGCTATTTTGCGACTGGCGACTGCAGAATTGGCGCATCGAATTGACGTCCCTTATCTGGTGGTCATTGATCAGTATGTTGAATTGGCGAAAACGTTTGGCGCTCAAGATTCGCATAAATATATTAATGGTGTTTTAGATAAGCTAGCCGGGCGTTTGCGCGCCGTAGAGGTTAGAGCATCTCGACGTGGATGAATTCGCTCTGATCGGTGAGGTCGTCGCGCAATTGGGAGACCGGGCTAGAGGCGGCTGGGTGGCACACGGCCCCGGTGACGATGCCGCGGTTATCGCACAGACGCCAGATTGCCAAGCCGTGGCATCGATAGATACCTTGGTCGCAGGTGTGCATTTTCCGGTGGACATGCCCGCTGAGGCGATTGGTTACCGAGCGTTAATGGTGAGTCTTTCAGACCTGGCGGCAATGGCTGCAACGCCACGTTATGCGTTAGTTGCGCTGACCCTTCCGGTTGCCGATCCACTGTGGGTGCGCGGGTTGGCGCAAGGTATGGCTGCAGCTGCTAGACGCACTGATGTTTATATTTGTGGTGGTAATTTTGCGCAAGGGCCTTTAAGTCTAACGGTTAGTGTGCATGGCGAGGTTGAAAATCATGGCGCCGTTATGCGCAGTGGTGCTGAGATTGGCGATCGAATTTGTGTGAGCGGTCCTTTGGGCGGCGCTGCCGCCTGTGTGCGGTTGAAGGCATTCGATGTTGGCCAAAGACCTTCGCCAATGCAGCAGTGTTATCATTATCCACGCGCTCGGTTTGATTTGTTGGATGTTATACGGCGGTCAGCACATGCGGCGATCGACATTTCTGACGGACTATCCAAGGACCTTGAGCACCTTTGCCGCGCCTCTGGAGTTGGTGCTGATTTGCACAGCGCAAACATACCGCTGGTTCGCGGGGCGACATTGGAAGACGCGCTATACGGCGGTGATGATTATGAAATTTTATGCACAGCCGCTGCAGCACCGGCTGAGTTGATTGAAATTGGTGTGGTCACTGCAGGCCCAGACGTGACCTTAGATGGCTTGCCGATCAGCGCCCGGGGGTATAACCACTTTGAGCCTTAAACGTCATCATTTGCGGCGACCAGATGTATTGTTTGCCAGTGGGTTTGGCTTGGGTTTTTTGCCGAGAGCGCCAGGAACCTGGGGCTCGCTGGGTGCGCTTTTTGTTTGGTGGTTTGGCTTGGTAGACCTTTCGCTTGCTTACCAGTTCAGTATCACGCTGCTCTGTTTTTTTGTGGGTTGGTGGTGTAGCCGCCGGATTAGCCATTTTTTCTCGACCGATGATGCGGCAGAGATTGTGGCAGATGAAGTTGTCGGTATGTGGGTCGCCTTGATGCTTTTACCAAAAATCTGGTGGATTGCTTTAGTCGCTTTTGTCATGTTTCGGTTGCTTGATATCGCCAAGCCGAGCGTGATCGGGTGGCTAGATCGCGAGGTTAAAGGCGGCCTCGGGGTAATGCTGGATGATATGATGGCGGGCCTGATCACCGGTGGTGTGCTTTATGTGCTAGTTTTGGTGCTGCAGAGCCAAGGTTGGATCAACCCCTGAGGGGCGCTTTAGCGCTATCATCTCCAAGCTGCAGGGTTTGTTCTAGTGCTTTCTATCGATCACCAATGTGGCCAACTGCGTCAGCAAAGTGGTCTTGAGGTCGGCGTGATGTAGGATTTCCAAAGCCTGATCCACCAGCGTATGGGCATAATTCCTAGCGCCGTCTATGCCCATCAATTTTGGAAATGTGCTTTTGTTCAAGGCCTCATCAGAGCCCGCCGGTTTGCCCAATGTATCACTGCTTTGGGTAACATCTAGAACGTCGTCCATAACCTGAAAGGCTAAGCCGAGGCGCTGGCCAAAGCGGGTTATCTGCAAGCACTGTGTTTTGCTGGCGCGAAGCTGGATGTCGTCTGCCAAGCAGGCAGACAACGCGCCTAATCGGCCGCACGCGGTGATAAGAGCACCTGTTTTAGCACCGTGCAGAGCCTCCAGTTCGGGCAACGTTAGCGACTGATTTTCTGCCTTGATGTCCATGTGCTGGCCGCCTGCCATGCCTTGCCAACCGGCCGCTTGTGCAAGCGTTTGCATCATTTTGAGCTTAATGCGGGACCTGTGTAGCGCATTGTTTGCCAGTGTTTCGAAGGCTAAAGAGTGTAGTGCGTCGCCAGCCAGAATTGCGTTTGCTTCGCCGTAGGCGACGTGAGCGCTGGGTAACCCGTGGCGTAAATCATCATCATCCATGGCCGGCAAGTCGTCGTGGATCAGTGAGTAGGCATGCATAAATTCCACCGCGCAGGCAGGCGCAATGGCTTGCTGTATTGGAGCACCAAATGCATCGGCTGTGGCGCATACAAGCATCGGTCGCAGTCGTTTGCCACCCCCCAAAACTGTGTGTCGCATGGCATCCACAATGGTTTGCGCAAGCTCTGATTGCCGCGGTAGTTGAGCATCGAGAAATTGATTGATTTGCGCTTGCAGCGCGTCGAGCTCAGGCGTCATTAAGATCTCGATTGTCCACGTCTACAATTTCGCCATCTTGGGTCAATGCTTGGACTTTCAGTTCGGCGGTTTGCAGTGCGTTTGAGCAATGTCGGGTGAGCGTAATACCGCGTTCGAAGGCTTTGAGCGAATCGTCTAGACTCAACCCTCCGTTCTCCATTTGTGCAACCAAAGACTCTAATTCTTCTAAAGCCTCCTCGAATTTGACCACTTCAGTGGTGCTGTCTTCATTGGCGATCAATGGGATGCCCTGCTTAATATTCAAAGAACGGAAGATAACAAAAAGGCTGCAAATTATCAGCCGTATCCAATGGCGGTGTTGGAGGCCTAACGGTTACAAGGCGTATTGATCCCATAAATCTAGGATTTCCCGTCGAACACCGGAACGGGTCTCGGGGTTGGGCCGTAGCAATTGGGTGTTACGATTTTCTTTATTATAGGTTGGCCAATTGGGCAGACCTGGCCCGTTTGGGTCGCCTGTTTTGGCAAAGTTGGTCCAGTATTGGGTGATCAGGGCTGCCATGGCGTGGTCCTGCGGCTGCCAGTGCAATCCAACCTTTTGCGTATTACCAAATACATAGGCCAGATCGCCAGAGTGATAGGCGCCTGCGCTGCGGGGTCCTTTGGGTAAATTTAATTCGGGGTCTGCCGGTCTGTAGAGGGCAAAAGCTGGGGGGGTGTGATCCATAAAGTATAAGTAGACGGGTTGGCCAGTGTCAGTTTGATGGTCGGCCCAACGCCGCATGCCGTGCGCCATAAAACGATCGGTGATGATTTCTCTTTGTGCTAAGCCCGGTGATGTGTTTGCTTGGCTGGCATATAGCGCCAGCAGGGGCTCAGCAAGATCGGGGCCTGCAATGTATGATGCGAATTCACGCAATTGTGTTTCGGTGAGCTGTGTATCAAGCGGAAAAAGATTGTGACCCTCGTTGGCCAAGGACCCAAGCAATAAAGGTACTTTGGCCTGTTGTTTTAAGGCGTAAATCTGCTGTGGCTCATCGGGTAATACCCAGCCGTCTACGACAATCCTCGATTGGCCCGCCCACTGTGTTGTTTGGGCTGCGTTGATTAATTGTTGCGGGCTGATTTGGCGCAATGTGTCTGCCTGCTTCGCTGTGGTGAGACTCGCAATTAAAGCCTCTCCTGTGTTGTGACCGTTGGGGTCTAGCTCATCCAGTGGCCGCATGCAGGCGGCGGACTGTCCAATGGCTTTAGCAAACAAGCCCTTGGCTAGAGGTGATGCCATGAGCGCACAGACGCTTTGTGAGCCCGCGGATTGGCCAAAAATAGTCATGTTGCCGGGGTTACCTCCGAATTGGGCGATGTTGTCTCTGATCCAGTTTAAGGCCGCGATTTTATCGAGCAGGCCGTAGTTGCCGCTGCTGTTATGGCTGGATTCAGCGTTCAACAGTGGGTGTGCAAGAAATCCAAGTGGCCCTAACCGATAGTTGACCGTCACCACAATAACGCCTTGTCGAGCCAATTCGGCGCCATTGAAGATAGCTTCATGGGAGCGGCCTGTGGTGTGGGATCCGCCGTGAAACCAGACCATGACTGCTTGATCGATGGCCGATGGTTGCCCCCAGATATTAAGATAAAGGCAATCTTCGCTGCGCTCAAAGCTGCCGCGGCTCCAGACAAAGTTGTCAACTGGTGCGGCCTGCCAGCAAGCGCTACCTGGCGTTAGTGTAGGGAGAACCCCTGACCAAGATTGTGGTGCTTGAGGTGGTCGCCAACGCAGTTGATCTACCGGGGGCCGTGCATAGGGCACACCTTGAAAGACCCGGATCGGCTCATTTGTCTGCGTCCAGCGGCCTTTTACCTTGCCGTGATAGGTCGTAACTGTCAGTGCTTGATCCACAGGCGGCTCCAGTGCGGTGGAGTGTGGTTGCTCATTGCACCCGGCGGATAGGCTCAGGACTGCGAGGCCAAAGATGAGCGCGCGACAGCGAAACTTAAATGACATGTTGAACTGTGTCCAGGTGGGGTTGCTTTTGAATAAAGCGTACACTGTTTGTCCCTCGGGAATAAGTTTATCTTAGCCCTGTAATTAATGTGTTGGCTCGATGTGATGAATAAGGCTGTTAAGTTACTGTTGCCCTTGCTGATTGTTGCTGTTTCGCTGGGAATCGCGGTAGTGATGACGATGGTGAGGCCGGAAGCGAAGTTAGATCCGCCTGCATTACCCAGTCTCTTAGTGGATGTGGGTGTTATTGAGCGTCGCGATGTTACCTTTAGCGTGCGCTCACAAGGCTCTGTTTCACCGCGTACTCAGACAACCCTGGTGGCTGAAGCCCAGGGTCAAATCATTGACGTATCCCCGGCATTTGTCAGTGGGGGATTCTTTCGCAAGGGAGACGTTTTAATTCGTATAGATCCGCGGAATTACGAGGCTAACGTGAAACGCGCGCGAGCTAACGTAGCCCGGGCGGTCACGCAGTTGGAAACGGAGAGTGCGTTGGCCGGATACGCAGCGCAGGATTACGAACGACTGCGCCGGGTTAACCCCGACCAAGGGCCGGCGTCTGGTTTGGCCTTGCGTAAACCTCAAATGAAGCAGGCTTTGGCTGAATTGCATTCGACGGAGGCGGACTTAGATAAGGCGTTAGGTGATCTGGACCGGACGGTGATTCGAGCGCCTTATGATGGGATGGTTCGTAATAAAGTCGCCGATGTCGGCCAATATGTCAGCCCCGGAACAACGCTGGGTGTGACTTTTGCCGTTGATATAGCGGAGGTGCGCCTGCCGGTGACTCAGAATGACTTGCAGTACCTGGATCTTGATCAATTGCGCGCCGATGTCCCCATCGCTGTGCGTTTAGAGGCCAATTTTGGTGGCGATACAGTCACGCGGCTGGGCACCATCAATAGGTCAGAAGGGGTCTTTGATACCTCTAGCCGGGTGCTTTATTTGGTTGCAGAAATCGAAGATCCCTATGGCTTAAACGACGATGAGCAAATTCCTTTGATTATGGGTACTTTTGTTGCGGCAGAAATTGGTGGGCAAGCTGCGGGCAAGCTTGCTGTTGTGCCTCGCTATGCCTTGCAGCGCGGGGGAACCTTGTGGCTGATTGATGATCAACTGCGCATCTTCCCGCGGCAAGTTGAGGTTGTGCGTCGGGATGAAGATTTTGTTTATATTGCCGAAGGTGTCGAGAATGGAGAGCGTTATTGTCTGACGCCGATTGACCAGCCGTTGCCGGGTATGCAGGTTCGATTAGGCCGAGCGTCGTGACGCCATCGCCGCAACCGCGAGGGCTTATCGGGTGGTTTGCGACCAATCATGTTGCTGCTAATTTGCTGATGGTGTTTATCGTTGGCGCGGGCCTGTATGCCTTGTTTACGGTCAAAAAGGAAAGCTTTCCTAATATCGAATTTGATTATGTGCAGATTATGGTGCCATACCCGGGGGCAGGCCCGGAGGAGGTTGAAGAAGGCATTGTCATCAAGGTAGAAGAAGCCGTAGATGGCATCGAAGGGGTCAAGGAGGTGCGCGGTGTTGCTCGGGAAGGTTCCGGGTTAGTGACAATTGAGGTGATGCAAGGTTTCGATATCGGTGATGTCACCGATGAAGTAAAGCTCGCGGTTGATGGCATCAATACCTTTCCGCGAGATACAGAGAGACCCATGATCTCTAAGCTCAAATTCAATAAGGGTGCGTTGACTGTTCAGTTGTCGGGTGACCTGGATGAGGCGACGATGAAATCTCTGGCCGATGATATCCGAGATGAAATAACCGGACTACCCGAAGTCTCGGTAGCGGAGGTTCGCGGTGGGCGCCCGTTTGAGATTGCCATAGAAATACCCGAATTGACCTTGCGTGAATATGGCCTGACGTTAGCTCAGGTTGCCGATACGATTCGCCGCTGGTCAGTTGACTTGCCCGGCGGATCAATACGCACCGGATCTGGAGACATCCGTTTACGTGCCAATGGTCAGGCGTATACCGGCGAAGAGTTTGAGCAAATTGTGTTGCTGTCTAATGCCGATGGTACCCGAGTCCGGCTGGGTGATATCGCCAATGTGCGCGATGCTTTTGCAGATACGCAAATTTTTGCTTACTTCGATGGTAAGCCCAGCTTGGGTATCAGCGTCATGTCCACTGAAAACGAAAGTGAACTGGTGATTGCTCAGGCGGTTCGTCGCTATGTTGACCAGCGCAACCAAAGCTTGCCCGAGCAAGTTAAATTGAGTGTTTGGGCGGATTCGACCTATTACCTGCAGGGCCGTATGGACATGTTGCTGGAAAATATGTTGATGGGTGCGTTGCTCGTATTTGTAATCCTGGGTCTATTTCTCGACATCAAGCTCGCCGCCTGGGTGATCGTTGGCTTGCCGGTTGCATTTTTTGGGGCGTTTATGTTGATGCCGATTGTGGGTGTTACGGTCAACGTCATGAGTCTTTTTGCCTTCATTGTTGTTCTCGGGATTGTGGTAGATGACGCGATAATCATTGCGGAGGCGGCTTATTCGGAGACAGAAGCTAAGGGTTATTCCGTGGCAAATATTGTGGCCGGCGCCCAGCGGGTGGCCATTCCAGCGACCTTTGGGGTTTTGACTTCGGTGATGGCGTTTTTGCCGCAACTATTTGTGACCGGGCCTGTATCTGCGATCAATGCAGCCATTGGTTGGGTGGTCATCCTGTGTCTGTTGTTTTCGCTGGTTGAAAGTAAATTGATTCTGCCCTCACATCTGGCGTTGATGCGCCATGCACATAGTTCCAGGGGCGGTATTTCAGCTTGGGTGGACAAACACCTAAAACGATTCGTCCAAGAGGTCTATCAACCTTTTTTGGCCCGAGCGATTGAGGCTCGGTACACCACGGTTGCAGTTTTTTTGAGTATGGTGATCCTTGCCATCGGTTTGGTTAGCGGTGGATTTGTCCGCTTTGTATTTTTTCCCGAGCTTGAAGAGGACTATGTGACCGCAAATCTGGTGCTCGCCGACGGCGCACCCGAAGCTCTGGCGGTGAATATTGTCAAGCAGATGAGTTCCGCGTTAGATGAAGTGAACGAAGATATAAAAGCCGAGCGGGGTGACGATCGCGATGTTGTTGAACATACGTTTGCTTATGTAAGAAATGGCACCTCCGGTTTTTTTCAGGTTGAACTGGCGAAGGAAAATCGTGAGATATCACCCAAAGAAGTTGAGCTTCGCTGGCGAGAGAAAGTGGGTGAAATAGCGGGCACAAAAGAGCTGCGGTTCTCTGGCTCACGGCATTTGGGCGGTGGCCCGCCGGTTGCGCTTAAAGTTCAAGGGCGATCTTTTGAAACAACCGAAGCGGCTGCAGGCGATCTTGCTGATCACCTCAGAACAATTCAGGGATTGTATGAGGTTGAACTGTCGGTAGATGCGGGCCCCGAAGAGATTAATTTACGCATTAAACCTGAAGCCGAGATGCTTGGTGTCACGCTGGCGGATCTTGCCCGTCAGGTCAGAGAGGCCTTTTACGGCGCTGAGGCGCAGAGAATTCAACGAGGCACTCAAGACGTTAGGGTGATGGTCCGCTTCCCACAGGAAGAACGAGCGTCGGTGGGTAATTTAGAGCGGATGTGGATTCGCCTGCCCGATGGGCGTGAAATGCCTTTTAGTTCAGTGGCGGAATTTGAGATGGCGCCGGGCTACAGCCAGATTAATCGTTTGGATGGGCAGCGCACCATTTCGGTCACTGCAAAAGCTGATGTAAGTGTGGTTGAGCCGTCTAGATTGGTTGGTCAACTGACTCGGGAAGTTATTCCGGATTTAGTGGCTGCATACCCTGGGGTAAGCATTGATTTATCTGGAAGTTCGCGTGATGAAATCATCGGCGTGCAGGCGTTTGTGTACAGCCTTTTGGCGGCCTGTTTCGGAATTTATGCACTGATGGCCATTCCCCTGCGGTCCTATTTGCAGCCGCTTATTATTATGAGTGTGATTCCGTTTGGCATAGTGGGCGCAATTTTTGGCCATATGGTCATGGGGCTTGCTGTCAGTAGCCTGTCTTTGTTTGGCATCATTGCGCTGGCCGGTGTTGTGGTGAATGACAGTTTGATTCTTGTGGATTACGTGAACAAAAATGTTGAGCAAGGCAAAGACGCGGCGACTGCCGCTATCGAGGGTGGGGGCGCTCGTTTTAGAGCAATTTTGCTGACGTCGTTGACTACTTTTTTTGGATTACTCCCGATTTTGTCTGAAACGTCAATGCAGGCGCAGATGGTGGTGCCAATGGCCGTTTCACTGGCTTTTGGCATTTTGTTTGCAACCGCAATCACTCTGATTCTAGTGCCGTGTCTTTACAACATCTTAGGTGATATCGGTTCAACAAGAAGTGTGCCCCAGCCGCAGTTGGCGGGGTCTCAGGCGGGCACTGATGGGTAAAAAACCGCGGGATATCCCGCGGTTTTAAAGTGGGTTAGCGCGCTGCGGCTATTTCCGATGGCTTGGATTGTTCAATTGAGGCGCGCATTTCGACCGATTCTTCCTCGGTCAGAAAGCGGAAAAGCATTGCCCCGAACAACATTTCTTCCCAAGATTGCTCACCCCAAGTGACGTTGATGCTTGGGTCGGGGTTGGCTTTATTTTGAGCAGAGTTGTCCCACCAGTTGGTTTGTACGAGCTCGGTGCCCGCGGGTATGAATTTGGGTTCTTTAAACTCATAGTCGGTCTGCCAGTTGAAGTCGTAGTTGGGCACCGATAACAGCAACTCTTGTGTGCCATCCGGGTATTTCGCAACAAACTTGGCGGCTTTGCCTCTAAAATGGGCATGCGGCATTAAGTTGAAAAGCAGTGCGTCTTTGGGAATAGTGCGGCTGACTGTTTCGGCATGATTTTTTGCATGCGCGGGAATTTGAATGCGCGGGTTGGCCATAAACAGAGAGACGATTTTGTGGGTAGGTGGCTGGTCATATATCCAGACTCCCATCTTTGATTCGTCAATGGTGGCGCGTCCAACTGGCGTATAGTGCATTTGGAACTCGATGGTTGCATCTGCCGGCAGGAATGTGCCGGTGCCCTCTGGAAATGCTTGGTTAGAGATGCCCGGTGCATACCCGCGCAATCCGCCTGTGCGCTGCAGACGGCCTTTGCGTTTGCCCTCTGTTGCGATATGACCAAAGGTGGTGATGGTATGATGCAGGACAGCTCGATCACCCGGCATGATCTCAGCGGCATGTACCCAAACGTCTTTGCCTATCGGATTGTCGACAAAGTGATACTGATAATCGACAACTCCGCTGGCAGGGATTTCCATTGCCGGAATGTCAATCACGAAATCGGGCTCTCCCAAGAACTCGCCGGTGGCCCACTGTGGATATTGAAGGTCGGAAGTAGCCAGTAAATCCTCACCTGCACCCCGGGGTGCCCCTGCTTCGATCCAGTGAACCAATGTCTTGATTTCGGTGTCGGTCAGCGAGCGGTCGTTAGACCAATGCCCGTGCGCTGGATCTGCATGCCACGGTGGCATGCGTTGCGTGCGGATCACTTCGCGAATCATTAGAGAGAAACCGCGCACCATGTTGTAGTCGGTCATTGCCCATGGGCCAATGCCGCCCTCGCGATGACAGCTGACGCAGTTGTCCAGCAGAATTGGGGCGATGTCATCGCTGTAGGAGATGTTGGCGTGTTCAGCGCGTGCGGTTTTTTCGGGAAAATTGATGAGGCATCCGACTGCATTGGTACTGGCAAGCTCCACGGATTGCCCAGCCAGTAGATCGTCAATGGCGTCGCGCAGGTAGTGGTTAGACGCCTGCTCTTTTTGGTTCTCATACGTTAGGCGATCGTCAATGGCGCCGGTATAGACAATGGACCATGTCTTGGGATCTACGACAAACACTTCGCCAGTTCTGACAAGGTCTAGGGCCTCGCCGATGATCTGGGTCTGGTCGATTAAAATAGGCATGTCGTAGCCAAAGGCTTCAGCCTCTTGGTTGATGCTGCCGCGATTGTCCTGAAGGTTGGCATTGAGCATGAAAAACTGGATGCCTTTATCCGCGTAGGTATCCCTGATGGTTTTAAAGGTGGGCATCGCGTTGCGCACGATGGGGCACCCATTGCCTTGTACCATAAATACAATGGCCGAGGCGTCGCTGTGATAGAAGAGCTCATGCGACTGCCCGGTTTGGTCCAGTAGGCGGAAATTTTCCACCCGCGTATCGGCTTGGATAGCCCATGCGGCATTAGGTGAGCTTAAAAAAAGCACGCTTGCGAGCGCTAGGCAAAGAAGACGAATCATGTGATGCTCCGAAAAGTTCTGAAATCCGACGTTTTAGCGTATCAAATTAACAAGGTTAGGCATACTGGCGTAACCACCCGGGCTTTAGCTGCGTTATCTTCACCATCGTCAAGTTGTTGTTAGATCCGGTGGTAGGGTCGAACGCGGGGGGTCTGTCCTGTAGTATCGGCCAAACTTTGTGGTCAAGAGAATCAAATCTGTGTCCGGAAACGCCTTTTATTTTGATCAAGAAACGCGAACACAAGAGGCCGGTGAAATGCGTTATACCGGGCGCTTATCGTCCGCTTGGAACATCGGCGACCATCCCAATGGCGGGTATATGGTAACGGTTGTGCTGAATGCGATTGCTCGAGTTGTAAGCCATCCCCACCCCGTATCGGTGACGACGCATTTTTTGCGCCCGGGGGCACCGGAGGTCCCTTATGAGATTGACGTTCATGTGATTCGTATCGGCCGCACGGTCAGTCATGTGCGAGCGGCCTTTTCCCAGCAGGGGAAGGCGCGTATTGAAGTTTTGGCAGCATTTGCAGATTTGAGCTCAAAGGTGGGCATCGATGCGCAGATTACGCTTCCCGCGCCGGATCTGCCGCCGCCTGAGCATTGCTCAGCGCGATCTGCACAGGCTCAGAATCTGGAATTGCCGATCACGCAGCGAACCGATGTTCGCCTCCACCCGGATTTGGCGGTGCCTGGACTTGGGCGGCGTGCACAAATTGCCGGATGGATCAGATTTGTCGATGAACGTCCGCCCGACACCCATGCTTTGGTGCTTTTTGCAGACGCCTTTCCGCCATCCCCTTTGAGTTTACTCGGGCCGATAGGCTGGGTACCCACGTTAGAGCTGACGGTGAATGTGATCAGACGTCCGGCGCCAGGTTGGGTATGTGCGCAGTTTACAACTGACGAGCTAGACCATGGTCGAATGATTGAAACAGGCGCACTTTGGGACAGCACGGGTGCACTGGTGGCGCAAAGCCGACAGTTAGGGCTGGTAATGAATCAAGCGGAAAAAAAATGAAACAGGGAAAAGGAGAGCAGAATGGGTAGAGCGACAGATCATGAGGTTGTTTCCATTTACCGGCATAGTGATGAGCAGTTAGAGCTGTTGCTTTGCAAAGCACCTGAGTGTGTTTTGATGTGGGGTACAAAAGATCATTGGCCGGTGGGTGTGGTGCATTCATATGTTTGGCGTGAGGGTAAATTTTGGATCACGTTTGCGGCTCACCGGCACCGTGCTGCGGCCATTCGGCGTGATCCGCGTGTATCTGTTACTGTCAGTGGACGAACCAGTGATGATCCCGATTGTCCGCTGGGTGCCGTAACGGCAAAGGGGCGGGCTGAATTTGTTGCGGCACGGGAGGACAAGCTTGCCTTTTATCGTGCGTTGGCGCACAAGGTTTCGCCGCTTGATCAGCAGGGTGAAGATGACTTTTTTGCGCTGCTTGACTCCCCCTTGCGTGAGGTGATCAAAGTCAGTCCAGAAAAGTGGATTTCATTTGATGCAGAAAAGTCTGCCAGGGATCGAGCCGGATTGTTGAGTGAGTCGGAAAAATCGCCCTTACAGAGTGCGGATGCTCACCGATTAGCGCGTGAACGTGAGCGCCGAGGTGAAGTGGAGTAGGGATTGGTTGCTTGTTGATGCAAAAAAAACGCCCCGTGGGGGGCGTTTTCTGCAGCGTTTCAAGAATTTGAAACGCCGTTTTTGATGGTGGAGGCGGCGGGGCAGTTTATCCACATCTTTCGACATGGGCTGGACTATTCCTTCATCTGTTTATCCCTCGAAGAGATAGACAGCGGAGGGCGTATTGTGGAATCAGATTCCACCCTAGTACTTCTTGAGGTCTGATGACCTGTTAGAAGCCTATAAGTCTCTAGCCGGCTGCCTGGTTTCCCATTGACCGGACGGCGTTGGCATAGGATCTGCCATCGTTTGCGCCGAAGCGCGTGATCCCTTAGCGTTCACCGTATGAGCCCTCTTTTGCATTGGAGATCGCTCTCCAAGTCGACCACTTAAAATCGAACCCGCGTCCGCTGATGCGCCACTGTTGGCTCTACATGCTTAGCTTCCGTTAATTAATTTAGCGTCGAACGACCCAACGGTCAGGGTGTTGTCTGCGATCCCGATTGGTTTTAATGCTTCAGCCACGGGCGAGGCATCCACACGATCCTGCTGCTTTGCCGTTCTCTTCTCCTAGCAGGAAACGAATTGAGAACGTAAGCGGGTTTTTTAGGCCGCTAGTGCGTAGTTTTCGTCGTTGGCAACTATAAAAGTTACTGCGATTGATTAACGAGAGTCACAACCCTCTCGGCATGCACCGCAAGCTTTGTCATCCGCGTCGAAACCATGTCGCCCCCATTGATCAGCAGATCTTGGGCGTGAAAAGTATCAGCGTGAAAGCAAAGTGCTGTTTTCAAAGCGCTGTTTTGAGAATAACGTTTTACACCTTTTTCACTGTTGACGAGTGACTATAGCTTAAATTGTGGCTAGATACGATCTTAGCGCTGCGTCAAGATCGACGGGAGAGGCAAGGTTGGTTAAAAGAATGGCAAGCGGATGGTAAGTGAGTGCTAACTAAGATAGGGGCGGGTGTATTGACGCTGATCGTTATTGTGGTGTGTGTGCTTTCTGCGAAAGTGCACGCGATCGATGCGCGGGTAAATATTGATCGAGCAGTTGAGTTAATCGAGGCCGAATCATTCAGCCTAGCGCGTGCGTATTTGCAGCCAGCGCTGATCGACCCTCGGATTTCCGCTGCTGAGCGCTCGAGAGGCTATTACCTGCGCGGGTATAGCTTTTTAGCGCAAGAAATGGTGGTCTCGGCGTTGAAGGATTACCACCGAGCGTTGGAGTTTAATGCCAATAATCCTACGGTTTTATTGGGTCTGGGCAGGCTTTACAGCGAGGGTCGAGGGACCCGTAAAAACCCGGAGACCGGGTTTTTGTTTTACGAACGGGCAGCTGCGCTGGGGTACGATCGAGCTCAATTTCAGGTAGGCCGCGCCTATCTTTTTGGGCAGGGTGTCGCCAAAAACGTAGAAGCTGCGCGCACCGCATTTTTGCAGGCTGCGAAACAAGAACACCTGCTGGCGATGTTAAATTTAGCGGCCAGTTACCGGCGTGGCTATGTTGCCGATGCGCAGCCGGAACTCGCGCTGTCTTGGTATAACAAGGCGCACGTGGCTGGCGCGCCAGCCGCGTTGTTATCAATTGGGTTTATGTACGCCAACAGCGAATTGGGTCAGCCGCAACCCGAGGTTGCTGTGCAGTATTATCGGCAAGCTTTGGATGCGGGCTTTGTCCCAGCGGCAGTGCACCTGGCATACGCGCATCTTACTGGAGAAGGCGCTGCGGTCGACGTCGAGCGCGCCAAGATGCTTTATCAAAGAGCCGCTGACGCCGCGATACCTGCTGCCTATTTGGGGCTCGGCCACCTTTACGAGACGGGCGCGGGTGTTAACAAAGATCTCGATTTGGCATTGCAGTGGTATGGGAAAGCAGCGGATGTTAACGAGCCGGTTGCATTTAGGCGTTTGGTTGATATTTATCTGGCTCAAGAAGGAGAAGCGGCGCGCGCGTTGGCGTTGAAGTGGTCCCGCCGCGCTGCGCAGCTTGGGGGAGCGTCAGCGCACAATACATATGCTTGGCTGCTGGCCACGAGTAAGAGCGCAGCATTGCGTAACGGCGCGTTGGCGCTGGATCAGGCCAATAAGGCGGTTGAAGCGGACAGCAATGCGGCGTATCTGGACACACTGGCTGCCGCGCATGCGGAGTTAGGTGAGTTCGCGTTGGCCATCGCCGTGCAGCGGCGAGCGATTGACGCCGTAGGTGATGTTGATGGTGGGGTTAAGGATGAACTTGAGCAACGGTTAGAAGCGTATCAGCGCAGTCAACCGTGGCGAGAGTAGGATAAATCTGGTAAAACCCGCCGCGGCGTTTAATGATTTTATTCCAAAGCTAAAGAGTGTCACATTGAATAAAGAGCATCCTCGTACCGAAATGATTTTTCAGGTCATCCAAGAGCTGGTCGAAAAAGGCCAATCTCGAATTCGTCCTGGCGACGTCAGCTCGCTGTTGCGCGATCGCAATGCGCCTTTGGGCGCGTGGGAAATCAGGGCTGAATTTAGCCGTCTTGAAAAGATAAATCGCTTATATTGTGATGAAGACTCAGGCGATTGGTTGCTCGTAAGCGCCGCTTCGCTGCAAAGCGCGGGCTAACCAAAGGCGACTGAACTGATGAAAACCACCGTAGACCTTTCGGCGCTGCCTCATATCAAAAATCCGGGTCGAATGGTTATTTTAAAGTCGAAATGGTACCCGAAAGTTGTGAATAACCTTTCTGTTGCCTGTCAGGCTGTGCTGTCTCAGTATGGTTATGACCGCGTTGAGGAATATACGCTGCCAGGATGTCTGGAAATTCCGCTGGCGGCGCGCGATTTGCTGGCGTTAGACGAGCACTTGCAAATAGATGCGGTGATTTGTTTTGGTGTGATTGTGAAAGGTGAAACGCTTCACTTTGAAATGATCAGCAATGAAAGTATGCGCGGATTGGGTCAGGTGATGCATGACTTTCGGCGGCCGGTGGTGGTGGAGATCTTGCCAGTCTATGAATTGGCCCATGCAGAAGCTCGCGCCGCGGATGACGTTTACAACAAAGGAATTGAGGCGGCTGCGGCCGCAATTGAAATGGTTGCGTGGCGTCGCAGTGTGGGTTGTTGAGCTGATCTGAACCGTTCTAGCTGTTGTGTGCTTTCATTAACCGTTGTTTGTCTCGCTGCCAATCCTGCTCGCGCTTGGTTGCGCGCTTGTCATGCTCCTGTTTGCCTTTAGCTAAAGCGATTTCAACTTTTATGTGATTGTTTTTCCAATAAAGCGCGGTTGGCACGCAGGTGTATCCCTTCTGCTGGGTCGCGACGAACATCTGAGCCAGCTCCTTGGCGTGTAAAAGGAGCTTGCGGTTGCGCTGGGGTTCGGCGACGACGTGGGTGGATGCGCTGAGCAAGGCTGTAATATTGGCACTGGCTAGGTAGGCCTCACCTCGGTGTAACGAGACGAAGCTGTCTGTCAGTTGCACCCGTCCACTTCGGATGGCTTTCACTTCCCAACCTTGCAGTGCGATTCCGGCCTCAAACTTTTGTTCCAAGTGGTACTCGTGACGTGCGCGTTTGTTTAGCGCGATGGTGTTGGACGTATTGCCTTTTTGTGTGTTTTTTTTCATGGGCAACGGTTCAGCTTGAGTTGAGGAGCTTGGGATTTATTTCAGGGTGAAACAAAGGAACAACAGTATACAATATTTACCGCTTCAGACTTATACAAGAATTGATTATGGCGATAGCATCGGAAAACCGACGGGGCATGTGGTCCTCGCGATGGTTATTTATTTTGGCAGCGGCTGGGTCTGCGGTGGGCATTGGTAATATTTGGAAGTTCCCATATATTGCTGGAGAAAATGGCGGTGGTGCGTTTGTTCTGATTTATTTGGTCTGCGTTGGCGTCGTAGGTATACCTATCATGATCACCGAAGTCATGATTGGGCGCGAGGGCCGCAGTAGTCCGATAATCGCGATGCGTCAACTTACCCAGCGCGCTCGGTGCAGCCCTGCTTGGGTCATGATTGGATGGATGGGTGTCCTCGCCGGATTTCTAATTTTGTCCTATTACGCCGTGATTGCCGGTTGGGCAATGAATTACATTTGGCTGTCTGCTTCCGGGGCGTTTGAGAGCGCCACTGCGCAGAATGTGGGTGCCACCTTTGACAATTTTTTAGCCAATCCATGGCAACTTATCTTTTGGCAAACCTTGTTTATGGTGCTCACCATTTGGATTGTTGGCAAAGGGGTGAGTCGTGGCTTGGAAACGGCTATACGTTGGTTTATGCCGCTCCTTTTTATTTTGTTGGTGATCCTGTTGGGGTACAGCTTAAATTCAGGCGGTTTTGAACAAGCATTTAATTTTTTATTTGAAATTGACGCCAGTGCATTTACCGACCCGGAGATATGGTTGCTGGCGATGGGACAGTCGTTTTTCACCCTCAGCTTAGGGATGGGTGCGATGATGGCTTATGGTGCGTACGTCCCTCAAGACGCCGGTATCGGCAGCACGGTTTTGACCATAGCGGTGTTGGATACAAGTGTTGCAGTGGCTGCCGGTTTAGCCATTTTTCCGATTGTATTTGCTAATGGCTTGGATGCTGCTCAGGGCCCGGGGTTGATGTTTGTGACAGTGCCGTTAGCTTTTGGTCAACTGCCGCTGGGTATTATCTTTGGCACTTTGTTTTTTATTTTGGTGACTTTTGCAGCGCTCACCTCGGCGATTTCGTTGACGGAGCCAGCTCTGGCTTATTTGGTTGAGGAATACAACGCAAAACGCAAGCGTGTGGCGATTAGTTTGGGGGTGATGTGCTGGATTTTGGGCTTAGGTACTGTTTTTTCGTTCAACTTACTGGCGGATTTTAGCGTAGTAGGGGATCTCACTATTTTTGACTTTGTCGATTACGTGTCGCAAAACATTCTGCTGCCCTTAGGGGGGCTCTTGATTGCTGTTTTTGGCGTTTGGCTCGTGCCCAAAGAGGTTTTGGTGAGGCAGCTGGGCATCAGCGGTGGGTTTAAGCTGTTTGTCTGGCGCTTGGTTGGTGGAGTGATCGCACCCCTGGGTGTTCTGGCTATTTTCATCAACATTTTGTGGCCCTTGATACAAGGCGTCTTCAGTTAATGAATCGGTTGTCTCGCGAGGCTCTGCTCGAAGTCCCTTGTGAGGTGGCTTATGCGGTGGTCGTAGATGTCTTGCAGTACCCTGATTTTTTGCCCGGTTGTGGTGCCGTGCAGATCATCGAGGAGACCAAATCCGGCCTGGTTGCGCAGGTTGAAGTCCAGGGCGCGGGCTTCAAAGAAACGTTTATTACGGCCAATCGGCATGTGCCTAATGAGGCCGTGTCTATGTCTCTTAAGCAAGGGCCTTTTGAGCGTTTAGAGGGCCAATGGGTGTTCACACCGTTAGGCGAGGTTGGGTGCCGGGTCGACTTGACGATAGAGTATTCCGCGCGCGGTTTGTTGACTAATCTGCTGGCGCGGTTAGCCGATAACATGGCAAACAAGATGGTTGATGCGTTCAGTCAGCGCATTTTGCAGCAAGCGGACAAATTGTCGCCTTTACGCGACTAGATGATGGCGCGGTGATTGTTGTAGAGGTAGTTTATGCGGAACCTGCGCGTCAGCGCACCGGTGAAGTGCAGGTGATGCCGGGTGCAACAATTGCCGACGTGTTGAGCGCTGCGCAACAGTTGCCCGTTTTTGCTGACTTGGCGCTCCAAGAGCATGTTGTTGGGGTCTATGGCCAGGTGGTTGATGATGTCTTGGAGGTTCGCCACGGAGATCGCGTAGAAATTTATCGCCCCTTGCAGGTTGATGCTAAAACTGCTCGGCGTCTGCGCGCTGCAAAACAGGTGGGTGGCCATTCCTAGATTGTTAGAATATCCGGCCTGCGTTTAGTTGCGGGGTGTCCAACCTAAATACATGATGGCTCAGATATTTGATTCAGTATCCTCGCGCGAGGACTCGGCGTCGCCGCCTTGTTCTGCATTTGGTTCGCTGTCCTGGGGTGCGCTGGGGGACAAGTCGCCAGTGAAGTAGGCGAGTACCTCGTCCTGAAAATATAGACTCATCCGAGTTTCCTGATCGTAGTAGCCCGGGAGATAAATGGTATAGATGTAGTCCCAGCGGTCTTCGTTAAATGTGTTGCGTAATACGGGCTCCCCCATGATGTAGGCGACTTGACGGCGAGTCATCCCGGGCTTGAGCTGGTCGATCATGTTCTGGGTAATCACATTGCCTTGCTGTACCGTAACGCGGTAGAGACGGGGTAATTTGAGCTGGGGCATGGCACAACCAGCCACCAGAAGCATAATTAAAACGGTGCTGATGATTTTTACCGGCAAAAGTTGTGTCCTGTTAAATGTGACAGTGCGGCGGCGATGATAACTAACCTCATGAGCCTATGACCAGCGCGAATGCAAACCATTGGTCAAGTATTGCATAGATTGGTCAGTTATTGCGTGGCTTCCTGCAGGAGCGACTGAGCATAGGTGCGGGTCGTTTGGGTGATGTCCGAGCCGGCCAACATCCGCGCGAGTTCTTCAATTCTTTGTTCAGCGTTCAAGTGTTGAATATCCGTGTGATTGCCTTTTTTGACCACGCGGTAGTGATTGTCTCCCAAGGCGGCCACTTGTGGCGCATGGGTGACGCAGATGACTTGAGTATGTTGACCAAGGTCTCGTAATATTCGCCCGACCGTGTCGGCGGTTGTCCCACCGACACCGACATCGGCCTCATCAAGCACCAGGCAGGGCAAGGCACTGTTCTGCGCAGCGACAATTTGGATACTTAGACCGATCCGCGTCTGTTCACCACCTGATGCAATTTGCGCTAATGGCCCGGCCGGAAAATCAGGATGGGTTGTCACTAGAAAGTCAATTCGATCGAATCCAACAGCGCTTTCCTGATAAGTGAATGCGACGGAAAAAACTCCGCGGGTGATGCCGATTGTCTGCATTTGTTGGGTAATGGCTTTGGCGAATTTCGGCGCTGCTTTTTGGCGTTGGGCAGACAA
The DNA here is from genome assembly GCA_002389675.1 of Gammaproteobacteria bacterium UBA4421. Lineage (GTDB taxonomy): Bacteria > Pseudomonadota > Gammaproteobacteria > Pseudomonadales > Azotimanducaceae > UBA4421. Next base: position 115,791 of record DGQF01000028.1, read on the forward strand.
GTTTTTGGCGGCTTTGCGAAACTTGGTTTGTTTTGCCTGCGCGGCGTCTTTCAACATGTCTAACTGCGAACTGTCAGCGTCAATTTTTTTGAGTTCCTCGTCCAGATGCCGTGTATGTGCAAATAAGCGTTCCGGGGCTATACGGTGCTTACGGGCAAGGTCCTGCATGGTGTTGAGGCGCTGCTCCAGTAAATTCAGAGTCTCTGGATCCACGATCACTCGGGATTCGTAATTGCGCAGGTCTCGCGCTGCATCATCTATCAAGCCCAGGGCCGTGTTCAGTGTAGTTCGCGCGGCTACTAAATCGGGCTGATTGTCATCGATGTTATCAATCAGTCTTGCGGCCAGGTTCAGTTCATCCAGTGCATCCAGATGATTAAGCGCTTGCGAAAGCGCCTCAATGGTGTTGTGGGCCTGGTTAAGTCGCTTGTGCTGATCGTTTAGCTGTGAGAATTCATCTGCTTGTAAGCCCAATTCCTCAAGCTCGCTGAGTTGGTACTGCAATAGGTCCTGGCGGTCTGCTGCCTGGGCAAAGTTATTTTTGAGTGTTTCGATGGCCTGCAGGTCCGCCTGCCACGAGCGATAGCATTGTCGAACGTCCTCAGTTTGTTGGGTGAGGCCTGCATAGTCATCGAGCATGCTCAGTTGGGTTGAGCGATCAGTCAGCCGTAAATGCTCATTTTGGCCATGTATTTCGACGAGGCGCTCTCCCAGTTCACGTAAATAACCGGTGGTCACGGGAATGCCGTTGATAAATGCCCGGGATCGCCCCGTATTGCTGATGACTCGCCTGAGTAGGCATAGCGTGTCGGGCGCCTGGATGAGTTCGGCCTCAGCGAGCAGTGCTTGCACTGCGGGGAGAGTCTTCAAATCAAATTCTGCGCTGACATCGGCTTTTTCGGCACCGGGCCGAATGACTTCTGCACGTGCTCGCTCGCCCATCAGCAGGCCCAGAGCGTTAAGCAAAATCGATTTGCCGGCGCCTGATTCTCCAGTGATGGTCGTCAGTCCAGGATTGAAATGGATATCTAATGCATCGACGAGTACAAAATTTTTCAAAGTCAGGTGGTTGAGCATGGTCTTGTCACTTTTGGCGCATGAACCCGGTGGGGTTGTCAGACTAAGCCTACCTTAAATGAGGATGCGTTTGCCTAAAATCACTGGTATAAGTTGTGTGAGATGACGCTTATCAATAAAAACCCGGTGTGCGAAATTTATGGCCAATCTTGAGTCGCCAGAGACCTCTGTGACCCCTCGCGCCCAGCATTTATTTAAATTGCTTGTTGAGCAGTACATTGCGCAAGGAACGCCCATTGCCTCGCGAGCCCTGGCAACCCGTCCGGAGGTGAGTGTCTCTGCGGCGACGGTGCGTAATATTATGGCTGAGCTTGAGGTTCAGGGGTTGGTGATCTCGCCGCATACTTCAGCTGGGAAAATACCCACGCATCAAGGTTATCGTTTCTTTGTTGATACCTTGCTCAGTATTGAACCTTGGGAGCGCGCGCGAACGGCAGAGCGTGCGCGCGAAATTGAGGCGGAGCTCAACCCGGACCTTTCGCCAGCCGATTTGGTGTCTTCTGCCTCGGAATTGCTTTCTGAAATCACCGAAATGACGTGCCTGATTACAACACCCATGCGGAACCAGATCAGTTTCAGACAGGTGGAATTTATTGGCTTGGGTGAGGATCGGGTGCTTGTAATTCTGGTTCTGAACGACCGCGAAGTGCAAAATCGAGTGATTCACACTGAGCGTGCGTATGAGGCGGTTGAGCTGAATCAAGCGGCAAATTATCTCAACCAAGAGTTTGGTGGTCGTTCCTTGATTGAGATTCGAGAGGCGGTCATAGCCAGTGTTCAGGCAGATAAGGATCGCATGGATCATCTCATGCAGGCCGCGCTTGATATGGCTTCGGCAACCTTCGCTGAGGACCAGCAAGATGATGGGCACGAGCTTTTAGTTAGCGGCGGAAATCGTTTACTGGATTTAAGTTCAGATACGGGCACGGTGAAATCTTTGTTTGATGCGGTATCTCGCAAAGGCCGCGTGCTGCATCTTCTGGATCGTTGTTTGCAGTCTGGTGGGGTGCAGTTGTTTATCGGTGAAGAGTCGGGATACAAGCCTTTAGGTGACGCCTCTTTGATTACGTCCGCCTATGAGGTGAACGGCGAGTTGGCGGGAGTCCTCGGTGTCATCGGTCCGACGCGAATGGATTATAAAGATGTGATTCCTGTTGTGGACATCACCGCGCGTCTGCTCAGCGCCGCGATGCGTCGAGTTTGAAGAAAATTACGATCAAGCCCTTGATAATTCCAAGGCTGGCCCCAATAACGTTTGGCTCATTTAAATAGCACATGGAATAGGCGTGCATGGCAGACGAAAACATTGGTGATGAAAACTCGGTCGAAAATCAGGTAGGCGATGACGAAATGGCAGCAAATCCTGCTGCTGATGACGGCGAGTGGTTGCCACCCGAAGATACTGATAGCGCGGAATCCGTGTTGGCACAGGGCGAAGCAGAAGAAGGCTTGGACACTGAGGTGGACGCTCAAGTGGCGGCGCTTAAAGATCAAGTGCTGCGCAGCCTTGCGGAGGTTGAGAATATCAAGCGTCGGGCAACCCGAGATGTTGAAAACGCCCATAAATTTGCGACGGAAAAGCTCATAGACGGTCTTTTCCCGGTACTCGACAGCTTGGAGAAAGCGGTCGAGGTGGCGGTATCCGTTGATGGCGCGGAAGCGATCGCAGAAGGCGTTTCGCTGTCGCTAAAATTGTTCTTAGATACGCTGGCCAAAGCAGGCGTCGATCAAATTGACCCGCTTGGAGAACCGTTTGATCCGCAGCTGCATGAAGCGATGACTATGGTGCCTAATCCCAACGCGGAGCCGAATTCGGTGATGGACGTTATGCAAAAGGGGTATCGGTTGAACGGGCGTTTGGTTAGAGCGGCAAAAGTGATTGTAGTGAAGGGTGATTGACCCGAGATAAGCGACGCTGGCCAGCAGTCGCTGCGCACTCGAGGTGGGCATGAAGCAAGAAATTGTGGTTAGGCCCCCTTGAACTGGCTTAATTAGGCCAAATATAGACAGCAAGAATAGGAACGTCCGGGTAGGGCATTTGGAGACAGAACAATGGGTAAGATTATAGGCATAGATCTCGGCACCACGAATTCGTGTGTGGCGATATTAGAAGGTGGTGACGCGCGGGTCATAGAAAACTCAGAGGGTGATCGGACGACACCGTCGATCATCGCATACACCGAGGACGGTGAAATTTTGGTGGGGCAAAACGCGAAGCGGCAGGCGGTAACGAATCCTCAAAACACGTTGTTCGCAGTAAAGCGCCTGATCGGTCGAAAGTTTGGTGATAGCGTTGTCCAGAAAGACATAAAAATGGTGCCCTACGCAATTTCCAAAGCGACCAATGGAGATGCTTGGATTGAGGTCAAAGGCGAAAAACTAGCGCCACCGCAGGTGTCTGCTGAAACGTTGAAAAAGATGAAAAAGACCGCTGAGGAATATCTTGGCGAAACGGTGACTGAGGCTGTGATCACGGTACCTGCCTATTTTAACGATTCACAGCGCCAAGCAACAAAAGACGCCGGAAAGATTGCCGGTTTGGATGTTAAGCGAATTATCAACGAACCGACGGCCGCAGCATTGGCGTATGGTTTGGATAAGAAACGCGGAGACGCAAAGATTGCGGTTTACGATTTAGGCGGCGGCACTTTCGACGTCTCAATTATCGAAATCGCTGAAGTTGATGGTGAGCATCAGTTTGAAGTACTTTCGACCAATGGAGATACGTTTTTAGGGGGTGAAGATTTCGACTTGCGGGTGATTGACTACCTAGTCGAAGAGTTTAAGAGAGACAACACCTTTGACCTGCACTCTGATCCATTGGCGCTTCAGCGGCTCAAAGAAGCGGCGGAAAAAGCAAAAATTGAGCTGTCTAACAGCCAACAGACAGAAATTAATTTGCCGTATATTACGGCCGACCAGACGGGCCCAAAACACCTTGTAATGAAGCTCACGCGGGCGAAGCTGGAGTCTTTAGTAGGCGAGCTGGTTCAAGGGACTATCGCGCCAATTCAAACTGCGCTAGATGACGCCAACCTAACCATCAACGACATTGACGATGTGATCCTCGTCGGCGGGCAGACGCGTATGCCGTTGGTGCAAGAAAAGGTGAAATCGTTTTTCGGCAAGGAAGCGCGACGTGACGTAAACCCCGATGAAGCCGTGGCAATGGGTGCGGCAATTCAGGCCGCGGTCCTTGCGGGTGACGTCACAGATGTATTGCTACTTGACGTGACACCATTATCGCTTGGGATCGAGACTTTAGGCTCTATCATGAGTGTCCTGATCGAAAAAAATACAACAATCCCGACTAAGAAAACGCAAACGTTCTCAACTGCCGATGACAATCAGACTGCGGTGACCATTCATGTTCTGCAGGGTGAGCGTAAGCAGGCCGGGCAAAACAAGGCGCTGGGTCAGTTTAATTTAGAAGATATACCGCCAGCGCCGCGCGGGATGCCTCAGATTGAAGTGGCCTTTGATCTAGATGCGAACGGCATTTTGAATGTTTCGGCAAAGGATAAAGCGACAGGCAAAGAGCAGTCGATTGTTATCAAGGCCTCCAGTGGGTTGTCGGATGAAGAAATTGAACAGATGGTCCGAGATGCTGAGGCGCATTCGGAAGAAGATAAGAAGTTTGAAGAGATGGTGGCGTTGCGCAATCAGGCAGACGGGCTCGTGCATGGTGCACGCAAAGCCGTTGTAGATGCCGGGGACAAAGCCACCGACGAAGAAAAGAGCGGGATCGAGACCGCCGCATCGGAGCTGGAAGACGCGCTCAAGGGTGACGACAAAGAGGCAATTGAGGCTAAAATGCAGGTCTTGTCGCAGGCTGCTGCAGGGCTGGCACAGAAGATGTACGAGGAACCCTCTGCGGAGGGCGCCGACGCCGGGCAAGGCAGTGCAGATGCTGGGGTTGATGACGCAGTTGATGCCGAGTTCGAAGAGGTCAATGATAAGGACAAAAAGTAATTTAGATTACGAAGTCCTTCGGCGGTGCAAGTTTACCGCCATTGCAGACGCGGCACCTGTTTTAGGTAGGGCCGCGTTTGTTGTTTCGGTAAAACAAAAATAGAGTAAGCTATGTCCAAACGAGATTATTACGAAGTTTTAGGAGTGGAGCGGGGAGCCTCCAGTGATGACTTAAAGAAAGCTTATCGTCGTTTGGCCATGAAATTCCACCCGGATCGTAACCCCGATGATCCTCAGGCCGAAGATAAATTCAAAGAAGCCTCAGAAGCCTACGAAGTGCTCACCGATGCCGAAAAACGGCGAGCCTATGATCAATATGGGCACGCAGGTCTGGATCAAAACCAAGGCGGTGCCGGTTTTGAAGGGAATTTCGGTGATATCTTTGGCGATGTTTTTGGGGATATTTTCGGTGGAGGTCGGGGCGGTCGTGGTGGCGCCTCGCGAGGTTCCGATTTGCGCTACAACATGCAACTCGACCTGGAGCAAGCAGTCAGTGGAGATACGGTGGAAGTGCGTATTCCCGTGCTTGCTGCTTGCGGTGATTGTGACGGATCTGGTGCAGCGCCAGGAACAACGCCGTCGACCTGCCCTGATTGTCAGGGCGCCGGTCAGATTAGAGTGGCCCAAGGTTTTTTCTCGCTGCAGCAAACCTGCCCTCGTTGCCGAGGTCAGGGACGGGTTGTGACAGATCCGTGTCGCGGTTGTGGTGGTGCTGGTCGTTCTGAAAAGCATAAAACGCTGTCGGTTAAAATTCCTGCAGGCGTTGATACAGGCGACCGCATTCGATTGACCGGGGAAGGGGAAGCTGGCATGCATAGCGGTCCGCCAGGGGACCTATATGTGCAGGTTGATGTGCGTGAGCACCCTATTTTCACACGCGATGGCCGTAACCTTTTCTGTGAGGTGCCCATCAGCATTGTTGATGCGGCCCTGGGAGGTGAACTCGAAGTGCCTACGTTGGCAGGTCGAGTGAAGCTTAAAATCCCCTCTGAAACACAAACGGGCAAGGTCTTTCGGTTGCGCGGCAAAGGCGTCACTCAAGTCCGTGGCGGCGGGGTCGGCGATTTGTTGTGTAAAGTTGTGGTGGAAACGCCAGTCAAACTAACCGAGCGACAAAAGGAGTTGTTGGCCGAATTGAAAGCGTCGCTGGTGCAGAGTACAAAACACTCACCCCGAGAAAAATCTTGGTTTGACGGGGTAAAAAACTTTTTTGACGGCTTAACGGGTTAATATGCGGTTATTGCATTGGAGAGAATCCGTGATGGACAGCAATGATTAAGGTAGCGATCACCGGTGTGGCCGGGCGCATGGGTAAAACCCTAGTGCAAGCGTTGCAGGCGGCCGATGGCATGATTTTAGGTGCCGCCTTTGAACACCCCGACAATCCTGCGGTCGGTTTGGATGTTGGGGAGGTCGCCGGGGTGGGTACGCTTGGTGTCACTGTGTCGGGCGATCCCGCGGGCTGTGTCCAAGATTTTGACGTGGTCGTAGATTTCACTGTCCCGGCGGCGACATTGGCGTTGTTGGAAGTGTGTCAGAACCATCAAAAAGCCATGGTGATCGGCACCACAGGCTTTAGCGACTCACAGATGAGCCAGCTACAGGAAGGTGCTTACGCTAGCGCGATTTTTATGGCGCCCAATATGAGTGTTGGCGTCAACCTGATGTTCAAGTTGATCGAAATAGCAGCGTCGGCGTTAGGCGATACTGTGGATGTTGAAGTGATTGAAGCGCATCACCGAGACAAGATTGATGCACCCTCTGGCACGGCACTTAAAATAGGTGAGGTGCTTGCCCAGGCGCTGTCGCGTGACTTGGACAAAGATGCGATCTATGGGCGTCAGGGTATAACCAGTACCCGTGATCGTGCGTCAATTGGTTTCTCGACGCTGCGCGGCGGCGACATTGTTGGCGAACATACGGTGTTATATGCCGGTGAAGGGGAGCGGCTGGAGATCACCCACCGCGCGTCAAGCCGAACGAATTTTGCGCAAGGCGCGCTGCACGCCGTGCGCTACGTGAGTGACAAGCCGCCAGGGCTGTATGATATGCAGGGACTTCTAGGTCTGTAAGAGGGCCTTGATCGATAGTGTCGATTTAACGATTACAAATGAATCTTTTTGCTGCTTTTTGAATGCAGTTTCATTAGACTTTCTACCTTAAGTTCAACCTGCATCCCTTAATGCATTTGACCGTACTTCTGTGTGTCAGGATGGGGTCGAGTACGTGACAGTTGAGCCCGGTTACATCGTGCGCCTAAGACGCGAAGATTGTTTAAGGGATATACCACTTGATACCTGCATTACTCGCCTTGGAAGACGGGAGCGTTTTTTACGGCCAGTCAATTGGTGTAGAAGGTCATACTGTTGGTGAAGTTGTTTTCAACACAGCAATGACCGGCTACCAAGAGATTCTTACTGATCCGTCTTACGCTCAGCAAATTGTAACGCTCACCTACCCTCAAATCGGCAACACCGGCATTAACGCAGAAGATTTTGAATCTGATCGTATATGGAGCGCTGGTTTAGTCATCCGTCAGACCCCACGTAAAGTCAGCAGCTGGCGAAGCCAGGGATCGCTGCAGTCGTTACTCGAGGCGGAAGGTGTGGTGGCGATAGCGGATGTGGACACTCGTCGTTTGACGCATCTGATCCGAGAAAAAGGCGCGCTCGCTGGCTGTATTTTGGCGGGTGAATCCGCTTCTACTCAGGCGGGTTTGGATCAGGCGTTGGACAAAGCGAGGGCGTTTCCAGGCCTGAAGGGGATGGACTTGGCCAAGGTAGTTACCGGTGAACAGCGCCAATGGCGTGAAACCAGCTGGGACATCAAGACAGGTTACGGGACTCTCAGTGAGCCTAAGTTTAAAGTGGTGGCCTACGATTTTGGGGTCAAACGAAATATTCTTCGATTGCTGGCAAGCCGAGGTTGCGAGCTGACTGTTGTGCCGGCGCAAACCCCAGCAAGTGTGGTCTTAGATCTGAACCCTGATGGTATATTCCTATCCAATGGCCCCGGAGATCCCGAACCCTGTGGGTATGCGATTTCAGCCATCAAAACCTTGTTATCCTCGGGTATTCCGATTTTTGGCATTTGTCTGGGGCATCAATTGCTGGCATTAGCCAGTGGGGCGAGAACCATGAAGATGGCGCATGGACATCATGGTGCAAATCACCCTGTTCAGGATAGCCAAACGGGAAAAGTCATCATCACCAGTCAGAATCATGGCTTTGCGGTAGATGGCGCGTCATTGCCCGAGCATTTGCAGTGCACGCATCTTTCGTTGTTTGACGCAACGGTGCAAGGGATTGAACGCACTGACGTACCTGCTTTTAGTTTTCAGGGGCACCCCGAGGCGAGTCCCGGCCCGCAGGACTGTATTTATCTTTTCGACAAATTTGTAGACATGATGGCGAGTGGAACTAAGCATGCCTAAACGCAGCGACATTAAAAGTGTATTAATTTTGGGCGCGGGCCCCATCATCATTGGTCAAGCCTGTGAATTTGATTACTCTGGAGCGCAGGCATGTAAAGCGCTGCGGGAAGAAGGGTATCGGGTTATTTTGGTGAATTCTAACCCCGCGACCATCATGACGGATCCCGCCATGGCAGATGCGACCTATGTAGAGCCGGTAGAATGGCAAACCGTTGCTGCGATCATTGCTAAAGAAAAGCCTGAGGCACTGTTGCCGACCATGGGTGGGCAGACGGCCTTGAATTGTGCGCTTGATTTAGTGCGCGAGGGAGTACTTGAGGCCCACGGAGTTGAGCTCATCGGGGCGAGTCAGGACGCAATAGACAAGGCGGAGGACCGTGAACGGTTTGACCGCGCGATGAAGCGGATCGGGTTGGAAACGCCGCGATCAGCAATTGCGCATAGCTTGGAAGAAGCGCTTCAGGTGCAGAGCCAGTTGGGATACCCCTGTGTGATACGTCCCTCTTTTACGCTGGGCGGCAGCGGTGGTGGTATCGCCTACAACCAAGAAGAATTCACTGAAATTTGTACTCGTGGGCTGGATTTATCACCGACCTCCGAATTGCTGATTGATGAAAGCTTGCTTGGCTGGAAAGAGTTTGAAATGGAAGTTGTTCGCGATCGTGCGGACAACTGTATCATCATCTGTTCGATCGAAAATCTCGACCCAATGGGGGTTCATACCGGAGACAGCATCACTGTCGCGCCAGCGCAGACGCTGACGGACAAGGAATACCAGCTCCTGCGCAATGCATCCATTGCGGTATTGCGGGAAATAGGTGTCGAGACTGGCGGGTCCAACGTTCAGTTTGCTATTGATCCAGAAGACGGACGAGTGGTCGTGATTGAGATGAACCCTCGCGTGTCGCGTTCCTCGGCGCTTGCCTCGAAAGCAACCGGGTTTCCGATTGCGAAAGTCGCGGCGAAATTGGCGGTCGGTTATACCTTGGATGAATTGGCAAATGACATCACCGGTGGTGCGACGCCCGCTTCATTTGAACCCAGTATCGATTATGTGGTGACGAAAATTCCGCGCTTCACCTTTGAAAAATTCCCCCAAGCGGATGCGCGCTTAACCACCCAGATGAAGTCTGTGGGTGAGGTGATGGCAATCGGTCGAACATTTCAGGAATCTTTGCACAAAGCGCTGCGTGGTTTGGAAACGGGCAGGGTTGGCTTTGACCCGGTGCTGGATTCGTCGGTGGATGAAGGTCTCTGGCAAGCTGTGTTGAAACGCGAGGTGGCTAATCCCAGTGCAGAGCGATTGTGGTACGTCGCCGACGCGTTTCGTGTGGGGTGGTCGCTAGAGAAGATTTTTGAAATTTCTAAGATCGACCCTTGGTTTCTGGCGGAGATAGAAGATCTCATTGTGACGGAGATAAGCCTGGGACAAACGCAAGCGAGCGCGTTAACCAAAGATCAATTCTACCGGCTCAAACAGAAAGGGTTTTCTGATGCACGGTTAGGGCAATTGTTAGGTGAGTCGGAGCAAAAGATGCGCAGTCTGCGCCAAGGGTTGGGCGTCAGGCCGGTCTTTCGGCGGGTAGATACCTGTGCGGCTGAATTCCCCTCTTCAACGGCGTATATGTACTCAACATACGAGGAGCAGTGTGAGGCTGCACCTACAGACCGTAAGAAAATTATGGTGTTGGGTGGTGGCCCTAATCGTATTGGTCAGGGGATAGAGTTTGACTATTGTTGTGTTCATGCCGCGCTTGCAATGCGTGAGGATGGATATGAGACCATTATGGTCAACTGCAATCCTGAGACCGTGTCTACCGATTACGATACCTCTGATCGCCTCTATTTTGAGCCGGTGACGTTAGAGGATGTTTTGGCGATTGTTGATATTGAGCAGCCCCATGGGGTGATCGTTCAGTTTGGCGGTCAGACACCGCTTAAGTTAGCGGCTGCTTTGGAAGCGGCGGGAGTGCCAATCATAGGTACCTCGCCAGACGCGATAGACCGAGCTGAAGATCGTGAACGCTTCCAACAATTAGTTGAGAAATTGGCACTTCGTCAGCCTTCAAATCGCGTGGTCTCAAGCGCTGCGCAGGGAGTTGAAGTCGCTGGAGAGATTGGTTATCCGATTGTTGTTCGTCCTTCTTACGTATTAGGAGGGCGTGCCATGGAGATTGTATTTACCGATGATGAGTTGATGCAATATTTGCAGTCTGCTGTGGATGTCTCTAACGATTCGCCGGTGCTGCTGGATCGTTTTTTAGATCAGGCTGTAGAAGTGGATATTGATGTTGTGTCCGATGGTGAACGTGTCGTGGTAGGTGCCATCATGCAGCACATAGAGCAAGCGGGGGTGCATTCGGGTGATTCAGCGTGTTCATTGCCGCCTTACAATCTCGATCAAGAGGTCCAGAGTGTGATTCGTCAACAGGTCACAGATGTTGCGTTGGAGCTGGGTGTTGTTGGCTTGATGAATGTGCAGATGGCGGTGCAGGGAAAAGAAGTTTATATCATTGAGGTGAATCCCCGTGCCTCGCGCACCGTGCCTTTTGTGTCTAAGTGTGTTGGTCGGTCTTTGGCAAAAGTTGCTGCTCGCTGTATGGCGGGTACCTCGCTCGCAGCGCAAGGGTTTGCGCGTGAAATTATTCCCACAAATTACCATGTTAAAGAATCGGTATTTCCATTTAACAAGTTTCCCGGCGTAGACCCGATTCTTGGGCCGGAGATGAAATCTACTGGCGAGGTCATGGGGGTTGGCGTGACATTTGGGGAAGCATTTGCCAAGGCCTCGCTCGCCGCCGGTGAGCATTTGCCGTCAAGTGGGCGCGTGTTTATCAGCGTAAAAGATTCGGACAAACCGCATCTGCCGCCGATTGCGAAGGCACTGATGGCGATTGGTTTTAGTCTAGTGGCCACTTCAGGTACACGTCGTTGCCTGCAGGAAGCCGGTTTGGTTTGTGCTGCAATTAGCAAGGTGAATGAAGGTCGACCTGACGTTTCAGATATGTTGAAAAACGAGCAGATTGACCTCATCGTAAACACCACGGAGGGACGACAGTCGATTGCTGACTCCGCGGTTATTCGGCGTTTGGCGTTGCTAAATCAAGTCTGTTACACGACGACACTTGCCGGGGGTGAGGCCCTGGCGATTGCAATCAAGGAAGGTCGGGGTGAACATGTCCGCCGTCTACAAGACCTCCATGCGCAACTTCATTAGGAATTAAAAGCTGATGCCTATACCCATGACCGTAGAAGGTGAAGAAAGCCTACGCAGTGAATTACAACAGCGCAAAGGTGCTTTGCGTCAGGAGATCACGCAAGATATTGCTGTTGCGCGCGAACACGGTGATCTTAAGGAAAACGCTGAATATCATGCTGCGCGCGAGCAGCAAAGTTTTAATGAAGGTCGAATTCAAGAAATTGAGAGCAAGCTGGCTGACGCACAGGTGATCGATATCAGTAAAATTCCGCCGGGTGACAAGGTCTTGTTTGGTGTATTTGTCACCCTTTTGGATGTTGATACGGACCAGAAGACCCGTTACAAAATCGTGGGGGAAGACGAAGCCGATCTCAAAGCAGGCAAGATTTCTGTGATGTCACCCATTGCACGGGCGCTGATTGGGAAACGCGTTGGTGACGCCGTACTGGTTGTGACCCCGGGTGGCGAGCGAGAATACGAAATTGATCAAGTGGCGCACAGCTGAGAACCAGCTGTAAGGTGTTTAACTAAATCTCTGAATATTGGAGAGCTTTGGATTTGCCCGCGGGTTGCTGCGAAATAGTATAAGTATCTTGCCGATGCGTTGGACTATCTCTGCGTTGCAGGATGCTGCAATCTGGGCGCCCGCGGCGGTGCGTGTTTCTCGATCACCAATAGCGAGGCGGACTTTGATAAGCTCATGATCTTTCAGAGCTCGATCGGTTTCGGTCAGAACCCCTTCGGTAACCCCTTGGTCGCCAACAATGATTACGGTTGCTAGATGATGCGCAATTTGCCTGAGAGTTTTTTTTTCGCGAGTGTTTATTGTCATCGAGGTAGTTTAACGGTTTACCATCTCCAACGCAGCGCTATGAGCAAAAAAACCCCCTAATGAGCAAACGCAGCAAATCCAGTAATCGTTGGCTAGAGCGACAAAAGCGTGATTATTTTGTCAGACAAGCACAGGATAAAGGGCAGGTTTCACGTGCTCATTACAAGCTAGTGCAGTTAGATGAGAGGTTCAAATTGTTGAGCCCACGCAGTAAGGTGCTTGAATTGGGCGCCGCGCCAGGTGGGTGGACGCAGTTTTTGGAGTCGCGACTATCGAAGGGGATGTTAATCGCGGTGGACCCTCTACCGATTACGGCAGGCTTGGACACTTTTGTTCTTGAAGGTCGTGCAGGAGAGGAGTCAGTTGATGCCCAAATAGAGAGTATTTTGGCGGCAGAGCGCCTAGACCTTGTTTTATCGGATATGGCCCCCAACATATCTGGAGTGCGAGCGGTTGACCAAGCGCGGTCTATGGATTTGGCCGATATAACGCTGACGGCTTGCCGCAGGTGGTTGCGTCCCAGAGGGGCAATGGCGCTCAAGGCATTTCAAGGTGAGGGGTTGGACGCTTGGGTGAGGGCGCTGCGTGATGAGTTTAGGAAAGTGACGTTGACGAAGCCAAAAGCTTCGAGGCCCGAGTCACGTGAGGTATTTGTCGTTGCTCAGGGTTACACAGCAAAACAAGACATCGTTGGTGGAACGGAATAGCCCACAGCGGGTATAGTAAGAAAAAGCGGTTTGAGCCACGCTGGGCTGAACTGCGCACAACATGAGGTACATCCCTTGTCAGATATGGGAAAAAATTTATTACTGTGGTTGATTATCGCTGCTGTCTTGCTAACGGTATTCAACAATTTTAACGTCGAGCCGCAGCAGCAGCCTGTCGCGTATTCTGAGTTTGTGCAATCGGTAAATGATCGGCAGATTCGCGAGGCGCAGATTCAGGGTGAGAGGATTGTGGCCACCGATAATAACGGTAATCGCATGACGGTCATCTGGCCTGAAAACGATACGAAGTTGTTGGATGAATTGGTTCAAAACGGTGTCTTAACGTCAATACAAGAGGAAGAGAAGCAGAGCTTCTGGACCCAACTTCTGATCGCAAGCTTTCCAATACTGATTATCATTGCGGTTTTTATGTTTTTTATGCGTCAGATGCAGGGTGGTGGTAGCGGACGGGGAGGGCCTATGGCCTTTGGTCGCTCGAAGGCCAAACTGTTATCAGAAGACCAGATCAAAACGACGTTTGCTGATGTTGCGGGGGTTGATGAGGCCAAGGAAGACGTCCAGGAATTGGTTGAGTTTTTGCGTGATCCAAGCAAATTTCAGCGCTTGGGTGGGCATATCCCTCGCGGCGTGCTGATGGTGGGACAGCCTGGCACAGGCAAGACGCTGCTGGCCAAGGCGGTCGCCGGTGAAGCGAAAGTGCCCTTCTTTTCTATATCAGGATCGGATTTTGTCGAAATGTTCGTGGGCGTGGGTGCATCGCGTGTCAGGGATATGTTTGAGCAAGCTAAGAAACAGGCGCCGTGCATCATCTTCATTGACGAAATCGATGCGGTAGGTCGGCACCGCGGCGCAGGTTTGGGCGGTGGCCACGACGAGCGAGAGCAGACGCTGAATCAACTGCTGGTAGAAATGGATGGTTTTGAAGGCAATGACGGGATCATCGTGATTGCCGCGACAAACCGGCCTGATGTCTTAGATCCGGCGCTGTTGCGTCCTGGCCGGTTTGATCGGCAGGTGGTTGTAGGGTTACCTGATATCCGCGGTAGAGAGCAGATTGTTAAGGTCCATATGCGTAAAGTCCCGCTGTCGGAAAACGTTGATCCGGCAGTGATCGCGCGGGGCACGCCGGGGTTTTCCGGGGCGGATTTAGCGAACTTAGTGAACGAAGCTGCGCTGTTTGCGGCTCGCGGTAACAAGCGCCTAGTGGAGATGGAAGAATTCGACAAGGCCAAAGACAAGATCATGATGGGCGCTGAGCGCAAGTCGATGGTCATGTCGGAGAAAGAAAAGCGCAATACGGCTTACCATGAAGCAGGGCATGCGATTATTGGGCGGGTGATGCCTGACCATGACCCGGTATACAAGGTATCCATCATTCCCCGCGGTCGAGCATTGGGCATTACGATGTTCTTGCCTGAAGAGGACCGCTACAGCTTGACGCGCCAAGGTATCCGCTCGCAGATCTGTAGTTTGTTTGGCGGCCGGATTGCGGAAGAAATGATCTTGGGCGCGGATTATGTGACCACTGGTGCGTCAAATGATATTGAACGAGCGACAAGCTTGGCTCGCAACATGGTCACAAAGTGGGGCCTGTCTGAGCGTATGGGACCGCTTAAATATGATGAAGACGATGGTGAGGTTTTTCTGGGCATGTCTGCTGGTGCCAAGCCGAAAGCCGTATCTGACGGTACGGCTCAATCGATTGACACGGAGATCCGGCAGATTATTGATGGTTGTTATGCTGAGGCACAGAAAGTGTTGGAGGACAACGTCGACAAACTGCACGCTATGGCTGAGGCATTGATCGAATTTGAAACCATCAGTGCGGAGCAGATAGAGGACATCATGGCAGGGGCTAAGCCACGTCACCCTACCGATCCTCGCCCCCCACCCAGTGCTGGATCAGCCCCCTCGCCTGAATCACCCATTGGTGGTCCAGCAGAAGAAAGCTAGGCGGTGCGCAGTCTTTGCTGCGGCGCCAAGCGTCTAAATTTTGACCGCCCCCATATCATGGGGGTGATGAATATTACCCCTGATTCTTTTTCTGATGGCGGCACCCTCTACGCAAATGCAGCAGTGGATCTGGGTAAGGTGCGAGCAACAGCGCAGCGGATGATTGCTGGTGGCGCCTCCATACTGGATGTGGGCGGCGAGTCTACGCGCCCGGGGGCGACCCCGGTTAGCGTCGAAGTAGAGTTGCAGCGCGTGATCCCTGTCGTAGCAATGCTTGGCGAACTGGGTACCATTGTGTCAGTGGATACACGCCACGCTGAGGTGGCTCGTTGCGCCATTGATGCGGGCGCGGACGTGATCAATGACGTTAGCGCAGGCGCTGATCCCAAAATGATACAGGTGATTGCAGAAACATCTGTTGGGTATGGGTTGATGCATATGCAGGGTGTACCTGAAACTATGCAACAGGCGCCGGCATACCAAGCAGTGGTTGCAGAGGTGCATGCCTATCTAGCGAGTCGTGTGCATGCTTGCAAACTGGCTGGCATTGCCGCTGAGCGCTTGTGGGTAGATCCCGGGTTTGGTTTTGGTAAAACCCAGCAGCACAATCTTTCGCTTTTGGCCGATTTAGAACGTGTGCGTGTGGGTCAACTGCCCTTGCTCGTGGGTTTGTCGCGCAAGCGCTTGCTGGGTGAGATCACTGGGCGAGAAACATCAGAGCGGGTTTTTGCAAGTGTGGCGGCGGCAGTGCTTGCGGTCGAGCGGGGAGCTGATTTGGTTCGGGTTCATGATGTAGAGGCTACGGCTGATGCGTTGAAGGTATTAGCTGCAATGAGGGCGGTGGCGTTAGCAAGCGCGGCTCCCTAGAGATCGTTGGAGAATTGGGTGAGTAGAAAATATTTTGGCACAGACGGTATTCGCGGGAGAGTGGGCCTCTTTCCAATCAACCCGGAATTTTGCCTTCGGCTTGGCTGGGCGGTGGGCCGGGTTTTTGCGAAGAAAGGTTCGGCCCATATCATCATTGGCAAAGACACTCGCATTTCAGGATATATGCTTGAGTCGGTATTGGAGTCAGGTCTAGTCTCTGCGGGTGCTAACGTGAGCATCATCGGACCCATGCCTACCCCTGCGATTGCTTATTTGACCCGAACGCTTCATGCCGACGCCGGTGTGGTCATTAGCGCGTCCCACAACCCCTACTACGACAACGGCATCAAATTTTTTGATGGCGCGGGCAACAAACTAGCGGATGAAATTGAGCTCGAAATTGAAGCTGAGTTGGCGCAGAAAATGGTCTGCGTGGATTCTGAGCGTCTGGGGAAAGCCTCTCGCCTGACAGATGCTGCGGGGCGTTACATTGAATTTTGCAAGGCGACTGTGCCCAGAGGGTTCAGTTTAAGAGGCATGCGCATCGTGTTGGATTGTGCGCATGGCGCGACTTATCACGTTGCTCCGCGGGTCTTTGAAGAGCTTGGCGCGGATGTGATTGTTACCGGCGCTGAGCCTAATGGCTTCAATATAAACGATGGTTGTGGCTCTACTCATCCGCAGACTTTGCAGGCAAAAGTTTGTGAGTTACGAGCCGACCTTGGCATAGCCTTTGATGGTGATGGCGACCGAGTCTTTCTAGTTGACAGCACCGGTCGTCTGCTGGACGGTGACGAACTGATTTATATTATTGCTGCACATCGTCAACAGAAGGGCCAATTGCAAGGTGGTGTTGCTGGGACAGTGATGAGTAATTTCGGACTCGAAAAAGCCCTCAATCAGCTGGATATCCCCTTTTGCAGGACTAATGTTGGCGATCGCTATGTGACGGAGGCGTTGTTGAATCGCGGTTGGCAATTGGGTGGAGAGGCTTCGGGCCATGTTTTGTGCTTAGATTTGGCGAGCACCGGTGACGCTATTGTTGCAGCGTTGCAGGTCTTATTGGCTGTGACGGATAGTGGTTTGCCGATCCATGAGCTGCTTGACGGCATGCGCAAACTGCCGCAGGTGATGGTGAATGTCGAAGTGCCCGACCCGCGGGCTGTCGCAGAATGTGAGCCATTGGGCAAAGCCATAGTAGAAAAAGAGCAGACTTTGGCGAGTCGCGGCAGGATATTGGTTCGAGCATCCGGAACTGAGCCGCTGCTGCGAGTTATGGTCGAAGGGGATGATCCCGAAGAAGTTCGAGAGATTGCAAACGAGTTGGCTTACGTTGCTCAAAACTTCTGCTAACGCTCGCTAATTTTTGGCGCCGACAATGAAGTATTTGCAGGCCGACTGGCCTTTTCCGGCGGCGCGGATGCCGTTTTTTTACGGCTGGGTCATTGCCTTGGTGTCGACCCTAGGGTTCTTATTCAGTATCCCAGGGCAAACCATGGGGATGGCTGTATTTGCCGATACATTCATTACCGAATTTGGATTGTCCCGCACCCAGCTATCGACCGCCTATTTAATTGGCACCGTCTTGAGTGCCTTGATTTTGCCGCGAGCCGGGCGTTGGTACGATCGCTACGGCGCGCGCACATCTCTAGTGGGTGCTGCAATTGTTCTGGGTGTGACTTTGGTGTTTATCAGCGGGATTGACCTGCTGGCGTTGGGGTTGGTTGGACTGACAGGCTTGCCGCTGGTCTGGTTCAGCTTTCCGCTTATTCTTTTTGGGTATTTTGGGGTTCGGTTCAGCGGCCAAGGCGTGCTAACCAGTGCAAGCCGTAATGTTCTGCTGATTTGGTTTAATCGTCGGCGAGGCCTTGTCTCTGGTATTCGCGGGGTGTTTGTTTCTTTGGGTTTCTCTATCGCGCCCTTAATTATCGCTGCGATGATTATAGAATTTGGTTGGCGCGGCGCGTTATGGGTGATGGCCGGCGCGGTTGGGTTGGGTTTTGCTTTTTTGGCGCTCTTAACAGTGAGGGATCGGCCCGAGGTCAGTGGGTTGACGGTTGACGGTGGGTACAGTCCAGCGGCTAAGCATCAACCTTACCAAGCTCACGCCGCAGAACGCACCCTGGGGGAGGCACGGCGCGATCCGGTATTTTGGCTTTACGCCAGCGCGCTATCCATGCATGCCTTGTTTGGCACCGCGGTGACGTTCCACGTTGTCGCAATCTTCGGTCAAGCTGGGCGTGATCAGGTTGAGGCGTTTGCTTATTTTTTGCCGCAAGCGATTGTGTCAGTCTGCGTGAATCTTGCAGCCAGCGCGTTGTCCGACTACAGCCGACTGAAGCCTGTGTTGGTTGTTATGCTGATGTTTTTTTTACTGGGTGCGTTGGGTTTAGTGCGCTTGGACTCGCAGTGGGGTTATTGGCTTCTGGTGGTGGGCTTCGGTGCGGGTGGCGGTTTATGGGGGGTGCTCTCTAACTTAGTATTCATTCGTCATTATGGGTCACTGCATTTGGGTGAAATCAGCGGGCTGAATACGGCGATCACGGTGTTTGCGAGTGCGATAGGCCCGGTATCGTTTAGTCTTGCAAATGATTCGTTTGGCTCATTCCAAGCCGCGGCGATAGTTTGCGCGATTGGGTTGGCGGTGTTATTGCTGATTTCGGTATTTACGCCTCAACCCAACGATCGATTACCTCGTGGGCTTGGCATTTAGTGCGCTTAACGTATAACATTGCGCGCCTTTGAAAATCCGGTTGCTAAAATGCGTAAATCGCTGGTCGCGGCTAATTGGAAAATGTTGGGAAGGTTTGCTGATATAGCGCCTTACATGGCCCAATTGCGGCTTTCTGATCGTGCAGATGTGGTTTTGTTTCCGTCAGCGTTGCATTTGCAGGCCGCAGTGTTGGCCGCGCCGGATGGTTTAAAATGTGGAGTTCAAGATGTGGGCACCTCACATGGCGGGGCCCACACAGGTGAAATTTCGGCGGACATGGTTGTTGAAATGGGTGGTAGCTGGTGCATCGTCGGTCATTCGGAGCGTCGCATTGACCAAGGCGAGACCGACGATTTGGTGGCCACGAAAGCGTCTGCGGCATTAAAAAGCGGTTTATTGCCGATTGTCTGCGTCGGTGAGACACTTGCCGAGCGAGAAGCAGGGCACGCGGAGACCACGGTTCACCGGCAGTTGGCCGCAGTGCTGGATCGTGTGGACAGAAGCGCATTGTCTCGTATAGTGGTAGGTTATGAGCCGGTTTGGGCGATTGGTACGGGTGAATCGGCGTCGGCTGATCAAGCGCAGGAGATGCATGGATTTATCCGCAGCCAGTTGGACGCGATGGATCCGGTGGCGGCTCGGTTGATTAGGATTGTCTATGGCGGCAGCGTGACGCCAGATAATGCGAGCGAGTTGTTCGCGCAAGACGATATTGACGGTGGCCTTGTTGGTGGAGCGTCATTAGACGCTAGGGCGTTCTCTGCGATTGTCGATGCAGTGCCCGTCGGCGTTGCTTGAGGGTGTTATGAAGTGGCTTTGGTGTTGTGTATTTGAGTTAGAAGGTTCAGTTTAATGTCGACCGTTGAAACAGTGTTGTTAGCACTTTTGGTATTGGATGCAATCGCCTTAACTGTACTGGTGATTTTGCAACAGGGGAAAGGAGCTGATGTAGGGGCTGCCTTTGGCAGTGGATCCTCGAATACGATGTTTGGTAGTTTAGGCGCCGCCTCGTTTTTAACCAAAGCAACCGCTTGGTTGGCTATTGGTTTTTTTGTGATTGCCTTCGGGTTAGCGTATATAGCGAAACATCGCGCCAACGAAGCCGGGACATTGGGCATTCCTTCGCTACCAGCAGAAACTTCTCAAGAGCAGTTGACGGAACCTCAGGAAAGTGTAGATTTCAGCGAGCCAATGGGGGATATCCCATCGATGGAGCCGACATTGAACGACTTGTCGCCAGAAGTTCAAGAGGCGATTCGAGACGTTGTTGACGATACGCAAAAAGAGTAGATCAGAGGTTGGAGCAACGTACTGACCTGAAAGTTTTTGACGCACGCTGCATGCAAAAATACAGGCATGTCATGCTGGATTTAGTGCAAATGCCGAAGTGGTGAAATTGGTAGACACGCTACCTTGAGGGGGTAGTGAGCATTAGCTCGTGCGAGTTCGAGTCTCGCCTTCGGCACCAATTAATTATTATTAAAGAGACTTGCAGTGGATTGTTATGATCCGTATAGTTCGCCTCTTGCTGTTGCGGGGTGGAGCAGTCTGGTAGCTCGTCGGGCTCATAACCCGAAGGTCGTGGGTTCAAATCCTGCCCCCGCTACCAAAGCAAGACTCTCGTTAGTAATCACCTGAGCCGTCTCTTCAAAGGGTCCGCTCAGGGGGTTCAAAAAAATGCTTTGTGACGAGGGGCGGCATCGATACTTGTGGCTCCAAGAGAGCAGTATTAGTGGGCGTAAAGCCCATTTTTTATGCCAGTAAGAAAAGGAAAGGAAAGGCTAGATCGAGCAGCCGAAGAGGTTGGGATAGCGTTGAATAGAAAGGAAAAGCAAGTCGAGGAATTGCTCGCGCCAACGGTCGAGTCGTTAGGATGCTCGATATGGGGTGTTGAATTTCTTAATCAGGGCAAACACAGCAAGCTGCGACTCTACATTGATAAAGCGGATGGCATAGACGTAGATGACTGTGCCGCTGTTAGCCGCCATGTTGGCGATATGCTGGACGTTGAAGAATTGATCACGCAGGCGTATACACTTGAAGTGTCTTCGCCGGGAATGGATCGACTCCTGTTCAAAGACAACCAATTTGTTGAGAATATTGGCCAGCAAGTGGATGTGCGCTTGAATTTTCCATTTGAAGGCCGTAAGAACTTTTTGGGCTTGCTTGCTGATGTACAAGAAAGTATGGCTGTTGTCCGAATCGATGATGAAGAGTATCTGCTGCCACTGGAAAATATTCAGCGGGCGCGTGTGATACCGGTATTTGACTGAGGTAATTAGGGCGAACGAATGTCAAAAGAAATGTTGTTAGTCGTTGAGTCTGTTTCGTTAGAGAAAGGGGTCTCCAAAGAAGTCATTTTTGATGCTATGGAGTCAGCTTTGGCGATGGCTACGAAAAAGCGGTATTCCGAAGAAGCAGAGTTTCGCGTCACGATCGACCGTGATACGGGTGAGTACGATACGGTCCGCACATGGAAAGTTGTGAACTATGAAGACGAGGAAGAACCCAGCATCGAATCGATGTACAGCGTCGAGGAAGCCCAGGAAATAAAACCAGGTGCCGTACTCGGAGAGATATTAGAAGAACCGGTTGACTCGGTTGAGTTCGGCCGAATAGCTGCGCAAACCGCCAAGCAAGTGATTGTACAAAAAGTACGCGAGGCTGAACGCGCGCAGGTGATAGAGGCTTATTTGCCTCGAATGAACGAGCTGATTAGCGCTACCGTGAAGAAAATGGGGCGCGATAGCGTGATTGTTGACTTGGGTGGTAACGCCGAAGGTATTTTAACCCGCGAACATTTAATCCCCAGAGAGACATTCCGAGTGGGCGATCGCCTCAGGGCTTTGCTAATAGAAGTGCGCCCCGAAAATCGTGGCCCGCAGTTGGTGCTGAGTCGAACCTCGCCGCAAATGTTGGTTGAACTGTTTAAAGTTGAAGTGCCTGAAATTGCGGAGGAGGTCATCGAGATTCGTGGCGCCGCGCGTGATCCGGGCTCGCGAGCAAAGATTGCAGTCAAAACAAACGATGGCCGTATCGACCCAGTGGGCGCTTGCGTAGGCATGCGTGGTTCTCGCGTGCAAGCGGTTTCGGGAGAACTGGCGGGAGAGCGTATAGACATAGTGCCATGGGATGAGAACCCGGCTCAGTTGACCATTAACGCGATGGCCCCCGCAGAGGTGGCCTCCATTGTCTTGGACGAAGATACCTACTCGATGGATATCGCGGTTACCGAAGAAAACTTGGCGCAGGCCATTGGTCGTGGCGGGCAAAATGTCCGACTGGCAAGTGACCTGTGTGGCTGGTCGCTGAATATCATGACGGAAGAGGAAGCGGCGCAAAAGCAAGAAGAAGAGTCGGTCAAATTCATCAATGAATTTATGGACGCGTTATCTGTCGACGAAGACGTCGCAGGAGTTTTGGTCGAGGAAGGGTTCACGACCCTTGAAGAGATCGCTTACGTTCCTATTGAGGAAATGATGGCAATACAAGGTTTCGACGAAGACATTGTGCAAGAGCTGCGCAACCGAGCAAAAGATGCTTTGTTGACGAAAGCGATTGCCAGTGAAGAAGCCTTAGGTGATGCAACGCCGGCGGATGATTTATTAGAGATGGAAGGCATGGAGCGAGCGTTGGCCTTTAAGTTAGCCGCCAACGAAGTGGTCACGATGGAAGATCTGGCCGAGCTTGCGATTCCTGAATTATTGGATATTGAATCAGGGCTTGGTGAGGAAAAGGCGGCAGCTTTAATCCTCAAGGCGCGCGAACCCTGGTTTGCAGAAGATGACACTGAGACGACCCAATAGCGGGTATAGAGCGATACATCTGCGTTGATCGATATACGACAATGCGGTAGGAGTTTTTGATGGCAGACGTGACAGTACAACAACTTGCAGATACGGTGGGCACTCCCGTAGACCGTTTGTTGCGACAGATGAGTGAAGCCGGATTGCCGCACGCATCCGAAACGGAAGCGGTGACCGAGGAGCAGAAGAAAGCTTTGCTTTTACACCTGCAGCGCAGTCATGGCGCGGCGGAAGAGTCACCCAGAAAAATAACCCTCAAGCGAAAAAGCACCAATACGCTAAAAGCGGGCCAGGGCAGAACCGGGCGCAATGTTACCGTTGAGGTTCGACGTAAGCGAACCTATGTGAAAGGTGGCGAGGCGGGCGCTCCAGGTGCGGCCGGTGAGTCAGCTGGTGAGCCGCAGGTGTCGCAGTCAGAAGCAGAGGCGAACCGAATACGCGAGGAAGAGGCGGCACGTCAGGCCGCAGAGGATTTGGCGCGTAGCGAAGAAGCAGCTCGCAAAGCCGAAGCCGAGCGCAAGGCTGAAGAAGAACGGTTAAAGGCGGAAGAAGAAGCGCGTCTTGCGCAAGAGGCGGTCAGAGCACAGCAGGCGGCGCAACAGAGACCCGCAGCGGATGTTGTGAATGCTCAGGTGCCGGCATCGGCGGCTGAAATACAAGCCAAAGAGCAGGCCGAGCAGAAAGGCGGCAAAAGAGGAAAAGCGAAAGAAAAAGAACGGCGTCCTGCATCAGCTGGCAACAACAGTGGGAAGAAGGGTCGCCGCGAACTGTCCATGAAGAGTGATCGGCGGATAAAACGCCGTCCGGCCCAGCGGCAAACCGCTTTGCAGGTTGAAACCCAAGGCGGCGAGTTTAATCCCACGGGTTTTATTTCCCGTGAGGTAGAGTTGGGCGAATTTAACACCGTGGCTGATCTCGCTTCGGGTATGGCGGTGAAATCCAGCGTTTTGATTAAAAAGCTCATGGGTATGGGGGTCATGGCCACCATCAACCAAACTTTAGATTTGGACACGGCGACTCTGATCGTCGAAGAGATGGGCCATACGGTTAAGGTGTTTAGCGAGGACGCACTCGAAGAGAAATTTGAAGCTTCTTTGCAAATCGAGGGTCAACGGACAACGCGTGCTCCGGTTGTGACGGTCATGGGCCATGTCGACCACGGCAAAACGTCTCTGTTGGACTATATTCGAAATACTCGCGTTACCAGCGGTGAAGCGGGTGGTATTACTCAGCATATCGGAGCCTATAGTGTAGCCACTAAAGGCGGCGAGGTTACCTTTATTGATACACCTGGTCATGCAGCGTTCACCTCCATGCGTGCCCGAGGCGCGAAGGTGACCGACATAGTGATCTTGGTTGTCGCGGCTGACGATGGCGTGATGCCTCAGACGGAGGAGGCGATTCAACACGCCAAGGCCGCGGAAGTGCCGATCATTGTTGCGATCAACAAATGTGATTTGGAATCGGCTGATCCAGACCGCGTAACGAATGAGTTGTCAGCAAAAAACGTTGTGCCCGAAGAATGGGGTGGCGACACCCAGTTTGTTAAAGTCTCAGCGATGACGGGTGACGGCGTGGACACATTGCTTGAAGCAATTGTGCTGCAGTCGGAGATTATGGAGCTCAGCGCAATAGATGAAGCACCCGGACAAGGCGTAGTAATTGAGTCGCGGTTGGATCGAGGTCGCGGGCCCGTGGCCACAATTTTGGTGCAAAACGGCACCCTCCGGCAGGGAGATATCATTATCGCTGGGGAAACGTCAGGCCGCGTGCGAGCGATGTTAGACGAGTCAGGGGTGGCGACCAAAGTGGCAGGTCCCTCCCAGCCCGTGGAAGTGCTTGGGTTGAACGGGACGCCTGCAGCAGGTGATGATTTTTCTGTGGCCAATGACGAAAAAACCGCCCGTGAGCTTGCTGAGTTCAGAGCAACAAGAAACGTTGAACGTCGCCAAGCCGTGCAACAGGCTGCAAAAATAGAAAATATGTTTGCTCACATGGTGGAAGGTGAGAAACGGATTTTGAAGTTGGTCGTGAAGGCTGACGTAAGGGGCAGCCTGGAAGCCATTGCGCAGGCACTTGCCGACTTGGGTAATGACGAAGTGGGTGTGCAGGTTTTGGGTAGCGGCGTAGGCGGCATTTCGGAATCCGACGCGACCATGGCGGTGACTTATGGCGCCGCTGTGTTTGGGTTCAATGTGCGCGCAGACAAAGCGGCAAAAGGTCTGTTTGATCGAGAAGGCGTCGACCTGCGCTATTACAGTGTTATCTACGAATTAATAGACGATGTCAGAGCGGTCCTGTCCGGTATGTTGTCACCGGAGGTTCGCGAAGAAATTCTGGGTGTCGCCGAGGTTCGTGATGTTTTTCGATCACCTCGCTACGGTGCCATTGCAGGTTGCATGGTGACCGATGGCACAGTCTACCGAAACAAACCCATCAGGGTACTGCGTGATAACGTGGTGATCTATGAAGGGGAATTAGAATCCCTCCGGCGCTTCAAGGACGATGTTAACGATGTTCGAGCCGGCACCGAATGTGGTATCGGGGTCCGTAACTATAATGATGTGCGTCCCGGTGACCAAATTGAGGTGTTTGATGCCAAGGAAGTTGCGCGCCAGCTCTAGAGGGCGCGCGATTTAGTTGTAGTGTCTCGAGATCTCAAAGTTGCCGACTTCATTCGTGATGAGCTAGCGCGTGTGATTCAACACGATATGCGTGATCCGAGAGTTGGGCATTTTGTCAGTGTGACTGATGTCAGAGTTAGCCGAGATCTTTCTTACGCAGAAATTTACGTTTCATCGCTTCAAGCAAATACCGATGAAGAGAAACAAACTTTGGTGGTGGTGCTCAATAAAGCGGCGGGTTTCTTTCGCTCTAATTTGGCCAAGAAACATAAAATGCGAACTACACCAAAGCTTAGGTTCCATTATGATGCGATCATCGAGGAAGGGCCTCGGATGGACAAACTGATCAGCACCGCGATGAGCTCGGTGACTGTTGAACGTCCCTCGGCTGGAGATGGCGCGAGTGGCTAGACGTAGAAAAGGGCGTCCAGTCAACGGCATTTTGGTGGTTAACAAGCCGCCAGGAATTTCGTCCAATGAAGCGGTTCAGAAGGCGAAACGTTTGTACGGGGCACAGAAAGTGGGCCATACGGGCAGCCTTGATCCTTTGGCAACAGGCGTCTTGCCGCTTTGCTTTGGTGAAGCCACCAAGTTTTCGCAGTACTTGTTGACGTCGCAAAAAAGATATTGGACGCGGATTAAGCTGGGTGTGTCAACCGAGACCGGAGACGCAGAGGGGCAGGTGGTTAGCGAGACTCAGTCCAGTCATATCACCGCTGCGGATATCGAATCAGCGTTGGGTAAATTTCGTGGTGAAATTAAACAAATTCCCTCGATGTACTCCGCTTTGAAACACAATGGCCAGCCATTGTACAAGCTTGCCCGCCAAGGTGTGGAAGTGGCCCGAGAAGCGCGCTGCATTACGATTTTCAGTAATGAAATGGTGTCTTTTAAAGACTCCGAGGTGGAGCTTGAAATCCACTGCACCAAAGGCACCTATATTCGCACGATTGCTGAAGACTTGGGTGCGGCTCTAGGGGTTGGCGGGCATGTTACGGCCCTGCATCGAACCGGAGCGGGCCCGTTTGTTGAAACAGATATGATTGAATTTGACCAGTTAGAAGCTGACCGCGCTGCAGATGTTTCGCTGGACAAGTACTTGAGGCCGATCGCGAGTGCGGTTGGTCAGTGGCCTGAGGTGTTATTAACCGATGCTACGGCGTTTTATTTACGCCAAGGACAACCGGTGCAAATTCCTCATGCGCCCACCCAAGGGTGGGTTCGATTGAGCGAAGGTTCCAGCCAGGAAACGTCACAGTTTCTCGGTGTTGGAGAAGTGTTGGATGATGGGCGTATTGCGCCCAGACGATTGGTGGCCAGTTGATGGTCAAAACTAAACCCTAGACGACTGCAAATATGCGTGGTGGATCTAGACGATATAACTTTGGCGCTTGAGTAATGGGGCTGAAGTTGCATATTTAGGAGAAAAACATGGCGTTAGAAGCCTCAAACAAAGCAGAGATTATTAAAGAGTATCAACAGGCAGAAGGGGACACAGGGTCACCTGAAGTTCAAGTTGCGCTGCTCACTCACAACATTAATGGACTGCAATCACATTTCCGTGAACACAATAAGGATCATCACTCTAGACGAGGTCTGATCCGTATGGTGAACCAACGCCGAAAGCTGTTGGACTATTTGAAAAGTAAAGATACCGCGCGGTACACCGACTTAATTGCACGGCTTGAATTACGCCGTTAAAGCAGTGTTGCGCAATAATACTCAAAGGAGTAAATAAATTTGAATCCAGTAACAAAAACATTCCAGTTTGGCGACCAAACGGTTTCTATCGAAACCGGTAAAGTTGCCAAACAAGCCACCGGTTCGGTGGTTGTAACGATGGGAGATACGGTTGTCCTGACTACCGTGGTAGGTGCAAAGAGTGCTCGCCCCGGACAGGACTTCTTCCCACTGACCGTTAATTATCAAGAAAAAACCTATGCGGCGGGCAAAATCCCAGGTGGATTTTTCCGGCGTGAAGGACGACCTAGTGAAAAAGAAACCCTGACCTGCCGTTTGATTGACCGACCAATCAGACCGTTGTTTCCCAAGGGTTTTATGAATGAAGTGCAAGTTGTTTGCACCGTGATGTCCACAGACAAGGACCAAGATCCGGATATCGCCTCTATGATTGGAACCTCTGCGGCTCTGGCAATTTCAGGGATCCCCTTCGCGGGTCCGCTTGGTGCTGCGCGAGTCGGTTATAAAGATGGGACTTATCTACTCAATCCCGGCTACGCAGCACTTGAAGAGTCTATGTTGACCATGACGGTCGCGGGCACTGAATCTGCTGTGTTGATGGTAGAGTCAGAAGCGAAACAATTGACCGAGGATGAAATGTTGGGCGCGGTGCTGTTTGGGCACCAAGAAATGCAAGTCATCATTCAAGCGGTGAACGAGATAGCAGCTGAAGCAGGCAAGCCGCGTTGGGATTGGCAGCCTGAGCCAACGAACGAAAGCCTGCTTGCCGAGGTTACTGGCCTGGTAGAAAAGCAGCTCGGTGAGGCCTATCGGATCGGTGACAAAATGGAGCGCCAAAACGCAGTGCGTGATTTACGCGCTCAGGCGGTTGAGCAATTGGCCGGTGGGGAAGAAGTCAGTACTGATGACGTCTCAGATATGTTTGGCAAAGTTGAGAAAAATCTCGTACGCCAGCGTGTGTTGAGCGGCGAAGCACGTATTGACGGTAGAGATTTACGTACCGTGCGCCCAATTTCCGTGGAAGTGGGTGTTTTACCGAAAACTCATGGTTCCGCGTTATTCACCCGTGGAGAAACCCAGGCCATAGTAGTGGCTACGTTAGGGACGTTGCGCGATGCGGCGATGGTTGATGCGCTAGAAGGCTCTTATAAAGATCAGTTTATGCTTCACTATAACTTCCCTCCATATAGTGTTGGCGAAGCCGGGTTTATGAGTGGACCAAAGCGTCGTGAGATTGGTCACGGGCGTCTTGCTCGCCGCGGTATTGAATCGTCTCTCCCGGATGGTGAGGATTTCCCATACACGATTCGTGTGGTTTCGGAGATTACAGAATCGAACGGCTCAAGTTCTATGGCCAGTGTATGCGGTACCTCGCTGGCGCTAATGGATGCAGGTGTCCCTGTGAAAATGCCGGTTGCAGGCGTTGCGATGGGTCTCGTAAAAGAAGGCAATCGTTACGCGGTTCTCACTGACATATTAGGTGATGAAGATCATCTGGGTGATATGGACTTCAAAGTGGCGGGATCTCAGGCTGGGATTACCGCTCTTCAGATGGACATTAAAATCGATGGCATCACTGAAGAAATCATGGAAGCTGCGCTCGCGCAGGCAAATGAAGCTCGACTGCATATTCTTGATGAAATGAACAAGGTCATCAGTGAGCCTCGTGCACAACTTTCTGACAATGCGCCGGCCATGACTACGGTTAAGGTTCATCCGGACAAAATTCGCGACGTTATCGGTAAAGGTGGCGCCACGATTCGCAGCATCGTAGAAGATACCGGCGCCGAGGTGGATATCGACGATGATGGTACTGTGCGCATTTATGCAGCAAACGCGGATGCAAAAAATGCTGCCGTTGCGCGAGTTCAAGAGATTGTCGCAGAGGCTGAGGTAGGCCGTATCTACCACGGTAAAGTTGAACGTATCGTCGACTTTGGTGCTTTTGTAAATATCCTACCTGGCAAAGATGGTCTTTTGCATATTTCGCAAATTGCAGATGAACGTGTCGAAAACGTATCTGATTATCTGAAAGAAGGGCAGGAAATTGATGTGGTTGTGCTTGACGTCGATCAACGTGGTCGAATTAAGCTGTCCATCAAGGAGTTGCCAAAGTATCGCGACGATGAGGCAGCGTCAGACGAGGACTAAGCTGCAATTCGGTGTCACGACTGACTAAAAAAGGGGCTAAGTGATAGCCCCTTTTTTATGGGCGTCTGAATTGCGCGCGAAGGCGGTAAGGCAGATGGGGGGGATTGGATCACGTGCGGTGGGTATTTTGGGCCTGTTTAATGTGGTCTATTAACGCCCGAGTCACGCAGTCCTGTTCGATGTCGGGGTTATTCTCTTGAGTGAGCTCTGCATAGATTGGCTTGGCCAGTGCCTTGCCAAGTTCGACGCCCCACTGGTCAAATGAGTTAATGTCCCACAGCACACCTTGACAGAAAACTTTATGTTCAAAGACGGCCAAAAGCCCACCTAACTGCCTAGGTCCAAGTTCCTCTAAAACGATTGTCGTGGTTGGGTGGTCACCTTTGACGGCGCGCTGAGGGGTATCTGGAGAGGATAACCCGACAGCCATAGCCTGGCTCTGAGCCAAGGCGTTGGCGGTCAGCCAGTTGTGATGTTCACTCTTTTGATAAGGGTCTTGAGCGACCAAAATAAAATCGGCAGCATAACGACGTGTGCCTTGGTGCAAAAATTGATGATAGGCATGTTGCCCATTGGTGCCCACTCCGCCCCACAATACAGGCATGGTTGTGTGGGAGACGTGTTCGCCTTCCTGAGTAACAGATTTTCCGTTACTTTCCATTTCCAGTTGTTGAAGAAAGTCAGTAAGCAAGTCCAGACGTTGATCGTAGGGTAGGATTGCCAAGCTTTCGGTGCCCAGAAAATTAGTATTCCAGGTTGCAAACAAGGCGCTCATCAAGGGGATATTCTGTTCCGCAGGTGCGCTTGTGAAATGCTCGTCCACCTCGCGTGCGCCGCTCAAAAAGGCGGAATAGTTTTCTGGCCCGAGTGCAATTAAAACGGGCAATCCTACCGCGGACCAAAGCGAGAATCGCCCACCGACCCAATCCCAAATGGGAAACAGGTTTTCCTCGGAGAAGCCAAATTCTTCGGCTGCGGCAAGGTTGCTGGTGACACCGACAAAATGCTGAGCAATGGCATCACGATTTGCGGTTCGTTCCAGAAACCAGCTGCGGGCACTGAGCGCGTTAATCTGGGTCTCTAATGTGTTAAATGACTTTGATACGACAATAAACAGAGTAGTTTCTGGATTGAGATTGGCGATGGCGTGTTCAAAATCTCCGGCGTCAATGTTGGCTAGGAAATGGATGTTGATGTGGGTGGTTTTGTGTGCTGCCAAAGCCTTTACGACAAGTTCGGGTCCAAGGTGCGACCCGCCAATTCCGATGTGGACAATATCCGTAAACGGTTTGTTTGTGTAGCCGGCCCGATTGCCACTGCGAATATCAACAGCGCTTTCGATCATTCTCTGACGTACCGAGGTGACGCTCTGCTTTAAGAGGGTGGGGGCATCGGGCGCACCATCACGCAGCGCGGGGTGTAAAACTGCGCGTTGCTCGGAGGTGTTAATCTTTTCGCCGGTGAACATCGCGACGGTGCGCTGATTGAATTGTTGGGCGTGTGCGAGGGCGATCAAAGCATCCAAGACCTTTTCGTCCGCTTTTTGCTTGCTAAAGTCAAACAGACATCCAGCCACTGAAAAGCTCATGTCTTTGCTTCGGTGTTCGTGATTCACCAGCGTGGGCAGTACTGGTTCGGTGCGCGCATCAGCGAGTGCGCTGAGTGTTTTCCATTCGGGTGTATCTTGAGCGGCCAACGATTTGAACCTCATAGTTAGCTGAAAATTGCGACAGATAAGCCTGTCCATTGATTGCCATTATGACAGTTTTAGCTTGAGTGTTTTGATTCAGTGCTAGTTGAGGCCCTAAAGCAGGGTCGGATTGGGGTTGAAGAATTGGCGGCTGCCTTCCATCTGGAAAATATACTCCAGAAGCGCTTCGAAGTGCCGGTTGTTGTGGGCAAAATCGATCTCAGCAGCGTTTACAATCATCAACGGGGCTTGCTTATAGTAATAAAAGAACTCGGTATAACGTTCGGTCAGCGTGCGCAAATAATCTGCTTGTATCAGTTGCTCGCTATCCAAGCCCCTAGTTTTAATTCGCTGCTGCAGTATTTCCGGGGGCGCTTGTAGGTAAATAACTAGGTCGGGTGTTGGGGGGGCCAGTTGCAAGCTGTTGTGAATTTGCTGATACAGTTTGTACTCCGCTTCGTCGAGAGTGAGTTCAGCAAATAAGTTATCTTTTTCTATCAAGAAGTCTGCGACGAGGTTGGGTCCAAGTAGATCATGGCCAGAAAGTTCTCCAATTTGTCTGGCTCGATTGAGTAGAAAGTAGAGCTGAGTAGGTAGTGCGTGGTGCCTGCCCTCTGTATAGAACCGGTCTAAGAAAGGATTGTAGGTTTCATTCTCTTGAATCAATGGATAATTGAAGACTTCAGCCAGTCTTTTGGCCAAGGAAGTCTTACCGACACCGATGGGGCCCTCAACCGCAATGTATCGAGGTATGGATTTTTGCGCCGATAATCGCTGAATTTTTAACCGCCATGCGGCGATAGGGTCTGCGGCGGCCGCTGCTGCCAACGGGCTGTTCAACCGTTTGAACTCGACAGGTTTGCAGAGCCGCTGTTGGGGTTTTTCTTGCGGCGTTTGCGTCGTTTGATTGGGTTGCTGTTGGGCAATTGATTAATCATCCGTTCCTGTTCGTCGTGCTCTACGCTCTGCAGGGTTTGCCACCACTGTGCGCACTCGCCGATCACGGGGCTTTCTGCGCCGCGCAAATAGAGGAAGTCAAAAGCCGCTCGGAATCGTTTGTGCCCCATAAGACGACGTATATTGCGAGGCTGCCGTTCGACCAAACGAGGCTGAAGTTGCCACACTTCGCGCGCGAACAGGCTGTATCGTCTCGGGATGGAGATGTGCGGTTGTTGTATCGCCAGCGCGTCGCTGGCGGTGTCGTAGAGTGCCTTTGGGTTTTGATTTGTGCTGGACTCCGAAAGGCGAGCCTCAAAATCTGCCCACAGTAGAACCGCGACCAGAAAGCCGGGTGTAACCGGTTGATCTGATGCAATTCGTACATCCGTATTGCGCATGGCGTCGGTGACTAAACCGCTGTCCGGGTCGCAGCTTGGGAAAAGGCTGTAGACAAGCGGCGTGTCTCGTAACATGAGCCACACGGCCTCGCCGTATCCGGATAGGAACAGTTTTAAAAATTCGTCAAACAATCGGGCGTTAGAAATAGCCTCGAGTCGGTCTGCTGTGTCTTCAACTAGATCTTCGATGTCTTGGTCGATTTCAAAGTTTAGTTTCGCGGCAAAGCGCAGCGCACGTAGGTATCTGACCGGGTCCTCTGCCAATCGAGCTGCGGGTGCGCCGATGAATCTTATGCGTTTATTTTTGATGTCTTCGATACCGCCGACGTAGTCGATGATTTGATCATTCGAGACATCGTAGTAAAGGGCGTTGATGGTGAAGTCACGCCGGAAGGCATCATCTGCAAGTCCACCGAAGGCTTGATCTCTTACAATAAGGCCGCTGTCGTTGGTCTCGATATCATCATGCTGCCCTTGGCGGAAGGTTGAAACTTCGATGATTTCGCGACCGTATCTGACATGCGCAATGGGAAAACGTCTTCCCACAAGCCGGGCTCTGCGAAATAAGCCACGCACTTCATTAGGCGTAGCGTTTGTGGCTACGTCAAAATCTTTGGGTTTAACGTTGCACAGGAGATCACGTACACATCCCCCAACGAGGTAAGCATCAAATCCAGCCTCATTTAACTGGCGGACAACGTCTAGTGCATTTCGGTCCAGATCGTTTTTATTGATGTTGTGATCGTCTATGCGAGTGGGGGCGTCTTGATTCAAAATGTGGGTACTTTTTGTTTTAACATTAGGGGTTAGGTTTAGGTACTGTCACGCCGTGTTCCGCGTTTTTTGGTTTTACGACGAGGAATTTTTAGACGTTGACGTCGCTCCCATAAACTTTTGCGACTGATACCAAGTTTCTCAGCCAATTCTGTTTCCGTAAATTGATCCTGATTATCCAGCACAAAACGCACAAAGTAAT
Organism: Gammaproteobacteria bacterium UBA4421; assembly: GCA_002389675.1. Taxonomy (GTDB): domain Bacteria; phylum Pseudomonadota; class Gammaproteobacteria; order Pseudomonadales; family Azotimanducaceae; genus UBA4421. Next base: position 148,850 of record DGQF01000028.1, read on the forward strand.
CCTCCAAAGACGTTGGGTCGTCATCTGAGATGAAATCTGGCTCGGACCTCACCGGTGGTGAAGGTTCGATGGCCAGCAGCGCCCGACTAATTTCGCTGCGGTTGTCAGCGAGAATGACTGCACGTTCGACGGCGTTTTCTAGTTCTCGAACATTGCCGGGCCATTGGTATTGCTTCATCGCTGCCATCGCCTCTGTGGAGAATGACAGTTCAGTTTTGCTCAACCGTTTGCTCGTGCGCATGAGAAGCCAGTTTGCGATCTCGAGTATGTCTTCCCGCCTTTGCTTGAGCAAGGGTAATTCAAAGCAAACCACGTTCAAGCGGTAAAATAGGTCTTGTCGAAATTGTCCCTGCGCGATCAGATCGGCTAAATTGCGTTGCGTCGCGGTGATAATTCGGACATTTATTTTAGATTCAGAGGTGCTGCCAACGCGCCTGTTTTCACCTTCCAATACCCTCAGCAAACGCGCTTGCGCGGGGAGCGGGAGCTCGGTGATGTCATCTAAAAATAGGGTTCCTCCGTCTGCGGCCTCGATCAAGCCGCGATAGCCCCTTACGCCCGCTTCGTAGCGCTCTAAGCCAAACAATTCAGCTTCGATCAGATGGCTGGGTACGGTTGCACAATTAAAAGAAATCATTGGCGCATTGGCGCGCAGACTGGTGGCATGTATCGCGCGCGCGACGAGCTCTTTGCCGGTACCAGAGTGACCCAAAATTAAAACGGTAGAGTGGGTTGGGGCGACTTTTTTGATACCTTCCTTCAAATTTTGCATGGCCTCGGACGAACCAATCAGAGGAAAGTTATCCAGATTGCTTGAAGTCCCGGTAGCTTGGTTAGCGATAGCCCGCTCCAGAGCAGCAATTAATCCGTCGGTATTGATCGGTGTTGGCAGGTAATCATGTGCGCCGCGCCGGATGCAGGCAACGGCATCGACAATGCTTGGATTGGCAGCTATCACAATGGTGGGTATGTGATGCGCGATTTGTTCGAGATTTTCTTGCACGTTGTCCAGCGAACTGACCAAACATTGATAGCGGTCCCAGTTTTCTTGGCGGGGCAGGTTTTTTTCGACGATAAGAGTAAAGCCATGTGCGCGCAGCTTTTGCGCCAGTGGTGAAGTTTGACGGTCCTCTCGATCCAAAAATAATATTGGTCTCATAGCGCCAGAGTCTAACAAACCTAATTGTGCTCGTCAGGGAAAGAAATCAGTCAGTTGGTGGTGTTTTTTTGTAGGGCACCAGCGTATCTGGAATTTTTTTCGCGTCCCAGTGTTTTTGGCCCCAGCCCAGCCATTGGGTAACCGGCCAGCGTCTGTCTTGCGGTGGGTTGAGTCCCAAATAGAAAAAGGCGTCGCGTAAATTTTCACTCGCACGTTCATCATCCAGCGGGGGTGCGTGGGTTTGCTTGGAGAGTTTTGTGCCGTCCGTGTAACGAAGAAGCGGGATATGAGCATATTCCGGGACGCTCAGCTCAGGCCAGTGTGCCTTAAGTAGCTCCATGACAAAGGTTTGTTGGGGGGTCACATGATTTAAGTCCTGACCTCTCAACACATGGGTGACATCAAAGCCGTCGTCGATGGCGGTGGCGAAGTTGTACGCCCAAAGTTCATCTTTGCGCCTGATGATCAAATCCCCGAAGTCTATTCCCAAGTTATATTCTAGGTGGCCTAGGATTTGATCATGATGGACAAAGTCTCTGTTGGGAGTGCGCAAGCGTATGGCACTGAATTCGCTGGGCTCCGCTCGATGTCGGCAATGCCCGGGGTAAACTGTCAGTCCTGCCAGTGCTTTTCGGGTGCAGGTGCAATAGTAGATGTAGTCCTGTAAAGAATTAAAACAGGCTGTGTATCGAGCGCTATGTTCACTTTGATAGTCAATCGGCCGGTCACCAGTAAGGCCATGTGCGGTCAAACTGGTGATGATATCCACTGCTGCGGTTGGTTTTTCCCGCGGTAGATCGAGGTTGTCGATGCGAATGTACCATTCGCCATTGCGCTTTTTGATGTCCAGATAGCTGGCGACGGCTGTTACCAGCGATCCCATATGCAGTGGTCCCGTGGGAGAGGGAGCAAAACGCCCGACGGGTCTCGTTGCCATTGCGTTAGCCGAGGATTTGGCGCTCTTTGATTTCATCTAAAGATTTGCAGTCAACACATTGCGTTGCTGTTGGTCTTGCCTCGAGTCGGCGAAGACCAATTTCTATACCGCAGGTGTCACAGTATCCATAATCTTCTTGTTCCAAGCGTTCGATCGTTTGGTCGATTTTTCGGATCAACTTGCGCTCTCGGTCGCGGGTGCGTAACTCTATGCTGAATTCTTCTTCTTGGGTTGCGCGATCAGCGGGGTCTGGAAAATTGGCCGCTTCGTCCTGCATGTGGTGCACTGTTCGATCAACTTCCTCCATGAGTTCGTGTCGCCAGTTTTTTAGGAGCGCACGAAAATGATCGAGTTGACCCTCGCTCATGTATATTTCTTTTTTCTTCGGCTGATAAGGCGTGAAGTTCCGAAATGGAGAAGCTACATTTGCGCTTGAGCCTCGAGCGTTAGATTTAGTGGACTTTGTAGTTTTAGCTTTGGCACTAGTGGCCTTTTTTTGTGTTGCCATAGATCCTCCTGTTAGTAGGGTTTGGCACCCGGATCCGCGAAGGGCGCGTAAACTACCAGAACGACTGGCGGAACTCCATATGTAAACGCCGAAGTTTGACGAAAAAACGAGTTTTTCAATTGAGATAGCAGGTTGCGCGCAAGGTGACTTGGGAGATTATCGATGAAGTTTGCAAAGCGCATTGATCAGATCAAGCCATTCCGTGTGATGGAAGTCTTGGCACGAGCGGCTTTTTATGAGCGCCAAGGTTTGCAGGTAATTCACTTCGAGGTGGGTGAACCCGATTTTCCGACTTCAGAGATTATTGTTGCTGCGGGTCGTGAGGCGTTGGCACAAGGGAAAACCAAGTATACGCCGGCCACTGGAATCCCGGAGTTGCGTGAGGCGATATCACACTACTATGGGGCACTCGGTGTCAATGTTCATGCTGACCAAGTCATAGTCACCGGTGGCGCCAGTGGCGGCTTGGTTTTGTTGGCCGGGTTGTTGCTAAATGCAGGAGATCAATTATTGATCACCGATCCTGGCTACCCGTGTAATGGCGTTTTTGCTCGCCTGACCAGTGGGGAGTCGATCGCAGTTCCCGTTACAGCAGCGGGTAAATTCCAGCCGACTGTTGAGGATATTAAACGCGTATGGACACCGCGTAGTCGGGGTGTACTGCTAGCTTCCCCTTCCAATCCTACAGGGACGATGCTGCCGGCAAAGGATCTGACTGAGATCGCTGAGGAAGTCAGCCGCCGTGATGGATTTTTCATCCTCGATGAAATTTATCAAGGGCTTACGGCGGGGGCTGATTACCCCACAGGGTTGGCCGTGTGTGAAGACCTATATGTGCTCAATAGCTTTTCAAAATTTTTTGGCATGACGGGTTGGCGCCTGGGGTGGTTGGTTGTGCCCGAGGCTGCAGTTGACCCGGTTACACGTCTGGCACAAAATCTTTTCATATCCCCCAGTACCCCCGCGCAATATGCGGCGGTTGCGGGATTTTCTGATGAAGCGATGCGAACCCATCGTCAACGTGCGCAAATTTTTGCTGATCGAGCCGAGCTGCTTAGGCGGGGTCTTTTGCAACTGGGATTTTCAGTTCCGGTGTCGCCCCAAGGCGGATTTTATCTTTATGTCGACGTTTCTCATACTGGCTTGGCCGGAGGGGAATTTTGTCGCCGGTTGCTTGATGAGTTCCAAGTAGCGGTCACGCCGGGAGACGACTTTGGTGATTTGGAAAAGGAGCGTTTTGTTCGTTTTGCGTTCACAACTGATGAAGCCGCGATCGAAATTGGACTGGCGCGTATCAGCCAGGCGCTGCGGGCGTGGGGTAATTTATGATCTTGCCTGATATGTTACCGGGTAAATTGTTGCGCCGGTATAAGCGCTTTTTGGCCGATGTCAGATTTTCTGACGGGCAAGAGGTTACAGTGCATTGCCCCAACACGGGTGCTATGACGGGGTGTGCTGAACCTGGCAGCGCTGTTTGGTGCTCAACCTCCGATAACCCGAAGCGTAAATATGCACACACGCTAGAATTTGTGCAGACATCCGCAGGCTATGTCAGCGTGAATACCGGTCGAGCGAATCGGTTAGTAGGTGAGGCATTAAGTGCTGGAAAAATCCCAACATTGCAAGCCCTTGAATGGGTCAAGCCAGAAGTGAAAATCCCACATAGCAGTGGACGCTTTGATTATGCGGCTGCCGTTGCGGGTCAAACGGTATTCATAGAAGTCAAAAGTGCCACGATGTTGTTAAGTTCTGGTCAGGGTGCTTTTCCTGACGCCGTAAGTGCTCGGGCCTTGAAACATGTTCAGGCCTTGCGGGAATGTGTTGCGCAAGGCCACAGAGCCCTGTTGATTTTCTGCGCGCAACACTGTGGGATAACCTCGGTTCGAGTTGCTGATGAAATTGATCCTGCGTATGCCGATGGATTGCGTGTTGCACTGCACGATGGTGTGGAAGTGATGGCTTTTGCCTGTAGCACCGACCTTAGCACTATGGAGGTGGGTGAACGAATCCCTTTTCACTTGCCCTAGCGCGTTGTTATGAGCGCGCCGCCTTCAATCAGTGGTAGCGTTGACTGAGTTCTGCGTAGTCCCCCAATTGTTGCAGGCGCGCGCCGTAGTGCGTGACTAGGTTTGCGGCAAAAAAATTGCCAAAGCGCGCGGCTTCCTCTGGTGTGGCGTTTCGACTGCGTGCAAAAAGTACAGCACCTGCATAAATATCGCCGGCGCCGGTTGTATCTATGGGGCTGACTTTAAAGCCGGCAACAGACTTTACGCCGTTGCGGTTGATGGCCACGGCACCTTTTGCGCCAAGTGTGATATACACGTCTTGAGCGATGTCTCTTAGCTCTGCGATCGCGATATCTAGACGATCAGTTTTTGCCCATGCCAGCGCCTCCTCTTCATTACAAAATAAATGCTGGATGCCGTTTCCTAGCATCTGCTCCAAGCCGGGGCGACAAAATTGCACCATGGAGACATCGGAAAGAGACAGTGCAATCTCCACGGCGTTTTGCTCGCAAAGTTTGCGACAGTGAACGGTTGCAGCGGTTGCGCTTTCAGAGGCGCTCAGATAACCCTCTACGTAGAAGTAGCGAGAGTTTTGGAGGGCTTCGTCATCTACTTCATTTGTCGATAAGGCTACAGAGGTGCCCAGATTGGTCATCATTGTGCGTTCGGCATCGCCGGAGATGAGCACAAGACACTTCCCTGATGCGCCTAACTCCGAGCTTACTTGAGCATTTGCGTGCACCATAACGCCGGATGCCCGGAGGTCGTTGATGAAAAAATCGCCCGTGGCGTCGTCCGCAACGCGGCAGCCATAGCAGGTGCTCAATCCGAGCGCTTGAGCGGTATAGACGGTGTTGGCAGCCGAGCCGCCGCTAGATTTGGTGTGCGGTAATTCTTCCACATCACTTGCGAGTAATTGCATTTGGGTATCATCAACCAGGGTCATGTGACCTTTGGTGAGGTCGTGGCGGTCCAAGAAGTCCTCGCCGATAGTGACTTCAGTATCAACCAGCGCGTTCCCGAGTCCAAAGATGTCATACATGATTAAGAAGGTCCTTTAGGTTAGAGCTCGGCGAATGCTTTTTCTGCCGCGTCCAGAGTGAATTGAATGGCCTCGGCATCATGGCTGACGGAGATGAATCCGGCCTCAAATGCTGAGGGTGCGAGATAGACGCCGGCGTCGAGCATGGCATGAAAAAATCGATTAAATTTGTCGATATTCGATTGTGTGACGTCATCAAAGTTGGTCACCCGGTTCACATCAAAAAATAGGCCAAACATGCCACATACGTGGTTTGTAGCGAGTTGTACACCATGAGCTGCGGCGCGCTCCTCGAGCCCCTGAATGAGATGATTGGTTGTTGCTTGAATTTGGCGGTAAACGTCGTCCGTCAGATGCTGCAGGGTGGTTAGGCCTGCGCTGACGGCGAGTGGGTTGCCAGAAAGCGTCCCGGCCTGATAAACCGGACCCTCCGGGGCGATATAAGACATAATGTCACCGCGTCCTCCAAATGCGCCTATTGGCAACCCGCCGCCCACAACCTTACCTAGAGTTGTGAGATCGGGTTGAACTCCATACAGGCCTTGTGCGCCGCTGGGCGAGAGTCGAAAACCGGTCATTACCTCGTCGAATATCAACACGGTGCCTTGGTCTTTTGTCAATTGTCTTAAGCCTTCGAGAAAACCAGGCACGGGTGGAATACACCCCATATTGCCCGCGACAGGTTCAATGATGATGCACGCGATTTGTTCTGGGTACTCAGAAAAAATAGTGCGTACAGCCTCGAGGTCATTGTATGGTGCGTTCAAGGTGCGCGCGGCAATTGCATCGGGAACGCCTGGAGAATTTGGAATGCCCAAAGTTAGGACCCCGCTGCCCGCTTTCACAAGCAGTGAGTCTGAGTGACCGTGGTAGCAGCCGGTAAATTTAAGAATGAGATCGCGACCGGTAAACCCTCTGGCCAGACGAATAGCAGACATGGTTGCCTCGGTGCCTGAATTTACCAGACGTACTTTTTCGATGCTGGGTACCATGTCGATGATTTTTTCGGCCAGAGTGATTTCACCCTCCGTCGGTGCTCCAAAGCCGAGTGCCCTCTGTGCTTGTTGGACAACGGCATCGACGGTCGGTCGGTGGTTGTGGCCCAAAATCATTGGTCCCCAAGATTGGATGTAGTCGACATAGCGATTATCGTCCACGTCGTAAAGGTAGGGTCCTTCGCCTCGGGTGAAGAAAACGGGGTCGCCACCAACACCTTTGAAAGCGCGTACCGGTGAATTGACGCCGCCAGGGATGCTTTTTTCGGCTTGCCGGATGAGTCGGCTCGATGTTGTTCTATTCATAAGGACCTCTAGAGAAGTTTCTAAAACGGTTTTACCACAACTAAAATCACAGCAAGTATGAGTACAACTGCGGGCAATTCATTGAAAATTCGGAGAAATTTTTCGCTGTGTAGTTGTTGGTCTTCAGCAAAAGCTTTGAGGATACGCAAGCAATAATGGTGATAGCCGATGAGGACGATGACCAGGGCAACTTTCACCCATATCCAGATTTGCCCTGAATACGCTTGCCAGCTTTCTGCGAAAAGCCAGATGCCCATCACCAAAGCGCCAATCATTGAGGGGTTCATAATCACACGGTAGAGTTTTCCTTCCATCGTTTGGAAGCGCGCGTTGCTGATCGGGTCGGTGGCACTTGTGTGGTAGATGAACAATCGCGGCAAATAGAATAAGCCGGCAAACCAAGTAACAACAAAGATGATATGCAAAGCTTTTAGCCACAGATACAGTGTCATGAGGTTGTATTCCTGTAATTCTCAATATGATTTTTTGTAATCACCCCGACGACGATGGCTATGTTGTTGGTCGTCTGTGTCACACAGCAGGCTTCAGCTTGCGTTTTTTCAAAAACATCGTGCAGTTGCATAACCGTTGCTTCCGAACCGATGGCAACTGCGTCCATACGCTGCCCGGGAATCTGCATTAGTCGGATCGTTTCATTTTCGGCCAGCTCGTGGCCTTTAAAAAAAGCGTCAAGATCGCTGGGGTTGAGCACCGCGTTGAGGATACTGTCTTCATCTTCAATAACAAGCCAGTTTGGATTTTTATTGAGAATTGCAGGGACATCGGTGGCGCTAATGGTGGACGACAGCGGCAAAAATGAAGTGTCCATCAAAGCCGTTACGCCGACGCGCTGAAGGTGCAGGGTGACCGGGCTGGGTGGGTACTGTAGGCCAAGAGTGTTCAGTGTGGTGATGAATACCGAGCGTTGGCCAAAGACCTGACTGCTGACGAGCGTCGCAATGACAATAATAACCATCGCTGGCAGGATGAAGTCGGTGTTTGCGGTCATCTCCATGACCGCCATGAGTGCCGCCAAAGGCGCTTGCAGCACGGCGCCCATCATGGCGCACATACCTAAAATGACAAAAAAACCAATTGAGGTGTCGATACCGTGCCAGTTGATCAAAATACTGCCGAGCATGCCGCCCACGGTTGCGCCCATGAACAGGGTTGGACCGATAAGACCCACCGGCATTCCCAGTCCCACGGCCGCCGCGCTGGTGATTGTTTTGCCAATTAATAACGCCACTAAAAATAGCACTCCGAGATCTGTGATCATGATTCGATCTACGGTGTCGTAACCCACGCCCATGACTTCAGGAATAAAAATGGCAACGGTTGCTGTGATGGCTCCGGCGAGCGCAATTCTAAGCCACAGAGGTTGCAGCGAGAGTCGAGCGAACAACTGTATCAGCTGGACATAAGCGGCAGAAATGCAGCCAATTAAAATGCCACCCAAAACGAGGTAAAAAATTTCAAATGAGGTGTACAAGTGAAACGGATCGATGATAAATGCGGGATCCGCGCCAAAGAAAAATCGGGTAATCAAGGTAGAGGTGACGGCGGCGACGATGATCGGGATAAAGCTGGCAATGGCGTATTCCATCATCACAACCTCCAATGCGAAGATCACTCCCGCGATGGGTGTGTTGAAGCTGCTGGCGATGGCTGCTGCCGTGCCGCAGGCCACCATAGTTCGCAGGCTGTTATTGGGTAGTTTTGAAGCTTGACCCAGTAAACTTGCGGCGGTCGCCCCGAGATGTATGGCGGGACCCTCTCGTCCGCCTGACTGTCCTGCAATTAGCGCAAGGGCACCCCCAAAAAACTGGATCACGGCATTTTTTAAGGGCAATTTCCCTTGATGTAGCGTTAAACGTTCCATCACATGGACGACGCCGACGCGGCGCGCGCCAGGTCGGTAACGATTCAGCGCAAGGCCGATTAGCAGGGCGCTGCCAATCAGTAGCGCGACGCGCGTGGCGGCGCTCAGTTGTTCAAAATTTTCGACCTCGCCAGCCAGCATAAGATTTAGGCTGCCATCGATGAGATATCTAAAGCACAGCATTACCGCGGCCGTAATTGCGCCGCTCACCACGCCGAGCAATGCCAGTTGAGGTTGCGCGTCTAAGGTTGCCAGCCGGCCACGAAAAACGTCTAAGTCGACTCGAGGGAAGCGTTTCGTGATGAACCCTTAACGTTTGTGGGGTAAGCGCCTAGTATACGGGTTTATTGTCTCATTTAGGACATCATGCTTTTCAAATTAAACAGGGGCAATCGAGAGCTAAAGGTGGTTGAACATCGGCCTTGGCGGTCGGCTTTAATGTTAGCGTGCACAATTGCTATCGGCTTGTTCTGCTTATTGCTCGGATACGATTTAGGCCAAAATGACGCGTTAGCGGAAAAGGTGTCAATTCAGCGGTTGTCAAATCAAGTGCAGGCGCTGACGACACAAATTAGGCAGTTCGAAGCTGAAGCCGTGGACGCGCGCCTCAATGAAGCAGTTTATCGTCAAGCCAGCGATGTTTTGCGTGATGATTTAACCAAGGCCCAACAAGACTCGGCGCGTTTGCAAGAGGAGATTACTTTTTTCAAGGGCTTGATGGCGCCGAATAGCATGGAGCGAGGGCTGCAGATAGCGGAGTTAGAACTCACAGCGTTGCCGGATTCGCAAAGTTTTGAGTTTCAGCTATTGTTGACGCAGGTGGCTTTGCAACGATCGGTAATCAGCGGCACCGTGCGTGTAGAGGTTGCTGGCGTATACGCGGATGAAAAAAGTCGGGTTGACGGTGAGCGTGAAGTAGTGCTGGCGCTCACAGAACTTTCGGAAACGCAGGTTTATCCTTTGAAGTATAGATTTCGTTATTTTCAAGACTTGATTGGCCGGATGACGCTGCCGCATAATTTTTTGCCTGAACAAATCGTGGTGACGGCGACGCAAAAAGGGCAGCGCGCTTTGCGGGTGGTATTTCCTTGGCCACAGGCAAAACAACAATAGACAATGTGCAGGAGCGCGTGATGGGTAGAGTGAAGATGGAAAAAGGCGTGACACTGATTGCCGCCCATACGGAGGTAATTGGGGATATTCGATTCACCGATCAGCTCTATATTAGTGGCCGTGTAACCGGCAACATTTATGCTGATGATGAGAAAGCGACGTTGACGGTCAGCGAAGAAGGGAGTGTCACCGGTGAGGTGCGAGTGCCTAATATCGTAATTAATGGTGCAGTTGATGGCCAAGTTCATGCAAGCGTTAAGGTAGAGTTGGCCGCCAAGGCGCGAGTGAAAGGTAATCTTTATTACAAGCTGATTGAGATGCATCTCGGTGCGCTAGTGGAGGGGCAGTTGGTTCACGAAATTGGCGGTGATACAACGAATGTTCACCGGTTAGAGGTCGATACCGCTTCAGAATAGAGGTGCGAGATTGACCCTGCTGTTGATGTGTGCAGATAATGCCTGACCTTTACGATCGTTTAAAAAGACAACAAAGAGCACTGTGAAAACCAATATCCAATTTTCCGAACGAGCGGCGGCGAAAGTTAAAGCACTGATTGAAGCGGACTCGGATGATAGCCTGCGTTTGCGAGTATTTGTTACAGGTGGAGGCTGTAACGGTTTTTCCTACGGGTTTACCTTTGACGATGAAATTGCTGAAGATGACGCGTTGGTAGACCGGGACGGAGTGGCGATGGTTGTGGACGCGATGAGTTATCCTTATCTGGACGGGTCTGAAGTGGATTATGTTGAAGACCTGAACGGTGCTCAATTTGTAGTGGCAAATCCGAATGCGGCAGCCACCTGTGGTTGCGGTAATTCTTTCTCTATCTAGACCGGGACAGTATCGGGTGGAGTGGTAATTATTTGATTCCGGTTTCAGCTGGCGTAGACGGCGCCGAGTATGCGGTAGCCCTGGGCACCGCTGACGGCAGGTTCATTGCTGGCCAATGCGGCCAACCTGCAATGTGCCAGCCAAGCGAATAACGCGGCTTCGATTGCATCCCCGTCGATATTCCAGTCTTCGCTTGGACCTACAGTGAAGTCGCTGCGCTGTGCAAGGCTGCTCATTAAATGATTGTTCAGGCGGCCGCCGCCACACACGATCAGCTGGCGGATGCCTGGTGCTTGCTGATGTACCGCATTTAACACGCTGGTTACTGTCAGTGCGCAAAGCGTGGCTTGAACGTCAACCGGGCTGGTAGTAGAAAGCTTGCTATATTGATTTAGCCAGGTCAGGTTGAAATATTCCCGGCCGGTGCTCTTGGGTGGTGTGAGTTGAAAGTAGCTATCTGATAAGCAGGCCGCCAGTAGGGATTCGTCGATTTTACCAGCAGCTGCCCATTTGCCTGATTGATCATAGGGCGTTCCGATATGTCGCTCACACCAACTGTCCATGAGCGCATTGCCGGGGCCGGTGTCAAAGCCGCTGGGTGTCTTGCCCAATATCGAAATATTACTGATGCCACCGATGTTCAGTACAACGGTTGTCCCTGAAAGGTGTCCAAACAAAGCTTGATGAAATGGGGGTGCGAGCGGCGCGCCGTGACCGCCTGCGGCCATGTCTCGCCGGCGAAAATCGGCCACGGTAGTTAATTTAGAACGTTCAGCAATTTGATTGGGATCGCCTATTTGTGTGCTGAATCCGTAAGGTCTATTAGCCGTGGGCGGCCGATGCCGGATGGTTTGGCCGTGGCTGCCGATGGCGGCGATGTCCGTGGGCTTGAGGCCCCAGCGATGAAGCAGCGAATTGATGGCCTCGCCGATAAAATGCCCAAGTTCGATATCGCAATAGCCCGTTTGGTCTAGGTCGTCGGCACCGGGTTGGCCCAGTTCGAGTAGCGTTTTTCGTAATTTGTCCGGAAGGGGAACGGTTTCTGCGCGTTCAATGGCAATGCTTTGCGAATCGGCTATGCGTATAAGGGCGATATCAAGACCGTCGACACTGGTGCCTGTGATGCAGCCGAGAAAAAGGTTAGGGCGTTGGATATTCACAGTTGCATATTATCTTTATGGCGTTGGCGCGCTTCAGCGCGCCACAGCGACGGACGTTTGGTGCTTGTAGTTGTCAAGTAGCGCTGAGTAACGTTGAGTGTGAGCGTGAAAATTCGGCAATTGTTGCTTGGGAATTGGGGCCGCGTTTGGCAATGAGACGGTGCGCGGGTTTTGATGCACCCCGTTGACCAGAAATTCATAATGCAAATGGGGCGCGGTTGCCCAACCGGTAGCGCCCACATAGCCGATAATTTGGCCCTGTTTGATTCTCTGACCAGATTTAACGTGTCGCGCAAATTTCGACAGGTGAAGATATTTGGTCACAAACTGTTCGCCGTGCTGAATCACCACGTAGTTGCCATTGGGTTGGGTGCGAGATGCAGTGGTGACCCTGCCATCGCCAGCGGCGAGGATTGGAGTGCCAGTTGGCGCTGCATAATCGATACCTCTGTGAGGACGAACCGTCTTGAATAGAGGATGAACACGGCGCAGGTTAAAGTTGGAGCTGATGCGAGAAAATTCTACAGGTGCGCGCAAAAAGGCTTTGCGCATGCTATCACCCGATGGTGCATAGTAATCTGGCTGACGGCCCTCAGCCGCATATTGTATGGCGCGATAGGGTTGTCCATTGTTAACGAATTCGGCGGCTAGAATATCACCGTAGCCGATAAACTCACCGTCGTGGATCAATTCCTCGAACAAAACATAAAAGGCATCGCCGGGGCGAATATCCAAGACAAAATCGATATCCCATTGAAAAATTTGAGCGAGTCGCATGGTAATTGCGTCGGATAATCCGGCTCGCTGGCTGGCGATGAACAGGCTGTGGTCGATGGTGCCATGTTTGTAAGCTAAAATTCGTTCCGGCTCGGTGGTGATTTGCTCGCCAACAAATACGTCACCTTGTCGTTTGAACTCATAACGGTCTAAAGGGCCGGTGGTATAAGCCATCTGCATGAGTTGACCGTGCTCATCGAGATAGAAAGTCAATTTGTGCCCTGGGAAAATTTGCTTTAGCTGGCTGCCCAGTGGTTTGCTGGTGCTGACTAGGTGTACATCTTTTGCACTCAGTCCTTGTCGTTGAAATATAAGTGCTAAGTTGTCTCCCGGTTTGATCTGGGTGGAAACTTCCCGCCAGGCGTGTTCCGGGCGCTGTGGTTTTGGCTGAGCAATGTTGGATCGCGCAGCAGGATCAGTGGTAAATTCTGGTTGGGCAGCCCGCGGTTCCTCGGGAAGGGTGAGTAAGACCGATTCCATAGTGAAACGCGCCTCGTGTGTGTCTTTGCTGAATTTCGCAAAGACCAACGAAGCCAGACCAAGCGACAAGGCCAACACTAGGAAAAAATGCGCCCGTGGGAATTTCAACGCGTCAATACCGTCCTTGTTTCGCTCGCTGATGACACGGCGGGTGCCAATGTTAGCGGCAGGTTTGTTGGCTCGTCGCAATACCGCGACGAAATTTTGCCTGAGGCTAACGTAAAATACCTATTCAAAACCGTAGCTTACGAGCGGTTGGTCACAAAAAAAATCAAGAGTATACAAATTTGAACGATATGCGCCAGTAATTTGATGTAATACAGGCGTTTGCAGGCGGCACTTTGGTTGCGCAAAAAGTATGGTTTGATAAGGTGAGCGGCCTTTTTATCCAGCGGTCGACGATGTCTACAGACCTTATTCGTGAATTACAGTGGCGTGGATTAATTTCACAGGTATCCGATGAAGACGCATTAAGCGCGCATCTAGCTGAGGCGCCGCGCACTTTATATTGTGGGTTCGATCCAACCGCTGATAGTCTTCATATCGGTTCCTTGGTGCCTCTATTGGCGTTGCGCCGGTTTCAACTGTGCGGGCATCGCCCTATTTTGTTGCTCGGCGGTGCAACGGGTTTGATCGGTGATCCCTCATTTCGAGATGACGAACGCAGCCTGAATGACCCCGCAGTGGTTGCAAGCTGGGTCGAAGCTCTGCGCCGTCAGGTGGGTGGGTTTTTGGCATTCGATGGGGACAATAGCGCGCGCGTTGTTAATAATCTGGATTGGACCGCCGAACTCAACGTGATTTCATTTTTGCGTGATATCGGCAAGCATTTTTCGGTCAATGCGATGATTCAGCGCGACTCCGTGCGGACGCGTTTGGAGAGGACCGATCAGGGTATTTCATACACCGAATTCAGCTACATGCTGCTGCAGGGTATGGATTATTTGGAGCTTGCCCGTCGTTATCAGTGCAGTTTGCAAATTGGCGGTAGCGATCAATGGGGGAATATTGTGTCAGGGCTGGATTTGGTCCGCCGGCACTTAGCGTCAAACGCGTTTGCTTTGACATTGCCGCTGGTGACGAAGTCGGATGGCACAAAATTTGGAAAAACCGCCGCCGGGGCGATCTGGCTGGACCCCCTTAAAACTTCTCCGTACACGTTTTATCAATTTTGGTTGAACGTGGCCGATGCAGATGTGATTCGTTTCCTTAAGTTGTTCACTTTTTTATCCGCCCCAGAGATCGAGGCGCTAGAGGCTCAGATGCAGGCGCACCCGGAACGGCGAGGTGCGCAGCGACAGCTTGCACAAGAAGTAACAGCATTGGTGCACGGGGCATCGGCAGTGGTTTCCGCGCAGCGGATTAGCGAGGCGTTATTTGGCAACGAATTTTCTGCGCTCAATGCATCTGATTTTGCGCAACTGCAACAAGACGGTTTGCCCGCTACGGGCTTGGGGCAGGCTCAAGGTGTGCTCAATGTGATGGTCGCGGCCGGGTTGACAAAGTCGACAGGAGAGGCCCGCAAGCTGGTTTCAAGTGGTGCGGTGCGAATTAATGGGCTGCAGATAAAGGACCCTCGTTATCAGCTGGATTTTGCCGACGCGTTATTTGAAAAATACTTTTTAATCCGGCGGGGTAAGAAGGCTTATCATTTAATTTGGCACGAATCAGAATAATTGTTCATTAGGCAAAACTTTTGGTTGATTCGCCAAAATTCCTGTGCATAATACGCCTCCCTTGTTGCTAGGCAGATGAATCGCCCAGCAACTGTTCTTTAAAAATAAGAAGTGAGTACTAACAGCATTGCTTGTTGTTCGTCCTGAAAATCGTCGTAGTACGGTTAGAAAGTTCGGTCAGCCAGGCTCGCGCTCTACGCACACATGCAGCGTGTTGTAGATCGAAGAGTAGTTAGCATTGAAATTAGTACGATAAGCCATTCGTGTGGGAACACGTAATTCGTTTAGAGCAAATGATTTTGGCAATCAGATTCTCTGAAATGCGATCGGTAAATGTGAAATTT
>DGQF01000035.1 GCA_002389675.1 Gammaproteobacteria bacterium UBA4421
GCGATGGTACCTAGTGCACCGGTGCGACCAAACAAAACCTTGGCGGTAAGCCTTGCCTTTGTATTAGGGGCTGGTCTAGGTGGTCTGATTGCGATTTTGCTCGCCCGATTGGATAACGCCATTCGCTCGCCGGATGATATACCAGAGCGACTTGGCGCGCCGTTATTAGGCACTTTGCCTCTGCTCGAGCTTGAAGAAGGCGAAACGATTGTGCAGAAGTTGGATGTCGCTTGGGAAAAAACTGGCAGTGGTTTCAGCGAAGCGGTTCGCACGATTCGCACGGGGGTGGTGCTGAGCAGTCTGGATGATCCTGCGAAGATCATGGTGGTGACCTCCAGCGTGCCTGGAGAAGGCAAAAGCACCTTGTCGGTTAATCTTGCTCGCGGTTTTGGGCAGCTGGAACGAACAGTGATTATTGGCGCTGATATGCGCCGTCCGAATCTGGGTAAGATGATGGGGCTGGAGAAGAATACGCGCGGGGTTTCACATTTTGTGAGCGGCGCCTATCCATTGGAGGATTGTGTCACGCAGGTGGCCGCGATGGGTATTTCGGTTGTGCCCAGCGGGGTAATACCGCCTAATCCGCTGGAGATGTTGAGCTCCGCTAAATTTAGAGAAATGCTGGAGTTGTTAAAAGCCGATTTTGATCGAATCATTATTGATTCCGCGCCGGTGGGTCTGGTTAGTGATGCTCTGGTGCTCGCCTCTTATGCAGACTCCGTGATTTATGTGGTCAAGGCGGATTCGACACCGGCCACGGTTGCCGCGCGTAATATTGCCAATATTGTGGCCTCTAATGAACCACTGACCGGTGTGGTATTAAATATGTTTGACCCGCGCAGCGCGGCAAAATATGGTAATTACCGTTATCGATACGGATATCGCTATGGGTACGGATACGGCGGTTATAAGCGGGGCTATGCTAACTATGGATCGGGCACCTATGGTGAGTATAAATCTCAAGACGAAACTTAGCGTAGGCCCTGGCGGGGCCGCTCCTCGCGCGTTGTTATTGAGTGCTGTCATATTCACTGCCTTTTGGTTTTCAGCACCTGGATTTGCGGCATCCCCCACTTCAAGCCTGCTCGAGCAAGCCTATGATGCGATGTGGCGGGGTGACATGGACGCTGCCGTTGGATATTGGGAATCTGCCGCCGAGGCAGGTGACGTCACCGCGCAGGTGAATCTGGGGCAAGTCTATCGACAGGGTAAAGGGGTGCCGCAAAGTGATGAAAAAGCCACGTATTGGTATACCTTGGCTTCGCAGCAGGGGTCTGAGGTTGCTCGTTATAACCTGCTGTTGATGCGTAGCGAAGGCCGTGTGCAGGACCAAGCGTTAACCGACTCCACAGCGGTTGCGGCCAAAGATGAGCAATTACCCGCAACTGCATCGCGCGGCGACACCGAGGCACCAAGCGCCAAGCCGGTCGATGTGGCTGCATTGAACTCTGACCCGCAGCGTCCCAATGCATCCTCGCCGGGTGTTGGCGATAAACCTTCTGATGGTGCCCTTTGGATAAACGAGTTGCCCGACACTGGGTATGTCATGCAGTTGATTGCGCTGAGTAACCACCAACGCATTATCGATGTGCAATCGCAGTTGGTTGCCTCTGGTCTGTTGGAGCGCGAGGCGGTGCAGCTTGAAATTGTGCCGATTAATGTTGGGGGCCAAACTCGCCTGAATGCGCTGGTTCTAGGCGCTTTTGCCAGCAGAGCGGATGCGGTTGGGGTGCGCGCGAGGCTGCCGGACTACGACGGAAAATCCAGCCCTTGGATTATGCCGGTTGCGTTGTACAAACCCCGGGTGGCGGTTGATTAAAACACCCCATGATCGATTACGCCTTTGGGAGCATTGATGAAGGAATTTGCACTGACTCACCTGCGCAGACCCCTGATATTAAAATGCTTTGCCGCGGGGTTGTTATTGATCAGCGTCGTCGGTTGCGGGGGCGCTGCGGGCACGCATTCTGACGAGACTGTTCGGCTTTTGGCATCACCTGCAGGTCCAAACTCTGCCCAGCCTAATCTGTCTTTGGGCCCCGACGGTGAAGTTGTGTTGAGCTGGATAGAAATGAACCCCCAGGGCGGTGCGGGCCTGCGTTTCGCGAGCTTGAATCCGGCGCAGTGGGGCGAGCCGCAGCAGGTTTCCCAAGGCGACAACTGGTTTGTAAACTGGGCTGATTTTCCTTCGGTGACGCCCATTACGCCCACCTTGTGGGCGGCCCACTGGCTGGTTAAAAGTGGTGAGGCTACCTACGCTTATGATGTTGCGGTAGCGCTCTCAAATACCGCCGGTAGTCACTGGTCATCTGCGATGACGCCACATTTGGATAACACGCGCACCGAGCATGGTTTTGTCAGTGTTTTTCCGTGGAAAGCGCAGGTGGGTCTGGTTTGGCTGGATGGACGCAACATGGTGGCGGGACAGCATCACGATCACGGGGAAGGTGGCGGCGCCATGACCCTGCGCGCTGCACGTGTGGGCGCTGATGGAGTTCTCGAACACCAGCAATTAATAGATGCGCAGGTTTGTGATTGTTGTCAAACCGATGTGGCGCTGACAGATCTTGGCCCTCTGGTTGTCTACCGTGATCGCTCGCCTGCTGAGGTCCGAGATATTTACGTGGCGCATTTGGAGCATGGGGCGAGCGCGCTTAAAACGCGTGTATCAGAGGATAATTGGATCATTCCAGGTTGCCCGGTTAATGGTCCGGCAATCAGTGGCGTGCGTAATCAAGTTGCTGTGGCTTGGTTCACCGCGGCCAACGATCAACCTCGAGTGAGGGCCGCTTTTTCCAACGATAGTGGCGTAAGCTTTGCTTCACCCATAGATGTGAATGTTGAAAGTGCGATCGGTCGGGTAGATGTGGTTCTCTTTGAAGAGGGCTCCGCGGCTGTGAGTTGGGTCAGACGGTGGCCGGATAATCGCAGTGAGATTTGTGTTCGTCTTATCTCTGCGAGCGGCGAGCTGGGCCCTGTTCGTGTGATTGGGCAAACGCGCGATGATCGTCCCAGCGGTTTCCCGCAGATGGTGCGCTCAGATCAGAGCCTGATTTTTGCATGGACTGACACAGTGCAAGACAGAGTGTTGACCGCCAGCCTGCCAATGGCTGCCTTATAGACTATGGCCGACGACAGCTGCGGACGGCTACCTTTGCAGGGCGCGCACCACTCGCAATCCGTACTTGGGGCCGAGGCTGGCGAGCGGCGGGTAGCCGTCGCGATAGGCGCAGCGCAATAACGCACCCGAGGAGGTATAAGAGCCACCGCGGATGACTCTGGGAAACCCGGTGCTGTCGCTGACAGTGGCTGGTTTGTCCGGGTTAGGGTGATACAGGTCTGCGGTCCATTCCCAGACATTGCCATGCAGTTCGTAAAAGCCCCAGGGGTTTGCAGGGTAGCTTTTGACGGGGACAGGATTTTTGTCTGTGCGGGCGCCAACCCGGCCGAGATAGGGGTACCGGTGGGCATAATTGGCGAGTTCAGATGTGGTATTTTCACCAAAAGAGAAGGGCGTGACGGTGCCGGCTCGACAGGCATACTCCCATTGTATCTCGGTGGGTAAATGCCACCCTGGCCCCCACCGCTTATTTAATTGATCTACAAACGCCTGCGCGTCGACCCAAGATATGCCCGTGATGGGGTTATTGTTTTTGTCCATATAGGGTGCCTGGCGGTCGACAGCGTCGCGCCCCATGACCTTGATATATTGACCAACTGTTATTTCAGTTTCGCCTAAATAGAATCCTTGGCTAATCTCGACTTGCCGGTAAACCTCGTTAGCGTCGCGTTTGGCTTCTGACTCGGGTGAACCCATCATGAACGTTCCGGTGGGTGCATAGAGCAGAATTATACCGCTTGGTTTATGACGTACTCGATGCGGCATATCCTGTTGGTTTAGCGGGCCCTGTAGCGGGGTGAGGCTCGGGTAATCTTTTTTGAAGGCGGTTTTTAACGCCTTGTCTGTATTGCGCTCAGCGGGAGTGTGGGCGCAGGACATTACCCCGATGGTGAGTCCGGCGAGTATGCATCTGCCGGTTACGGGGGCCAGTCTGGAGAACCTATCGTAGATGGAACTGATGCGAAAAGGCTTAAACATGCGGGGACTTCTCTCATGAGGGTTNNTGTTCGGGCGGACAAGCTTCGCTGCAATGCTTGGAAAAACGGCTCTAGTGTAAATTGCTTGTATGGCAGGAAAGTTGAAGTGCCGCAAGTCTGGCTATAAAAATAATTTTGCTGCGCAAAGAAAAAACCCCGGTTAGACCGGGGTTTTTAACTATGAGGCGCCGGTTAAGCGCTTCATTTGTGGTTGGGCCACAGGTCTACATTTCGTAGGTGAACTCAACGCCAAAGGAGCGTGGGCGATTCACAATGCCCGCAGCGAACAAGGTTGCGATGGGCTGGAACACTTCAAACCGCTCGTCGGTCAGATTCCGCCCAAATACAGATACCGACCAGTTGTTGGTGTAGTAGCCTATGGTTGCGGTGACGTCGTCTCTAGACTTGACCCGTGATTGATTGAGGTTCAGCAGGCTGGCTTCAATTTCATCAATCCAAGTGTACTTGCCAAAGACTTCCAGAGTGCCTGCACCCATGGGTACTGAGAGCGTGCCGCCCAAACCAAGGGTGTTTTCTGGTGCATTACGTGGTGTTAAGAAGGATGCATCTTGCACAACGTTCAGGTTGTCGTTTGGATTGATATCCGTTTCGAATTCCTCATAGCTGGCATCAAGATATCCGTAGTTGGCAAACAACCGCAGGTACTGATTCACGACAAACTGTGTCTCAACTTCAAATCCTTTGTACAGCACGTTAGCTGCGTTATCGAAGCGACTGGCTACCGTGCCGGTGCTGGCGTCCAAAGCAACAATAGACTCTTGCTTGTCTTCGAATTCATTGCGGAAGTAAGTGATGTTTAGCCGCAGACGATTGTCGAGGTGCTGGGATTTGTATCCAACTTCGATGTTATTGGCAAATTCGGGATCGTATTGGTCACGATTGAAATCAGAGATATTCTGATTGACGCCAAAAAAGCCGCCGGATTTGAAGCCTTCGGAGTAGGTGGCGTAGACCATTGATTCGTCATTAATGACGTAGGTCAGGCCAATTTTTGGTGATATTTCGTTCCAGTCGTTGTCCAGATCTGCATAGCCACCGGGGAAGACGCGCAGACGCTGCCGCTCTACGTTAGAGAGGTATGCTTGTCCGGCGACAAAGTCTTTCTCTTCGTACGTGTATCGCAGGCCTGCGGTCAAAATCCAATCTTCAGTGATTGACCAATCCATTTGCGCGAATGCGGCGTAAGAAGTGGTTTCTTGTGTTTCGTACAAGACCTGCGTGACATCCTCACCAGCGGGTACGCTGCTGATGCCAGGGTCGCATGACAAAGCTCCGAGCGCGCCAGCTACACAAGCACCCCAGACGTTAGGATCTGATAAGCCGCCGAAACCACCGCCAACAAATGCCCAGAACCCGTCACCGGTGACCCAGTCTTGGGTGAATTCGTTGTTGAAGTAGTACAGACCTGCTGTAAAGGTGACGTTGTTAAATTGACCGTCTAGACGAAATTCTTGGCTGGTTTGCTCATATTCATTCCAGCGCTCAATGGTAATGAACGGGTGCGCTGACGCGTCGTAGTCGTAGAAGCGATACTCGTCAAGTTCGCGATGAGACGTGACGGAGGTTAGCGACAGATTTTCGTTGATGTCGTACACCATTTTTAGCGTGAAAGCATCGGTATCGAGTTTGAAGTCGTTGTCTTTGTCGTTTTCAGCATAGCTTGGGGTGTCGAGACTATCCCGGCATTGTTGAAAAACGGTGCAGGTTACAAAACCGCCGCTGAAATCCTGCTCAGGAGACGGTGTGCCGTCAGCAAGCGGAGGGGGTGGCGCCAGTACGCCCGGGGCTGCGTTGTAGTTTGTATGGAAGTAATCAAGCGTGCCCTCGTCGCGGAAGATCTCAGCGGTGAACAGAGCTTCAAATTTATCGTTAGGCTCCCATAGGAAGGTAGCGCCTAAGTTTTGGTAGTCGCGATCACCAAATTTATTGCCATTGGTGCGATTTTTTCGAGCGCCATCGTAGCTGATGTCGGTGGCAAATAATTTCAGAGACAAATCTTCAGTCAGGCCGGTATTTACAACAGCTCGCAGTTCCTGCTGACCGTCTTCACCCGCGGTGACCTTAAAGCGTGCACCGAGTTCGCCGGTAGGTCGGCTACGGATGACGTTAATAACACCCCCAACGGTATTCTTGCCGAACAGGGTACCCTGTGGCCCGCGCAGCACCTCAACTCGCTCAAGGTCAAAGTTTTCCATGACCTGGCCCGCAAGGCTGCCCAGAAAGACGTCATCTATGACAACGGCAATAGGGGCATCAAAGGAGTTGTCGTCCGTGCGGGTTGGGCTGATGCCGCGAATATTGATGTTGGCACCACCACCACCGCGGCTGCCATCCTCGCTGATGATCAGGTTGGGAGAGTAACCGTTCAGGTCGGTCAGGTTTCGGATTGATGCGCTCTCAAGCTCTGCACTGAGCGCGGTGATTGCGACAGGCACGTCCTGCGACGATTCTTCCCTTTTTCTTGCGGTAACCACGATCTCCTCGATCGCGACACTTTCATCGGCAGCGATTGTGGGTAGTGGAAAGCCCAACATCACAGCGAACGC
>DGQF01000026.1 GCA_002389675.1 Gammaproteobacteria bacterium UBA4421
TCGGTACATTATATTACTGCTGCGGGGCCTAGGGTTAGTGAACGGCTTAAAGCGCGCCAATCGTTTTGAAGAAGCGGAAATTATCGCAGCCCGGAAGCTCGCGCGTGTTGATCAACTGAAATCGTTGAATAAGGATGCCGCCGCACTCTATGCGCACTGGGAAAATCGAGTTATGGCCTTGCGACAGGACTGGCTTGAGGCGGTAAGCCGATGGGAAACCTTGCGCAAGGAATCCAAGTTATTGCAGCAAGCCAATGTTAGCCGCAAAGAACTGACGCAAGACCTTCGTCAAGCCAAAGCGCTGGTTAAGGCGCGCAAAGAAGAATTCTTTGCGGCTGTCGAACAACTCAATTACAGAGCGCACCGTTATTCCCGATAAATGCGATCGGTATCGCAATTCTGCGGATCAAAAATAACAAAGCTAAGAAGCCTTTGGCCCGGTTTGGCGGCAGTCTGCTTTTTTGATCAAGCTGCGAGCCCCGGTAGACCGGGCAAGAGCGCAGACGAAGTTTGGTTTAAATTACCCTTTTGAGATCCGTTCGTTACCGCACGGTTAGGAGTGCGAGGGACTTCGGCAGGGCGTGTGGCAGTTGTTTCGGAACCGAATTCGCGCGTTGAGTCAAGGCTTAAAGCGATCAACCTACGCATTTACAAATGTGTGCAAAAAGCGCAAAATTCGCTTGAGCACGGAGTCTGTCCCGATCGGGATGCTCTCAGACCCCAGTGCAGCACTGAAATAATAGAAAAATGGGAATTACTATGTCTCTTAGAAATGTTGCAAAAGCTACTCTTTTAACGCTGTTGAGCGGGTTCGCCGTCAACGGATTTGCCGAAGCGGCAGATGACGCAGCGATAGAAGAGGTTGTCGTTACGGGGTCGAGGATCGCGAACCCCAATGTTGTGAGCTCATCTCAGATCGCCGTGGTAACGGGGGCCGAGATTGAGGATCGCGGAATTACTCGGGTTGAGGATTATTTGAACGATCTGCCTCAGGTTTCGCCAGGGCAATCCATTACCAATTCAAACGGCGCCAGTGGGACGGCAACGGTTAACCTGAGGAATTTAGGTTGCTCAAGGACGCTCGTGCTGCTCAACGGTAAGCGTATGGCGCCCGGCACAACCGGTGGCGGTAACTGCGCCGATTTGAATGCTGTGCCAACCTTGTTGTTGGATCGAGTAGAAGTCTTAACGGGCGGTGCATCCTCGGTTTACGGTTCTGATGCGGTTGCAGGGGTTGTGAACTTTATTCTCGATGATGAGTTCGAAGGCTTTGAAGCCAAGATTTCGCACAGCTTTTATGACCACAAGAATGATAACGGCGGGCTGCGTAGCTTGGTTGAGTCCTACGATTATGAAACAGCGCCGGATGACGTCACAACGGGCGAAACCAACAAAATTGCGATCGCCTTTGGCGGCTCAATTATGGATGGTCGAGGTCATGTGACGGCCTATGCAGAAAAAACAGATACCGATCCCATTCTTCAGGGTGATTATGATATCTCCGCTTGTGCATTGTCAGGCGGTATCACACGATGTGGGGGCTCCTCAACGATTCCTGCGGGTCGTTGGGCAGACTTTGGCGGCTACAGCGCTTTGGGCTTCGTTAACGTTGATCCAGACGTAACGGGCGTAGATTTCAAGGTGCAGGGCAACGAGTTTGTGCCGCGTGCTGGGCAGACCTATAATTACAATCCATCCAATTTCTTTCAGCGACCGGATGAGCGGCTGACTTCTGGGTTTTTCGGCAAGTTCGAAATCAATGAGTATATCGAGGTTTACGCGGACTTAACGTTCATGAAATCCGAGTCTAATGCTCAGATTGCCTATTCAGGAACCTTTGGCAATATTGAATCGCTGCCATGCTACAACGCCCTGTTGTCTGATCAGCAGTATCAGGCAGCTTGTGGTGACTGGATCGGGATGGGCGGTGATCATGCGCCTGATTTTGCCTCAGCCACAGACGCGTTGGCCTATATTTCGGGCCTTGATATCGCAGTTGGTAATGGCGATATTTTAGGCTACAAAGCGCCCATATACTCGCTGAAGCGAAACGTTGAAGGAAACCCACGTCAATCTTTATTCGCCACCAAGAACTTCACGCAGACCTTCGGGTTCCGAGGCGATTTGAACGATAACTGGTCCTATGATGTGTACTATCAGCAATCTGATATCAACTACGCTAACGAGTACCGCAATGACCTGTCCGTGATTGCGATCAATCGCGCAATGGATGTCGTCAGTGTCAATGGCACGCCAACGTGTGTATCTGCTTTGAATGGCACCGACCCATCCTGTGTTCCATACAACCTGTTTTCAGGCGGGTTACCAGGTGATCAGGGTATACAAGCCGTTATTGATGGTGGCCAGGAGCTGCAAAACTACATCGCGAACGCGACTTATATCTTAGGCGATGGTAAGCAAACGCTCTTGTCAGCTTACATGACGGGCACCACGCCATTGGTGATTCCAGGCGCGCCATCAGGCGTCTCAGTTGTGTTTGGCTTTGAAACCAAGGAAGTTGAAACTGATTTCCGTCCGGACCTGCCAAGCCGTACCGGTGACCGCTCTGGTTCTGGTGGCGCAACGTTACCAATCGCTGGTGGTTACGACGTTGACGAATACTTCATCGAGTTGGGTATTCCCATCATGGATAACCTGAGTGTCGACGCCGGTTACCGTAATAGTTCTTATTCAACCGGTGCTGACACGGATACCTACAAGGTCGGGGCTTTTTACCGATTAAATGACAGTATTGCTTTGCGCGGTTCGTTCCAAACTGCCGTTCGTCATGCGAATGTCAGCGAATTGTATTCAGCGCAGGGTTTTGGCCTGGTTGATCTAGATGACGACCCTTGTAGTGGTTCGCGCGGCGCGCCGTCAGCGACACAAGCGCAATGTGCAAGCACGGGTCTTGCGGCCAACCTGTACGGCACGGACTTAACATCACCTGCTGATCAGTACAACATCCTCTCTGGTGGTAATCCAAATGTGAAGCCAGAAGAAGCCGAGAGTACAACGATTGGTGTGGTATTGACGCCAAACTTCTTGGATGGCTTAACCGTAACATTGGATTTCTTTGATATTGAAGTAACAGAAGGTATTGGGGTCGTTAGTGCAAAGACAGCACTTGATAAGTGTGTTGAAACTGGCGATGCGGCCTATTGTAACCTCATTAATCGAAACCCAATCAACGGATCGCTCTGGTTAACGGGCGGGTACATTGGTGCGACGATTACCAATATCGCTCAGGAAAGCACCTCGGGCGTCGATTTGATCTTCGACTACACCATGGATACTCCGTTGGGTAACCTCAAGCTGCAAGGCGTGACAACGTACCTAAGCAGCGCTGAGATTATCGAGTTACCAGGTGAGGCGGCGATTGAATGTGCTGGTAATTGGGGGGGATCATGCGGCAAGAACCCACTGCCTGAGTGGAGTGGTAACTACAAAGCCACCCTCATGACGGACTACAAGACGGACGTCTCGGTTGGGATCCGGCATTTAGGTGAGACCAAGGATCTGAACTCGAATGCAATCGATTTTGATTCGTACACCTATGTTGACTTAACGGCCACGTATTTGCCCACGGACAACATCTCTGCAACCCTCGGCTTTTCGAATCTGTTCGATAAAGAGCCAGGCTACACGTCTGATGCCGGTACCGCGCCAGGTAACGGTAATACCTTCCCAGCTTACTTCGATGCGTTGGGACGATATGTGTATATGAATATTGGTTTCAAATACTAATACTCGTTTAGATTCACTTAAGTGAATTGAAAAAAGCCCTCCTTGCGAGGGCTTTTTTTTGTCTGACAATATTCCCGATAGAGCGTTTTGATACTGGTTTTGGACGTCTGCCAACGTTTTTTGGCTGGACTGTTTTTTTTAGCGGCCGTTTATGGGGCGTTTATCGGAATATGACAGTCCGCGTCTTGACATGGGGCTTGGCCAAGAAATGACAACAAGCGCTTTGTTAGGCATAGTTAAGATGCGAATGTGGGCTGCAAAATCTGCGCGTTTAAAGGCAACCAAATCTGCGCCTGCTGGTGCGTGTTGTCGTGCCGCGTGATCGTTGTTTTCAAAAAGCATTCCATGCCCTTCCTTCACCGTTGGAGTACGCTGATGCCGTCGCGACCCACTTCAAATCCACAGCAATTCATTCAGCAAGCACCGGTTCTGCAAGTTCACAGTGTTTTGGAATCGACGGATTTTTATCGAGATATCCTAGGCTTTAACTGCGACTACCGAACAGAAATCTACGGGGTAGTTTGGCGAGACAATGCCGCGCTGCATTTCACTCACGGCGAGGCCACCCAGAGCGATATAAAACATTTTTTCTGGTTGGTTGATGTGAATGCTTACTATGCTGAACTGATCAGCAAAAAGGTAACGATTACCCATGGCATCGGCGACCGAGATTACGGCGTTCGTGATTTTGGTATTGTCGATAACAATGGCTTTACCCTGATTTTTGGTCAGGATATTGATTGAGCCTGCTTAGGGATGCTCAAGCTAAAGTGAAGTTTAGCAAGGTCCGATGACAAGCTCCCTGTTGAGGATCAGCGATTGAGGATCAAATCACGCAAACCAGCACTTGAGAGTATTTCGATCCAGTAGCCATCCGGATCTTTGATAAAGGCAAGCCCCTTCATGCTGCCGTCATCCGGTCGTTTGACGTAGTCAATCCCGAGGGTATCAAACCGCTTGCAGGCTTCATAGACATCGGGGACCGAGATGCCGATGTGACCGAATCCACGAGGTTCTTCATTGCCATTGTGGTAGCGCGCCGTGTCGTCGATTTCAGTTCCCCAGTTGTGGGTGAGCTCGAGTAACCCTGTTTGGTCAAAAAGCCATTTTGCACGCTCAGCTGGATCGGTTGGAATTGCGCTGCTCGGATAACCCATAAAATACAAAGTGAACGACATATCAGGGAAGTCAAATTGATCCAGCAACGTCATGCCAAGCACGTTCTGGTAAAAGGCGAGAGATTGCGCGGGATCGGTGATCCGCAACATGGTTTGGTTCAGGATGAAATCGCTTGTTGGGTTCATTAAAGTAATGCTCCGAAATAGGGTTGCTAAAGGGCTATTGAGACCGCTTAAGCCGGTTTAACACCATGCCAACAACGGCTTTAAACTGGTGCGACGCGCGCAAGCTTTGGCAATCGAGGTGCTGGTAAGGCGGCATAAAGCAGCGCTTTGAGTTCTTGCTGCGTCTCGCGGTGCTTTGGATGACCCCAAAGGTTGGTTATCTGATCTGGATCCTCATTCACGTTATA
>DGQF01000027.1 GCA_002389675.1 Gammaproteobacteria bacterium UBA4421
TCCCACTGGGTGCTGTTCTCAAACTGGATTTTGTTTGGTTGTTGGCGGATACGTTAAACGCGCTTATGGCTTTACCTAATTTGCTGGCCTTGATATTGCTCGCGCCTGTGGTCTTCAAATTGACCCGTGAATATTTTTCTGGCGAGAGTGCAAACTAGGATGAGTTAAAGAGGCAAGGATGTATTTATCTCGGAGTTCTGCTGTTCGATATGGCAGCTGCGGCCTGCTTTACTTCGCGCAGGGAATCCCCAAAGGTCTGTTGAATATCGCCATGCCGGCTTGGTTGGCAAGCAAAGGCATGTCCGCATCGATGATTGCGTCGTATCTAGCGATTATTGTGCTGCCTTGGGTGTTCAAAGTTGCAACTGGTCCGCTCATGGACCGATTCCAGTTCCCTGCAATGGGTTTGCGGCGGCCTTGGGTGCTGGGTGCGCAACTAGGGATGACCGTTGCGATGTGTTTGTTGGTGATCATTGATGATCCGCTCGAGCAGATGGTGATGCTGACGTTCCTCGCAGCGACGGTTCAGCTGTTTGCCGCTACTCAAGACGTTGCAGTGGATGGGATGGCCATCGACTTGGTACCCGAAGAAGAGTACGGGCGTGTGAATGCATTTATGATGTTTGGCAAAGCCATAGGCTGGGCCAGTTCGGCTGCACTGAGTGGCGTGCTTTTGACGACCGTGGGTCTTGGGCCGACCGCTGTGCTTGGCGCGATTGTTTGCGCGATTGTCTTGCTTGGCTTTTTTTATATCCGCGAGCGCGAAGGCGAGCGCCGTTTTCCTTGGAATGAAGGTGAGCACCATGCTGCGGTGCCTGCGCCGACGTCGATTACAGCGTTAATCAAAGCGTTGAATGGTGTTTTGTGGTCAAGAAGTAGTTTGACGGTATTCCTGATCCTGTTTTTCTACGGGTTAGTAAACGGTTATGGCGATGCGCTTATGCCAATTGCGGCGGTCAAATTGTTTGGTTTGGCGGTTTCCGATTGGTCTAATTTAGTGGCGACAATGGGGTTGATTGGCGCGTTTCTTGCGCTGGGTCTGGGGCCGTTGATCGATCGGTTTGGCATCAAGAAAATGTCGATATGGACCATAGCGGTGGTTTTTGCGCACGCGCTGTTGCTTGCGCAGACCGAACATTTATGGGTCGATGAGACCTATGTGCTTGTGATGTTAGCTTTGTGGGTTTTGCTAGATCCAATGGCCAGCGTATGTGTGATTGCCATTGCGATGAGCATTTGCACAAAGCGGGTGTCAGCAACCCAGTTCGCCGTTTATATGTCATCGTGTAATTTGGGGGTATCGTTGGGGTCCAAGCTATTTGGCGAAGTTTCCGAAACCGCGAACTATCCCGACAGCTACTTACTTCTGGCACTGTTGCTGTTGTTCACATTAGGTGTATTGCTTCTGTTTAAAAAACCGATACACCAAGCACCGGCCGGCGCACCGGTTGACAAACTTTAGCGCGGGATTGCGCTGGTTTATGAGTGGATCTTCGGCGGCGGATTCGTCTTGGTAGCTGTGGTGCCCTCTAACTCGTCTGCTACCCCTACATGAAGTATCGGTGAAGCGTCGATTTTGTCTGCATTCATCATTGCCGCAACCCGCTGCAGGGATGCAACAATCATCGATTTTTCCCAGTCTTCTAAGGCCTCAAATTGTTCGCTGAACAGGTCTTGAAGGGGGGTTGGTGCTTGCTTGAGCATTTGCTCACCGAGTTCGGTGAGCGCCGGATGTACGACGCGTTTGTCTTTCGTGCTGCGCTGGCGTTTGAGCAGGGTCCGTGATTCTAATCGGTCGATGATGGTGGTCACGGTGGCTTGGCTGAGTGTGACCTTCTTCGCCAGCGTTGAAATAGAGACACCGCCCAATTCCTGAATGGCTTGTAGGATTAAGAGTTGCGGTGTGGTCAGTCCGGCTTGTTTGCTCAATCGCCTGGAATGGAGATCGGTAGCACGAATGATTTTTCGCAGATTAACGAGGACTTGATCCTCTTGGTTTATTTGGGTCACGGAGTCAGCCAATGAAAGAGGCACAGTTTAGCCCTAGTTGCGGGTGTTTAGTATAAGTAAAATTGTTTAGGGGCGTTAACAATATGCGTGAAAAAAGATTAGGACACTATGTAAAAATCTTGAAATTTTGATAGGATGGCCAGTTGGTGAGTCGTAAAATGTTTTTTTTTGGGGTTCTTATGGGGCAATTTGCCCCTAAAGTGGGTTTAAAAGGTACCGCTTCGAATCCCGCAGACAAAAAGATAGTTCGACGACAATCGATTAGAAAAATAGAAGACTAAATACTTGGAGAGTATCTTTGCAAATTCAACGAACAAAAATGAATCAAGCCGTGGCCGCAGCCGTGGCTTCAATGGTCGTGCCCTTCGCCGCTGCAGAGGAATCTCGAGTTATTGAAGAAGTTGTGGTGACAGCCACCAAACGTGCCGTGCCTCTGCAAGACGTGCCGGTTGCTGTGCAGGCGCTGACGTCGGAGGCGATCGATGAGTTAGGGGTGACCAATCTCGAGGATTATTTGATCCAGATGCCGGGTGTCACGGCTGGCGGTAGTGGGCCTGGACAGAATACCATCTATATCCGTGGGTTGGCTTCGACCACCCCGAACTTAACAACCGCGGGTGTCGCGGGGCTTGCGCCGAACGTGGCATTTTATCTCGATGAACAGCCGTTGTCGCAGCCAGGCCGGAACTTAGACGTTTATGCCGCTGACTTAAATCGTATTGAGGTGCTTTCGGGACCTCAAGGCACTCTCTTCGGTGCCAGCTCTCAGGCAGGAAACGTCCGCTTGATCACGAACAAGCCGGATACTTCGGGCAACTATGGGCGTGTCGATGCGGGAACATCCTTTACTAAAGGCGGTGACGAAAGCGCAAATCTAGAAGCGGTTTTGAACTGGGCTCTTGCTGAAAATTTTGCTCTTCGTGCGGTGGCCTATACCGACACCCAAGGTGGATATATCGATCAGGTTGCAGGTACTCGCAACGTCAGTGATAGCGCTCGTTTCCGGCCAGCGGGTTCCGTTAGAGATAATGGAGCGGTGGTCTCTGCAGGCCGAGGTGGATTCCAGGCTGGTGCGGATCTTTCAGGGGTTACCTTTTTAAACGCCGACGCGATCGAGAAGAAAAATCACAATGAAGCGCAGTACGAAGGATTTCGTTTGGGTGCGCTTTGGGATCTGAATGAGGATTGGACGGTCAGTGCATCAGTGATGCAGCAATCTCTAGAGGTGGACGGCGTCTTTTTCGCAGATCCAGATCTGGACGATTACGAAATTCAACGCTTTTCCGAGGATCGGGTTGAAGATGACTTTGTGAACGCGAACTGGACCGTAGAGGGCCGCGTTGGCGCTCTGGAAATGGTCTATACGGGCGCCTTTACGGATCGCGAAACAGATCAAGTGGTCGACTATACCGACTACCTGTTTGTAGGTCAGTATCTGCCCTATTATGTCTGTGACGGCTCTGTCAGCTATCCTGGTGATGCGGCACCGAGCGGCGTTTGTCAGGCACCGAATTTGTTTGTCGATTCGTCTACAGATACCGAAGTGTGGACGCATGAGTTTCGCGTGGTCACACCAGCTGAACATTCAGTGCGTGCAACCGGTGGGGTCTTCTTTAGCGAGTTGGTGCTCAAAGAACTGAACGATTTCACCTATCCAGGCTCAGTTGCCGCTGCACCGTTTGGCGCATGGGCGCCAAATTATGCGTTTGATACCGGTTACCGCTCAGATGTTGGTCCTTTCCCTGACGATGTCATTTTCCGTAATGATGTCAAACGCGAAGACTCCCAGAGGGGTGTGTTTGGCGAGGTGACGTGGGATATGAGCGAGAATTGGTCGTTGACGGCAGGGGCCCGCTGGTACGATGTTGAGGTTGATTTCAACGGCAGCGCAAATTCATCTTTTTGTAATTCAGGCGCAGCACAAGACAATAATGCTTACGGTACCGATATCAGCGACCTCTACAATGGGGATGGACAATTCACTTTCCGCGGAAGCTGTAATACCGACAATCATGTGACCTATACGTTAGATGATATTGACGATCCCAGCACGCCATCGGCAGTTGTTGGTGCACTGCAGGCGCCAAGTAAGGCTAAGGCGGATGGAGTTATTGGTAAATTCAGCGTTAGCTGGACGCCTGATGATAATACGATGCTGTACGCGACTTGGTCAGAAGGGTTTCGCCCTGGATTGTTGAACCGCCCCGGCGGTGCATCTGGACCTAACGGATATACAGTGCCATTTGTTCTAGACACCGATGATGTAGTCAATTATGAAGCGGGCTGGAAACTCGACCTGTTGGATCGTACCCTCAGGGTGAATGGCAGCATTTTCTTTGTAGAGGTTGAGAGTCTGCAGACAACCATCTTTGATCCGAGCATTGTGAACCTGTTTTTCTCGGATAATGCCGCGGATGCGGAGATCTTTGGCATAGAGGGTAACTTCGTTTGGAATGCGTCTTACAATTTGACACTTACCGGTGCGTTTTCATATCTGGACACGGAAATCACGAAGGTCACGACACCCACCAGCGATGTGCGCAAAGGTGATGAACTGGCTTTTGCGCCTGAGTTCCAAGGTAATCTTCGTGCCCGGTATGAATGGTCAATGGATAGTGGTTTAACGGCTCATATCATGCCGCATGTGGCTTACTCGTCTAAGGCGCAGAGCGATGTGATTGTGATTAACAATGCTGAGATAGACAGTTGGTTTTTGGTAGGCATTACTGCAGGCGTGGCCGCGGAGACATGGTCCGCGGAGTTGTTTGTGGATAACCTGTTCGACGAAGAAGCTGAGCTCTCCAATGGCTTTGTCTTTGATCGTCAGCGGGTGAGCTATGCCCGACCGCAGACGATGGGCTTGCGGGTCTCATTTGACTTCTAGTCGAGATCTTTGACAATGGAACGGCGACTCAGGTTCTGGGCCGCCGTTTTTTTTTGGGATGATTGCGAATGTCTGACAACCAAAGTGTGCTGGATGCCATTAAGGACAAGCTCACACAGGGGCATATTCTTTCAGCCATCGCAGACCTAGAAGAGTATCTTGTTGGTGCGCCAGAAAATACTCAGGCGCTGTACCTGTTGGCGGTTGCTCTTCGCTTCAAGGGTGAGCCTAGCCTTGCCTTGGTGACTCTCGACCGCCTAAAAAGATTGTCTGCCTCGCACAGCCGTGCGTATCAAGAAACAGGCCATTGCCATCGGGATATAGGTGATCAAACCGCGGCCTTGCAGGCCTACCAACGTGCTTTACAGCTCAACCCAGCGTTGGAGGGCGCGCTGCGTGGACAGTGGAGCGTATTAAATGCGCAGCGCAAGGAGCGGTCGGCGTTGCAAGTCAAGCTGCAGCTGGAACGGTTGTTGGCGCTGCCGAAGCCGTTGCGTTCCGTGATGGAACTTATGGCACAAAACAAACTGGTGAAAGCAGAGACCCTATGTCGCCAGTTTCTGCTCGAGCACCCACGTCACGTTGAAGGCATGCGTTTGTTAGCTGATGTCGCTGTGCGCCTAGGTGTGTTAGATGATGCAGAGTTTTTGTTGGAAAGTGCATTAGCGTTTGATCCGTCTAACCAACAGGTTCACATGGATTATGTGCAAGTGCTACGTAAACGGCAAAAATTTTCAGCCGCGTTGAGTCAAGCAAAGTCCCTGCTGGCGAGTGCACCAAACAATCTCCAATTCAGGTCGTTGTGCGCCGTTGAGTACATGCAGACGGGCGCCTATGAGCAGGCGCTGACACTGCTTGATGATGTACTTGTGCATCTTCCGAACGATCCGATCACACTGACAACCAAAGGGCATGCACTGAAGACTTCCGGTCGCGGGGATGCGGCTGTTGATATTTATCGACAGGTGAATCTGCATCATCCGGAACATGGTGAGGCGTATCATGCGCTGGCTAATCTTAAAACTTATGTCTTCAGCGATGCCGAATTTGAGCAGATGCAGGTTCAAGCGTCTAATCCGAACGTTGGTTACCTAGATCGTGTTTACTTGAATTTTGCAATTGCCAAAGCATGTGAGGACAAGCAGGAATACGCGCTAGCTTTTGAGCATTACGAGCGAGGTAACCGCTTCAAAAAAAACCAAAGCCGATATAGTGCGGATCGCATGGAAGAGGAATTTGAGGCGATCAAGGCAATGTGTGACGCTGCGTTTTTTGCTCGGCGTGCAGGACAAGGCGCGCCAGCGAGTGATCCTATTTTTGTGCTTGGAATGCCACGAGCAGGGTCGACGTTGCTTGAACAGATTTTGTCATCGCACAGTCAGATCGATGGCACCTTGGAGTTGCCGAATATTATTTCCCTTTCGCAGAAGCTGCGCAGATCGGGCGGATACCCGCAAGCGCTGGCATCTTTGGATGAAGACAGGTTGCAAGCCTTAGGCGGCGAATACATAGAAAGCACCCGTATTCACCGAGAATCTGCTCCTTTTTTTGTTGATAAAATGCCCAATAATTTCCGGCATATCGGGCTGATCAAACTCATCTTACCCAATGCAAAAATAATAGACGCCCGCCGTAGTCCTATGGCGTGCTGTTTCAGCGGCTACAAACAGCTGTTTGCAGAGGGTCAGGAATTTTCCTACGACCTGGAAGATCTGGGTCGTTATTATCGTGGCTATGTAGATTTGATGGATCATTGGGATTCCGTGTTACCAGGTTTTGTGTTGCGGGTGAATCACGAAGACGTTGTTGATGATCTTGAGGGGCAGGTGCGACGGGTACTTGCTTTCTGTGGCCTGCCATTTGAATCGTCGTGTGTTCAATTTCACAAGACCAAACGCAATGTTCGTACACCCAGTTCCGAGCAGGTAAGGCAACCGATATTCCGCGATAGTGTTGCTCAGTGGCGCAATTTTCAGCCTTGGCTTGCCCCGTTAGAACGCGCGCTGGGGCCGCTGCTAGAGGTCAGCAATACAGGTACGCAAACATGACCAATGCGGATCGAAAAGCCTTAAGCTCATCGTCGCCAAACGCGGCACCGATGAACAAGCCGGTATTTTATATCTCCGCCTGTGTCTTGATTTTTGTCATCGGTGGCTCCGCGATTGTGCCTGATGTTGCGAATCAGCTGTTTGGTGATATTCAGGCCGGCATCATTGCCAATGGCAGTTGGTATTATGTTCTTGTGGTTGCGGTGATTTTAGTCAGCGCCTGTGGCATAGCGTTGACCCGGTTTGGGGATATCAAACTTGGACCTGATCATTCAGAACCCGACTATAGCCTGTTGTCTTGGTTTGCCATGCTCTTTGCGGCAGGCATGGGAATTGGGCTGATGTTTTTTAGTGTCGCCGAGCCGGTCATGCATTTTATGTCTCCTCCTCTGGGTGAGGGTGGAACGGTGGATGCGGCCAGAGAAGCCATGACGCTCACGTTTTTTCACTGGGGTCTGCATGCTTGGGCAATTTATGCCATCGTGGCGGTTATTTTGGCCTACTTCAGTTTTCGGCACGGCTTGCCGCTGACCCTTCGTTCGGCTTTGTATCCGTTGATCGGCCAAAGAATTTATGGGCCAATTGGCACTGCCGTAGACGTCTTTGCCATCATCAGCACCACATTTGGTGTGGCGACGTCTTTGGGTCTGGGTGTGGAGCAAATTAACACGGGATTGAATTACCTGTTTGACGTGCCCAAAAGTAGTGCTGTTCAAGTTGGCCTGATTGTTGTGACGACGGGACTGGCGACCATTTCGGTGGTGCTGGGTTTGGACGCCGGCATCAAGCGATTGTCTGAGGTCAATATGGTGCTTGCCGTGGCGTTGCTGGTGGGTATTTTGTTGCTGGGCCCGACAGTCTTTTTATTGCAGATGTTCATGCAAAATACCGGTCTGTATTTGACTGATTTAGTTGGGAAAACCTTCAATTTATATGCGTATCAGCCGACCGATTGGTTAGGTGGGTGGACTATATTTTACTGGGGCTGGTGGATCAGCTGGGCGCCCTTTGTCGGTTTGTTCATCGCCAGGATTTCTCGCGGGCGGACATTGCGAGAGTTTGTTTTTGGTGCTCTGGTCGGGCCCACACTGTTTACGCTGTTTTGGATGACAGTGTTTGGAAACTCCGCAATTGAGCTGATCTTCTCGCAGGGCCACGCCCAATTAGCCGAAGCGGTGCAAATGGATACGTCGATTGCGTTGTTTAAATTTTTAGATTATTTCCCATTGCCAGATCTTTTGTCGCTGGTCGCAATCGTCATGGTGATTGTTTTTTTTGTGACCTCTGCAGATTCGGGTGCGATGGTGTTGAATATGTTGTCCTCGGACGGCCGCGACGATACGCCGATGCTGCGACGTGTATTCTGGATGGCGATGATTGGGCTGTCGGCGATGGTACTTTCTTTGGCGGGTGGTCTTTCGGCGCTGCAAACTGCGGCAATTGCCAGTGCGTTACCGTTTTCGATGGCCATTCTGGCGGCCATATGGGGTTTTGTTCGTGCCCTTTCTGTTGATCACGCCAAGCGTCAGACATTGTTGCTGACAACCGTCGCCCCGACGGGTGGGGCGCATTCGACAGATTGGAAGGAACGGTTAGACAATCTTTTGCTATACCCAACAGAAAATGCGGTTAAGATTTTTATTAACCATGAGGCTCGGCTCGCGCTGGAAATGTTTGCACAGGAGTTGTGCCAGCGGGGCTTGGATGCGCGTGTTGAAGTCTCTGCAGACGGCCAGCAGGTTGCCCTTGCGGTGCTCCACGGTGATGAAACTCATTTTCAATATCAGGTGCACTGTGGTGCCTACGCGCTGCCTGATGATGCGCTAGTGACCGCAGGAGCGTCGCAGAATAGGCGTTATTATCGCGCTGAGGTGCACCTCAATGAAGGTGGCCAAGGTTATGACTTAATGGGTTGGACAAAAGAACAGTTGCTCCACGATTTGCTAGAACAGTACGAGAAGCATCTGCATTTTTTGCATGTACAGCGTTGAACCGACGTTCAAGAAGCGCTTGTTTTTTGGCGTCTGAGCCGTCAAGTTACGGCAAACGTAGTGAAAAGAGGGTGGGATGGACGAGCAGATTAAAAATGATCCGGGCATTAGTGATGCTGCAGCGCAGAGTTTGAGTCGTCGGGGGCACTTGGCCTTCAACTGGGATGACCTGCAGTCGATAGAATTACCTTCCGGTATTGTTACCCGCATGTACCGTGCCGGTCTGGACGAATCTGCACCGACTATCTTTCACGTTTACTATCCACCGGGCTGTGTTGTTGAGGCGCATACTCATGCGTGTGATTACACGGAGATTATCCTTGAAGGCGCACAGAGGGTGGGGGCTCAATGGCATTATGCGGGGGACGTACGTATCGGACTGGCTAATCGAGGTTATGGACCATTGGTGGCTGGTGATGAGGGCGCAACGGTGCTGTTCATGTTTAAAGATGGGCGTTGGCCGGCAGTGACTATCGGCAAAAATGACGGCAGTAGCTTAGGCAGTGACGTCATTGAGGCATTTGTTGCACAACAATCCGGGGCTGCGCCTCGGTCATAGCCTGACCTCGGAACTAGGCTCCATGTGGATAGAAATATCCCGCAGGCCATAGTGTGCCTCTAGCCTGTCTTCGATTTGATCTGCCAGGGCATGTGCCTGAGCAATGGGTAAATGGGCATCAACTGAGATGATCATGTCCACGGCCCGCTCGGATCCGATCCAGCGAGACCGCACGCGACGTATTGTACCTGCACCGGTAACGGCCTCTGCGGTTGCAATCAAAGCTTCGGAGTCGATGGACGACATATCGGTCAGGGCGGGTAGCGCCCGCCGAAACAGAGTAAACGCCAAATAGAGAACGAGGCCGGAAACCCCTAGCGCGCAGAGTTGATCCAGCCATTGGTACCCCATGGCCGAAAGTTGCCATCCGATGATAACAACTGTGCTTGTCAGGACATCAGCGAACGTATGGCTGGCGTCGGCGAGTAAAATGTCGGAGTTTAGTTTTCGGGCCCAAAAACGCTGCCAGGCAGACAAAACGACATTAATGACCAGCACAGCAAGCATCAGTAACAGTTCCCATCCGCCGGTGGTTACAACGCTATCTTCTCGGCGAATGGCCTGAAGGGCCAATTCGAAGGCAAATACGGCCAGGAGCGTGGCGAGGCCGAATACGGCAAGGGTCTCGAACTTGCGGTGGCCGTAGGGATGTTCTGCGTCCGGTGGCGCGCTCGAATGCTTCACCACCAGCCACGCTACGCCATTGTTGAGAACATCCGTAAAGGAGTGAATGGCGTCGCCTATGATGGCCAGCGATCCGGTAGATATACCGACCGCTAATTTGGCCCCGAGAACAACCAGATTTGCTGCACCCTCAATGAAGATAATGCGCAATACGTGTCGATCTTTTTGAGGGGTTTCTTGCATGTTTTTCTACTCACGCCCAATGCAGGGACAAACCATGGTACACCGGATGAATTGCATTGCCATATGAGCACTCGAACATCTGCTGTTTGAGTGCGGATGAGTTTAACTGACGTCTTTGCTTGACCGTAGTTCAACGGGCAGGGCATATTTGACCACTTAAAGAGTTCGAGTGGGCGTTCTGCGCCGGACGATACCGGTTAAGGTGCGATAAAAGCGATGGCAACAAATATGACCAACCCCGAAACACCTGACGCGGTGAACGCCTCAAATCCACACAAATTACCTTTGCGCCTAAAGACAGCGTATGGGTTTGGCTCAGTGGCTTTTGGTGTAAAAAACAACGGTTTTGACTATTTTTTGTTGTTGTTCTACAGCCAAGTGGTTGGGTTAGACGCCCATCTGGTGGGTATCGCCATTACGACAGCGCTGGTCTTTGATGCGCTCTCAGATCCTGTGGTCGGCTATTGGTCTGACAATCTAAGGTCCCGCTGGGGGCGCCGCCATCCCTTTATGTATGCGGCCCTAATTCCCGTTTCTCTGTCCTACTTTCTGTTGTGGAACCCGCCTACCGACTGGGACGAGCAGAGTTTGTTTTGGTATTTGTTGGTTCTGGCAGTGATCATTCGCACCTTTATTACGCTGTATGAGACGCCCAGTAGTGCCTTAGCTGCAGAATTGACGGATGACTATCAGGAGCGGAGTTCGCTGCTCAGTTTCCGCTACTATTTCGGATGGACTGGCGGCAACACCATGACCGTGATGATGTTTTTTTTCATTTTTCCGGCCATGGTCACGTCGACCATTGCGGACGGTCGCTTTAATATTACAAGCTACGAAATGTTGGGTGCGGTTGGCTCAGTGCTTATTTTTATCTCGATATTGGTTGCCGCGCTGGGTACTCACTCGCGGATACCCTATCTGAAAAGCCCTCCCCCGCAGCGCAAGATGAGTTTGGGGCGGATATTTAAAGAGATTTTTGAAACACTGTCCAATCGCTCGTTTGTCGCTCTGTTTGTCGGTGCTCTGTTAGGGGCCATTGCGACTGGGCTTGCAGCCGCGCTGGCGTTTTATTTTTATACCTATTTTTGGGAATTCACCTCGCAACAAACCGGCCTGATCACAATGGGGGTCTTTCTGGCGGCCGTTATTGGCGGCGGTTTGGCGCCGATACTTTCACGACGGTACGGCAAAAAAAGAGCCGCTATGTGGGTGGGGCTGGTCGCCTTTCTGGGCGCACCGCTGCCGGTTTTTTTGCGTCTTGTTGGTGTGTTGCCGGACAATGGTGATCCGTTTGTGTTTTGGTTTGTGCTGATCACTGGTGTGATCGATGTTGGGCTAATCATTTGCTTTCAGATTCTGTATGCGTCCATGACGGCTGATTTGGTTGAACAGGCAGAGTTGAAAACCGGGCGGCGTTCCGAAGGCGTTTTTTTCTCAAGCGTGACTTTTGTGCGTAAAAGTGTGCAGGGACTAGGGCTCTTATTTGCTTCTTTTGTATTGGCGATGGCGGATTTCCCGACGGGCGCTGATGTGGGCCAGGTGTCGTCCCAAGCGGTTTATAAACTGGGTCTTTATTATGTTCCGACTATCCTGACCTTGTGGATGGCTATGATTGCGGTGATATCAATGTATAAGCTCAGCGAAGGTGAGCATGCGGATAATCTTCAGCGGCTGCGAGCTGCTGCGGACCAGAACCGTTAATTCGCGGTAACCGGGCGCCGCATACTATTGAGCTGAATATTAATCCATGGAGCAGAACACTATGACAGGCATCACTCGAAACATTGGCTCTTCAGAGGTTCATCCGATTGGGCTGGGGTGTATGAATCTTAGCCATGCCTATGGGCCTGCCCAGGAGCGTAAAGAGGCGATTGCGTTTTTGCAAAAGGCCGTGGACATTGGATATAACTTTTTAGATACCGCGACTATTTATGGGATGGGAGAGAATGAAAAACTAATTGGTGATGCGTTAAAGGACCGGCGGGAACGGTATGTGTTGGCCAGCAAGTGTGTGATGGGCTTCGCGGACGGTAAACGATCTCTTAACGCCAAACCAGAGGCCATCAAAAGTGCCTGTACAGCGAGTTTGAAGCGCCTGCAGACCGATGTGATTGATCTTTATTATATGCACCGCCCTGACCCCAATGTGCCCATTGAAGACTCTGTTGGTGCGCTGGCTGATTTGGTTCAGGAGGGTAAAATTCGTATGATCGGGTTGTCGGAGATGTCAGCAGAGATGCTTCAGCGAGCCCATGCGGTGCACCCCATTGCGGCCATGCAATCTGAATATTCTTTGATGACCCGCAATCCCGAAATTGCGGTGATCCAAGCCTGCGCGCAGCTTGGGGTAACGTTTGTACCTTTTTCACCCGTCGGTCGCGGTTTTTTAGCGGATGATCCGCTTACGCCAGATGAATATCATAAGAGCGATTTGCGTCGTACGTTTCCCAGATTTAGTGACCCGCACTACAGCGCAAATTTGAGCTTGTTGAAAATTGCTAAGTGGCATGCGGCCGAATTAGGCATTACCGTTGCCCAACTTGCGCTGGCATGGTGCTTGGCTCAGGACCCTCGATGTGTGCCGATACCGGGCACCACCCGGTTAAAACATTTGCAGGATAATTTTGCGGCGGCAGATGTTGTGTTATCCGAAGATCGCCTAGCCGAATTGAATAACGCGTTTGCGCCGGAGACTGTTTCAGGATTGCGCTACTCCGCACCGGCTCAGGCTACCGTAACCACTGAACGGTTCGAATTTGAGCAGCAAGCCGGCTAGGGCGCATAGCGCTTGTCGGTTCTGGCCGCTCGGTGGTTTTCAGTCATATTGTTCTGGGCTGGTTCTGGGGATGGTTAAAGCGA
The DNA here is from genome assembly GCA_002389675.1 of Gammaproteobacteria bacterium UBA4421. Lineage (GTDB taxonomy): Bacteria > Pseudomonadota > Gammaproteobacteria > Pseudomonadales > Azotimanducaceae > UBA4421. The sequence continues at coordinate 13,219 of DGQF01000027.1, forward strand.
CAAGATTACCTAACACCAGTGCAGCCAGCATTGTAAATACTATGGGCCGAAGTGTACCGTCAAAGAACAACCCGGATGCTGCGCCAAGTAGCCCGCCAATCGCGAAAATAGAAGTGTTTAACAATGAGGTCGCGCTGCCGCTGAGCGCGCGAAATGGCGCAAGGTAGAGACCCTGAACAGCGGGTCCAATCAGGCCGTTACAGCCAATCACAATTGCTAAGAGGGGAAGAAAAAAGGCGAGTGGGGCGTCGGTGAATATAACAACGCCTGATAGCATTAGAATACCCAACAACTGGACGCTGCGCCCCCAAACGTAAAGAGAATAAATGGGTATCCGATTCATTAATCGAGAGGTCAGAAAATTAGCCACCATCATGGCGATCACATTGGCACCAAAATAGAACGCAAATTGGTTTGCGGGAACGGCAAAATAATCCATGTAGATGTAGGATGAATGCGTGATAAAAATCATAAGTACCGACGCGATCAATCCTTGTGCAAAGATGTAACGCAGGGGAACTAACTTTCCCTTGATGCGCAAGGTTACGACGTTGGCGTATTGGGTCAGAATTTCCCGGGCATCAAAAGTCCGCGCGTGTTGGGTTGCGGTCTCTGCGGTGAAGGCTAAAAACAACCCCAATACGGCAGCGTAAATCGCCAAAAACAAGAAAATGCTGGCCCACCCAAGTGGCAACATTGCCGCTCCGATTGCCGGAGCAATGAGAGGCGCGGTGAGCATAACCATCATGATTTTTGGAAACTGGCGCGCTGCATCCATTGCGCTGTAGGCGTCTCTGACCATGGCTAAACAGATCACGGTTGCAAAACCTCCGCCGATGGCTTGAATTCCGCGAAGCGCTAAAATGACGTTAATATTTTGCGAATACGCGATACCTAAGGAGCAGATGATAAACAGGACCAAGCCGGTTAAACCCACAACACGGCGCCCTAATTGGTCCGATACTGGTCCGCCAATGAGTTGGCCAATTGCGAACCCGATCAGATAAGCACTTAAGGTTTGATTGGTGCGTACGATGTTGGTCCCCAAGTCCTGCGCCATGCTCGGTAGAGCGGGTAAATAGGTATCGATAGCAAATGGACCAAGCGCGATAAGTGCTGCGATAAAAGGCACAAAATGCCGCCCCGGTTTGGTTTTTAGGCCCTCATTATTTGGCGAATTTATAGTCAACGGTAAACGGCTTTGAGTAAGGTGTCATATTGTTCTAGGCCGAGTTTGGGTGTGATTTTTGCTGCCCACTGTGCCTGAATGTCTGCGCGAAGGGTGTCACTCAAACGCGCGCGGTCGCCCACTTGTCCTGTTCTTACCTTGGCACTGTCGCTGCCATGAGGCAGCACTGACTCCTCGGTTTTTGCACGTAAAAGAGCATCGTCGAATTTAGTTTTGTGATGCTGCATGAAAGCAAAAGAAGCCCGTTCTAAGGTGAGGTTGAGCAGCGACTCATCGATTGGGATGTTGCAGAACTGGGCGATGCGAGTGATGGTGGCGGATAAATCATCTGACATGTGTTCGTAGGTGAGAAACAATACATCATCGTCTAGCCTGTGGGGCCACCAACTGAGCAAATGGTCAAAGTAGGCGCCGGGTAAAAACACCTCACGTACAAATTCGTCCAGCGAAATCGTGTTGGGCTCGATAAACCAGCCCTCCATGAATTTGAACAGCGAATAGGCGACGTCTGCTGGATGTCGCACCGAAACGATGTATTTGGCACCGCGAGGTAAATCAGCCCTTTGCGCATGGCTTTTATAACCCCGTGGATGTGCGCGCTGTTCGGCGTTAAGGTCAATTCCTAGCATCGGACTGACCTCTAGCCATGGCACAACCGCCGAGATGTCCTCAAAATTGGTATCACCCCGGGTACGCAGCGTATGGAAAATCTGCTGCAACCAGGTTGTGCCGGATTTTGAAAAGGGGGTAATGAATACGTCACTGGAGCGCACGTTAAAAGGTTCGCTGGATGGTTTGGATGCGCCAGGGGTGGGAGTCCATAACCGTTTTTGTAGGTCGTAGTATTCAGATACTGTGCTCGCTCGGCGTCGCTCGGTCACGGATCCAACCTGGTGATGTCAAAGGGAGCGTAAGTGTAACGGGTAACGGGCGGGTCTGCGGTAATAATCACTGATACAGATTGTGTGATAGAGGGTTCAGCTTGCTGATTTTAGGTCACTTGAGTGCGTGGGCCAGTCTGGCCATGATGGTCATCATCGGTTGCTCTACGAGCTCAATGATGGTGCCGTCTGGGTCATAAAAAGCGACGATTTTGCCCCAAGAGTCCGCACCCGAGCAGCAGGGTGTGATGTCGGATATGAATTTCACTCCGCGGCTTTGTAGTTTCTTTACATCCCCCTCTATGTCTGCTGTGGATAGGGCAATTCTGTGAATGCCTAGGTGGTTAATGGGTATCGGGTAAGGGTGCGTTAACAGTTTGGGTGTTTTCCACTCAACAATCTCTAATTGGGAGCCGTCATAGCTGTGTATAAACAAGCCCCCTTTAATTTCAAAAGGTGTCTGCAGCCCCATAGCTTGTGAGACTTCTAAGGATTCGATCGGATCGATATGTTTGGTAAACCGGTAGCCCAGTTGTTCATACCAACGAGCAGATCTATCGTAGTTGGTAACGTTAATGGTGACGGGTCCTAATTGCTGGATGTAGGTGCCGGCTGCGTTTGCTGATGCAGATGTTGAGGAGCGGGGTAGAGACCGCAGTTCATAGAAAGTGCCATCAGGATCCGTGAAAATGGTGAACCGCTCCCCATTTTTGCGGCTGATCGGTGGCCTCAGAAACGCAACACCCAGAGCCTTTAAGTGTAAATAGTCGGCCGCAATATTGCTGGTCAACATTGTCGCTCGTGACATGCCCAGATGATTTACAGTGCTGTAAGGTGGACTGTCGTTGCGCGGTATTTTGAATTCGATGAGATCGATGACCCCGCCTGTCAAACCTAAGCCGATCAGCTCTCCGTGTAAGAGGTATCCGCCCGCTGCGCCCCCTTGGGCACCATCATAGGAGGTAGGGGTTGATATACCCACCGCATGGGCCATGGCTAACGTATTGTTATCCGGGAATCCAGACACGGTCTCGAAGCCCAGTTGGGCGTAGAAGAGTTTGGAATCCTCGAAGTTGCTGACGTTGGTATTGAAGTGGACGCGTGACAAGACCTGTAATGTGTTGCTATCCGGAGATTGACTGCAAGCGGTCAGGCTGAAGGCCAGGCATAAACCGAGGCTGAAGTAGCGCCAGATATTGCCACACATGAAATCCCCGTATTTGTTGATATCCGTGGTTTTTTTTTGAATATGGATATCGGCCCCCTTATACTCACATCCCGCCGGTCGATGGTAGAGGACTGCTGTCAGGCGCGCAATCACCCAGTCAGATGAGCACGAGACATCAGGCAAATTTGGAGAGTTGATGGTTCGTGTATTTATTCTGGTTTTGAGCTTGTGCGTGGCTGAGGTTCAGGCCAATTGTGACGATGTATCAAGCACACCCAATTTCAATCGCAGCTACAGCGAAGGCTGGGGGATCACGCTGAGCAATACGCGCTATCAGTCCAGTTCGGTTTTACAGGCTGAAAATGTCAATAGATTGAAATTGAAGTGGGCCTACGGTTTGCACAATACCACGCCGCGTGCCTACCCACTGGTTACCGGTGACACCATCTTTATTGGCGACAGCGGCCTTGGCGTTGTGGCCTTAGCGCGAGATACAGGGTGTCAACGGTGGCTTTATGCCCATGAAGGGTATATCGCCAGCGCCTTGCTGCATGCTCGTGTTGGGGCTAGGGACTTACTTATTTTCAATGACCGAATCGCTGGCGTATATGCATTAGATGCATCCAATGGCACGCTGGTCTGGCATACGCATTTAGATGATGAACCGTTACCCTGGTACTCGGGCACGCCGTTGATTCATGGGGCTCGGTTGTATGTGCCGATCGCCTCTCAAGAAGTCGGTTTGGCACTCAATCCGTTTTATGGCTGTTGCACAACCAGTGGTGGGATGGCGGCTTTGGATCTCGCGACGGGCGCAAAAATTTGGTACCGGCCAACCATCGAAGCTCCGGCGCAGCAAACGGGCGACCACTGGTTTTTTGTCCAAAAATATGGCCCTAGTGGTGCACCGGTGTGGGGTGCGCCAAGCTTCGATGTCACGCGAAATGTTTTGTACTACGGCACCGGCCAGAACTATTCGCACCCCACGACAGACACCAGTGATGCTCTGTTTGCGGTGCATGCAGATTCGGGCGAAATAATTTGGCAGCGGCAATTCACGGCCGACGATGCCTACACCGCCGCCTGTAATCTTATGGCCCTTAATCATCCCAATTGTCCGAAACCTACCGGCCCGGATGTTGATTTTGGAGCCCCCACGATGCTGGCAACAACGCCATCGGGGCGTCAGTTATTGATTGCAGGTCAGAAGTCCGCTGAGGTGCATGCGCTCGATCCGCTTAACGGGGAGTTAGTGTGGTCCCGGCGGATTGGCCGTGGCGGCATTATCGGCGGGGTGCATTGGGGGTTGGCTGCAAATGAAGCACAGGGGTTGGTATTTGCGCCAATTAGCGATAAGTCGGTGCTTGATTTTCCGTCCCCGGGTAAAGCATCTCCTGGTTTATACGCCCTGGATATGGAGTCAGGAGAGGTCCGCTGGCATTTCACTCGAGACCCGCGTTGCGCCGAAGTCGCGTGTGAGTATGGACTGTCAGCTGCGCCGCTGGCGACCAACGATATAGTCATTACAGGCAGCATGGATGGATATTTAGAAATCTATCGCGCCTCTGACGGGAAACGACTGTGGTCATTTGACGCTTGGCGGAAGTTTGAGTCAATCAATGACCAGCCTGCGCAAGGTGGTGCGTTTGACGCGCATGGTCCGATGGTCGCAGATGACTTGTTGTTGGTGTCGTCCGGTTATGGGTATGTTGGCGAGCAACGCCAAGGGAACGCTTTCTTGGTTTTTGAAATGGCTGCTGAGGATGAATGACGGGTTATATCTGGCCAGTCGGCGACGGCGGTTGGCTGCAACAGCTGTGGATGCGATTTGTGTGCCGACGTTGACCCTACTTTTAGTGTTGATGACGGGTATTTTAGAGGACGCCCAAGACTATGTGTCTAATCTGTGGATGGTGCAGCTTTTGGGTCTGGCGATTGCGAGCTACCTTTTGTTAAATGGCTACGGCCTTTGGCACCGCGGGCAGACGCTAGGTAAACGGGCGTTTGGAATAGCGATTGTTAGTCAGTCAACTAACGTTGCAGGGCAAGGTCCTGCCCCGTTTTGGAAATTAGTCTGCGTACGAGCGTTGTTCTTTCCGCTGATGTTTACGTTGGTTGTGCCGACAATTTTGATACTACCGTTGTTAGACCTTGTGTTGATCTTTTTTCCGGCGCGCCGTTGTTTGCATGATTTTGTCGCGGGCACTCGGGTGGTGCGCAGGTAACACGGGCTTACTTATGCGAGCTGGGGTTGTTGGTTTTGTTCGATTTGTTGACGTAATTCATCAGGCCAAGCTATGGCGCGTCGAGCGTCTAGGTCGACGCAGACCCCAACGGTGTCGCTGATCCCCAGCAATTGCTGGCTGTCACGGGCAAAAGCCCAGCGGCGTGAGAGTCGCGATTTTGTATCTACGCGCAGATCAGCGCTGAAGTAAGCCAGAGTTTGACCGAGCCGAGGCAGGCCAAATAGATGGGTTCTAGATTCCATGACAGCCCATCCGACACGGCGACCATCTGCGGTATGGAACACTGGCGGGCCTTGCGCGTCACTGTTGTTTTGCGCCATTTTTGCAAATGGTAAAAACATCAGTTCGAGATCTTCGCGTAACCAGCCGTCAACATCTGTATCGGTTTCTTCAACGAGGGTTTCAAGCTGGCCACTCATCATCCCGCCGGTGTTGATCTGCGGGATACAGGCCTCCAGTTCTGACAGGGTGACGTGCGTATTGAGCGTATCCAAGGTCAAACTGCGCGGTTGGGCGTAACTGGGAATGGATGCTTTAGATGATTTTTCTTGTCTATAGGCAGCCTGCGGAAACGGCAGATTTTTACGTGTGGATTGATCCGTCAGTGCAGTGGTGAGAATAAATGTCGCTGCAGTTTCTTGGGTGTCTGGGTTGCGCACTTCGACATAGCTTTGTATGCCGCGCTCGTTGATCTCTATTACAGCACCTAGGGTATGCAGAGTAGCGCCCTCGAATTGCTCTCTTTTAAAGCGCGTGTAGGTATCCACACGACGCAGAAAATCTGTGCCAAGTGCTTCCGCGTCAAGATGTAAACCGTCGATCAGAGTGCGGTTGGCGGTTTCCATTCGCGCGAGATAATACCGCACGTTCATATGCCCAAGGCCGTCTATCTCTTGTGGCAAAACGCGAGAGGTATGCAGATGTTGCATCAATGGGTTGCTCTTCGTGAAATCGAGCGGCGCAGTCTACCCAAATGTGCCGGTGACCGTAAGCCCGATTTGTAGACTGGTGCGTTGGATCAAGACAGGGTGTCGGCGAGCACTATTTGCAGTAATTTAACCACCCCGTCGACATTTTTGCCGCTGAGTATTTGATCAGCGGCTGCCCGAGCATAGTGGTCACAGTGCTCAGGCGTTGCGCCATGCCCAGCCCACTCTAGCATGGAGACATCGTTCACACTGTCGCCAATGGCAAGCACGTCGGTTTGCTCGGTGCCAAGCTTTGCCGCTAGTTGCTGGAGTGCTTTGCCTTTGCTTGCTTGTGGTGCATGAATTGCGGTGACTGAGGGGAAGTCGAGCACAGTCGCGCGGTCGCCGTAGCGTTTTGTTATGTCGGCGTAAATGCGAGTTGAATCGGCGTGCGTGCTGATGATGTCTACGCCGGTGGCGATCACTCCGCTGAGTTCGGGTTGAGGGTGATGCTCAACGTTGACTCCGGACAGCTCGGCGAAGTGTTGTGAAGCAGGATTAGGGCGTGAAACCAGATAGCGTTCAGCATCAAACCAAGCGTAGGGCCAGTTGCCTGCGGTAGCAAATTTCGCCAACTCCAGCGCGATGTCTTGATCAAGGCAAACACGGTGTAACACTTCTCCGTCAAGTGCATGAGTGGATGCTCCCTGCTGACAGATTAATGAATTATTGATGCCTAGATGGCGAGCAATAGGTATTGTGCCTGGATACATTCGCCCTGTTGCGAGCACGACGGATATACCCGCGAGCATCAGATCACGGATGACTTCGGTCATGCTCGGATTCGGTACAGCGTTGTAGTCAGCACCGGGTGGCATTAATGTGCCGTCGATGTCGAGGGCGATGAGTTTGATGCTCATATCGAATGACGTTTGATGTTTGGCGCGAGAGTATATCCAACCCGGCCCGCGATAGCCGTTTTAACGAGTAAACATTTTAGCTTTTTTCATCTTTTTTGGATGTTAGATGCGGTGGCTATTTGCAGTTTCACCTTTTAGATGCGCGCGTTGATGATGCCAACGGTTGTTGAGCATATGCTTATCAGGCACAAGAACGGCTGGTTCAGCGGCCGGTTTTTTCTGCTGGCCTAGGGTGCATACGCACGTTATGAGTCGGTCACCGGCGATGAGGTCTTGGCCAAGACACATCATGGTAATTCATCCAATGGCATGAGGGTCCGCAGTCAAACAGCCGGTGTTGGACCTGTAGATCGGGCTTATTCTTCGCCGATTTGGTGCGCTCGGTAATTGGGTTGCCCGGTGGCGCTGAGTGCCCTTTGGCGAAAATTACGCGCTTTCATGAACGCGTAAGCGCAGCTCTGCCAATCGTTTTTCTAGACGTTCCGGTCGCTGTGAACCCAGATGTAATACCAGCCGGTCTACCCCCAATTCTGCAAATGCCTCCAGGTCGGCTTGTGTTTCGCTCAGAGGGGTAATAATAATTTCAAAATCTTTACGCTGCCGACCCGCGGCAGCAAGCGCCAGATCGAGTTGCTCGAGTAATTTGGCGGTCTGTTTTGGTGTGACCGCAAACCCGTACCAGCCGCTGCCATAGGTTGCGGCTCTGCGCAAAGCCGGCGCGCTGTGTCCACCCACCAAAATAGGTAAGTTCTTTTGCACGGGTTTGGGGTCGAGACGGCAGGGATATGGCAGCGAAAAATGATCACCTGAAAAAGTGGTCAACTCTTGCGTCCACAGGCGATTAACGACGTCTAAGAATTCATCTGCGCGTGCGCCTCGGTCAGGCCAGCTGAATCCTGAAGAGATGACTTCCTCTTTGCACCAGCCCACCCCGACGCCGAAATCGATCCGGCCTTCCGAAAGCCAATCCAGGCAGGCGAACTCTTTGGCTGTGTACAGCGGATGACGCTGCGATATAAGGGTAATGCCCGTGCCCAGTCGCAGGCGCGTTGTCGCATTTGCCAAAAAACCAAAAGTGGCAACCGTATCCAGCATGCCACCGCCCTCTGGCACTGGAATTTTGCCATCTCGCGAAGCGGGATATCCAAATTCCATGCTGTCAAATAAGACCACGTGTTCGCCCATCCACAATGAATCTAAGCCAGCTTCTTCAACTGCTATCGCAATGCTTTTAATGACCGATGGTGAGCATATCGGTGACATAAATGTACTGAAAACGCCTATTTTCACGGGTGACCCCTCCAATCAAAAAATCAGTGTATCGCAAACGCCACGCTGTGATGATGGCCTTTTAGGAGAAAAATAAACTGCAGATCACTGACAATGTTAGTCTAGTGGACGACATATCAGCAGGCCATAGCCTATGTGGGATCGTCTTTCTTCAGGTCAGGTGGTTTTAGCCAATCGTAAAAGTGCCTTGTCGGTTTTGCATCAATCACTGATGGACGCGACAGCGTGTTATCCCTGCGCTTTTGGTGCGCTGACTTTGACCGACGACTTGCCTAAATTTCGCCGTCATTACCCTCAGATATTGTCGAGTTTTGAGGCATTGCGTTTGGCCAGCCCAGATAGGGCTGATATCGCCCGACGATTGATCACTCAATTTCAAGCACAGGTGGCTTGGCGGGTGGATTCTAGCGAAGTGACTTTGTCCGAAGCGATGATGCTGACCGCTCCGCCGCTGCGCTTGCTGAGCCACAGTTTTCCGGGAGAGTCCGGATGGGTTCCGGATCTGGCGTATCAAGGAAGGCAATGGGAAGCATCTAATCTTGCCGAATTAAGTGAGTTATTGTTGGCCAGAAACGTCATCACCCATGCCGCGATGGACTCACTGAAGTGGTTGTGCAACAACGGATTTGATCAGCAGGGCCGTCTCAATCTAGGCGGACGTAAAATTGCTGTGCTTGGCGCAGGGGCGGAGATGGCACCCACGCGACTTTGGCTAGAGGCTGGTGCGCATGTGCTTTGGCTGGATACCCGCCCGCCACCAAAGGAGTGGTTTGATTTGCCTGCTCTGGCGGGGCGCTTGTCTTGGTCCTCGACGCCGGTGGATTTGCTGACGCAGCCGCAGGCTGTGCTGGCGACGCTGATTGATTTTGCAGATGGTGCGCCTATCGATCTCGGCCTCTACGCATATGCGCCCGGGCAAGCCCGCGAAGTGCGTTTAACGGCGAGCATGAACGCGGTGGTTGAGGCGATGCCATCGGCGCTGTTGGGTAGCGTCACGTTATTGGTTTCACCGACGACACCAACGGCCTTGAACGAGCGAGATCTGGCCGCCATGCAAGGGCGTCTGGGTTCGCGGGCAGGTTGGGAGACATGGTGTGACCGATTGGGACTGCTTGGCGCAAATGGTGGTGCGGTGCGTGAAGCTG
>DGQF01000054.1:0-3065 GCA_002389675.1 Gammaproteobacteria bacterium UBA4421
GAACTCGTAATAAACGCCACGCTACCGCCAGCCAGAATCCCCATCAGGAGTATCGTCATCACCAACTCAACCAGCGTTAAGCCCGCTTGAGGCTGTCGAGTCCTATTGGATCTATGGTCTTGTTTAAGCTGCAAAGCGCGTCGCCCAATTGGCGTTAAGGCAGGAAGGTTGACCAGATATTACCCCTGCCTGCAATGGATACGCCGCCACTAGAAATTTGCCTTATAGGTCGTGAATTTCAATTCTTCGCCCGTAGGCTGCGTCACGGTTAGAACGATTCGCTTTACCTCACCCAAACCACTCGGCTGATCCACTGCAACCTGAACTCGGAAGTTCTCATAGCCGGCGCGAACATCCCCACTCGAGTTGGTTAAATCCTGGTCGCCCGCAGAGCCGGTGCCTTCATCGAGACCATCAAAGTCATCAACGTCGTCATAAACTGCTTTATTGCTTTCACAATCAGTAGGTTCGCTGCCGCTGCTATTGGTTCGAAGGCAACTTGCGCCACTGACGGTGATTTCAGGCCCATAATTAGCCTCCATCGTACAACCGGCGGCGCTCGGCGCGCCGCAAGGCGGCACCCCACCCACCGGGGTGAATTCGTCATAACCACGGCTCATGATTTCATCTAGGTAGGATTGCGCAAGATCGAGCGCTTTGACGTCTGTCATGACGCTCGACCCTGCCGTGCCCATCTGAGATAACAATTGGGTCGTCGCCGAAAGTGCAATCCCCAATATGAGGATCACAACGATCATTTCAATCAGCGTGATACCTGCAGCGGGTTGCGAGCGGTTCGTTTTTGTCATGTCAGTACTCAAACCCATCGAGACCTCTGGGCAGACTACTCGCAAGCGCCTGAGTGTGCAAAGCCCGCGGGTGATACACAAACGCGCTTAACGCCATTTAAACAAAACTGAACGCCCATGCTTTCATCAATTTCGGCATTGGCATTAAACGTAATGGTCAGAGGATTACCACTGTTAATCGTTGAACAAGGGTTTGAGGCAATCGCGGTCACCACACCGGCGCCCAGAACGAAGTCTGAAACGCGAATCTCTTGCAAAGCATTTTGGTCCAACCCGCTGGTTTGAATAACGGCCGTTACGCCGTCGGAGGATACGGTAAGCGCAACGCTACTGCGACCAAATGCCGCCAACTGAGCCACGCGTCCGATCGAGATAATTCGGTTTTCAATAATGGCTTGATCATAGGCTTTGGTTGAAGCAAACCGAGGTGTGATCGTCGCGAGCACAATACCTGAGATTAAGATGACAACCACGAGCTCAACAAGTGTAAACCCGTGGTTGTTGTTATTTTGCAACTCAAACCCCATAAAAGCGTTTAAGGCTTTGCCCCATGACCATCTTTATCTGCCACCTACAAGAAGGCATCTATGCTAACGCACTAACGATCCTTCAGATGCGTGACCGTTATTACAGATCCGCGGTTGTTACAGTTGAGTAGGAGCCATCAGAAAAGGTGTAAGTGAAATAGGCCGAATAACCTCCACCAGTGATACCCTCTGGAAGAAAGACATAGTTACAGTAGGTCGGCGTAGCAGTGTCCGCTACTGCGAACCAATCCACCTTAGGATCTGCGGCTGTCCATGCTGCTTTTGCCGCAGTAATCGCGTCTGCACCCGTTGCTCCAGCAGCCGCTGCATTCACAGGCGTTGAACTCGGCCCCATCAAGACATCGTACAGTTCCTTACAATCAGTAGCGGCTTGAGCTTGAGTGGTAGCATTAGCCGATTCGTCAACAATAAAACCCTTCAAATTTAAGAATGCATCGGCCGCACTCACAACTCCATCGCCATTCGCGTCCACAATGCGGATCGAGGGCCGCCCTTGGGCATTCCATAGCCCGTTTGTTTGCGCCGTTGCAGCGACCATTGAGGATCGCAGGCTCTCTACTTGTGACAAGTAGGCATCATCCGCAACATCTAAGAATCTTGGCACCGCGGCCGCGGCCAAAATACCCAGGATGATAATCACAACAACCAGCTCGACAATGGTAAAGCCCGCTTGCTGCGCTTTCCCACTCGTTAATTTTTTTGTTCCAAATTTCATTGTTTTCTCCAATTAGTAACTAGGCCAATTTCTGGACCCTGCAGCTCGAACTTTCCGTGATTTTAGTGCTTTATGCAACCACTATTATCACCGAGATGCGGCCAAATCCCAGATCGGTAAGAACACGCCCAAGGCCAGAATCGCAACTAGAATTGCCATGAACGCAATCAGGATCGGCTCAATGGACGAGGTCAGTTTAACCAAGTCATATTCAACTTCGCTTTCATAAAAATCGGACACTTCATCTAACAGTTCGGGCAAACTGCCACTTTCTTCTCCCACCGCAATCATTTGAAGCACCATCGGCAAAAAGATGCCGCTTCTTTGAGCGGTTAAATACAGGCTCTCGCCTCGGGCAACCCCAACCCCCATGCCAGCAATGCGCGAGCCGATATATCGGTTGCCGACCACCTCGGCCACCACATTCAGCGCCGTCACAATCGGCACGCCGCTGCGCCCTAAAATCGCGAAGGTTTTGGCAAACCGTCCGAGCGCCACCCGCTCGAAGATACCGCCAACCAGCGGAATCCGCAATCTAATGCGATCCCATAAAACCCCGCCCAGACTTGTGCTCGCCCAATAGATGAAGCTCCCTGATGCAATCACTATGATTGCAATCAAAACAGGCCAGTAGTTCACGGCGAAATCGGACGTGGCAATGAGCGCTTTGGTTTGCCAGGGCAATTTATCTCCCAATCGTTGAAAAACGCCGGAGAACGCTGGAATCACGAACACCGTGATCATCGCGACGGCGCCAGCCATCGCGGTTAATACAAAGGTGGGGTACCGGGTTGCGCTTTTTAATTGCTTACTGGTTTTTCGCTCGATCTCCATATAGCCTGCAAGGTCTTTGAAGGCCAGGTCAAGCTGCCCCGTGCTCTCCCCAACTTTTAAAATCGAGACGTAAAGTTCACCAAAGACCCTGGGGTGGTGCATCATGGCATCGCTTAAGGTATTGCCGCGCCCAAGGCGATCGACTAGATCGGAGAGCAC
>DGQF01000054.1:3093-7053 GCA_002389675.1 Gammaproteobacteria bacterium UBA4421
GGCTTTTATCTCGATCGGCGTAATGCGGCTACTGAATAATTGATCTGCAGCAGCTTCGACACTCGCGGCCTGAATCAAACCGTTTACCAGCGCGCCGTCCACATTGCGACCCCGATAGGCGTAGTTCTTCATCCCTAGACCTTGTCTTCCAGCTCAAATGCGCCTGTCGACACGGCCTTAGACGCTCGGTCTAGGGCGCCGTCCACTTCATCGACCGCGCCGATCGCATCGATCCTAGAACGCCTTTCGGATAATTGATCCTCGGTCAATACAGCGCCCTCTTGATGCTCATCATTTGTCTCGGGCTCTTCAAGTTCCTGAGCCACACGCAGCACCTCACTGATTGCGGTCGCGCCTTCTATCGCGTGTTCTAGTGCACTGACAATCAGCAACTTGAAACCGGGTTGCTGTTTTGCTCGCTCGATAAACAAGCTCGAGTCACCACGCCGTAAGGCATCTGCCACATCATCCTTGATCATTAACATTTCGAATACGCCGAGCCGGCCTCGGAAGCCAGACTGGTTGCAGTTGTGGCACCCCACTGGACGCCTGAGTCGAGCCTGTTCAACCACGTCTTTGTCGAGATAGCGCTCTAACCAACTAACCTCGACCTTATCGGGAATATGCGGCACCGCACACTCATCACACAGTTTTCGCATTAGGCGCTGGGCAACAATAGCGCGCAAGCTAGAGGCCGCCAGAAAGGACTCAACCCCCATATCCATGAGGCGCATGGCCGATGAAATGGCGTCGTTAGTATGCAGGGTCGACAACACCAAATGACCGGTCATCGCCGCTCGCAGGGAGATTTCAGCCGTTTCGACATCGCGGATCTCACCCACTAGAATGATATCGGGGTCCTGCCGCAGCGAGGCCCGCAACACATTGGCGAAGGTTAAACCGATGCCACTATTGATTTGAACCTGGTTGATTCGAGATATCTTATATTCAACAGGATCCTCAGCAGTAATGATTTTCTGTCCAGCCTGATTCAATTCTGCCAAGGCGCCATAGAGGGTCGTGGTCTTGCCACTGCCCGTTGGACCTGTAACCAAAATCAAACCATATGGCATATGAATCATGCGCCTAAACTCGCGCAGCATGCTTGGCGACATCCCGGAATCATCAAGATTGGTGATCCCGGTACTTTGATCCAACACTCGCAGCACCGCCGACTCACCGTATTCGACCGGCATGGTGGACATCCGAACATCCAGCTTTCGTCCCTTCACCAGCAAGCTAAAACGACCATCTTGCGGCAGCCGTTTCTCAGAAATGTTCAGCCCCGCCATTAATTTTAGTCGCAACACCAAAGGGGCACTGATGCGGTGCTCCTTCATCACCTGCTCTTGCAGGACGCCGTCCACCCGCTGCCGAATCCGTAGCAAGTTCTCATCCGGCTCAATATGAATGTCCGATGCGCGGACCTGAACGGCATCTTCAAAGATTGATTGCAGCATTCGCACAACCGGCGCCTCTTCGGCTTCAGTGTTTTTCTGCATGCCTTGTAGGTCGAATAAATCGTCCCCAACCTCACTTTCCAATTGCTCTGCGAAGGTTTCAATCTCCCGGGTCTTTCGGTAAACCGTATCTAAGGTATCCAGCAGTTCGCTCTCGCGAACGATAACCACATCCACGGGCTTTCGAAGAATTCGGCAGAGCTCGTCATAGGCGAAGATATCCAGGGGGTCGGCCATACCCACCATCACGACACCGGCTTTCTCAGACAAAACAATGGCTCGATGACGGCGTGCGTGGCCTTCTTCCAAACGGTGCACCAACTCAACATCAAATGGATATTGCCGAAGCCCCATAAAGGGCACACCCAATTGCTTTGATAAGCATTTCAACATGTCTTCTTCGGTGATGATCGCCGACTCAACGAGTACCCGTCCCAATTTTCGACCGGTGGCTTTTTGCTCTTGCAAAGCGCTCAGCAACTGACTTTCTGAAATTGCGCCTGCATCAACCAGCAAGTCCCCCAACCGAACCTTCTTGGGTGCTTCGCTCATGAGCGCCCCCGCAGGGCCGCAAGCCGTGAGCGGTTATAACGATCCAACGTCATATCATCTAAGCCCAACTGCTGGGCCATCTCAAAGGCCGCCTCGGCTTCCGCTCGCTGGCCCAGACTGTCATAGGAAATTGCGACACCAAACCACCAGGCAGCTTGCCGTTCATCGATCCGAACCAACGATCGATACACCGCGTTGGCTGCATCAAACTGCTTGTTGGCTTGCAGCAGCAGTCCATACAACTCGAAGTACTCGGTATCATCCGCAAGGTCTGGCGGGTAAGCCGCAATCATCTCAAGCGCGCCTACGGGATCAGCGGCTAGGTGCATTCTAGCGTACAGTTTTTTAAAGACTGTTAAATCAGGTGCCAGACGCAAGCCTTCCGCTAAATACCCAATGGCCTCAGCCGTTTTTCGCTGTTTCATCAACAGCATCACCAAAACTTGCCGGCTTTCGTGCGCGAGCGGTTGCGCTTGAATAAAATTGATCAAATCTCCTTTCACCAATTCAGCCTCGCCTATTTCAATCTGCCGGATTGCCTCACGACTTAAGCGCAGATCCTCTTCTCGAAGACTTCTGGCGCGGGCTATCCGCACTTCATTATCGACGATTTCGGCTTCAAAGTTGACGGGGCTCTGCAGCGCAAAACCAGGTTTTACCATTGTAGCATCGGTCTCAGGCATGCTCGATTTTTGCCCGTTTATACCACCAAAACTTGCCAAAAAGTCCGTTCGGTCTGGCGCTGCGGGCCGCAATACGGCCACGTTTGCGGCACTCACTTGCCAAATGAGACAACAATTCAGTAACAACGCGCCAAGCACGCTCTGCGTCTTTTTCATGGCTGCATTCCCTGATAGTAAGGATCGATCACCCGCCGCATGTTCCGTACCCGCTCAACCGATTCATCCAGTAACGTTTCCATGACGCGATCTTGATCGACCAGCGCACGCAATAAAATTACCAACTCGGTCTTCTTGGTTTCGCGCTGTTTTTGCTCCAAAGCCGCTCCGAGAACCGGCACTTTTTTTACCCCCGGCACCCCTGACTTGCTCCCCGATGCGCGGGTTTGCATCAAGCCTGAGATCACAATGACCTCGCCATGCCGGACCCGCGCGATGGTGTCGGATTCGCGGGTTGCGCTATTGGCCAGCGGGAACTCTTGCCCATTGATAATCTTCAAATCCTCTTTAACGTCGCTCAGAATCGGATGGATGTGGAGAATGATATTGCCTTCCCCGCTAATTTGAGGCGTCACGTCCAGCGCGATCCCAGAGAAGAACGGCTCTAGGTTGCTATTTTGGTTGGTGGTTTGCTCAATGCCAGCGCCAAAACTTACGGTATTGGAGTTCGTTAAATAATACGCCTCTTCGCCAACTTTAAAGATCGCCTTTTGATTGTTGAGCGTTAAGATCCTAGGGCTGGAGATCACCTGCACATTACCTTGGGTTTCCAGCAGTCGAATCACCCCGCCAAAATCTGAAAAGTTCATGTTCACCGTTAAGGGGCGACCCGCCGAGCCTGTCGCACTCGCTGTCGAGCCATATTCGACAGACGTTCGATTTCCACTTTCAATGAGCGACTCCAGGGTTAACCCCGTATCCAAACTCCCATCATACAGCGACTGCAAGTTGATCCCCGCCTGAAAGGATTCGTTCAATTCCACCTCAAGAATTTTCGCTTCTAACACCACCTGCCGCTGCAGCGCTTCTTGCGAGGCCTTTAAAAAGGCTGCTACCTGCTTAAGCTCCTCGGGGTAGGCTTTAACCAAAATCATACCGGTATGGGGCGAGATGATCACCGAGCGTTGCGGCGCGTCCCGCCCTAACCCATTAACGCCACTTACTTGATTACCCGCCAGACCGATAATGTTGCCAATCACGGCTTCTAAGTCTTTCCAAAAATCCGTTTCGGTTTCGGTACTCAGACTGGCGCCACCGCCTTGACCACC
>DGQF01000054.1:7102-10974 GCA_002389675.1 Gammaproteobacteria bacterium UBA4421
TTGACCAATACCTTGACCACCGCTACCTTGCCCGCCCCCGCTACCATCTTGAGACATGCCGCTTGAGGACACCGACATACTGGATGTGCCTTGTCGAGTTACATTTAAGTAATTCAGTTTAAAAATACGGGTTTGCAGCCCACCGGGTCGAATTTGATAGATGCCGTTTTCTGCTGAAATCGCATAACCATACAGTTCCGATACCTGATCAATCACTTGTGCAACTGTGACATTTTTCAGATCCAGCGCCGAGATCTCGCCCGATACATCCGGGTGAATGACGACGCTGTGGTCGGTGCCTGCCGTGAGTAACGCAAAAAATTCGCGAATACCCATCGCATCTTTTACCGAGAAATCAAATCGCGTTTCACTCAAACCCTCGTAACCGGCACTGAGATCGAGCCTTGGCACCATTGCCGCCAGAACGTTCTCAGGTGGGATCACCCCACTTTGAGTTCGCATTTGGTTTCGGCTTTCAACCAGCTCGGTTTCCACAGAGCTCAAAATTTCCCGATCATAGGCGCGGTACTGACTGGGGCTTTGACAGCCTGGCAATACCGCGAGCCCAAGCAGCAGGAACGCAACTGCTGGCGGCTGCCCGCAACCGCCGAGCCAGGTGTTTCTTGTTATACTCTGACTCATGGCGTTTCCTGCTTTAACGTGCCGTCGTTCATGAAGATCTGCCGAGTTTCATTGTTTACCGAAAGGGATACGCTGTCTCGTTCGATGGCGACCACACTCGCGCCATCAACCACTGAGCCAATCTGCACTTGCTCGCCATTTACAATGGCTATTTTCCGGCTGGGGCTCACCAGAATCGAGGCGACCTTATAGGAGGCAAAACCGTCAATAAAGCCCGCTGTAAGCATAACGGAGTCCCCATCGGATGTCTGCTTAACACTGCCTCGTAAGGGTTGGGTTGGATCCTTTAGCGAATCCAAATCATCGCCCGGGGCAAGCACTGCGAACATCAGGAGTCCCGGCCCGATAAGACCTTTCAACACCTTAAACATCTAACAACTCTGCGCGAGTACTTAACGTAAAGACCTTTACTGACAGCGTGCCGTATGGATATTCCTCAACTGCAAAACGTGCATCCTCCCAATAAAATCCCGCATCAGAGGCCTCTAGCGCCTCCAAATATTCAATAATCGCTAGATATCGTCCTTTTACCTCAAAGCTCAATCCATGTTTGTAAATTTGCAGCGCGCTCCCCCGCGCCAGTGCTGTCGAACGCACCACCAATTTTTCTGACGGCAGGTTGTTCATTGCCATCAACTGAACGTCATTTTGTTTTGAGAGCACGCGACTCAAAACCGACACCATCCTGGTCGGGTCGACCAGTCGCCCCGAAGAATTTCGAATGTCTTCATCCAGTCGTTGGTTTTGGACTTGAAGCCGCTCGATCGAAGCTCTCAGCAACGTATTAGGGTCTGCTTTGGCACGAAATGTAAGTTCGGCATGTTGCTCTGCGAGCTTCACATTGTCCTGGGTGAAGCGGTTCAAACGCTTAGGATCCGAGGCTGCTTGTTGGACCAGTGATTCTTGTAAGTAATCATTCCACACAAACACTAGACCGAAAAGCGCCGCAAGGATTAGCACAAGCCGCTCTCGAAACGGTCGCAGCGCATAGCGTCGACTGAACTCTGTCCAACGTTCAGCGTTCACCTTTAGCCTCCTGCTCGGTCTCGACCGTAAATCTGAGCAAACCCCGCCCCAGATTCACCCCCGCTTCGCCCTCACTGCTGGTACCAATGAGGCTCATCTCCAGATTCGTAAAGGATTTGCCAACAAAGTTTTCACTCTGGCCGAGCGCCGCAATGTAGCGAGTGACTAATTCCCCGCTTAAAACTTCGCCGTCCAGCCGTAACGTCTGACCACCCTGCCTTAGATCAACCCCCGTCAACCTAAGCCCCTCAATATGATATCGGGCCAAGTCTGAAAAATGTGCGGAGAAGCCGTCCACATTTCCGGAGAGTCCTTGGTTCAAGAACTTCTGTAAGGACAACTTGTCCTTCTGAAACCCTTCAAGCTCGGCTAATCTTTGTTCAAGTGCCGGGTCCTTGGCGCGTTCTGTGATGATGGCTTGTAGACCAGCGATTTTACTTTGCCACTCCTGATTCTCACGTTCGATTTCTGATAACGCACTCATGACCTGTCTTTGACCAAACACCTCCAGCAAGCTAACGACCATGAGCACAAGGATCAATACCCCGCAGTATCCCAATGATAAGTTCAAGCTTAGCCAATTAAACCGCGGCCGGAATTCTCGTGTGTAAAAATTAATGTCCTGATTCATGATGTTGACCAACCCGTTAGCGCAGCGCCAGCAGAAAACAACAAGTCATGCTGGTCTTGTGCGCTCAGCAGCGTGCCTGACCCCCAAACCTTGTTCACATCCAAAGCTTCTGCCGAGATCATCATCGCTCGATTGAGCTCTTCTACCAGCTGATTGGTTAACCCCGGCACCGGTGCGAGAACAAGATTGAGTATTTGTCCCTGCCCCATTTGGTTCTCGAAGTAATCTAGTGATCGCTGCAACTCAACCACCAACCGATCGAAGGTATTCCGCCAGTCGGGCGAGGCCATGGCTTCGTGGTCAATAGTAGTGGTTAAATTTCGACACAGAAATAACTCACTAGATTTCAATAAACTCAACTTAGCCACGCCAGCACGCACCTCCAGGCTCGCAAGGCCATTGCTATCATCACCTAGGGTCAAGGCTAAGTTCCTAAAAGCGAGTTCGCGAACACCAATACTTTTGAGCTCTAGGCCCGCGGCTAAGACTCGATCACGAATCTCAATAACTCTTCGGCGCTCAACGGCTGCTGCGTAATACATTTTTCCCTGGTTGGAGTAGGCACCCTCAGGCACCTGAAACAATTGCAGCTCGATCTCATCTAATGGTACGGCCACTTCACTTTTAAGCTGAAATTGTATTGCCATCTTGAGCTCGTCATCCGGCACTTGTGGTGCCTCGACCAACTGTAGATTGTAGTCCGATGAGTCCAAGATGCAGAAACAAGGCAATCCTTCCAGGCCGAGTGCAGCGACTCTTTGACGCAAGGTTAGGGCATTCACATCGGAGCCTTCAGACAACACTTCCCAATGTCGGAGTTGTCCTATGTCTCGCGTCGGGTCGGCCCAAATCACGGACCAATCTTGCCCACTAAACGCTAGACCCACTTGGCCAGTCATTACGGTTTGTTTTTTTCCAAATAGCTTCAAGCGTCCTCGCAGATGTCAGGTCTTCCTAAAAGACTTTCTAAACTCAGTTCTTAACCGTTTTATTATGCACCTCAGACTACCTTTAAGAAACAAATAAATATAAAGGATACGCTTCTAACCTACTGTTTATTAGCTATTTATATTTCCAAACAACAATACCTGACCCCATTGAACCGACCTTTGTAAGATACCGCTCTGCAGCGCGCCGACTAAATTAGCCAATGCCGGTTTTGCCGACCCTCCGCCAATAAGCAATACGCCTTGCCCCCGCTTGCCCGCTTGCCCTCGCGCTTCATTCCACCAAAATGAATCCAGTTTTTCATCGTTTACGCGCCTTACAAGCTTATCGGCTTTAACAACAAGCAGCAGGATAGGGTTCTTACCTCCGCCATCCATCACCTAGCCTTTGACGGTATCGTCTTCAAAGCGATATCAAGTCTTGATCTGAGTCTTAGCCCGAGGAAGCTCAATTAGATTCTTAGTACTTGATCTAACCCTGTAAAACGCACAGGATCACGGCTTATAAATCATTTGGGGCGATCATGTCCATCGCGAACATCAACAACGCCGACTTGTGGTATGAGGTCATGGGCCAGGGCGAGCCTTTATTGCTGCACCACGGCTATACCGCCTCTAGAGTGAAC
>DGQF01000057.1:0-1780 GCA_002389675.1 Gammaproteobacteria bacterium UBA4421
GACAAGCCTCACTGTCTTTGAGGATCGGACACCGCTCGGCAGCCTAGAAAACGCGGATCAAGCACTGCTCACAATTAACCTGCCTGATGACGCAAAAATTCTCTGGCGATCCTTTCGTCGCAAGGCCTACTTACGCTTTACACCGCTTGGGGGGACCGACAATCAAAACGGCAGTTTTATCACCTGCACCCGGCCCGGGGCCATTCAGACTGCGCGAAAAATTGTCATCAACCGACAGGGGCGTTTTCGAGTCGCACAGTTTGACCCGGAAGTCCTAGCCACTCGACTCGGGGAGAAAGGGTGCTAATTGGCACCCACACGCAGCAGCCTCGCTGCACTCATCAGCACCGAGCTAAAAGCATCAGTCATTACTGAGCCGGCGCCAGGACAATCGCCCAGTGTTGACGGTCGACGCTGTATTCGTTTTTACAATCGACAATGACCGATCAGTCAACTGCGTAACTCGGTTTTCACCAACAAATGCCGAATCCGTGGGTGCCGAATCTTCAAATATGGTGCCCGCAACAGTAAAGTTATCAATACGATCACTCGAGTCGAAAGCGCCATCGTTGTTGATATCAAAAACACCCGAGTCAATGCAATCGTCGCCGCCAGTCTTGGGGCAGAATGCCAAACCGAAACCGCCAGCCGAGGCAGAGCAAGCATTACTGACTGTGGGAATAACTGAATTGACAAAGCCCAGTTCACCGCGAATCTGAAAATTTCTTACTGCTCTTTCGCCTGGGGAGGCCGGTATGGTGCCCGTGCTGTCCTGAGCCACATTTAAGTCATTGAACCACCCAAGCACAACATCGACGTCTTGGCTCTGTGGGCAAGTCGAGGAGCTCTCCTCAGAAGCATCAAACGCAGCACCCAAATTGACAGGGCAGTCGGAAAGGCGACGTCCACAGCTCGACGCATCGCTCTCACAAATGTTGGTATAACTTTGTTGGATTAATTTCGATTTGGTCACAACGTCGCTGCCCAATCGGTCCCAAATCCCATAGATACTCTGGATATCGGTATCCGATCGGTCGCCATTGACGATATAGCGACCCGTTCCAACGATAACGATGTAACCGGCGCCTGTGGGTGAAGCAACCAATACGGGTTTATTCAAGATGGGTTGCGAGGTGGTTGTCCCGCCGGTGCTGGTATAGGAAGCTTCAAAAATTTTTGCGCTGACCCAATTCTTGTAGACATCAACCCCTTTTTTGCAACCGCCATCTCCTCCGGTGTAGGCCAGAACGCTATTCATATTGGCCGGTTTCACTGCTGCGCCCGTGTCATAGTCGTCATAAGACGCTAAATCTGCTCGGCAAAGATCAAATCGAAACAGATTGCCCTGCATATCACCCGCATAAACATAGTCCGCGGTGCCATCTTGGTCTGCATCGATAGCCCTCGGCGAACCCAACCCATTAGGGTAAATACTACCGCCATCCAAAAAAGCACCTTCTCCTGTGTCAATCTTAATGAAATCATACTGACCCGCATCGCAGGTTCCTCGCAAACCCGAGGAACCATCGGTCGAGTTGTCATAGATTGACTCAGGGTGACACCAGGTGCCGTCCGTGCCCCTGTCGACGAACAGCGCAAACAACTTGGCGACGCCTGAAGTGCCATTCGTGCCATTACTCAACAGAGCCATCCATTCCAAGCTCTCATCCGAGCTGGAGGTGACCACATTGCTCAGCGCCAAGATCGGTTCATCGATTGTCAGTCCAAGATCTTTGATTGGGTTGCCGGCCCCATCCAAACGTTGAGCGCCGCTTGAAAG
>DGQF01000057.1:1799-3680 GCA_002389675.1 Gammaproteobacteria bacterium UBA4421
ATCTGCTGATTTGCGTTGGCCTCCGTAATGGCCGGATCAGTAATGTCCAATGCAAATAACCCTTTGCCCCCAGCACCAAAAGCACCGACTAAAACCGTGACCCAACTCTTGGTCGAATCCCCTTTTGCAAACATAAAAAGATCATCGACGACCGGCGTGGCATCCAAAATGTATTGGTGGGAATACCCCGTCGAAAGCAGCTCAGCGAGTCTTACGTTATCGCCGTTAACCAATGTTGCATTGGGCACAAACGCAAATTTCTCGTTCCCTGCCTCTGGATCAATGCTATGCAGCATCCCGTCGTTTGCCGAGACATAAAGACGGTCGGCACGTGATGCTTGAGCATTCTGAAATGCTGCATAGCTGTTAGACCCGGAGGGATAGGCACTGCCGCCACGAAACAGCTGCTCCGGGGGTCCCACAAACACAGGAGATGAGTTAATAATATCCCCCAGCCGACCATTGAGCTCTGGCCGCGACCGGTAGTCTCCAGCAGGGGCCTCATTGACCGAACTTCCGCGCAGGTAGTCGATTTTAAGGGCGACCTCGGCATCAGAGCTCGCATCGACCCAACCCAAGGATTGCTTTTGTGCTGTAGTTAAGCTGCCGAGTTGAAATGCCTGGCCGCGGTTATTACCGGGATCAAACGTTACGATTTGCCGCCCAGTGCCGCCGGTGTCTAGCTGAACATCCAGTTGCGCTGCAGTGCTCCATAGCTGCGCTCCGACCGTCAGATCTGCATTGAGGGTGGAGGCAATCACATCACCCGTATTTTCAAGCAGGTTGTAAAAAGATCGAAAGAGCACCACCCCATTGGATATCTCCTGGGAATTAAAACTCACGGCACTGCCAGCTCCCAAGCCTGCGCTAAATTCATTGAAGGCCGCTTCAAGGGCTGCCGTTAACGCCGCAGGATTCTGCGCATCAAGATAGGCGCCTCGGCCGTTCGTTGCCGCATGGTGCAGATCTTTGATCAGAAAATCAGCGAGCTCTTGATCCGTTGAAGCGGCGGAACCCCAATCATAGGAACCGGTGGAATAACTGGTGGGTGGATTGACCAAGCCGCTATCAATCCCGAAGGCAACCGCAAAAGTTTTAACATGCTGATGCATCACGTCGCCGGAGAAACTACCGCTCGGCGCGAGATCAAGATCTCGCTGCAAAGGAACAACGTCGTTAACCATGTCTACGCTGGGAAATAGATCGCGCTCGTAGTAATGCATTGCGATGTCCGCGAGGGTCGTATCTCCTAGCTGAGAGGGCTTCGTACCCGCAAAAATCTTACCGTCAAAATCGGTATCGTCATTGGCATCGGCATCCCCGGGGGATTGATTGCCAAGATTGCTGTTATAACCCTCCATTCCACCGTCCGTGATCAGCAGGATGTAATTCTGCTGACAGGTACCTTGGGGTGGCGCAAGCGCTGGGCATTGAGCATCACCAGGGGTACTTGAAGGCCCATAAAAAATATTTTGACCCTCGCACTCCAAATACTCGCCAGCTTTTGCAAAGGAACTAAAAAAATTTGAGTTGCCTTGAAAGCTTCGAGAGTAGAGTCCACCTAGCAGCGCTGTTTTGTGACCCGAGGCCCCTAAATCATCCAGCGCGACATTGTCATTCACGCCATTTGAGCCAGCAAACCCAATCCGAAGGTTGGTATCTGCTTCACTGATCACGCTTCCGAGCGAGGCTTTCATCGACGTGCCCCGGGTTCGATACCAGGTGTAGTAGTTCAAAAAATTAGCTTGCTCCTCGGCAAGCGTGCAAAAACTGGCGTCCACGCAATCCTCACGCAGGGGGAACCTAGGATACCGATCATTACCGTCATCAAAATTTTCTGCCGAAAAAGCCGTAAGGTCAGCGATGGCCGCTGCAGCCCCA
>DGQF01000048.1:0-27297 GCA_002389675.1 Gammaproteobacteria bacterium UBA4421
AGAGTCGAATAATCCCGCCAAAGGAGGGCTCGGCTGATTGTGTTTAAGACTCCGGCGGTCAGTCTGCTATGGTGGATTCGAGAGTTTGTAGTAATCATTGTGGAATGAATCATGAAGTATTTTCGTCCGCTCTATCCCTTTTTGCTGGGGTTAGCCGTTATTCTAAACAGTTCGATATTGGCTGATCCGGCGCTGGTGAATAGTTTGGCGCAGCTTCTATTGTTTACCGTGGTCGTGTGTATACCTATTTGGCGCACAGGGCGCATGAGTTATGTGGATATAGGCTGGCCATGGGGGTTAGTGGTTCTTGGTGTGGTCAGCTTGGTATTGAGCCCCGGTTATTGGGTGCGATCGCTGACGGTCAGTGTGGTTGTGATATTGATTGGATTGCGCATGGGGCTGGGTATTTTAAAAATGTGGCGCGAGGGTCGTTTAAAGAAGGAATTTCCTCGCTACCAATATCAACGCATTGTCTGGCAAAAAGAAGGCAAAACCACAACCGCGCTGGCGCTGCAGGTAGACGCTATTTCTCAAGGCTTGGCCAATGCATCATTTTTTGCATTTCCGGTATTTATTATCGCGGCGAATACCCGCGAGCAGCTGCACTTACTTGAGTTGATAGGGTTGACTGTATGGGCGATGGCTTTTGTCATGGAATCTATTGCTGATTTGCAAAAAATGCGTTTCTTGAAGGAGATGAAAAAAGCAGGTATGCATCGCCAAGTATGTAATATAGGCCTGTGGAAATTTAGCCGACACCCTAATTATTTTGCACAATGGATGGTTTGGAACGGCTTGGTCATTGCGGCGGTGCCGTCTTGGTTAGCGCTAAAAGGTGTCGAATCGGATGTGTTGTGGTGGCTGCTGGGGTTGGGTCTTTTAATGGCTTCTATATTCATGTACCGCACGTTGGTATATATCACGGGAGCGGTGCCCTCAGAATATTACTCGGTGCGAAAAAGATCTGGCTATGCAGAATATCAAAAACAAACCAATCGATTTTTTCCGGGGCCAAAAAAGTGTTAGGGGTGCCAGCTAATTGTTGGCCGGCAGCAAACTTAATCTGATGAGTCAGTCGCGAGAAAGCGCTCGAGGGCTTAGACTGTTGGGCGATGGGTGGCGACATCGCGGTGATGTATAAATATGCACCTACTGGCAGACAAAACGGTGAACAAAACAGCGGCGCTCCACAGCCAAGGCAGATCCAGTATTGTTCCCATGAGTGCGCGCTTTGGGGTCGAGTTGAATCAAATTCCCAACGACAATGAGCATGTGTCATGACTAGATATGTCAATTTCGTCTTTTCTTGTTGTGTTGCCTGGGGATTGTTATTACTCACCAACGTTGCGGTGGCGACAGACCAATTCCTCAGTGTGGCCGTGACTCAAGTGCAACCACAGAGCGAATACCGTGCATTGCGCCGCTATTCGGGTAACGTTAAAGCGGCGCGCAGTTCTGAGCTGGGTTTCAAATTCGGGGGAACAATCGCGAAGGTAGAGGTAGCGCTGGGTGCACAGGTAGCCTCCGGTACTTTGTTGGCGAGCCTGGATACGGCTGCGGCGCTGGCTTCTTTGTCCCGAGCCGAGGCGGATGTCTCTTTAGCGGTAGCAAACTTGCGAGCTTTGAGCGCGGAACTCCAGCTTGCACAACAGACCGAACAACGATTCCGAAATCTTCGTGTACAGGGCCATATTGCCAAGCAAACCTATGAGGAACAGCAGCTCAACTTGCGCGCAAAAACTGCGCAGCGCAGTGTTGGCGTCGCCCAACTGCAACGCGCACAGGCGTCTCGAAAAACTGCTGAGGTTGCTTTGCGAGAGTCCCAAATCCGCGCGCCCTATGCTGGCCGCATTCAGACGCGTCATGTGGACGAAGGCAGCCAAGTTTCACCGGGTCAGCCAGTACTGCGTATCGTTGAAATCAGCAAGCTCGAAGCGCATATAGGCGTCCCGCAAACAGTCGCAGCAGCCCTGCGCTCGGGTGATACTCATAATATTGTCTGGTCCGGCACAGTTTTGCCGGCTAAGTTGGTGACACTACTGCCAGAGATCGACGCAAACACCAGAACCCAAACCGCCGTCTACCAGCTAGAGCAATCCACGCTGCCAGTGGGGGCGGTGGTCGAACTACAGCTAGATCAAACCATCAACGAGGCAGGTTATTGGGTGCCGTTGGGGGCCCTAACAGAGAGCGAGCGCGGCTTGTGGGGATTGTATACCGTAGATAGTGCGCAAACGGTCCAGCGACGGTTGATAGAAGTCTTGCATAGCGATGCGAGACAAGCCTATGTGCGCGGCACATTACAACCCAATGATCGCGTCATTAGCACGGGCATTCACCGAGTGGTTCCCGGTCAGCGGGTGAAGGTGGCTGATGCTCCCTCACCGGTCCCTCTGGTGCCAACTCGATAGCGGCGCTCACCAACGGTTATTCATGAACAACTTTTTTACTAATCCGCGTTTGACCGCGATTGCTGTGCTGTTCATTCTCGTTCTTGGGGTAAGTGCGGCGTTTTCTCTGCCAAGGCAGGAAGATCCAACCATGGTCGAGCGGTGGGCTAATGTGCTCACTTTTTTACCCGGTGCTACTGCGAACCGTGTGGAATCGTTGATCAGTGAGCCGTTAGAAACCAAGCTGCGTGAGATACCGGAAATTAAACAGATTGACTCTGTCTCCAGGGCCGGGTTGTCAGTATTAAATATCGAAATATACGATTCTGTAGGTGCGGCTCAGGTCGATGGCATATGGTCGGAAATACGGGACAAATTGGGGGAGGCGCAATCTGCCCTACCCACAGCAACGTCAGGTCCTGAGCTAGAAATATCGGCGCCTATAGCCTCAACCGTGATTGTGGCTTTTAAGTGGCATTCAGATGAGCCCATTCAAATTGGCCTTCTCAGCCGCCTTGCGCAGTCTTTACAGATCAGGTTGGCCAATATGTCTGGTACCAAAGAATCTAAAATCTACGGTGCGATAGATGAAGAAATTCTTGTCAGTGCAGACCCTTATGCGCTGGCAAGTGCTGGGCTCACCACTGTAGAAATTGGCAATGTGATTGCGGCGGCTGACACCAAGCTCACCGCCGGGCGTCTGTCGAATAATCACAGTGATATGTTGGTGGAAGTCGATGCAGACCTGATTTCCACAGAACGTATCGCGCGGATTCCGCTTAAAACTAAAGCGTCCAATGGTCAGACGCTGCGAGTGAGTGATGTCGCCGAAGTCCGCAAGCGCGCCATTGATCCCCCGTTGAGTATGTCGCTGCATGGAGTTGAGCGTGCGGTTTTCGTGAATGCCAAAATGGAAAAGGATTTGATCATTGATGATTGGATCGCCAACGCTTATGACGTGATTGATGGGTTCCGGGAAAAGTTGCCCGACAGCGTCGAGTTGAGTGTGGTTTATGATCAGAATAGCTATACAGCCGAGCGCATGCGTGTCCTTTTGACTAACCTGATTATGGCCCTAGTCATTGTTATGTTGGTCTTGATGCTGTTCATGGGCGTGCGCTCAGCGCTTACCGTAGGTATTGCCCTGCCGCTTTCTGGCGGTATGGTCCTGGCTGGCATGAGCCTGCTGAATGTTCCTTTACACCAGATGTCAGTTACCGGTTTGATCATTGCCTTGGGCTTGCTGATCGACAATGCCATTGTCATTGTTGAGGACTATAAGCTGCGCCGGCGCAAAGGCGCAGATATTGCGCTGGCCATACAACAAGCAGTGACTCACCTGCGTATACCGCTGGGCGCGTCAACATTGACAACCGTTTTCGCCTTTATGCCAATTGTATTGGCTCCAGGGGGAATTGGAGATTTTACAGGAACCATTGGTGTGTCCGTTTCTTTAGCCGTGGTTAGTTCCTTTTTGTTGGCTATGAGCGTGGTGCCTGCGATTGCGGGCTTCATTGAGCGGCGCTATCCGCCCACATTGGCTGCGACCGAATACAATTCGCAAGCCTGGTGGCAGGGTGGTTATAGTCACCCTGCATTGACTCGCCGCTATCGGGCGGGAGTAGTTGCTGTGTTGCGACGCCCTTGGAAGGGAATTGCCATTGGTCTGGTGATTCCGTTGATTGGTTTTGTGCTTGCGCCGACGCTGACTCAGCAGTTCTTTCCGCCGGTGGACCGCAACCAGTTCCAAGTGCAGATAACCCTGCCCAAACATGCCTCAATTTATGAGACACAAAATTCAGTTGCGGTTGCGGATGCGGTGTTGCGCGCCAACAAGGGCATCACAGATACCTTTTGGACGATCGGCACCGGGCCGCCCAGGACTTACTATAACGTGCTGCTCAACAACGATGGGTTAGCTAATTTCGCCGGTGGTTGGGTCACCACCCAAAGTGCATCGACCACCTTAGCTCTGTTGCCTGATTTGCAGCGTGAGTTAAGCCAGGCGCTGCCTAACGCGGAGGTTATCGCATTGCCTTTTGAGCAGGGGCCGCCGACCAATGCGCCTATCGAAGTGAGGGTGCTTGGACCCGATCTGAACGTGCTGCGTCGCTTGGGTGAGCAACTGCGCCTGCTGTTGAGTGGCATTGATGAGGTCACCTACACTCGCGCCAGCTTATCGGTTTCCGAGCCGAAACTGGTGTTTTCCCCGAATGAAAACGCAACGGCGGCAGCCGGACTCAGCACCGGTGACATTCCTAAGTTGCTCGCCAGTGCGTTAGTCGGGGTACCCGCTGGTAGCGTTCAAGAGGGTAATACCAAACTAGACATCAGGGTCAGATTGGCGAATGTCAACCGCGATGAGGTGAGTGACATTCGCTCGCTGCCCATGCCGGCCATTATTCCCTCAGCTAATGGTGGGGGAATCCCTTTAGATCAGTTGGGTGTGTGGTCGCTGCAGCCTGCAGCCACGACCATTGATCGCTATCAAGGTGAACGCCTGTCGGTTGTTCAAGCTTACCTGATACCGTTCACATTACCCGCAGCAGTCATGAGCCAATTTGAGTCGCGTCTGGCCGCCAGCGAATTTCTGATGCCCGCCGGTTACCGAATTGAAGTCGGCGGTGAGGCGGAGGAGCGCGGGGAGTCAGTTGGCAATTTGCTGTCGATCTTCTCGTTTTTTGCTGTCGCGATGATTGCGGTGGTTGTGCTGTCGCTGAACTCCTTCAGACAGGCTGCTTTGATTGCGTGTGTCGGCTTTCTCAGCACTGGACTGGCGCTGTTTGGCCTGCGCGTGTTTGGATGGCCGCTGGGATATACCGCACTAATTGGTACATTAGGCATGGTTGGTCTGGCTATTAACGGTGCGATTATTGTGTTGGCTGCCCTCAAAGCTGACGCTAACGCTCAACGAGGGGATGTCGAGCGCAGCGCAGACGTGGTTGTCGATGCAACACGGCATATCGTTTCTACCACCGCCACCACAATCGGTGGCTTTGTACCGTTGATTTTGTTTGGTGGTACCTTTTGGCCACCATTGGCCACCGCCATTGCTGGTGGCGTTGTCGGCTCGGCCATCTTGGCCTTGTATACGGTGCCCGCGGCTTACCAGCTAATGACAAGGCAGGTTTCTATGGCCAGTGACCCTGCCCAACAAAAGGGGCAAAGTTCGGCTGATCTTCACGGCTGATCACCCTAGATGCGCCGGTGCATCTTTAATCTGCGGCTTCACTTTCAATATGAAAAAGTTTGTTATAGATCAACCATCTCCCATCGGTTTGCACAAACGACAACGTGTCGAGATAGCGATGTCCCAGATAATCGTCTCTTACTCTTGCCACGGCTGTTTGCCCGTGGACGTTTAACGATACCACCTCCAGAAACGGGGTTTTCCCCGCCGCATGAGCCGCTGGTTGCTGCTGGACAAAAGAAGCAAAGTCGCCCACGGTCATTTCAAAAAACCCCTGCGGCAAATAGCCGGTGATGCGAGCGTTGGCGTGAAAAGCTTGGTGAACTTTTTCTGCGCTTGATTCAAACATTGAATCAAAATAGATTTGAATGGTTGTTTGGATCTGTTCTTCGGCTGCTTTGGACATGGTCTGGCCTTTCGATGGTTGGTTTGATAATCACGCCGTTGCTGGCTAGTTCGCTCGCGTGGCTTAGGTTAATGTGGATATTGGGTTTGGCAATGTCAACATCATCTACCGCGCCTCAAAACATCAATTCTGGGTTTCGATGGGTAGGGTTATACGAGGGTAAGTTATGATCGCATATGAATCAGCCACTGAGCTTGCAGAACGTATTCGCAACGGCGAAATTAGCTCTCGTGAGCTAACTGAGCTTTACATCGATCGTATTGAAAAATATGACGGTCAGATCAACGCGATGGTCGTGCGCACTTTTGAGGCGGCGCGTACCGCCGCAGATCGCGCTGATGCAGCGCTTGCTCGCAATGAGTTATTTGGCCCTCTGCATGGTGTTCCTATGAGCATCAAGGAGTCTTATGTCATCGCGGATACGCCTGCGACGTTTGGTATCGAAGCCTTCAAAAACAATGTCGCCAGCGCCGACGGCCTTGCCGTTAGCAGGTTTAAAGCAGCTGGCGCGCATTTTTTGGGTAAAACCAACGTGCCGAAAGATCTCGCAGACTTCCAGAGCTATAACTCAATCTACGGCACAACCGGCAATCCTTGGGATACGACGCGGACGCCGGGGGGGTCCTCTGGCGGCAGCGCAGCGGCATTGGCCGCTGGTTTCACCGCGCTGGAGGCTGGCTCAGATATTGGTGGCTCGATTCGGAATCCGGCGCATTTCTGTGGCGTATTCGGCCATAAACCCACCTATGGAATTGTGCCCATGCAAGGGCATGAGTTAATTCCCGGTCAGCCCGAAGCTGATCTGGCTGTGTGCGGACCGCTGGCGCGAAGTGCTGAAGATCTGCAGCTGGCGCTGTCGATTATGGCCGGCCCGGCAGAACGAGAAGCCCTTGGTTGGTCGCTGGATTTACCCGCTGCAGACATCACTTGCCTAAAGGATTTCCGCGTCGCGATTTGGGCCACCGATTCTTTAGCACCAGTGACCAAAGAAATCGAAGCGCGTGCGCTCAAAGTGGGTGCCACGCTCGAGGGTCTGGGTGCCCAAGTTTCTTACGATGCGCGACCCAATTTTGATTTAGAGGGTGCCCTGAAGAACTACCAGACACTACTCAATTCTGTCATGACCGCCGCTTGGGATGAGCAGACCGTGGCTCGTATGCAGGCCAAAGTCGCCGTGCTGGACCCCAGCGATACTTCTATGGATGCGGTCAATGCGCGAGCAGCGGTATTGTCACATCGTGATTGGATTCATAGTAACAGCCGACGTGAACGGCTTCGTCATGCCTGGTCTGAGTTTTTTGATACTTGGGATATTCTTATTTGTCCGCAAATGGCCACGCCTGCCTTTAGTCATGATCAAAAACCAATGGGCGAGCGCACGTTATTGGTGGATAACGAACCGCAGCCGTACTTTCAGCAAATGATGTGGGCCGGCTTGGTCGTTAATGCCTATCTGCCGAGTACTGTTTTTCCAACAGGCCTGTCAACCGATGGACTACCTATTGGACTGCAGGCAGTTAGCGCACCTTTTCGAGATTATCGATGTATTGAATTTGCGCGGCTTATCAGTCGTGAAATGGGTGGGTTTTCAGTGCCAACGCTGTACCCCTAACTCGGCTGCAATTGTTGTATTTGGGCATGCACGCCCAGAATCATGTTGTTGCCAGTGCGCGTCGAATTGTTATTCTGATTGGCGGCGTATCAAGTATTCGCAGCCAGTGCCTGCTAATACCGTATCTACCTGGGATTTCGCGGTTGTATCTAGCGTGTGGTATAGCTGATTGATCCATTGCAAGCATTTAGCTTGGTAGGGAAAAGTCGGTTGTTGCCAGGGTTTGTCATCAATGGTGGTGCTCATCTGCGCTTGTTGATTCTGCAATGCATGTGCATTGGCGAGCAGCGCGGGTGCGTAAGTTCGGCCAACTTCTGTGAGTAAGTCACCCAGTACAGCAGAAATTTCGGCTACTTCCATCCAGCCGTCTTCGGCTGCGGGTTGTCCGCTGAGATCGTCAACGAGGTCGGTCCAGGCATATACCCGCGGCGCAAGGTCCATGCAGATTGCTGCAGGAGTGGGGTCGAATTTAGCCAGTTGTGTCAGTTGCGCATAAATCCCGAAATCAGCGGATGAAGGCCGAGCGCCGAGCACAAATTTCTGTTTTTCGATCAGGTTGTTCATGATCAACAAAAAGCGTTTGTAGCTGGCTTCGATCACAGGCGCGGTAATCTCGTTGGAGCCCACAACGTAAAGCCGGGAGATTTGTCTGTTTGCTACATAGTCTTTAAGGCGGGTAAGTGTTTCGGTTGATTCCTGTATGTTGCTCCAGTGAGGTAATATGGTGCCTGCCATGTCGATATCCGCCTGATAGTGCCAGCGGTAATGGAACATGGCTTTGGTCAACCATTCATCAGCGTAGTCCTCGATAAGGTAATTGATGAAATTCAACACCGGGTGGGTTGGAACAGCCGCTCGGTTTGGAAACTGCGATTCAAAACGACGAATTAGTGGAGTCGAATCGACGACAGCCTCTAATGCGCCATCCGCATTAGGCAAATAAAATGTGGGCAGCAGACCCACCTTGGCCTCGGGTAGGTCCAAAGCATTGCTTTGGTCGCCAAGCAAGAGTTCGTAAGGAATATGGCGAAATCTCAGATAGGCCAGCATTTTTCGGGTGTAAGGAGAGCCGGGCACGCCTTTTAGCTTGAGCGGCTGTTGTTGCGGCATGCGATATCTCCTTGCGTAAAAAATTATAAAATAATGAAACGCATTATAAATGGATTCACATCAGTTTTAAAACAAGCCGTTTACTCTCGCTGAGGTGCAGCGCCGGAAAACGCCTTAATGCCCTCCGGTAAAATCTCCCAAGAAGCTTTTGAGTCGACAAAAATATGCGTCTCGATTTCCACCCCGGTATCGCCATCGATGCAACCTAAAGTAACGCCGTGAATGATGCCGTCAGCGGTGCCAACCAGGGTTGAGCCGCATTGGCTGCAGAATAGAAGCCCGGAGCCGGATTTGCTCTCATAGGCTGTCAGTAGGTGTTTGCCCCGAGTCCATGTGAATTCTTCTGGATGGACCAGCGCATAGGCTGAAGCTTGGCTAGAAAACGCTTTGCGGCATTGGGAGCAGTGACAAGATCTTGCGTTTTTTAGTTTGCCGCGGACTGCAAAAGCGATATTGCCGCATAAGCAAGCGCCGTTTATTGAAGGGGATATGTGCATCGGTAGGAACAACCCCTTGATGGTGAGCAGATTGGGCGGGCAGCGTGCCCCGAGGTCGGATCCTAGCATGTTGAGGCGAGATTGTGGTTTGGTGTTTCTTTGACGTTTATAATGCGCCGCGTAGTAGTTTGGAAATCGCGGCGCATGATCAAAAATCTCTGTAGGCTCTTGTGCAAATAAAAAGGGCGCAAGTGAGATTGCCTGATGCGTTTGGCAAATCAGCGCAGCCTTGCCGGGTTGGCCAGCGTGTTGCGCGGTTTTGCGCGCGCCGGATCAGTATATGATGCCCTTTTTTGATTGGGTGATCTCACTGAGAGGCTGGCGCTTTGGGGTCACTCATGATGCAGTCTTTGACAATGGGACGCTGTATTTGGAGCGCTGGATTATCTGGTTAGGCTTTACGTTGCGACTGCACAAGTTCCATTCCGGTGATGATGACCGTGCGTTCCACGACCATCCGTGGTGGTTTATCACGGTTCCCCTGAGCACATATATCGAGCAAACGCCGGGCGCGGCGGTTCATCAGGTGAAACGCTGGCGGCCTCATTTTCGCCCTGCGTCGTACCGGCATATCGTGCAACTGGTCGGTGGCCAGCCGGTCTGGACGGTCATTTTGACGGGGACAAAATCCAATGAGTGGGGATTTTGGGACGACCATCAATTTGTCCATCATGAGCAGTGGCTGAAAAATAGGAAAACGGATTCAGGCTCGCCTCGCACTGCAAACTAATCATCCGCTTGGCCCGCAGGAAGGTCAGTTGCCAATAATTAATCGTTAACTACAAACAGTTTCAGCGATGATGATAAATCGGTTGGGCGCTGGCCTGCTCTGGTGAGGTTGATTTATTCTTTGACGACTTGGGCCTCGTTAGCCAGCAAATCGGCGGGGTCGACCCTCGGATCAAGTGGAATGGCATTGGTGGTCGTTTTAGGTAAGGGTTGATACGGGGCGTAATACGCGCGCGCGACCTGATGCACGGTCAGCCGATAGAGGGTCCACAGCACGCAGCCGATGAATGACGCGCAGATGATTAGCATATAAGCATCGGGGGTATAGCGTAATAAAACTGAATAACTAACAGGCCCAGCAATTGATCCAAGGGCGTTGGCAATCAGCATACCGCTGGCGATTTCGAGGAAGTTACCCTGTTCGTTGTCGTTTGCGTGAGCAACACAGATAGAATAAAGCGGCATGGCACCGGCACCGGATAAAAACGCGGCGCAGTAGATAGAAAACGTCGATCCGCCAGTTGCTGTCAACGCCACAATTGCGCCAATACTGCCCAGCACCGCCAGTCCCAGTACGACATATCTGCGGTCGAGATAGTCTGAGAGCCGGCCGGCGGGGTATTGGGTCATAAAGCCCCCCAACAAAGACAACAACATAAAGTGACTGCCCGCTTCAACGGTGCCAATAGCCTTCACAGCAAATACTGCACCCATGCTCCAAGTTAGCCCGACGACAACCCCAGACAATGCTGCGCAGACCACGCCTACTTGAGAAGCGGTGTAGATGGTGCGCCAGTTGAAGCTAACATCCTGCGGAGGTACAGGTTGGGCTTGAGCGGTAAGACCAATGGGGATTGTGGCCACCACGATAAAGGTGATGGCGATGGAAAATAACGTACCCAGAGGCAGTTCACTGAATCCCACCAGCATTTGGCCGGCAACCATAGCGCCCAGCGAGAGGGTGGTGTAGATGGCCATGATCGAGCCGCGGCAACGCTGGGCCACTCGCTCATTCAACCAGCTTTCGACCACAGTGTAGATGCCGGCCATGGCCAGACCGCTGGCCAGACGGACGTGGGTCCAAACCAGCCAGTGCGGGATTGATTCTGCGATCACAACACTGATGCAGGCAATAGAGACAAAAACCGTAAAGGTGCGAATGTGTCCAACTTGTCGAATCACTCGAGGAATGAAGAGACAACCCAGCACAAACCCTAGGTAGTAGGTTGCCCCGGTCAGACCAATGAGGTCGCTAGACCAACCTAAGGTGTGCGCTTGGAGCGGTAGTAACGTGAGTTGGAGTCCATGGCCGGTGATTAGCAGCGCCGCAGACAGCAACACACTCATAATTGAGCGTATAGAATTTGCCATGACAGTTTGCTAACACACCGTACCTATAGATAAAAACAGCGGCGCCATTTTCTGTATTTTTGCTCGCTGCGCAAGCTTTTTTTGGTGAATTTACGAACGGTTTTGAGCGATGGTTTGCAGATGTCAGTGGGTGGGGTGCGCGCGGCAATCCGGTAGGGTATGGTTAACAGTGTGATCGTGCTTACAGCCGCAAATAAAGGAGTCAGTCATGGGTTTGAATTTACAGCAACTCGAGCGTATCACCGCAGATGTTCAAGCCAACGATCTTGATTGGGTGGAAGTCGCGCCCGGGTCATATTTCAAGGCGTTGACCATACATGTACCTACCCAGACGGTCGCTTATGCCTTTCGTATGGATCCGGGTGCGCCGGATTTCCCATCCCACTTCCATATCTGTCGAGCGATGTCTTTCACCACGAAAGGGTGGTTTGGTTATCGAGAGGGCACCAATCAAGTGGACAATGGCATGTTTTCCTATGAAGCTGCAGGCTCATTTCATACCCCTTACAGTGATTGTCCTGAAGGTTTTGAGGCACGCGGGATTTTCGAGAGTGATACGGACATTTTGTTACAAAATCATGTTTCAGCGGATCCAAATAGCGAAATAATGGGTTATCTGCGGGTGCAGGATTTCATTGATATTGCCAGTAAAGAAACGCATATCGTGCATGCAGACGGCACTATCTCCGGGGACCCACACTTCAGCTATGATTTTTCTCAAGGGGCGGTGATCGCCCCGTAAGCATTGTCTGGGTCTCGTCAAAGCGTTGCGGCGTAGTACTTAGTGGCCAACGCTGTGCGCGTAGCCGATGTGTTTAAGCGAACCCTGAGCCGTCTAACCAAATCCCGTTAGCATTGGTGGTCTCAATGTTCAGTTGACCGGCAAGCCCTGCTTCACGGTGATGATGAATGGCTTGGTATTCTTGGGACTGCATCATTGTGACCATAGCTTGACGATTTGGGTACATCGCGATGGCCACCGCATCCCATAGTGCTTCAACTTCACCGAGCACAAGCCGAGTAACGTCGGCTTTGAACATGCCTCCGCCGCCCTGTTGAGCAAGGATCTTGGATACCTCGGCGCCGTAAAGTGCGTAAGCCTGAGCCCCAGTCAGTTCGCTATCGCGACCGTCTTTGTATTGCGCCCTTGCTTTGAACTTTAAAAGGTTCAGCATATAAATGGGGCCAGTAGCATTGGGGTCAAAGAACCCTTGGATTTGTTCTTGGGTGGGGGCGAGGCTGTTCTGGACGTGCATGCGGTGGGTCCTTGTTGATTAACCGGTTTGAGGGCGATGTGCCTAATCTACAGATTCTTTCAAAGCTCGGTAGTTTTTGCCACCGTGCCTTGTTCTTCTTTTACCTGCATCAGCAATATGGCCCCAATGATCATCAATAGAGCCAGAGAGGCGAAGCCCATGCGCTGTGAATCAAAAAAATCGGTTGCGGTCGCGACCATCAAGGGTGCTAAAAAAGCAGTCACAGTGGCTGATAAGGCAAATAACCCAAAAAATTGGGTGGCCATCTCTGGCGGTGATATTTTTGCCATAAGGGTTCGTGAGGAGGACAAGCCGGTCACAAAAAACATCGCAAATATTTGATTGGTGCAAAAATAAAAAATCTCCGGTGCCGAGGCAAAATAAGGGGAATCCCATATCGGCTCTGAGCCCACCTGAACAACGTATAAGACAGTGTCGGGTTGCACGGAGACAAGGGTCAGCAGAACCACGGAACTTGTGCCGATGGCAATTTGTAACGTACGCATAGAGCCCAGGTGATCGTCTAGGCGACCGCCGATGTAGGCGCCGAACATTGCTGAGCCACTGGTACACAATCCAAAAATTAACAGCGTTGTGGTGTCCCAACCAAAGGTGCCAGAGGCGTAAACGCCCCCGAAGGTCAGCACGCCAACCATGCCGTCTATGAAAAACATGCGCGCCAGCAGGTATTTGGCGATATTTGCGTAGTGGCGAACATGTTTTAGTGTTTGCACAACATCCCGCATGCCGGCTTGGGCCACTTGCCACATCGGTAAGCTGGAGGATTTTCCGTCCGGAGTGAATAAAAGTAGCGGCAGGGTAAACAGCAGCATCCA
This sequence comes from Gammaproteobacteria bacterium UBA4421, assembly GCA_002389675.1. GTDB lineage: Bacteria > Pseudomonadota > Gammaproteobacteria > Pseudomonadales > Azotimanducaceae > UBA4421. The sequence goes on from DGQF01000048.1 coordinate 13,398, forward strand.
TAACCCGGCGATAGGCCCAACAATTCGATTATGCTCGTGTGCGGACTGATCGATGCCAAACAAGGGTGCCTCAGGCAAAAAAGCCCACGGCTGCGTGCCCGGCATTGAAAACGCGAGCAGGACAAACAACATCAGCAATAAACCACCAATATTGCCCAAGGAGAAAGCCAGCCCCGAAATCAGCCCCATCCGGTTGACGGGTGCAACCGAGGGTAGCATGGCGTTATGGAAAACCTCCGACACGGTAAAACAAACCTTGATAGCAAACAGAATCAGTAATGAAAGTCCCAGATTGATCCCTTGATTGTCCGGTTCGACGAACCACAGACTCAGTGCGCCCAGAGTCATCAGTGAAATTGTGGCGATAATCCAAGGTTTACGGCGACCATCTTTGTCGGCGATGGCACCCAAAAAGGGTGCGGTGAAGGCGAGCAGAAAACCAGCTGCTGCAGTGATATAACCGATCAAGGCTTGGCCTTTGATTGGATCTCCAACCACTGTATTGCTGAAATAAGGATAGAAAATATAAATCACGACCATGATGTAATACGGATCGCGAGCAGCCTGACCAAATGTCCAGCTGAAATAGCCCAGCGGCGACGCTGCGGGTGTGCCGGCCAAAGATAAGGATTGATTTGTCATGTGCGCTTTCCTAAGAACCGGCGATTAGTAAGACGCCGCTCAATAACATTGAGGGAAATACAGGCTTAAGTAAACGCTTGTATGGTTCCAATTGAGCTGGTGGGAGGTGAATGTTGTTGCCAGTGGGTGGGGCTCAGTGGCGGGCTGCGAACAAATTAAGCAGGCGTGCATGCTGTCTTTCTAAAGCCAAGGGATCTAAACTGCAAGGTGGGGGAGATGGATTTATGAGGCCTCTGTAAGAGGCGCGGACCACGACCGATCAGTCTTTTGCGCAGGCCTGCGTTTGTCGATTGAACGGTTGGCGTTCACGCCGCTTCGGCTGAGTTTTTCCTGCGACCTCGTCAACGGTTAACGTGGGAGGCAATGATGGGCAGCGACGAGAAAATGGATGTGTATGTGGTATGTAACGCAAAATATCACGACACAAATTTTGCACGCTTGGAATTATTAAAGCTGCTGGGTGAAAACGAAGATATTCATACCCACGTGGCAGACAGCTTTCGGGACATCACACAAATCAGTCAGTGCCGTTTGTTGATTACCTATACATGTGATTTAAGGCCAACGCCTGAAGAGCAGGAAGGATTGCAGCGGTTCATTCAGGGCGGGGGCCGTTGGTTCGCTTTGCACGCCACTAATGCGCTGCTTGAATTTACAGAAGATGGTCGGGTGGATACGCCGGATGTTGCACCGTTGTTTATGGAGACGCTGGGTAGCCGATTTGTTGCCCACCCTGCAAATCAGCAAATCGACGTCAAAGTCACCGATGTGGTGCATCCGCTGACGGCAGATATTGCAGATTTCACAGTTGAAGATGAAGAACCTTATTACTGCGAACCCTTGGGTACGCAGACGGTGCTGTTAGAAGCTGAATACGGCGAGCGTTCAGTGGGCTACGTGCAGTCAGATTATGGTACTGATCGAGAGCGTCATCCGCAGATGTATTTGCACCCCTGTGGTGCTGGCGAGGTGTTGTACCTGTCTTTGGGCCACTGCAGCGGCAAACATGATATGAAACCTATGGTAGATATTAATCCTGTGGTCAGGGGTTCATGGAATTCTCCGGTTTATTATGAACTGCTGCGTCGCGGCATTAAGTGGGGCATCGGCGGGCTGGAAAGCTAAACATGGCGCATCGCATTCGCTTTGGGGTTTGCTACGATTTTCGCAACCCACCTGATTCGGGCTGTAGTGATGCCGACTTGTATGCGCAAGTGCTTGAGCAAGTTCAATGGCTTGATCAGTTGGGCGCGGATCTTGTGTGGTTCACGGAACATCACTTTGTCGAGGATGGTTACTTGCCCAGTTGGGTTCCGGTAGCCGGTGCTATGGCGGCTGTGACCAAAAACGTGGTCTTTGGCACCGATATCTGTTTATTACCCTTTAATCATCCCGTGCGTCTGGCTGAGGATTTAGCGGTTCTTGATAATCTATCGCAAGGCCGCATCGAGCTTGGGGTTGGCATGGGTTACGCGCCGCATGAATTTCGCGGCTTTGGTCTGCCTGTGAGCCGACGTGTCTCGCTGATGGACGAAGGCATCGAAGTCTTGCAGCGCTGTTTCAGTGGCGAACGGTTTAGCTATCGCGGTAAACGATATACGTTTAGTGATGTGAAAATTACGCCCGGTTACGTTCAAGAAGGTGGGCCGCCGCTTTGGATTGCCGCGATGTCAGAAGCTGGTGCGTTGCGAGCGGCGCATTATCAAACGCATTTTCTACCTCAGGGTGCCCGAGCGGCCTCATTTGATCCATGGCGTGCACAATTGGCCGCTACCGGTGGCGACCCCAGCGACCATCGGGTGGGTATTCTGCGCAGTATTTTAGTGACGGACAATCGCAGTGCGGATTGGCCATTGATTCGCGAAGCTGAGCGTTATCGTATGGGCTTTTATGAAAAGTTGTTTGCCGAAAGTGGTGAAGGTTTTGGCGCCGGGGAACAAATCCCTCAGCGTTGGATTGTGGGTGATGCTGCTCAGTGTGTTGATGAGTTACTCGAATTCATTGAAGCGTTCGGCATTACCGATATTGTAACGATGGCGGTACCACCTGGATTGCGTCCTGAACAGATGAACGGCAGTCTTGAGCGCTTGTTTAAAGAAGTCGCGCCGGCGGTTCGAGCGCATCTGCAAGGTCAGGACTGTTTTGCATCCACCTGACGACAATCTGTTATCGCCGGCAGCGATTGCCGATCCGCAGAGTTTTTTTAGACGGCTCAGGGAACACGACCCGGTATTGTGGAGTGAGCGACACAAGGTATGGATGGTGACGGCTCACGCGGATGTCCAGCGATTATTTCAGGACCAGAATATGTCCTCTGGGCGCATGATCAGCGGTTTTCGCAAACGCATTCAGGCTCAACACGGGCCGCTTGTGCAGCATGCCATGGGCTTGCTTGATGGTTGGATGTTGTTGAACGATCCGCCGGCACATGGTCGCTTACGTGATCCGGTGCGCAAGGCCTTTGCGCCCTCGGTGGTTGCGCAACTGGCACCACGAATCAGTCAGCATTGCCAAGCCTTGCTCGATCAACTGGACCCCAGCTGTGATCTGGTGGCGGATTTCTGCCGGCCACTGACGTCGTTGGTGATCTGTGAATTATTAGGTGTAGACCCTGCGGAAAAAGACTTTCTCAGTGATTGGGCGCGTGCTTTTGGACGGTTGATTTACGGAACCTCCAGCCGCGACGGTGACTATATAAAGGCAGCGGCGGTGATGGGAGATCAGTTTTATGAGCGTTTTTCTCGGCATTTAGAACAGCGCTCAAGTGAGCCCAGAGCAGACCTATTAAGCCATTTATTGAAGGCCGGCAATGATGAGTCTTGGACTCACAACGAATTGATTGGTACGTGCTCGATGTTGCTATTTGCTGGACACGATACCACCTCAGCGCTGATTGCCTCGAGTGTGCACGCCTTATTGCAAGCTGGCGAACAGGCTACATTGGCACATGCCGATAGTGCCAGTGTGGGGATTGCGGTTGAGGAGTTATTGCGCTTTGATGGCCCCTCTAAAACCAACATTAGAGTGGCACAAGGCGCCCTAGAATTGGGTGGACACGACATTCTTCCCGGTCAGCACCTGTGGTTAGGTGTTATGGCAGCAAATCATGACCCGTCCGTGTTTGCAGCTCCCCAGTCGCTTGATTTAAACCGTCGGCCCAATCCTCATCTTGCTTTTGGTGCGGGTATCCATTTTTGTCTGGGACCATCGTTGGCGCGACTTGAGGCTGCGCTTGCGTTGCCCGCTCTGCTGCAGCGATTTCCTCGTATGCGGTTGGCTAACCCAACTGCACCTGATTACAGCCCAACCATTGTAGATCGGTCACTGCGCACGCTACCGGTGCATCTTTTTTGAGAACCATGCGCATGCCTATCCACGCAGCTTGATGCCTGCTGCGACTCTGTCCCAAGTATCGGTGCTAATGCCGCTGTCACGAATTTTTGCTTTTTGGATGCGTGCGGTGGCTTCGGTTTTAGGCAAACTTTCCCAGACCTCGATAAATCTAGGTATGGCAAAACGCGGCATTTTTGAGTCCAGAAAGGTGATTAAATCGGCGGGCTCAAAGGAGCTTTGTGGCGCCAGTACCACGGCAATTTTCACCTCATCTTCGCCGTGTTCGGCGGGCACCGCCACTGCTCCAGATTCAACAATGCCGGGGTAGGTATTGACGATCGCTTCGATTTCGAAGCTGGATATATTTTCGCCGCGGCGCCGAATATAGTCCTTGGTGCGGTCGACAAAATAATGATCGCCGTTTGTATCATAGGTAAAAGCATCTCCTGTATGAAACCAGCCGTTGCGCCAGGCCTCATTGGTTTTTTCCGGCATGTTCCAGTATCCGGCGTTGAGCTCCCACGGTTCACCGCGAACAATCATTTCGCCCGGGACGCCCGGGGCGACGGTTTGATCGTTTTCGTCAACAATCCGCACTTCAACACCGCTGCGGACTTTACCGCAACTGCGATGATTGCTGCTCGTGCAAGGTTCATCGGAGCGGATAATAGGACAATTGATTTCAGTCATATTGTAGGTGGTGAAGACCTCAACGCCGAAGCGTTCGCTGAAAAGGTCAACGTCAGCGATGACAGGCGCCATACAAACGGTTTGCATTGGATTGTCATGGTCATCCGCGCGTTGGGGCTGATCGAGCAGCATCTGTGCCAGCGGTCCTAACAAGACAGTAGCATTGGCACCCATTGTACGGACATCATCCCAGTACTGGTTTGAAGAGAAGGTTTCGCGGATACCGCTGGCTCCGCCAAATACCGTTGCAAAATAATATCCGCCTTTACCGGTGATGTGAAACACAGGGTAGGGCGCGTAAATGGAAATATTATGTAGCCGCTCGTGTGGTAAGAATCCGCTTTCCAGCGAAGCCTGAATATGCGCCCAAGGTACCATGACCGCTTTGGATCGACCGGTTGTGCCAGAGGTATAGATCAGTGAAGAGATATCCCATGGTCGGGGCTCGGCACGCTCTTTGATGGCCACGTTATCGAGAAATTCTGCAGCGCTGACTACGTTGAACGGCAAATCAGGCGGTGCATTTAACGCCTGGCCAAAGACAACAACGTGCTGAACATGGGGCAATTGAGCGGCAATATCGAAAAGTGGTGCGACAAAACGGGCGTCCGCCATGACGATATGAGCCTGGGTGTTGTTAATGACGTGTCGTAGCCACTCTCCTTTGTAGGCGGTGTTAATTGGCGCTTCGATTGCACCGAACCATGCACATCCCTGCCAGACACAGTAGGCCTCAAAGCTGTTTGCAAAGAGGGTGACAACGGGCTGTCCCGTTTTGGCGCCCAAGCGTTCGAGTGCGCTGGCGATGCGTAAAGTGCGTGTATAAGCGCTTTCCCAAGTTAAGGTTGAGCCATCGTTTTTCTTTAATGCAATCCCCGTTGCTTGGTTTTGCGCTCGATAAGCCAGCATTTGTGGCATAAGACTGGGATGATCAAAAGCCAATTTGAATTCTCCTTTGTACTCGATAACTAAAAAGAGGCGTTTTTCTTGTTTTGCTGTTTGTTAGGCCACCTCCAGTAAGTGTTGCGCTGGCAGTTTTGGTAAACTCCTCAGGGCAGTGAACATCACCAATGGTAAGCTTAGAGCGGTCTCAACCTGACCGGTACATCCTTGATGCCACGTATAAAGTTGTTTGGCAATCTCTCGACGTCTCCAATCACCTCTACCTTATGAAACCTCAGCATGATCTCTTCCCACAGCACACGCAATTGCATCTCAGCCAGACGATTTCCCATACAGCGGTGAACGCCAAACCCAAAGGCGACATGAGCTCTAGCATTAGGTCGATCAATGATGAGCTTGTCTGGGTCCTTAAACACGTGAGTGTCGCGGTTACCCGATAAATACCACATGATGACTTTGTCCCCTTGTTTGATCTGTTGCCCTCCTAAGACGTAGTCCTGCAGGGCGGTGCGGCGCATGTGAATGACGGGGGTTTGCCAGCGCACCATTTCCGCCACCATGTTGGGAATCAGCGAGGGGTTGTCGCGTAATTTTTGGTATTGGTCGGGGTATTGATTTAGCGCTAATACACCCCCGCTGATGCTGTTACGGGTGGTGTCGTTGCCGCCCACAATCAGCAGCAAAAGGTTGCCCAAGAAGAGTTCCGGATCCTCGTTCATACGCGCGGTGTCTGGATTGTTTTGCAGCATGGAGATCAGATCAAAAGACGGTGGTTGTCCGACCTTTGCTGTCCACAGTTGATAAAAAGCTGCCGCACACTGCATCAACTCGTCGTAGCGTGCTTTCATGTCGATGCCGGTTTCGCCGGTGACTTCAGGAACGGCGGTGGTGATGTCCGACCAGTGGACCAGTTTATGCCTATCCTCGTAGGGGAAATCCAGCAAAGTGGCCAGCATTCTTGCAGTGAGCTCGATAGAAACGCGCTCTACCCAATTGAAAGGTTGGTCTAGGGGCAGATGGTCGAGGATATCGCGGACGTTCTTGCGGATTAGCGGTTCCAATTCGCGCAAATTTTTTGGCGCCACAGAAGGCGCTACTGCTTTGCGCTGTTTTTGGTGGTCAGGTTCATCCATCGAGATGAAATTCTTACCCTGCATTTGGCCGTCTACCGGGATTAAATCGACAATGGATATGCCGCCTTTTTCTGATGAAAAAACTTTGTGGTTGGTGTCGACTTCTTTGATCAATTCATGACTGGTGACTGACCAGAACGGACCGTTTGCACTGTTTTTCAGGTAGTGTACCGGCGCTTCGCTGCGCAGTCGTGCGAACCAGGGTCGCCATGTGTCTTGGTGAAAGCGCTCTGGCTGGCTGACATCGATTTCCTCCAAAGGAACAGTATTTACGTTTTTAGCGATCGTCATTTTGTCATCCTTTTCAGGTCGTTAGAGGTAAAGTCCAGCCACCGACGCTTATATTGACCCAGCAACGGCGTTGTCTCAACTCAAGAGTGAACTGCAGTTTTGTACTGTGGGCGACGGTTACCGTCGCAGGGCAAGCATCCGGTGGTAAATTTGCTTCAACAAAAGTGCATCATGCGTTTTATTTTTACGCGCGGGGTGCCAGAATAGGCGGAGAATTTTAACTTAGAGGCAGACATGGCTGAGCAATCTGTAGTCGATATTCAAGCCTATCCCGAGCAACGTACGCGCGGATCGTTATTGGAAGGCAAACGTTATACATCCAAAGCATTTCATGACGCGGAATGGGAAGGGATGTGGACCAAGGTCTGGTTGCTTTTGGGGCGCGAATCGGAGCTTCCTGCCCCGGGCGACTGGCAAATGGAAGAAGTTGGACCAGAAGAAATTCTCATGGTGCGGCAAAATGACGGGGGTGTTAAAGCGTTTTATAACGTTTGCCAGCATCGAGGTAATCCCCTGGTTGAAGAGGGCAAAGGCAGCGTTAAGCGGTTTGTTTGCAAGTACCATAGCTGGGCGTTTATGCCCAACGGAGAGCTTAATTTCGCGCCTGATAGGGATGATTTTCCAGAAGGTAACCCTTGCGGAAAAGTCCGGCTGAGTGAACTTAAGTGTGAGACTTTTGCTGGTTTTGTATGGGTAAACATGGACCCGAACAGCGTCTCCTTGAAAGAATACTTAGGGCCAATTTGGGATGAGTGGCATGCGCGTGAAATCCACAAATGGACGCGTACCATGGCGAACAGCACTTGGTTGCCGTGTAACTGGAAGATTGTGCTGGACAACTTTAATGAGTCTTATCATGTGCCTACGGTGCACATGGGGGCGACTCCGCAAACCGATCGCAAAGAAATTCGCGGCAACATTAATACCTATGTCAAAGAGACTCGCTTTGATTTGTCTAATGAAGGCCACAACCGAATGGTCATGGAAGGCGGCTATGGCGCTGGATCTATGGATAAAGAAGGCAATTTCCTCGAACCGCTGGCCAGTCAATTGGCGTACTGGGAAGTTGACGTGGATGATCTGAAAGGCCGCCCGCACGATACTCGGGCGGCATTGCAGAAAGCCAAGCGTAACCTGGGACCCGGGAAAGGCTTTACTCATTATGACAATGTGCCCGATGCCCAGTTAACCGATGCATTTCACTATACGCTGTTTCCCAATTTTGCGGTTTCGTTATGGTCTGACGGGTTTCATTTTTTGCGCGCCCGACCTCACCGTAGTGATCCTGAGCAGTGCCTTTTTGATAATTGGTGGTACTGCAGTCCCGCTGGTTTAGAAGCGGGAGTCGAGCGAGGTATGGGAGCGGGCGAAGAAGTTGAACTGCGTATGGTGGATATCGAAAAAGAATCCATAGGGCCTGCAATTGAAGACGACGTGCGGGTATTTTTGACCCAACAGCGAGGGTTTCGCTCACGCGGCTTTAAAGGGGTCTACCTCTCCAAACAGGAAGAGCGTATTCGTCGATATCACGAGCTGATTGACGATTATATTGAAGGGCGACGCCCCTGACTCATGTCCCAGTTTCAAACATTGATACACGAGTCTGACGTGCCTGAAAACGGCAGTGTCGCGGTTGAGATGGAAGGCATGGCCCTGCTGGTCTGCAAGTCCGCGGGTGATCTTTGGGTGGTTGAGAATCGCTGCTCTCACCAAGACCAGCCCTTGGAAGGCGGGCGTATTCGTAATGGGTATATTTTCTGCCCCGTGCACGGTATGCGCTACAAATTGGCCAACGGCGAAGCAGTTGGTCAGCTGACGAGCGTGCCGATCAAGGCATTTGATATCCGGGTGGAAGACGGTTTTGTGCAGGTTGCGCGCACCGAATGATTTTGTGGTGGCGGGACTATATTGAGCAGGATCTGATTGTTGGTATAGCGGTTCCGGCAGGCTTATGTTTTTGGCTCGAAAGTAAATCCTGAATAACCCGATGCGGCAACGGCCTCCAGCTGTTTGAAGTATTGCGAACCCCTCAAGTGGGCTAGAAACTGTCGAGGCTTGCCGGGCACGTTAGCGCCCATGTACCAGGAATTTGTCAGAGGGTAGAGGGTCTGGGCAGCGGCCTCATTGATGCTATTGACCCAGTCTTGAGCAGCTTCGTCGGTGGCCTCAATACTCCCCAGGCCTGCGGCTCGCAAATGCTGGATGGTTTCACCAATCCAATTGGCCGTTCGCTCACCCCCTAGCGGCATGGTGTATAGGACCCCCGGCGATCCTGGCCCATGAATCATAAATAGATTGGGGAAGCCTGCGATGGTTGCCCCAAGGTAATTTTCGAATTGATCGTCCCATTTCTGCTTAAGACGCAGGCCGTTGCGACCTTTGGGATTTAGATTGAGCATTGATCCGGTCACGGCGTCGAAACCGGTTGCCAGGACCAGTATGTCGACTGCGTGCTCATCGTTTTGGGTTTGTATGCTTGATGGGGTAAAAGCCTGAATCGGATCTTCGCGTAGGTCAACTAAGGTGACGTTATTGCGGTTATAGGTTTCGAAATAGCCATTGTCCAGGATTAGACGTTTGGTGCCAAAATGATATTCGGGCAGCAACTTCTTGGCAGTTGTGGCATCGTGCACCAAGTTGCGTATTTTTTCGCGGACAAATTCTGAAACTTCGTTGTTGAGGTTCTTGTCGACCAAGACGCCGCTGAAGCTGTTGATGGACAGATGAATGCCGCCGGTTTCCCACAGTTGCTCATAAATGATTTGTCGCGCTTCGGCAGTATAGTCGGCAGCGTTTCTGCGGATTGTTTTATGTGGCCAGCCGCCTCGGTGAAGCATGGATTGGCGCAATTCGTCCCATTGTTCGCGGGCTTGGACAAGATCTGTATCGCTTATTGGGCGGTTGCGCGCGGGCAGAGAATATTGCGGCGTGCGTTGAAAAACCGTGACATGTTTTGCCTGCTTGGCAATCTCGGGAATAGATTGAATGCCAGAGGAGCCGGTGCCGATGACGCCAACGCGTTTGCCCTCAAATGATACTGGCTCATGTGGCCAACGACCGGTGTGATAGCACTCACCGGAAAAACTTTCGATGCCGGGATAATCGGGCATATTGGCGACAAATAACGCACCAACGGCGCAGATTAAAAATTGAGCACATGCAGTTTCCCCGCCGTCTGTTTCAATCGTCCATTGTTGTGTGATGCTGTCGTATTGCGCATCAGTGACCCATGTTTTGAATTGGATATCCTTTACCAGATCGAACCTTTCGGCAAAGTGTTCTAGGTAGTTCAGCACATCGGCCTGTGAAGTCTGTGTTTCGTTCCACCGCCACTCATCGACAAGCGCCTGCGAGAAAGTGTAGGCATAAAAGGGGCTGCTGGGTGCATCTACCCGGGCTCCGGGATAGCGGTTGTACCACCAAGTGCCGCCGACACCACCCGCGCTGTCAAAAGCTCGAACGTTTAGATTTAAGTTGTCGCGCAGGTGATGTAGCGCATACAGCCCGCTAAAGCCTGATCCGATGATAATGGCGTCGTAATGTTGTATTGGGTCTGTCATGGACAAAGCATCGCGCAATCGTGCCCGATTGTCACGTAGCGTTTGATTGGCCCAACGCAGAGGGCAGGTGATGTAAATTAACCGCGGGGCGGGCGGCTCTCGGTCATCAGGTGGTCGAGTCGTTTTTGCGCTTTGACCTGATCACTTAAATCTTTGAGCTCCAGCATTTCGCATTGATCTTTGACCATTTGCGGGATGTCTACTGGGTAGTGGCGACAATCCTCGGGGCGATCATGGTAAATCGAACATCCCCATTTTTGGGCGGGCAACTCAACTAACCAGGGACAGCGAGTCAATTGCTGTCCGGTGGTGGGATGCATCCAAATTTTATTGCTGGCAACGTATGCGAAGATTTCAGGACGGAACGTTTCCCACCAGCTGATCTCGTCAGGCGTGGCGGAAAGTCCTTCGTCGGCGTAGTTGATGCAGCATTTGCCGCATTGGTTACAGGGTTGCAATTTAATTGGGAGTTGATTGAAATTTTAGGGCTGTCATTTTTGATAATCCGGTGGTTTAGCGTGCTCTAGGATGGCCGTATATGCCGCCAAAGTCATGCTTGGATTGCCTTAGGTGGTCATCAAGCAGCGCCTTGATTGAGCCGCAATGTTATGCAGGGGGTGTCTCACTGAACAGCGCCGCCGCGGCTGGCATTATAAAACCACAATGCGTTAGGCTGCGGGTTCTTTAATTGCGTTGGATATTACCTGTGAGCATCATCGTAAGGCCCAATAATTTCGATTTTTCGGAGCTTCATCAACGAATTCAATGGTATGTAGACGAAGATATTATTCCGTTTGCCAATACGCTGATTTTGCAGGGTGATGAAGTTGTTGATAAACATTTCTACGGCAAAAACACCGACGGCGGGTCCGCGCCGCCGGCAGAAAACGCAATATTTCGTATGCATTCGTCGACCAAGATCGCCACCAGCGTAGCGGCGATGATGCTATTCGAACAAGGCAAGTTCAAGCTCGACGATCCCATAGGTCAGTTTATTCCTGAGCTTGGCGAGATGTCTGTTCTGAAACCCGACGCAGTATCCATTGAGGACACCGAACCTGCTAACTGTGCAATAAGCGTTAGACATCTGCTGAGTCATACGGCTGGCTTATCTTATGGTTTTATTGAGCCCGAAGGTTTGATTGATAGCGCCTATAATCGAAGGGGTATCAATCCTTTTATACCCGGTGGTGTGAAAACTCTTGAAGATCTTTGCTCGCGGCTGGGGGAGATGCCTTTGGTGTATCACCCCGGCGCTTTTTGGCGATATAGTTTTGCCACAGATGTGACCGCTCGACTGGTGGAAGTGGTATCCGGGCAACGGTTTGATGAGTTTCTTAAGACGCATATCTTCAACCCGTTGGGTATGATCGACACCGATTTCTTTGTGCCGCCTGAAAAACTCAGCAGGCTGACCACAATGTATGCGCCTAACGACGCATTAGATCCGATGAGTGTATGCCCGACACCAGCAGATACCGCCGCTAATCCGGCCAACTCGGTGCGGCCATCTTTCCTTTCTGGAGGCGGGGGCTTGATGTCGACGTTGCCCGACTACTTGACGTTTGCCAAAATGATCATCAACCAAGGGCGGCACGCAGAGACACGACTCCTAAAGCCGGAAACTCTGGCTTTGATGCGCAGCAATCAATGCGCACCGGGTGTGATCGTTAATTTTCCCATGTGGAGTATGCCTGGCACTGGCTTCGGTTTGGGGTTTGCGCTAAAAGGCGAACCTGCGCCCGGGGAGCCTGTGCAGGCAACCGGTGAATATCATTGGGGGGGGATGGCCGGCACACATTTTTGGTGGTCTGCGCAGGCGAATATTGCCGGCGTCTGCATGACGCAGAGAATGCCAGGTTTTTGGCATCCGTTTAGTCATGATTTCAAGCGGCTTGCTTATCAGATTGTTGGCATATAACCGCGCCCACCTGCATTCAGGCGGGTTGGCTAGGTCGGGACAACCACAGCACACCCGCAGCGCCAAGGGCAAAGGTTAACGTATAAACGCCAATCACAGTGGTGAGGTCGATGTTGGGTAAAACGGGGGACATTAACGTCAGGATATGAAAGCCAAAAAACATTATGGCAATGTTGAAGAAGGCCAACTCGCGTGCAATTGGCGTGCGTAGATCTGGATCCAACATGCGCAGCAGCAGGACGCCGCTGCCGGTGGAGCCGCAGCAACAACCAAACGCGGTGAGGGCGCGTTCGACGCCCAATTCGTTGAGCCGCCGACCGAAAACGTAGCATAGCAGCGCGGTGCCGGCGCTCACCGCGATACAGACGGCCAAGATAGGCACAATAAATTCGCTCAACAGAGCAAGCTCGATGCTCATGATGGTAGCCACCACCATAAAGTCGACCGCGGATCCGGTAATTCGACGTTGGGTGTTGTCATCAATAAAGTGGCCAAGACCCAAACGATTCATCAGCGTGCGCAGCAGCACGCAAATGATCAATCCATGGAAGAAGAATAAATTGTGACTGAAAATCACGGTCAGGTTGATTGCGCCTAGATCCACTGTGGACACCGCTGAGGCCATCAGGTTGATATAGATATCGGTGATCAAATAGGCAGCGGCGAGGAGCGTAAGGTGAAAGCCGAGGCTGTCGACATTGGCCGGATGTGTGATCTGAGTGCCCGCGCTCAGTTGGTTTTCTGGTGACAGGATGCCGCGCATAAAATCGTCGTTCATCTGTGCGTTCTTATTTGCGGTTAAACCGCGACGCACCGCCCAGCGAGCCACCGGCACGCCGATGCTAAAGGCCACAATGAACCCGACGGAGGCGTAAATGAGCCCAAAGTTTACGGCATGGGTAATGCCCATTTCATGCTCCCAGATGCCGCCCAGCGCCAATGCTTGTCCTGGACCTTGGGTGAATCCGTGGGTCACTAATAAGCCGAGATATTCGGATAAATTGTCGCCAGAGAGCAGGTTATAGCCGACGATGATCATCAGGCCGATGAGCGCCTGAAGCACCAGGCTCATTACCCAGACCAGCGACAACCAGCTGGCGCCTCGGGTAATGCTGCGGGCGCTGGTCTGTTCGCCACGTACCAACACCAAGGACATAAAGCTCAACGTGAAAAAGTGAAAAGTGAACACCTGGAAATCACGGCTTTCATAGCCGTAGCCCATGCCAAGTGCGAGCAGAACAAATCCGAGCACGCCACCAATTAAGCTGGCGGGAATTAAGGCGTTTCGAAACAAAGGCACGTTGGCTCGCATGATGGTGCCCGCTAGGAGCATAACGGCAAGAAATGCGAAGGCGAGTACACCTTCAAAACTGCTGGCCAAAATAGAACCTCAAATTAGTTTCCGGCGCCGCAGACTACCATAACTA
>DGQF01000048.1:27304-30329 GCA_002389675.1 Gammaproteobacteria bacterium UBA4421
CTTATTTTATCTCTTCACCGGTAGGCCAGGTCGCGCCGATTAGACATTGGGAATGATGTCGTTGGCCACGCGCGCCAAAACATCATGACGAGTATCAAAATTTGGCAGGATCATGACTTGTTGCAGGCCTGCCGCTTCTAATGCGCGCAGTTGCTCAATCAAAGCCGACTTTGACCCGATCATACATGATGCTTGGAGTACTTCAGGTGTGAGGAATTTTTCTTCCTCGGGTAGCACCCAACAATTATGTCCCGCATGAATTCGCTGGTGCCGCCGTTCTTCAGGATAACTGTCTAATAGCCTTGTGTACTCGTCCCAAATGCCAGCAAGTGCATGCGGGGGCTGGTGGCCAAAATTCCGATATTGGTCGTAGGCGTAGTGAACGGCGGCCAGGGCCATAGCACCGCATTCGTTTTTGACTCGGTCCGAATCGGCATCCTCGTCATCATCTAGCACGACCATAGTGGTCAGCGCGGTGGTGTAGTAGTCGCCCTGCGTCGACAGAGAGCGATCGGCCGCCCGGGCTCCGGTTTGTATCATATGCCACAGGCTGGCCATTGCCGCGGGGTTTCCGGGCAAAGCCAAGACGGCGCCGTCACCGTATTGGCCGGCCAGTGCCAGCGAGCGTGGACCAAATCCTGAGACATACAGCGGAATCGGATCATCGAAGTTGACAAAACCTTTGTCCGGCATAACGTGGCGTATGGGAATCGTCTGATCTGCCCAGCGCATGTGTGCTTCCTCACCCTTAAGCAGTGGCACAAGCTCCTGCAGATAGTATTCAAATGCTTGAATTCTTTGGGGGGGCAGCCCCATGACGCGACGCGCGGTATTGCCTGCACCGACGCCAAAAAAAGTTCGCCCCGGTGCAATTGCGTTAATGGTGGCAATGCTGCTGGCATTTACCGAAGCCGGTCGCGTACCGCTGACAGCAACGCCCGTGCCCAATTTAATCCGTGATGTTCGGTCAGCGGCTAAGGCAAGCGTTGCGTAGCAGTCAGACCACAGCATCTGAGAATCTGCCAGCCACGCGTGGGAATACCCTAAAGTTTCAGCGCGAACAATGTAGTCGATGTCACGAATGTGTGAGGCGACACAAACCCCTAAATCCATAACGTTCCTCCGCAGTGGGTGTTAAGCGCATAGGCAGTGTGTCAGGCAGGCGTAGGCGGTTGCAAGCCAAAATGTTCAGCATCAGGCGGTCGGCTGGTCGCTAAGGCGGGTGGCCGACCCAAATCTTGACCGGTCCTCAGGGTAGCTCGGACCGGGGTGTATCGATTTTCGGTGAATACCAAATCGGTGATGTATAGGCGCGTTCCTGGAGGGTCATTTTGATGCCAGGCTCGGGGTTGTCGCCGAAGTGTTTTGCATCATAGGCGGTCCAGCGAGGGGTGGGAATCTCGATCACTCGCGCGTAGTAAACAGCAGGCAGGGCAGCGTCAAATTCAGGATCCTGCCAGTAGCCGACCAGTTCAGCGTCGCCGATGGTATTTCGCCAGGTGGCTTCAGCGATGTTGACCGTGTTGCCCACAGGAGTAAGCTGCCCCTCGGGTGTCATCTTGCGTTGCTCTGGATCGCTCCAGGCCACGTTAAAAATCTTTTCTTGGGTATTGCCATCGGCATCCAACCAACCTTTGATGATTTGAATGCGGTCAAGATGCCCGCTCATAGGATCTTTCAACGCACCCACCAAGAATCCAGGTGCGCTCGCGCCGTCTGCGGGCTGTAACGTGCCGCCCATGGGCACACCCCGTGCATAGCCGGTGGTGGCCAGTTTCTGGAAGCTGGCATCGTCCTGTGACAGTGTCCAACCGCCGAAAAAACGGACGGTCATGCGCGGGCCTGTGGTTGCGTATACTTCGCGTCGTTGCATCGCATCCCATAGCGCTTCGCGGGTGTTTTCCTTTGCCCATACGGCTGCGTAGCCTGACGAACTCATCTCCCACGTATGCCATAAGTTTTCAGCGCCGCTTCTCACCATTGGTGTATGCATTCGGTCAGCGACCGGTTCTTCATGAATAAATTTGCCAAAAAAATAATTTTCATCCGCTGTCGCAAGTCCGGTATGTGTGTCGGTTGAGCCGACCATGCCAAATTGATACGGATTTTCACCGAGCTGTTGTTCGAGTTTTAGGCCATTTTTTAATGCTTCCCTGGCGTATTCATAAGGCAACATTTCAGGCGTTTTAAGTCCTGCGAGACTGGCGTTACCTCGATCCCAGGTTTCGAAATCGGCAAATTCATCATCTGGCGAGAGGGCGGGGTGGGATTCACTGTCACCCTTGATCTGGGTTACTTCAAACAGCGGCTCCCATCGGGCCCTTGTGCGAACGTAATCCTCATCAATTGGCGCGCCCGTGTTGGGGTTGGTCTCCACCGGGAACATTTTACCGTTAGACAGATTTCCGTTGTGCGCCAGAGCAAGAACTTTGCCGCCCGTTGTGTCTTCATAGCGTTGCATCCATCGCCACAGGTCTTGTGGATTGATGCTCTTGTTAGCGGTGAACGGCATCATCTGGCGCGCGCTTTCAGCGCCATCCCTGTAGAGCACGTTGCGGTGTAATTTGTCACCGCTTTGGGTGGGCGTCCACTCGTAGCCGATCATCGCGGTGAAGTGTCCGGGATTGTTGTATTGATCAGCGGTCTCCACGTAATCCTCCCAGACGGAGCGCATGACATCCTGATTCAACAGCGGACCGGTATAGTTTTCATCAATCAAAACTGCGGTAATGACTTGAACGGCCTCGATGGTGCCGGTCCCACCGGATGTGAGGTCTGCGCGCAGTGCTTCGAGTTCGCTGCTCTGCATGAGCGTTGGGTTGCCACGAATCAGCTGATCCACAACACCCATAGCGTCGGAGTGGTCGGATACCACCAGAAAATCCAGAGGCCTGGCTAACTGTGCTTTTTGTCCTGTGCTGGTGACAATCTGATCGCCGCGCGCGAACGCGTAAGAATCTGCGACGCCCAGGGTTACACCCATCACGCGCGCATCCAAGGAATTGGTGGTATGCAGATGGGTATC
>DGQF01000048.1:30412-41026 GCA_002389675.1 Gammaproteobacteria bacterium UBA4421
TATCTTATGGGAGACGCCAGTATGCCATTCATCGGGCCTGAACCGCGAGTCAGTTAGAGTGATTAATCATTCTTGCGCAAACATTGATTTAGATTTTCTCACGGATTCGCGTTAGAGCCCGATCGCAATTCGGGGCCCGCGCGCTTGCGGTATCTTTTGTGTCGCGGGTAGTTTGCAGAGTCGCTTCATGCGGGTAGTGCTACCGTCTGCGTATTCCCAGACCAACTGTTCATCCTCTCGATACCGCTTTACAACGATGGGGCCCCAGCCAAGTACCCGAAAGTTGAGCACACCTTTGTTCCAAAGCGCGCCAGCAGATGTGCGGGGACAATATTCCTGATCACCGATGGTGAACAAGACCCCCCCTTCGGTGTCATTAGAGTTGTGACTGCTTGTGCTGTTAGGCCCTAAATCGTGAATGATGCCGCTGGAGGTTACCACTACGCGCGCGCCGCACTGTTCAATGCGTTCGACATGACCCACTTTGCCGGTGACGCCGATCCATAAACCCCGGATATCATCCGCATCGGTTGGTAATGTTTCGGTGCATGCGCTCAGGATCGGTAAAGGAAAGTGGTCGTAGCTGCAGCCGGGTGTATTTGCTTTGGGTATATCAGCGGCTAATTTTCCGCTGTTGTCTAAAATGGGCAGCTGGCAATAGTTGATGAGGCTCCCATCGCCCGCCAGAACGGCTGGATCAATCGTCAACGCCGGGCGCGCAGAGAAGAAAACAAACCAGAGGATAAATAGCATTATCAGAGCAAGACTGGTCACCACACCGATAAAATATTTCACAAGTAACTCCTTTTGATTGGTCGCCAATGCAACCCGCTGTTGGGGCGCATTGCGCTTGACGGTGAACCACTTTAGGTTTTTTATAAGCATGATAACCGTTGTCCAGCTCAGGTGAAGACCAATTAGCAGGGATCGCACTGCCGGCGATGGGTTGTCTGAGCTTTTTTTATGATCAGGGGAGAACGCGTTGAGAAAGCTGTTTTTAATTATCCTGGTGGCGTTGATCGCCTGTGGTGAATCAAACGAGATACAACAACCAGCGACGGTTGTTGAGCTGGATAACACCATCAGAATTGACAGTGGTGCGATCGCGGGTAACCAAGGTGATGACGGCTTACTTGAATTTTTGGGAATTCCATATGCAGCCCCACCGATAGGGGGTCGTCGTTGGCAGCCACCCATGGCCGTTGCGCACTGGGATGCAGTGCTCGATGCGACGCAGAGGGGTTTGCCGTGTATGCAGCCGAAATCCGCAAGCGGGTTTTATGGCGGGAGCTACCCTCAAACCAGTGAAGACTGTCTAACGCTGAACGTGTGGACACGTGCGAAAACGGCCAGTGATGGTTTGCCGGTTATGGTTTGGATACATGGGGGTGCGTTACTCAGGGGTTCCGCGGCTGACTATGACGGCGCAGGGTTAACCCAAAAGGGTGTTGTGTTGGTCACGATGAACTATCGGTTGGGACCCTTTGGTTTTTTTGCACACCCTGAATTATCGTTGGAGGCTCCGTCAGGCAGTTCCGGTAACCAAGGTTTTTTAGACCAGATTGCCGCACTGAAGTGGGTAAAAGAAAATATCTCAGCCTTTGGAGGGGATCCCAATAACGTGACGGTGTTTGGTGAATCGGCAGGCTCATGGAGTTTGTCGGTAATTCAGGCCAGCCCAATGGCAAGGGGACTTTTTCATAAGGTCATCGGGCAGAGTGGTGCTCGGTTTATGCCGTTACCAGATTTAAAGCAGGCGCGCTGGGGCCTGCAGAGCGCTGAAGCACGGGGTGAATCCGTGGCCCAAAAAATAACCGGTCAAACGGCAACGAACCTGGCAGCAATGCGGGCTCTGGACGCCCAGACGATAATGCAGGGGTACAGCTCAGACCCAGCAATGCGGGATAATTTTGATTATCTGACCATACAAGATGGCGCCGTATTGCCCAAAGAGGTCAATGCCATTTTTGCCGCCGCGCAGCAGGCTGATGTGCCTGTGCTGATTGGCTCAAATGCAAACGAGGCGACCACCTTTGATCCGGCGCTGTCCAACCCGAGCTTGCAAGATATGGATTACGGGCCCCTGCTCACCCGTCAGGTTGAGGCGTTGTTGCCTGCGGTCGGCGCGCAGTTGCTCGATTTCTATCCCCCGGCCGCGGCGGATAGCCGCCGGTCTTGGACTGAGTTTAATACGGATGTGATGTTCACCCAGCAGATGCGACTCTGGGCCGATTATATGGAGGCGGTTTCGAGTCCGGCCTACTTATATTGGTGGAATTGGCGACCCGTGATTAACGGTAGTGATCGATTGGGCGCTTTTCATGCTGCTGAAATCCCCTATGTGTTTGGTCGCCTTGATGCGTTTGGCATCGAGCCCTCGGCTGAGGATTATGCTTTTGCAGATTTGATGATGACCATTTGGACCAACTTTGCGAAAACCGGGAATCCTTCGGTGGCAGAAGTCATTGATTGGCCTGCTTATCGATCGAGCGCGCCGGCGACGGCGGTATTGGGCCCTCAATTGTCAATTCGCCAAGGAATACGCAGTGAACAGGTGGCGTTGATATCAGCGGGCTTTGCTGCGCGTCGAACGCCCTGAAATCAGCGGGCCTTCGACGATGGCAGATACTCTGCAGGGTTCGCATTAGAAAAATTGATAGGAGGGCTGTGATGGCTTTTTCAGAATATAAAGTACTGCATATCACCGAAGGAGGGTGTGGAACCGTTTTACTGGGCTCTTCGGGTATTCCGATCAAAAAACTGGAGGCGGAACTGAATAAAGAAGCCGCTGACGGATGGCAGCTTGTATTTCAAACCATCGAAAATAAGCGGTTTTTCCTGTTTTGGAATCGAGAGGCGGTGCTGGTCACGCTAGGCAGATGAGTAGCCGCTTAGACTCGGCGCTTTGCCGCTTGATCGAGCGCTATCAGCGCAACGGTGGCGGTTCAAGGTACTTCAATACCGACTGTAATTTTGAGCCAACCTGCTCTGAATACGCCAAGCAAGCTATCTTGGCGCTAGGTTCACGCAGATCGGTGCCGGTGATTCTCAGTCGACTCAGGCGTTGTAACGACCCTGATAAGATCGAGCGGGTGTGCGATCCTTTCTTAGAGCGCCCTCGTGTTTGATGCCATAAGATTAAGTAGCCGGAAGGTTGAACAGACCGAAGAGGAGCTGCGTGTTTTAGCCCGACAATTGCGGGAGCCGCAAAGGAAAGCGTTCTATCAAACCTTGGCCCGCGAGCTGAAAGATCCGGATACTTATGCCGTGTTAAACTTCTTTTTTGTGGCGGGGTTGCATCATATTTACTTAAAAAAATATGTCCGTGGATGTTTCAATCTGTTCATCATGACCTGCGGTGTTTGGCTATGGTTAAATGACTCAGCCTGGGCGCCTATGGCGGGTGTGAGTTTGATTGGCCTGATTATTTTGATTGAATTACCGGCACTTTTTCGAGCGCAAATTTTAGTTAAAAATCACAACAACATACTGGCTCAACGTGTGCTGTCCGATCTTGAGAAGCTCGGTAGTCATTGATGCTAAGGCCAGCTAACGCAAATGGAGTTTTAGGTTGAAGCAGCCGGCGTACGCCATTGTTATGTTTGCATACAATGAAGAAGACAATATCCAGCGTTCTTTAGATTCGGTTTTCTCCAACGTTGACGACGGCTTGACGACGCTAACGGTTATGGCCAATGGCTGTACCGACCGCACAGCGGAGATTGTTCGGAAAAATATTGAGCGGTTCAGCGCGCAGCGTTTGCAGCTGGTTGAATTATCCTTGGGCGATAAATGTAATGCCTGGAACCATTATGTGCATCAACTGGCAGATATGGAGACCTGTTGTTTTTTTATTGATGCGGACGTTGCGTTTTCGTCGGCGTGCTTCAGCCAAATGAGTGCGCACCTTAATAACGCCGATCCGAGTTATCACGTGGTTGCCGGGCTGCCGTTAAGTGGACGCAATCGCGATTATTATGAAACTTTGGTGGTTGAGCGGGCGTGTTTTTTTGGCAATCTCTACGGGCTGCGTGGCAGCTACCTCAAGTTGCTGCGACAAGCGCAGTTTTACCTGCCGGTGGGTCTTAACTGGATAGATTCGTTTCTCACTAAAGCGGCCAATACGGACCTTAAGTTTGGTTCGGAAAACCTCCCCAATCGAGTGACTTATTTGCCCCAGGTTGGTTATTACGTTGATAGCCTATCGCCCTTTCGCGCGAGTGATATCAAGCTTTATCGCAACCGGATTGCCCGTTATGAACTGGGTAAAATTCAAGAACGCTACTTAGATGCCTTGCCGCTGTCGCAATGGCCAAAGACCTTGGAGCCGATAAACCGTCAAATCTGGGAAAACTTTCCGCAGCAGACCCAAGCACTTAATTTAATCAAGCGCTGGCTGGTTCGCGGTCGATTAAAAAAACTGGTGGGTTAACTGCTGGTGTAGTGTTTATTCAAAGACAGTTTTCAGCCTGATCCAGAGATTGCCAAGAGCCTCGTAAACCCCCCGTTCGCTTTGGCGCAGCGCACTGGCCTGCGGGACCAATAAGTTGTAGTTGAAGTCGCCGTGGCCTGAGACGTACTCGGCTGGTGAAGGGTGGGGGAACAAGCCGTTGCGGTTGAACAGGGTCATGGCTCTGGGCATCTGGCTGGCCGAGGCGATCAGAATAAATTCACGGGTGCCCACGAGTTGTTTAATGGCCTTAGCTTCAGCTTCTGTGTCGCCACTGCCTGGCGAGAGCATGATGTGTTGCGCGGGCAAGCCGAGGCTTTTGGCCACCTGCGCATTAACAGCCGGGTGAGAGGGTTCACCTGGCTGACCGCTCCAGCCGGAATAAATGACAGTAGCGCTTGGAAATTCACGCCAAAATTGCACGGATTGGACGACACGCGGTAGTGAGCATTGGTGAAGTTTTGCCGCAAGAGGCAATTGCTCATCGCTGCTGTGCCAGCAGCCCAGTACCACGATGTACTCTGGGGTTAGTCCCGTGGTATCTAATTTGGGAATCGAAAATTCAAATGACCGAATGAGATGCACGCTCAGTAGCGGTGACGACGTGATCAGCAGCAGGGCAAAACCTGCAACATTCAGCGTCAAGCCCAGTTGGCGTTTATTTTTGTAGATGAAAAAAAGCCCCAATCCCAAGCAGACAATGATGATGGGTAGGGGGCTGACTAACACGCCGAGGATTTTTTTTAAGGCAAATAAAAAGTCCACAAGGGGATCCACGGCGAGTTAGCAGGGTGGGGTTAATCTACTGTAGAGCTTGAAACGTTACAACGTCTGCCTGCAGTGAAGACAGTAAGGTCGGCTCAACCGATAGCCCCTGCTTTGGCCAGTACTTGCATATCGGCGAAATCCAAGCCCAGCTCGGTGAGTAATTCTACGGTATGCTCGCCGACTTCAGGAGAGGGATGTTGATGCGTCGTTGGGGTGCCTTCAAATTGTACCGGAGGGCGGGGCTGTCGCATCGGCCCACCACGGGGATGTTCAAAAGCCTCCAGTACGCCAATGGCTTGAACCTGAGGGTCATTCAAAACCTCAGCACGGCTATTGACGCGAGCAGCTGGAATCTCGTGATGGGTTAAAACCTCCATGAGCTCAGCGGTAGAGTATTTGCCGGTGTCAGCCCCCAGTCGATGCGAAACCACGGCGCCGTCTTTTGTGGGGTTAACCTCGTATAGATCTGCTAAATCGCCCGCAAATTGAACGTCTTCGCCTTCGAAACTGTAGTTCCACATGAGGTCGGGCCAATTAAAATAAATGCCGGCGTCCAGCATAGACAGCTTAATGTGTTGTCCTTTTGCGCCGTTGGCGCGCGCAAAAAGCGCGGCGGTGATTCCCTGTGCTGCAATCAGAGCGGTTACTTTGTCGTAGATGATAGAGCGCACCATCGTGGGGTTGCTTGTTGTCTGCGCATCCACCGCGCCGCTCATGCCTTGAATGACGTAGTCATAGACCCGCTGTTCGGCCTGGGGTCCAACTTCACCCATACCGCTAATCGATGCGTAGATTAAGGCGTTGTTGAGTGCGTTTAAATCGTCGAAGCCGAGGCCCAGTTTGTCCATTTTTCCGGGCCGATAGTTTTGAATAACGACGTCGCTGGTTTGTGCAATCAGTCGCGCGATGGCCGCACCCTCAGGGTGTTTGAGGTTGATGCCCACAGAGCGCTTGTTACGGTTGATCATGGCAAATAATGCACCGACGCCGTTGCGCTGGGCGCCGAGGCCGCGAATACCATCCCCCCATCCGGGTGGTTCAACTTTGATCACATCGGCGCCCTGGTCGGCCAGCATCACGGCTGTCATTGGTCCTGATACGACGGAGCACAAATCGAGGACGCGTACTCCTGACAATGGCCCGTTTGTGGTCATAAAAAAATACTCGAGCAGATGCTGTTTGGGGGTCGCTGACTTGTGTTTTGTGGGGGTTGTATCATTCTCGGGCGTGCGCCTGGGTATGTTGTTGTTGCCAATCTTCGTTGGGTTGATGCCGGTACTGAGGCGGTTGTCCTTTGATGTATGCGATCAGCCCTGAGGTCATGTTCTGTAGTCCGACTTCAAGGGCGTGCCCGATATCACCGGCATTGAGTGGGGCCTGAGCGGTCATCTTCCCTTGCCAGCTAATGCAGCAGAGGTGATCGTTAATCGCGCCTACCTTGGCGGTGACTGTATAGTCTCGCATGCCCAGCGGTTTGCCTCCGGTTAAAGTGTAGGAGAGCATCCTCTTTGTGTTGTCGCAGGTTAACAGCTTGTGTTGTACATAACCTTGAGTAGTCAAATGCAATGTGCGCACAGCGCCTGGGCCTTCTCCCTGCATGGCGATCGTGCTGTTTTTGCCGCCCGGCACCCAGTTCAAAACGCGGTCGAAGTGCCGCAATTCTGCCCATACTTCGGCGGCGCTCAGATCAATTTTGCGTTGGTAGCGAATTTCCATCTCTTCACCGCATTCAAAGGCTTGTGGCCTATATCCTAAGGCTTGTATTCGGGAACGCAAACCGCAAGTCTGCTTTTGTCGAACGCGGAGCTCAGGCTGTCGTGGTGGTGCGCGGCGCGGGTCAATACTGATTCCCTTAGGTTGCTAAGGAGTTTGCATTCAACCTTTGATCCGTCTAACGTATTACCTCAATCAAGCGGTGTGATTTTGATCATCGCGGGTAGGATTCCAGTTTGGTGACAAAAAGATCATTGCTATCAGGTTGAAATCAGGTTGAGAGAGTTGTCGTGTAAAGGGGAGAAGATAATGAACCGATGGTTATTCATGTGTTGTCAGGCGTTCAGATCGGCAAATGCCGCTGGCCAACAGCATCAAAAGGGTGGGGTAGTTACGTTGCTGGCGTTAGGCCTGCTGGGGACCATAGGGCCTCCAATGCCTGCTTATGCGATGGAAGAAACGTTGGCTTTGGAGGAGGTCGTGGTGACTGCGCGTCGGCGCGAGGAAAACCTTCAGACGGTGCCTGTTGCGGTTTCGGTACTCACGGGTGAGGACCTGCTTGAACAGGGTGGTCTCAAAATAGATACCATCGGTCAGATGGTCCCAAACGTACATTTTGAGGCGGCCGGTGGCACCAGCGGCGTGAAGTCTCCGGTGGTCTTCATTCGCGGCATGGGGCAGAACGACTTTATTCCAGTGGAAGATCCTGCGGTAGGTATCTACTTAGACGGTGTTTACATGGGGCGCAACATAGGTAGCGTATTTGATCTCATCGACATCGATCGGATTGAAGTATTACGCGGACCTCAAGGGACTTTGTTTGGGCGTAATACGATCGGCGGTGCGGTGAACATCATCTCGAAAAACCCAGGCGATACGCTTGCCGGTTCTGCCCAGGTGGCGTTTGGTCAAGATGGCTATCTGGAGACTCGGGCAACGGTGAACCTGCCCATGGGAGAACAGACTGCGGGACGCTTGAGCGCGTTCAAGCGTGAGCGTGATGGCTATGTGGACGCGTTGCAGTACAACAGTTTAGAGCTGGGCAGTGACGATATCTGGGGCGCTCGACTGCGCATTCGATCAGATGTGTCTGATACATTCACCGTTGATTTTTCAGCCGATTACTCCAAGTCAGATGAAACGCCAGGTGCGATTTCACCCATCGGTGGTATCGGTGGTTTCAACGGCGAAACCATCCGGCTGGGGCTTCCTGCGCAGCCTTTTGCGCACTTCTACAACGCAATATATAGCGGCGATGGCGCTTCTTGTGGTGCTGTTGAAGGCCAGGCTTCAAATTCAGCCTGTTATGGCCCCGTGTGGAATGCCAACGATCCTTATAAGACCAATTCGCTTTTTGTCGACAATGACGGCAACAAAGTCGTGCCGGAACAAAGCGTAGAAGTACTGGGTGGAAATTTGGCGCTGACCTGGGATCTAGGCGGCTTGGAATTGAAGTCGATTACCTCGTACCGCGAATTTGATATCACGCTGTTTAACGATTTGGACTTTTCACCCTACATTTTGTTTGCCAATAATCATGATGAATATAGCCAGGACCAATTTTCGCAAGAATTTCAATTGAGCGGCGAGGCGATGGACGGGCGACTGAATTATGTGTTGGGTGTTTATCACTTCGAAGAAAAAGGTCATGAAGCCATCTTTAACCAAATTGCGTTTGCTCCGCCGTTGTCCGGTCCACCGGATTTTTTCTTCCAGTATCTGGATCGATTCATAGACAACGACAGTCAAGCGGTCTTCGGACAGGTGAATTTTGATCTGACGGATGCGCTAACCCTCACGGTGGGTGCGCGGTATACCGAAAGCGAGAAAGATTTTACTTTGGTCACTCGCCGGCGTGTCGGTCCAATTGCAACGCAAAATGGTAATTTGAAAACGAAAGAGACAACACCGCTGCTGTCCTTGGCATGGGATGCGACGGATAACATGATGTTTTATGGCACGTACTCTGAAGGCTACCGTGACGGCAGCTATGCCGCCCGATTCACGGGTGTGGTGCCGGACCCGTTGCCTAACTACGATCCTGAATTTGTGAAGAATTATGAAATAGGCATGAAGTCCAGCTTGCTGGACGGTCGTATGCGTTTAAATGCTTCTGCTTTTGTGATGGACTATGAAGACATGCAAATTAATGCGTCAAGCGATGCTGTAACCACGTCTTCCACCAAAGCGAATCTCGGGGATGCTACCATCAGTGGGCTCGAAATCGAGATGTCCGCGATCTTGACCGAGCGTCTGTCGGTATCCGTAAATGTCGGGTTACTCGATGATGAAATAGACACATTAAAAGGTACCCTGGTATCCAATACAGTGGTGATTGATAAGAGCAACGACTTGCCTAATACACCGGACTGGACGCTGTCACTGATGGCGAAATACGAGATGCCATTGGCTTCAGGTGCGCGTCTGTCGCTACGGGCGGACTATGCCATGAAAGACGACTATTACAGTCGGGCAGAAAATATCGAAGAGCTCCTGATAGATGATTATCGCAACCTGAATTTAGCAGCGACCTATTTCTCTGCTGATAACAAGTGGGAAGTCACGGCTGGTGCGCGTAATGCAACGGACGAAATGTATTATCAGTCAGCAACGCCGTTTGCGACCTTTGGTCTAAGCTTTGGACAACCGGTGCGTCCACGTCATTATTACGGGTCCATTACCTACAATTTTGGTGATTAATATTGATTGCTGGAGATGCCCACTTCGCGGTGGGCGTCATTACCTAGATCGCGATGCAGTCGGATCAGCAACCGCCTAGATGTCGCCTCTGGTCAGTGTTTTGGTGCGGATTTGGCCTGCAGCGCCAAAACCTGCTCTGTGAGTGCTTGATTCACCGGTGCGTCTAGGCCGATCTTTTGCGCTTGAGCTGCGATGGCCCCATTGATGACATTAATTTCGCTGGGGCTGCCGCGTTCGATGTCCAGCAAGACAGAGGGCTTGGCGTCGGGCATGCCCTGTGCGAACTGCAAGATCTCTTGATCGACGTTGTTGAAGGGCAAAATAATCTCTAGATTTTGCGCAATGCGGTAGGCTTCTCGAGCCGCATTGCGGCTGATTAAACTCAAAATCGGGTGGCGAGTGACCTCACCGACGGTCAATCCGCTCAGTGCGCAGGGCCCGCTGTAGGCGACATTACAAATCAGTTTTGCCCATTGCATTGATTCCAGATTATCAACCGCTTCAGCGTCAAAGCCGGCATTCTGCCAGTGTCTGGCCATCTCTTGTACGCGCTCTGGGTTGACGCTGCTGTATGGACCCATGCGAATGGCTTTCATTGCATTGTGATGGGCAACTCCCGGTGCTTCAAGTGACGCCCCAAAACCCGCAGCAATGGCCACAATTAAGGCTTGCTCGCCCAGTGTTTGAGCGATGATATCCGCGCTGCCCAGACCATTTTGTAGGGTGATGATGAGGGTATGGGGGCCGCAGAGGTGCTGCAGCGTGTCAGCGGCGGACGGGATAAATCGTGCTTTCACGGCACAAATAATGAGATCCGGGCGTTTTGATGGAGGCAGTGTGGGCGCGTCGGTGAAAGCACGTATGCGTACGGTGCGATCTCCGCTTGCACCGTAAACTCGTAAACCGTGAGACTTAATCTGCTCAATATGCGCAAGGTTGGGGTCGACCACACAAACCTCATGGTCATCCGAGGCAAACAAGGC
>DGQF01000009.1:0-2444 GCA_002389675.1 Gammaproteobacteria bacterium UBA4421
GGATTCAAAATCCGGTTCCTTTACGGGAGTGACGGTTCGAGTCCGTCTCCAGGTACCACTTAACGCCCTGATTAACATACAAATATCCTTTAATTTACTGAAAATATCTGTAAGCAAGTCGCTTGACCGTGGTGCAGGAGTGCCGCGCAGTAGTCAATGTGATCGTAGAATCGGTTGTTACCGGTAAAACGTTTTCAGCGCAGATCGTTGTTGTCGAACAGCCTTTTCGCGTCAATGTTCAAATATGCAATTGTGTGGTGTTCGAAAGTTGGGATGCATCGGACACTGGTCAACGGGCCTGAACTGAATTTGCTGGCCGTGCTTGCAATTCGCTGCGAGCTCAGCATCGAAGCGGGTAGCTTGAGGCAGGTTCGAGAGTTGTTTACTCTTGCACTGAGTGAGTTAAGAGTCGTCACATGAGTCAACCTTCCAATCTGTTTGCCCAGATGAGACAACGTAATGTGTTTCGGATCGGAACCATGTACATCGTTGGAGCCTGGCTACTGCTGCAGTTCGGTGAAGTCATGATAGAAATCATGGAACTGCCAATGTGGATTGGTCGTGCGCTGGTCGTGTTACTGGCACTCGGTTTTCCCTTCGTTTTGATTCTCGCCTGGGTCTTCGATCATGCAACACAGGAGGCCAACACCGATCACAACGACCCCTCTGGAACTGACCTACGGATCAAGGCGTCACGCAGAATTGATACCGCAATTATTGTGGTTCTTGCACTCGCGCTTGGCACAACTTTTCTATTTTACGACCGCGCCGATCGCGAGCCCGTATCAGGCCCACTGACGACCGAATTAAGTACATTGCAGAGCGAAGCTTTGTCATCGCCAAACTCGGCTCAAATATCTCCCCCAAAAGAGTCTGATTATCTGTTGATCGGCAACTTGGTAGACTTCACCGGCGCCACCGGCAAGGGCAGCCAAGCCTGGGGGCAAGCCATCATTGATGCATCAAACTGGATCAACGAGCATGGTGGCGTTGCGGGAAAGTTATTTGACTTGGATACCATTGAAACGTCCTACCTCGTTAGGCGTGCTCTGCCCGCCTATGAAAAATGGTTAACCCAGGATGTGGTCGCCATCCAAGGCTACGGCACGAACATCGGCATGGCTCTCAAGGATAAAGTGGCACAGAACCAAATCCCATATTTCTCATCAGCTTACGCCGCTTCTTTCTCAGCGCCCGAAGGAAATCCGGGAATAGCGGCACCCGCCCCGTACAACTTCTTTTACGGACCAACTTACTCAGACGGCTGCCGCGGATTGGTTGAGTGGGCAAAAAAAGACTGGCAAAGACAGGGCCGTTCAGACAAGCCGACGTATGTGCATATGGGAGACAGTCACCCGTACCCCAACTCGCCCAAAGCCGCGTGCGAATCCTATGCGCAAGAGCTCGGCTTCGACGTCGCCGCTCCCATTATTTTTTCGTTGATTCCAGACGATTTCACGCCGCAATGCCGACGGCTAAAAGAGCTGGATATTGAGTATGCGTTTCTCGCGAATCTAGACAAGTCCGTCGCTTCAATCCTAACTCAATGCGCCCAGTTATCCGTATCAACCCAATTCATGGCCAATATCTGGGGATTCGACGAAAATGTTATGCGAGAAGCCGGCCAGGCGGCCCACGATGTTGTTTGGGTCATGGGCGCGACCCATTGGAATTCAAGCGCTCCCGGCATGTATACCGTACGACAGATTTCGGGCATGTCCGACCCCGAACAATCCAAATATCGCTCGGTGCACTACATACGAGGCGTGTGCTCCATGTTCTTCCTCAAAGAGGCGATTGAAGTGGCCGCTCAGCAAGGACCCATAACCGGCACCGCCATTAAATCCGCAATGTACCAAAAGTCTGATTGGGTGCCTGCGGGGCTCGAAGGTGTGTGCCGGCCTGCAACGTGGTCCGCCAGTGATCATCGGGGTGTTACCGAGGTTTTGGTTTACCGTGCGAGCGTACGGGGTGAAACTCGCGATCAGACGGTGGATGAACTGTTTGCTTCGGGACAGATTTCCATGGCGCACGCATTCACCGCCAACATCCCCAGGCGCCCCGAATGGCTTGGCTACTGATAACGCCGCACCACGTTCCGGGGATAGCCACTCGAGCACCCACTGGGCTCGTTCTTGATCTTCCACTAGGCGCAGCCGACTGTATATCTTAACCGACGGTTCGCCCAGGCCGCGCCTACTTTCGCGGATGCGGAATATTCGCCTACCGCTAGCCCGCATGGACGACTCAAAGAGAGTCGACCCTATAGTCTATTCCGCGGTGTACAGTAGCTCACATTGTTCGTAATTATCCGACAAAACGTCATCGACCAAGGCTGAGGCTTCGCCCCAAACGCTCATCCAGGGAGCGTTCGCATAGCCTTCATCTAAAATTCGGCCAGCTGCGGCAGTCGACGGACTTACGGCTCTCAAGTGAATTGCTTC
>DGQF01000009.1:2460-130197 GCA_002389675.1 Gammaproteobacteria bacterium UBA4421
CGCATCGTACTTGTCCGTTGCAGCCATGGCTTCTTCAATCGAAGCGAAGCCGTTATATACAAACATTTGGCCAGGATAATCATGGCCGGTTTTGGTGACGCAAGCGCCCGCTACGGAAGATCCTATCGCCTGAAAAGGTGCTGGGTTTTTCTTCAGCATGGCAACGTAGGCATCAGGATCTTTTGCTTGCACCATCAAAGCAACAAACGCGCCATCGCCAACCGGTACATTGGCATGGTCATCTGACAATGCCGGCTGCGCCAGCAAGAAGGTTAGGAAAAAGATAATGACGCTCATAAAGGACTCCGAGCGTAGATTGTTTCCTAAAACCTAACCTAACATAAGCTGTAAGGCTACAGCACCCTAGATGTGGGATTCAGAAAAAATTTAGACGGATCAGAGCCCCAACAAATCGCTCAAGACGACTGGGCGGGTAAAAATACATAGGGTACCCCGGCCTTACCGAACCTCGGAGCTTCTGCTCTTGTGCGCCGGGTCAAACCATATCTGACCTCTATTTTGATTAATCCCAGTGCATTCACTATTGGCCGCGGCGATCTTATAAAACTCATGTTTATTGATTTTGAACCACGCCGAGATAAAGGGGACGATTTACATTATCAATATTGATAATGTTGAACGTTATACACAGACCGTTCATAGACGCACGGCACAAAGAAACTTCGGGCCGCGCGAGTGGTCGGCCGCTTTTCCTGTCGGTTATGAGTGGCTTCGCGTGACTCGTTTAGTTTGTTAATGTTATTGCTTACAACTGGTGACGAAACCCATCATGAAAACCGTGCTTATCTTTGAACCTAAAGTCACGGGCCATTATTTAAAATACGTGGCAGCGTTGATTCCTGCATGCCTAAAACAGGGAATTCGTGTCACATTAGCGCTCAATTCAAGCGCAAAAGATGCAGCCTCCTTTGAAGAAACGCTGAGTGAGTTTCAATCTGATGTTGAGATCTTCTTTGTGTTGCCAGTCGCCCGCTACAACAATGATTTACTCAATGCTTGTGTGTGGAGTAGGTCACTACTGGCGCTGCTCAAAAGTCACAGGTTCGACGCAGTTTTCGTGCCCGGCGGAGATAATCTTCTGCCCGCCTCTTTGTTGTTGGGCAACGCACGGATAAGGCGAGCACTCAGCGGTGCGCGTCTCCTTTATGGGCACGCACTGTTTAATCTTCACTTTGGTAATACAAGCTTTAGAAGTAAGCTCATAAGTAAGATTCGCTTATTCGCCTTGCGTTGGGGCGTGAGCGACAAACTGCTTGTCAATGATCCCTTTGCTTTGGATTGGCTCGCGAACAACCACCCCCAACTGGTTGGAAAATTTCGTGCCTTTTCTGATCCATTAACAGGCGCAGATCTCATAGCCAAACCGTCCGCACGAAGGGCGCTAGACTTACCAGCTGAAGGCCGGATTGTGGGCTTGCTGGGAGCATTAGACACTAATCCAAAAAAAGGGGTGTTCGAATTCGTAAACGCATTGTTACGGCTCAAAGATGATAAGCGTCTGCTGGTGCTTGTGGCAGGTCGGCTCTCACCTGAGACGATTGACCTTTTCTCACCATTGAAATCACTGTTCGGCAGCCGATTGCTTTTTATTAACCGCTGGTTATCAGAAAAAGAACTCCACCTCGCAACGTCAGCCTGTGACGTCGTATGCACGCCTAATACCGGAAACCTGGGTGTTAGCGGCATCGTAATGCTGGCACTTCAGGCGAATCGCAACGTTGTCGGTTCCAACCTCGGTTGGCAGGGGAAAGTCATTCCTGCGTTTGAACTCGGTAGGGTTGTCGATATTAAGAATCCGCAGTTATTCGCGAATGCCATAGCGACAGTTGGCGCTGAAAATGACACTCCTAGCGCGGCTAGAGAGTCTCTATTAGCCTATGCCTCGACCTTAAATGTGGGAAACACTTGGCTTGATGCCGCTGGCTGCTTCGAGCCAACCGAAATGATTACCTGGCACTCAGTAGCCGAAACTTTAATATAGTTTGGCTACGTAGGATCTAAGCGAAAGCCATTAGATGCCGACGAGCGCACTTTCCCGCTCATCCGCTATTCATGGCGTGAACTCGAACAAAATCGGATTAAGAGGTGAATTAATCAGCGCTCCAGGCTTGATACCTGGGCACCATGTGCGCGCATCATATTGCCTAAACGGTGTCGTAAGCCCAGTCAATGTTGCGGCTTTGTCTATGTAGATAATCGTAAAGGCCTCACGATCATGGTTAGTTTCATTAGGGCCAGCATGATGATAGGTCCAACCAGAGTGAAAACTAACATCACCCAACGCAAACGCAGTTGATTCATACGGGTAATCGGCCATCGCCGCTTTCAACTGAGACTCACTTTCGTCACTAATTGACAGACCTCGTCCAAGTGCGTAGCTGGCTGAACCTCTGGCAAAACTCAGCGGACCCTGCTCAAGGGCAATATCTTGTAGCGGAATCCACGCGGTGATGGTGTTATCAGTGTCAACGGGCCAATAAAACTGATCACAATGCCAAGGGGTTGCGCCTCCACCTGCTTCCTTAATCAAGGCCTGATCGTGATACATCCGCACGCCTTCACATCCCATTAGAACCGTCGCCATCTCTGCAAGACGCGCAGAGCAAGCCACCTGCGCAATGCGTTGGTTTATCTGCCACAGGTTGGTCACTTGCGTGAATGCGCGCTGATAGGTGTTGCGTTGAGCCAAAGGCAGCGCTGGGGCGGCATGTTGTCTGACGGCGCGACGGATTTCACCCCTCACCTGCATCAAAGCCTCGGATGGGAGAGCCCCGCGTATAGTCACACACCCATCCTGCCCATAAGCGTCGACGGCTGCTTGCTCAACGGTATGTGTTGTTTCCCAAATTCGATCCATGCGGCGAGCTTACCATAAGCATATGCCTCTCAAGACACTACCCAAAAGGGGCATCTTTTGGCGGCTCTGAGCCCCGGGGATTAGTTTCATCTCTCACCAAAGTTGCCAGCGAGGGGTTTTCCGAATTAGATCAAAAGACCTAAGCCGACAAGCTGTCGTAAAGTGCTGCGCGATCTTTCTCAAAGCGCCGTCCAGCCAGATAAAACAGTGGAATTGCTATCGCCGAGATCACAGAAAATACAACCAAAGTGACGGTATAAGGCTCGGCAACGTTATTGGCCGCCATCCAGTCAATGGCAAAACCGGCCCCGGTAACTCCGATGCCCAAACCCACGAAGTTCAGCGACAAGATATAAAAAGCAACCAGCGTGCCACGAATCTGCGGGGGCACCAATTCTTGCACTGTGGAGAAAGTTGGCCCATAAAAGCAGCCAAGCTGAAAGTATCCTAGAAAAATACCAACCATGAAAAATAGCGATGCTGGGTCGACAAATCTGTAAGCAATCGTCAGCGGAGTCAATACCAACATAATCCAGAACAAAAACATCGGGCGGCCCATGCCGGTTCTGCGCAAAAAAGCATCACCGCCAACACCACCAAACAGATTCCCTAAAATACCACCCGCAAATGCTAACCACCCTGTTAACTCAGCCACTTCCGAGCGGTCAAAGCCTCGTTCCTGCACAAACCATAGCTGTTCAAAACTCGCCGCGCCAAGGATAAAATGAAAAGCAACTCCCCCACCGATGGTCATCGCCAGCGCCGGAGAGTTACGCAGCGCTGAAAGCAACACCTGCAAAATTTCTTTGACGCTGAGCTGTTCAACTGGCTCTACCGCCTCCACAATATGTCTTCGAGGGGTTTCTTTGATGAAATACATAATCACGGCAAGCACTACACCAAGTCCACCAAGGGCATAAAAACAACCTCGCCAACCAAGCACAGGTTCTAGGTAGGCAACCACAAAAAGACTCGCAGCAACCCCCACAGGCACCCCCATGTAATAAACGCCCGAGGCAAAGCCAAGACGACTGGACGGAAAACGATCAGCCAGCAACGACATGGACGTTGGCGTCATGATGGATTCGCCAACGCCAATAAACAGGCGCGGAATAGCAAGGCTAACAAAACCTTTTGCCAAGCCCGATAACGCCGTGAGTACACTCCACAGCGCTAAACCAGCAGCAATCAATTTGGTCCGGTTAACGCGATCTGCAAGTACCCCCATGAAAAGACCGGCAACGGAATAAAATATAATGAAGATTAGGCCAGTAAGCAGACCAAATTGCGTATTAGTCAGGCCTAGATCGGGAACGATCCAATTTGCAAAGCTGGCCAACAACTGTCGATCCACAAAGTTCATCACGTTGAGCAACGTTAAGAACATCAAAAAACTATAGTCGCGCGCAGTAGCGCCATTTTTCTCTTCAATCACACCCATCCCCTCAGACGGACCGTCAGTCACCAAAGACTATGTTAGATCTCGTTTTAGTGCCAGCGCTGGTTAAGCAGGGGTTTTGCATGGCGTGCCACACCGGCGATGGTCGACGACCACATGACTTAGACGCATCGAGTTCCCAGTTCTTCTGGCACTAAAGATCCGTTTAGCGGGGACTCGCTATGACTCAAAATCAATAAAATATCGCGCACAGCCCGGGAACGAGCACAGCCCTAAAAAACACAGGGCAAGAAATACAGCCGCCTAGCTATTGCTGCGCTGCAAATTCGGACCATGAAACAGACTCATTTTTATCCGCATCGACCTTTGAAAACGCCCGCGCATATGCGCCACGCTTTTGTATCTTTGCCGCTTTGCCGAATTGTGCTTGAGCATTGGCATCAACGAAGCTCTTAAATTCAGCTGCATCCAGTCCGCCGCTGGCATCTGCATCAGCGGTTGCAAAATTTGCCCTTGGCACTGCAAGGCCGTCGTTGTCATAACCCGATGCAGCGATTGCCAACGCACTCATGCTAAAGCAAACGATCAGGGGCATTTTAGAAATTGATTTAACCCTCATTAGCAACCAAGACAATTGAGTTGCCGGCCAGTCTGGCACGTTCGCAGCTAAAGAAAAAGGTAGCCCCGTGCTTCGTGTCAGTGGCCTTGGGGAGACACTCTAGGTAATTACCCAACGCCGCAAAGCTTTCGAGCCCTGCTTAGGGCATTGAAAAATAACTTACCCCACAGGAATATTAGCGATCATCATTATTCAGCGCCCTTGCAAGCGCAGCTTGATCCCCTACGCCGCCCAACCCACTGTTTTTTGTATCAACACCTAATGCAAACTGTGGCGGCATAATTTCTGCACTTTCACCTGGGGCGCCAGGTGGCGTGTAATACCCCAACGCATATTGCCCCATGGCATACCCTGCGAGCTCTTGCAGGGCTGGGCTGAGGTCCTTTGCCAACTCCGGCGGACAACTTAAGTATTGATTTTCCTCCTGGCGCAGCCAACCGAGTGCATAGGTGATGTTTACCCCGATGCGATCACCGTCACTAGCATTACTGCCTCCACCGTGGAAGACCGAGCCCGTATAGATCAGCACCGATCCCGCTTTCATCTGCGCCTGCGTAATTTGATCCGGCTCAATCTTTTTATCGTCCGGCCAAGAGGTGCTGCCCGGCACAACCTGAGTCGCCCCATTTTCAGCGGTGAAGTCTGTCAGAGCCCAAATTGTGTTGAATTGGGGTTCAATGTGCGCCAAGTGGCGGCCCCATGCCCAGCGGTCGCGGTGAATGGGCTGCGCTTTTTCGCCGGGGCGTATGCGAATAATCTGAGTTAAGTGCAATTGTACGCGCTCACAAAAGGGCGACAGATAGGCTCTACAGGCATCAAGAATCCCAGCGTGCTCTATTAAATCTCGACATTTAGGAGACCTTGTCATCAGACCGCCTGTGCGCGTTGTTTTATAGCCCGAAAAACCGTCCTGCCCATTACTCGTATGGTTCATATAAGGGTCGGTTTCTTTTCGCAAAGCCTCAACAAACTCAGGACTGATTAGATCATCAACAATGACAGCTCCGGCTTTTTTCAGAGCCGCCAAAACTGTTTCTGTGTCGGCATTTGGGGGTAAATGTTGAATTTGCGGCACTGTTTATTCTCCCTTTATCAAATCAGCATTAATGGCACGTTGAACTTGTTTTTTTCAGCAGTTCAGACAATCGAGCTGCCTATAACCATTTACACGTTAGCCCCGCGCAGGGAAAGTCTTAGCAGACCCTCGCATCTAACACTATATCCACTTGACGCTGGTGTCGACCCTGATCAATCGTGTTGCCAACGTCGCGAAAAAAAACCACCATTAACCCCCAAATCATAATGGCAAACGACATTTTTTATCTGTACATACACATGCAGATGAGCGTTCGAGACACGATAAAGCGGGTCATTTACTCGCTTGGCACAGCGTGCGGCTGGACGATAACAGGGCGATTAAAACGCAGGCCGCAGTTGCGGATCTTTAACCCTTTAACCCTTTAAACGAAGCGAGGATCAAACCGTGACTATTTTATACCCCTTATTTGGAATGATTGCCTTGAGCTGCCTGGTGCTGATTTTATTATACGCATCAAGATTCTATCTCATTGCTAAAGTCGTCAAATCTGGAGGTGAACTTCACCGCGCCAAACACTCAGATGAAAGCCGGCCTTCGCTGCCGGGCTTCTTCAGAAACGTGACCGATAACTACAATCACATTTTCGAGCAGCCCACCCTTTTTTACGCTGCCGTCGTGTACATCTATTTGATGAACCACGCAGACCCGACACACGTCGCGCTCGCGTGGGGCTACGTAGCCGCCAGAGCCATTCACAGCATGGTTCAGATCACCATCAATCACGTTCCCACGCGGATTGTGTTTTTTGTTGTGTCCGGCTTTTGCTTGGCATCAATGATCATAAGAGAAGCCTTGGCGTTTGTATAAACACTCGCGCAAGACTTCGTTGGCGGGACGCCGCGCTATTGGATGGGGTAAGCGATAAAACTCAAGGTGCCTTCAACCAAATCGACTTTACCTTGCGCGTAGATCATGTCGCCGTTCGAAAATTCATCCAGCGTATACATGACCACCATTTTACCCTCACGCTTCCAAATGCCTTGCAGCGTCGCTGCAACCAATACACCATCGTTGTTGATGGAGCGGAGATTGCCCGAAAAGTTGCCCTTCATGCGATCCGGCGAATTCGAGGTAAACGCATAATTCAGGTAAACCTTGCCGTAACCCTCTCCAACTACCCCTTGCGCAGTCATATAACTACTATTGGAATCGCTGCGCCAACTGGTCATCTCAAACTCGGCAGGGAAGGATTCACCGGTCGGTTCAAATGCGCTAGCGGTCGGACTGACGACCGTCATCAACACGGCAAGAGCCGTCGATATAATATATTTCAAAATTAGCATGCTTTTTCCTTATGTAGATATCAAAAATTTTTGTCCATGGCTTCGCCAACGACGTATAGAGGCGCCGCGCCCATCAACCCCTCCTAGATTGCAAAATTCGCGCCAATATTAGTGACGCCCCCGTACCCAAGCCCTGCCAAGACCGTTTAAATTTGCCCCAATTCAGTACTTTGGTGGAAAAGAGACCCTTTTTAGGGCATTTGCGCATCGACAAAAGGCGAGGAGCGAATCATTTAGAGGCGCAGCTGAATTGCCGTTTTCGAATATTTAGCGTCGCGCCCTCGTCAACAAGCGCCTAGGCAGCTGCCCAGTCCTGTAAGGATCCGGGCAGCGCTAAGATTACGTCCAACTGCTGCGCGGCGCTTAAAAAGTGACCCGAACGCCAACCTCTAGCGTACGGCCCGGAGAGGGCGCGAAGTCTTTAATAAATGACGTATGCTGACGCTGTTCGTCGTCAGTAAGGTTTTTTCCCTGCACGAAAAGCCCCATGCTCCCACTACTGGTAGATCTTTCAATACCGACAAACAACCTCAGATCATTATAGGCATCCGTCTTGAGTTCATAATCGGCAACTTTATCCTGCGCACTGACTCTCATGTAATCAAGATTGGCATCAATTTGACCGAAGCGGACCGATACTCCAGCGCCATAGCGCAACGGTGGAATTCTCGGCAGGCGCTCGTCACCGCGTTCTGCACTGACATAGTCGAGCATGCCGCGCAAGGTTACGTTGCCGCTCTCCCACTGCGCTAAGCGGACGCTGGCTTCAAGGTCAATACCCACAAAATCCGCATCATTTTGACGAAACTGGAACACGGGAAGCTCATCCTCTTCCTCCCCGGTCGCCTGCTGATATATAAATTTGCTGAAGTGGTTATAGTAAACCGTAGCAGCTCCCTCCCAATCTCCGCGATCAAAGCTGAGCGTCGCAGCCAGGCCAGTGGCCGTTTCAGTATCCAGAGTTGAATCACCGATTTCGAAGGCATTCGTGGCCAAATGAGGACCATTGGAATAAAGCTCTTCGCTGACAGGGGCTCTGCTGGCCTGATCTGCCACCAAGCCCAACTTCCAGTTGTCACCCAATGGAACGACAGCACCCACTGATACGGCATAAGTTGTAAAACTGTCTTTTGAGGCATTGCTCGGGTCGTGCTCCAGCCGGCCAATGCGCGCACCTACCTCCAAATCAAAACGCTCAAACGGTCGCTCCGCAATCCAAAACAGGCCCGTTTCAACCGTTTCCACGGGAGGTACAAACGCTTCTGCACCGGTGGCAGAGAAGTCTCGGTCCGTATGCTGCACACCAAATGCGCCTTTCCATAGTTCAGTGCTATAAGTCAACTCGCCACGTAATTCCCAGGCTTCGTTTGTAAATTCTGTGGCAACCTCTCCATTGGGTTCAATTTCAACATGCTCGTAATCGTTAATTCCGAGCCGGATATTGAGGCTATCAAACGCGCCGAAGGGGTCCTTAACACCTAGCTCCAAATCGATGCGAGTCTGCTCCAGGTCAAGTACGGGATTACCCTCTTCCTCTTCCCCCTCGTGTTCCCCTTCGTGTTCTTCCTCGTGATCACCTTCACCATGGTCTTCTTCATGGTGATGGCCGTGACCGCCGGGAAGCCCATAGTTTGCTTGCGTTTGGCTGACTGCGACCCCAAGAAAGCCCCAATCCGCAACATAGGAAACACCACCAGCATAGGTTTCAAAATCGAAGGCGCTGCCGGGCAATTCGCCGCGAACTTCGCCTTCATCATGCGCTTCACCTTCATGTTCGTCGTGTTCGTCGTGGTCGTCATGTTCTTCCTCCGCAGCTTCCAGCGCACGGAGCCTCGATGATTCTGCAAACCCAGGAATTTCATAATCCTCAGCATCTTTCCAATTTGCATCGACATGCCATGCCCAACGCTCACCCAACCGTCCATCCGCTTTAATGGTTGTATTGAGACCCTCCGAATTATTGTCATAGCGGGATTCTATGCCGCCCGATAGCGCCGCATCAGGCAAAACATGAGGTATGCGGCCGGTATGAACATCTACAACACCTCCAATAGCGCCACTGCCATAGAGCAATGCGCTTGGGCCTTTCAACACCTCAATCCTATCCGCGACGAAGGGCTCAACAGTGACTGCATGATCACTGCTGGTAACGGAGACATCCAGTGTGTCGATCCTATCTTCCATGATGCGCACCCTCGGCCCACCCAAACCATGAATGACCGGGCGACTGACGGCCGCGCCGTATTGAGCAGAATTTATACCTGGCTCCGTGCTGAGTGTTGCGCCTAGACTCGTTGCAAGTTTTCGTTCGAGTTCTGCTCCTCCCAGCACTATGCCGGCCTGAGACAAGCCCTCTCCAGAAAGTGGGTGGGCGGTAACAATGACTTCCTGGATACCTTCTGCTTCATTTTTTTGCGCGATCGCCGCACCGACAGGCGCTGTCAAACAAACGCACAGCGCGAGCCGCAAGTGACTTACTTTCATTTTGATTCCTGATCAATTGAGTTTGCCGTTCTAAAACGGCACTTTTATCGGTTACTTGATTAATTGATCAGACAATTGGTGGCGCACGGGAATCGTAAGCATTGTGGCGTTTAACTTCTTCGGCAACCGCAATGCGCTCGCCAGTGGCACAGGACGCAGCCGCAGCCAATGATAGACGCGCGCCAGGAGAACCAGCGCTGGCTTTGTCCATCTGTACACATATGGAACACGAATCTGCGGGCGAATCCTGAAGATGAAGATGCTGTTGCGCAATGGTTTGGCCACAGAGCACCGACATAGATAACAACAATGCGCCAATCCGCGCATATCGCAGGAGCCATCCCCCCATCACAGGGTTTATGTGCGGTGTGTTTTCCATCGCCGCAAATGATTTAGTATTTTGATCCAATTGTCCAGAATTTCAATCAAGCGCCTTCTACCAACAGCCACATTCGCGCAGAACCATGCTTTTCGCCCAACTACCCCGCCCAAATCGATCCAAGCCGCAGCATGGTCAGTCAGGCAAGTCACCCATGCAATTGGCGGAAAAAGAGGCTAAGCAGGATCATCTGTCCGCTGACATTTTGCGAAGCCCTTTAAACGTCTTCATCCCAATTGGAATCAAACGTAAAAGATTAAACTGGGCATGACGGCGGTCAATACTCAACACATCCTGCTGCAGTTGATATTGCCGTTCACGAATCAATGCGGCCTGAACTTCATCCGTTGGGTCCACCGCCGCTAGTTGATCCGCTTGCGCAATGAGATCATCTACTAACGCCATGTCCTTAAGAAAACTGGGATTCTCCAACCATATATGCGAAAAACCCTGCTTAAATAGTTGAGTATAAAACGCCGATCGTTGGTCTATCGACCCGGCGAAACTCGGCGCACAGTTACGCAGGCCGGAATGCCGCTCGGCCGGCGTGCACGCTACCCCTTCAAACCTATCAGCCAAGGCATCCGCTCGAATATTTCTAATATTAGCGATCAATTCTCCAGCCAATGTTCCGCCTCGATGTTCAACAGGCACAAACGGAGGTGCTGATTTTGCTGAAGTAACAATCTCTGGCGAGGAAAAGAGCGCCGCATTATCGACAACACCATCAGTAGGGGACGACTGCTTTAGCGCATCCGGCAGGGGTCGCGTGGTCTTACTTGAAGCCTTATCTTGGGGCTCTGTTGGTGCGGCTGATGTTTCAACTTTCTGTGGCATGAGCGTCAAGTCAAGAAGAGCTGCAACCGAACTCGACGGCTGCGCGAGCGGCAAGCGGGAGGCCTCACGCCACAGCAACAGTAAAACAGCGTGCAGCACAAGGCTCGCTGCAAAAGCAAAAAAGGTAGCTCTATTTATCAATAGAAATCAACCGTTTATACAATTTTGACCCCCGTTGCATTGCAAGTCGTCCTCGAACCTTTCTCCTGAAGCATCGAACAACAACGCCAAATATTCAAGCAAATCGCCTCGGCAATGCCTCGCTTTGCGTAAAAATTTTAACGCTCTAGTCGAACACGGAAACACCGGATCAATGGTTTTCGTTGATCGCCCGGGCTGTGCAAATCTGTCATGAGGGGTTTGGACGCCGAGGCTGCACCATTGTCTTGAGAAAACGCCGGATGGTAGCGACAGATCCGGATTGACTCTAGTATGTGCTTTTAATTTTGGAGCGTGAAAATGATCAAAACTGCGATTCTGGTGTTGTCGATGACTATCGCTTTCACCTCAGCAGGGCCTGCAGGCGCTTTTTTCAAGGTCCCAGACACTCTGTTTTCTGAAAGTTTAGAAGGCGCAACTCAATATCCCACCGAGTCGCTGAATCTAAAGTTCAACTACAAAGAAAACACTCTTGTACTCGGCGCTTATACCGGAACGTGGAAGAATCGGAAATCCAGCAAAGGCGGAGGCCTGTTCCGTAAAAGAGATCATAAAACTTCAACGGATATCCTTTTGGAAAGCTCAGAACATGGCCGCTGGGAGATGCTCTGCTCTGGATCACTCAAAGGTTTTGGTTTGACGTTTGAGAAAGACGACAACATCGATTACCGGTGCGCCATGAGTCAGGGGGAAGCGCAAATCCTGATGACGGTTTCCAGCTATAAAAAACCCAAATTTGCATTAGGCCAGACCAAACAAGAGCGCGCCATAGTCGTCACCCTCGCCGACGGCACAGAACTGTCAGGCCAATCAATACACCAACTGGTGGGTACCAAAACACTCACTAAACCTCCGGCCGGCTATGAGATACGCCACGACGATGAGGTGATAGGCGGCTTAGGCAGAATCGCCAAAAAGCAAGTCATTCTGGTCGCAGAAGACGCAGACGTTTACCAAAACACCGTATTTATGATCGGCCTTGGTTTGTACTTTTTTGAAAAGAACAATCTAGAAAAAGCCAGAGAGATGGATTTTTAAGAGATGGTGCAAACGCCAAAGAGCCTGGAATTTGAGTTGGTTCGCGGCATGTATCACGCGAAGCCCATTCACCCAACCAATTTAATCGCTCATAGGAACATCTCTTATGTCTGAACCTTTATTACTCACGCGCGAAGGCGCCGTTGCAATTGTCGCGATTAACGATGCACCCTATAACCGGATGTCTCTCGACTTCATGGACCAGCTCGAAAATCTGGTTGAGAACATCGCTGGAGATGACACTATTCGCGCAGTTGTCTTAACCAGCGAAGGTCTTGATCATTTCTCCGTTGGCATGAACTTGAAGCAACTACCCGAGGGCATCAAACAAAAAGGCAGTGCAGAGGCTGTCTTTGATCAGCGCCTTAACGTCATTTCAAAAATTGAGAATATGGGTAAGCCGTGGGTAGCAACCCTCTTTGGTTACTGCCTTGGGGGTGGTCTCGAACTGCCCCTGGGCTGCCACTTCAGATTAGCAGCCGAAGAAGATGCTCAAATTGGGTTACCCGAAATGGACTTGGGGTCTGTTCCTGCCTGGGGCGGCAGTGCCCGCCTATCTAGATGTGTTGGCAGCCACCACGCACTTGATATGATTTTACGTGCCAAAAAGATATCCGGACCAGAAGCACACCGTATTGGCCTCGTGCACGAAGTATGGCCATTGAACGAACTCAAGGCGCGCGCTGTTGCGCTAGCCCACGACCTCGCGGCGCAACCTGCACTTGCTGTGCGGTCCATGTTGAACGTAATAGTTGGTTCGGAGGAAAAGTCGCTAGCTACATTGCTCACTCAAGAGCGCCAAGCGGTAACCGCTAATCGAGGCACGGCAGATTCACACGAAGGCATGATGTCATTTCTAGAAAAGCGCAAACCTATCTTTAATCAACCCTTACCCCATGATAGTCGAGATTAAACGCCAACAATCCTCTGTCTGGGGGTATCACCAACAACGCCGCCCCCTTTTCAAAACGGCAGCAACCAAGATGTCGCCAAACTCATAGGGCGACACCAGCGACGCGCTTACACTACCCTCTC
This sequence comes from Gammaproteobacteria bacterium UBA4421, assembly GCA_002389675.1. Taxonomy (GTDB): domain Bacteria; phylum Pseudomonadota; class Gammaproteobacteria; order Pseudomonadales; family Azotimanducaceae; genus UBA4421. Next base: position 15,671 of record DGQF01000009.1, read on the forward strand.
TTTTCGCAACTGAATTCTGCGCTTTGGGCACTATATCGAGGCGATAGTATTCCCTTCAAAAAAATAGAGTATCATCACACACTAGGTGTTTAAGCAGTGATCCTAGGGGGGGTCCCATGACAGCATATTTACCCGGCCGGCTTGGCAACAGTGAGCAAACACTGGGAACGGACCCGCGCCTCGATCCGCGCTTAAGAGCGGCGTTAGAAAAATTAGGCATGCTGGACGTGTATACCGCCGACATGCCTGTACAAGCGAGCTACGAGGAATGCCTGGCCTTCTGCACGGCCTTTGAAACGGCCGACACACTGGGTCATCCAGCAGAGCAGGCGGCCATGCCGGCATTCGACGATGTTGAATCTACAACACAAGTAATCACGGGCGGTGATGGAAACGCCCTCACATTATTTATCGACCGCCCCAAAGCATACAACGGCATGCTCCCTGCGATTGTCCACACACACGGCGGCGGCATGGCGATTATGACCGCAGCCGACCCGGCTTTTGTTCGCTGGCGTAAAAGTTTGGCCAGTGCGGGCTTACTCGTTGTGGGCGTTGAATTTCGCAACGCTGGCGGCAAACTCGGCAACCATCCGTTCCCTGCCGGCCTTGACGACTGTGCCGCGGCCACACGATGGGTTCATGCAAATCGTGAAAAACTTGGCGTCTCTGCGATTGTGATTTCCGGCGAATCTGGCGGCGGCAACCTGGCCATCGCCACCACGTTAAAAGCCAAAAAAGAGCAATGGTTGGAACACATCGATGGCGTATTTGCGTGTTGTCCATATATTTCAGGCACGTATACCCAACCCCCTGAAGATCTGGTTTCTCAGTTTGAAAATGCCGACTACATGCTCGGAGCGGCTACCATGGGTGCATTGGTAAAAGCCTACGATCCAACAGGCGCTAACGCCAGCAACCCATTGGCGTGGCCAATGTGGGCGAATATAACTGATTTAAAGGGGCTGCCGCCGCATATAATCTCTGTTAACGAATTGGACCCGTTGCGTGACGAAGGATTGGTTTATTTTCGCAAGCTCATGGCGGCAGGGGTTTCCGTATCAGCGCGCACCGTACATGGCACACCGCACGCTGGTGATCTTATGTTCCCCGACATTAATCCGGAAGTTTATGCCGACAGCTTGCGGTCTGTCGTGGCCTTTGCCCGGTCACTGGCTAAAGTCAGCGCGTAAGCTTTACATACTTTCACCAACAGCAAACAAGCCACAGTCCTAAATGATTCGTCAAATCATTCTAGGGCTTGTGATACTGCATTTGCTGGGCGCCGTATTCTTATACTATCCGACACTGCGCCTGGGGCAATGGCTGGCGTTGAATGATGTGCTGGTTCAGACCCTGTCATTGACGTTGCTTTTCAGCCAGTTTTTTGTCCGTGTTGTGCTGCGCCGCGTCCATAATCGAGCGACCAAGGGTCTGCGTATAGTCGCTGACTTTTTCCTCGGTCTTTCTCCAGTGATGCTGGTGTCGGTTGGCGTGTGCGAACTCCTCCTTGTAATCATTGTTATTCCCACATCGGTCATCGGCTGGAGTTTACTCATGCTCTGGTTGATCGCTGGTCTGTGGGGCACAGTCAAAGCCTGGTATCCGGATATTGTTCGCATCAAGCTGGAATCAAACAAACTCAAAAAATCGATCACATTCGTACAAATTTCGGATGTACACATAGGTTCGCGGACGACACAGTTCCTGCATCAGGTGGTTCAAGAAATCAATGCACTGGGGCCCGATTTCCTATGCATCACGGGAGATTTTATTGATCAACGCGATATTAACGCAGCACAGTTACAGCCCTTAACTGCGCTGCGTATGCCCGTGTATTTTTGCACGGGTAATCATGAACATTACGAAGATCTAGAGGCAATCTTGGCGCGACTGACCAATCTTGGGGTCGAGGTATTGCGCGGGCGTTACGTGGACGCTCATGGTCTGCAAATCATCGGCTTTGACGATCATTCAAATCCTGATTTCCTGCGCGATGCACTGCCTGCGTTGAACCTGAATCGTCAGCGCTATGCCTTGCTGCTGTTTCATCGGCCTTTGGGATTAGAACACGCGGCCGCTAACGGTATCGACCTACAAATTTCGGGGCACACCCATAATGGACAAATCGTGCCTTTCAACCTTTTGGTGCGCTCACAATTTAAGTACCTCAAAGGCTTACACAAAAACAATGCAACACACTTGTACGTTAATGAGGGGACCGGTACCTGGGGCCCGGTCATGCGTTTGGGTACGCGAAGTGAAATCACCCACTTCGAAATCACTACGATCTAATCCTTTAAAGGGGGTATTTATCAAAATATCGGCCCTTGCGAGCACCAATTTACCGATAGGCCGAACGTTCTAGAAACTCGCTAAGGTAATAACAAACGAGCCGCTTGAGTCGCAAACAAGACGGGGGCAAACTCACTTTCACTCATAATACTTTGAAACCACGTCTGCATTTCTTCCTGCAACAGCATGTCATCCTGCAAGGCATGATTCAGCGTGTTGATCGCCAGGAAAACCTGAAACGCATTCGAGAAATATCTAGCTTTGCCAGAGGCCGCAAAGGTTAATAACGCACGCCGCAACGCTGATAATTGATTGCCAGAGAAAGCTTGTTGTAGGAGTTCACGTTGCACCACACGAAATTTCGGCTTAAGTGCCTCGCTCATTTGGCTCAACTCACCGCGTTGCATGCTGGCGGCAAAAATAAGCCGGTCTAAACCACCCGAAAACGCTTGAGCGCCATCAACCTCCAATGTGGTCGCCATCAACGCGATCAGACTCAGTGCGGCATCGTTAAGCGGAATAGAGCCAGAGGGTCGCAATGGATCAACAGGCCATGGATCACCCGCCGAAACATCTGTTAGCCGGTGACAACTGTCACAATGATACAGCGCCACATCCGGGAAGGAGCCCGTAACATTTAACCGTTTGTCCGTAATCAACTGAAGTTGGGTCGCCGCTGCTTCTAGAAGACCATGCAACCACAAATCCATATTTCCGTATTCGCCTTTACGGGCTCTGTAGTCAGCGTCAACCGCATAGTGCATCGGTTGATTGATCGAAAACGTCGCTGTTTCAAATAGTAGCTGGGGGTGCCCTCCAGCCATAATATCGTGAGACGCGAATTTCTGCGATGTTCCCAAATGACAGGATAAGCAGAGTTCTGCTCTGTTTTCCGGGCTCGCGCTAGGAAAAAGTCCTGCCTCAAGGTTTTCAGCGTAAGACGCCTTGGGATCTGTATGGGAAGAAATCCAGCCCTCAGCCCCACCATGACACGCTTCACAACCCACACCATCGGACAGCTGAAAGCGCTTTCCTCGCCGTTCGACGGGCACATTGTCCGCATGGCAATTCAAACAGACTGCGGCACTGGCCGGATCACCGATGCCCATTTTGGTCGCAATCGTGCGCGATTGGTCGGTCAATAGAGTGGCGTATGACGTTGCGTGGGCATCTTGGCCCTGCCAGATCCTGAATTCAGTCAGCCACACCCGATTCACCGCAGAAGGCTCTGCTCTACCATGACAAACGCTACTGGCACAGCTGCTTACGCCCAGATGGGTAGCTGCACCATCCTGAGGCAACACCAAGCCGTCTGCGCCTGACTCCGAAGGAATACGCGCGTCGGGCGCCCAACCTTGTGATTGGGCCATCGCCGCGAGGGCTGTACAACACCCCATCAACAACGTGACCAACCATCGACGATATTTCAATTCTCTACGTACCACGGTGTTCCATCGCTTTTCAGATAAAGTCGTTTCATTTCCTCTTCATTGAGAGGTCGCGAACCAATCCTGCCAAAGACAGCCACTTGCCCGCCAGTCTCATCTACTCCGCGGTCACGCTCCAGCCCACGGCTCAGAGCAAGCGCAGGCGAACGAGTTCGGTAGCTGGCGATAACTTGCGGTTTGGGTTGCGGACTGAACCCGTAAAAATTGGGCTGGGTATCCGGTGCGGTCAACTGCAATACTTTCAAACCGCCCGCCCCATCTGCTACATACCCAAACAAAGAGGCGTTTGTACTGGCAATAACAACATCCTGAACATCGGTTAGACCGTTCGAAATACGCTCATAGATTTGCATTGCCTCCGGATTCTTGATGTCGACAATCACCAGGCCCTCTTCCCCGGCAGCAACGTAGGCGTACGTTCTCGCCAAGTGCATTCTCTTGGCCGAGTCCAGCGCGATCGTATTTTCCGGCACTAGCTTGGGCGAATCGGGACGCGTCACATCAATCACCTTCAATCCATCTTCGTCGGTGACAAACAAATACCGAAATTGCAGCGCAACAGAATGAGCTCCGTTCAATTCTATACGGGCTTCGAGCCGAGGTTTGAGCGGCTCATCCAGATTCAGCACAACCACACCGACATCTGTCACCACATAAGCATAACGCCCGCCAAAGACCATATGCTTGGCGCCATTTAAAATACCGCCCTGGTTCCAAGTCAGCGCCCGCTCTAGGTTATTATTTCTGGGATCACGATCGGCCAGCGTATCCGTATCTACAAGAATAAGCCCTTCTATGGCGTCAGTGATGTAAACATACTCGTACAACGGATGAAAAGGCTGCTCCAAATTGGTCTCGCGCATCAACTTACCCGTGTTTCGGGAAGGCTGAATCGATTGATTTGTAGGCATAACAACGCAGGTTGCGGCCTTACTTTCTACCCGAATGTCCTGGCCTAACGGGCTAAAAGGCGCTGAAATAATCTTCTGAGACACACCTTTATTTGCAATACTGGCCACATCATAAACACGCATACCGTTTTGCTTTTCAGCCACGTAGAGGTACTCACCACGCAACTGCAGACAGTTCACCTCCCCACTGCTGTGGTTCACGCCATCGGTTAACTGCCCGCCACGTTCTTCATGCTGCTTGTAGTAATCGGGATACGCATAGCGATGAAGATAGCTGCCTATCACTGCTTGTGGCTCATCAAACTCTGTCACCGTGACTGCAGAAATATCATCTAATCCGCCAACATACGCATGCAGACCAACAAAATTTACAAATCCAGTTCCAAACATCAACAGCTGCGCCATAATCGCATTGTTGTCGTTGGCCCTAGACAGGTGACAGTCTTCGCACTGCTTGGTCTCGGTTTTTCTCACCGTATGAGGAAAATGAGGATTAAACGCCTGGCTACTGTAACCGCTCGAGGAAATTGGCGGTTGCTGAACATATATTTTTTCGCGGTTAGCGTTTGTAGAGGTAAGCACCAACGCAGAGGAGGAACGAACCGGTGCTATTTTTCCGCCTTTCGCCGACTCTCGTCGACCCAGCAAAAACATTTGATCACGCGAAACCTGCGGATTGTATGTCGCATAATTACGACTCTCTGCACCTGAATAGTGTAATTTTGGCGTTTTCTGGTTGGCTTCTATAGGAAGATGGCAACCGGCACAACTGGTTGTCCACGAGGTATGACATGCATAGCATTCCATTTCAGCATCTGGATGTGCAAGTTCAGTTGAGGCGCTGGCATCGGACCAGCTTTGTGTGTCGACATCCTTGCTCATCAACTTGGCCCGCGCCGCGCCGGCATTAAAATCTTCATGGTCTGTATTCACCGAGTCCTTAACCAGCGATACCTTCCATTCAAGATCAGGGGTTAACACCGAACGCTGTATTAGATGCTCTCCTCGCCATTCAAAGCGCTTGGCACCATCAGGATTGCGTAACGCACCCAAATCGTTTCCCTCGCCCAATGCCGCAGGCCCTGAAGTCAACAACGAGGGGTAGTCGGAAACCGTGCCGTGGCAGTCTTTGCAATCAATCTCCACGGCGGCCGCCACTTCTCCATAGATATGGCCATTGCCGTGAGTATCTTGCGCAAAATGGCAGTCCACACAATGCATTCCCGCATCCAGATGTATAGAGGACATGTGTACCGATTTCTGGAATTTTTCTGGGTCCTCTGGCGCAACCACAGCACCCTGCTCGTCCAGCAGATTTCCCTCTCGGTCGCGCTTGAAGATCGCTCTAAAATTCCAGCCATGGCCGTGGTAATCAGCAAATTGCGTATCATTGAGTTCTGGATTGAGCTCTGAAACTTGTTCTAAAAATTCGACATCTCGCCATTTTCCACGCGGAGCCGCGCCTTCTGGGTTGCGCTTCAACACGGCTCTTTTTTCAGCTTCGGTAGGATATAACTGCTGCTCAGGCCACATCGCCGGCGCGTCAGATTCATAGTCCCACATCGTGTACCCCAAAAAAGAGTTCACAAACATATTGGGTTGGTGCATATGACAGGACATACATTGACTGGTCGGAATGGCACGCGTAAAAACGTGGGCAATGGGATGACCGGGCTCACTTCTCGGGATGGTTGGATCTCGTGATTGCGACTCGCCCCGATGCCCCGCCACCGCATATTGCCCGGAATGCCGAGGGTCACGGTCATTGGCATAAACCACATGGCATGCCGCGCAACCCGATGACCGGTAATCGCCGGGTTGATCATTGGTGCCTAAAAACCACGTATGGGGATCATTCAGTCTGGTTTTAGTCATATTCAGCACAGGAATAGAAATGCGTGCACCCGTCCCAGGCCCTCGATTCGACTGACGAAAATCAGGGCGCCCGGGTTCTTCCAAACGTTGCACCTGACCAAAAGAGCTTGGAATAGCAGTTTCTGGAAAAAGATTGGTGATATTTCGACCACCGCGCTCAAATACACGGAAAATATCACCTGGCGGCACGCTCTCCCAAGCCGGTAACGGCAAGAGAAAGTCGACAATGCTTTTCGCGTCGCGTACCGCTGGCGGCAACGCAACTGGACCAACTATTTTTGCAGGCTGTCCATTCTGCGTATACGCCTCTCCAAATATCGGACGCTTGTAGGGTAAAATTCCGTTGTTGTAGGCTGCCGCTGCCCAAAACATCGCTGAGGTGGCCATCAAACTGCGCTCTGCGGCTTCAATAATCGGCAAATGACACGCCCCACAAGCCTCTCTGGCTACCCTGTAATCTGAGGGATTGATGAACCTCACATACTCGGGATTCTCTTTGTTGAGCAACGTGAAACTTTGCTTGGGATTTGCACTGGAAGGAAAATCCCATACATCTTTGAAATGAGGCTGCGGATGGGCTTTTTTCAACACCGCCATATAATTAGGCGTGCCCGGTAAAACCGAAACCGAAGCCAGCCCTTGGGTCGCGTCGCCGCCGTGACAATCGACACACCCCAACTGCACAGCAGGGCTCTCGTGCATCGTTTTAGCATCAGTTTCAACATGGCAGGACAAACAACCCCGGGATTTTTCCAATGCCTGACTTGCCGTTTGCGATAGCGGCGCCGGTGGTACAGAAGATCTAACCAGCACCCGATTGGCATCTTCACCGCCCGAACCATATGCAGACTGCATTAACACGATCCAAACTGCGCCGATACTCAAGACTGCCCTGAGCCCACCGGTTCTAACGTTGTTTAATCTCACCAGGTAAAAACCATATTGGCTAAAAAGGAGTAAGGATTGCTATCGCCATAAAGGTCGGCGTAACCCTTGTCTGCGATCAATGATGCATAAGACAATCGCACAATAATATTCTGGGTCATTAATGGACGCCAGATCATCGACGCCGATAAATCCAATCCGATGGCGTCATCGATGCCCGTCGTTGCTCGCGCAACCTCCAACACAGCAGTATCTTCGAACCGCAAATAATTCGCATTCAGCGCCAAACGCAGTTGTGGCAATATATCCGCATCCGCTCCAACACCGTATAGAATCAATCCCGGGTTAGTGAAATTCGACTGACCTTGTTCCTTTGATGAGCGCATAGAGTTCAACAACCCGTTTCGCCCAGACAATGTCACTCTACCTCCACCCAACAGCGGAACCGCCTGGCGAATCCAATAACTTGTGTCGGCGCCTGCGAAAATTGGGTTCTCGAAAATCGCATCAAAAGCTTGGCTTTTGTTGTCATAAGGATCGCCATCGCCAGAGGCGTAAAGCAACGACATTTTTAAACGCAACCAATCCAGATCTATCGATGGCTCAGCGGCAAAAAACAAGCCATTAATGTCTGATTGCGTGCCTGTGAACAAGCCGTCTTTTTCCTTACCGGTTACCCAAAAAAATTGAGTGGTGAGGTTAAGCCGCCCGAAGTGCCCGTCTCCGCCCAGACCAAAGTAGTAGGCATCATATTTACGGGGTATCTCTAAACCAATGGATGCGGGTCGGGTGATGAAGTTGTTATCGTCGAAAGTGGTCGAGGTTTCTCTGTTTCGGTTGTAAGCAAACAAAAACTCGGAGAAGAATCCCAACCGCGGCATATCCTGAAGATAAACGTTCGCAATCAATAAATCATCGTCTCGCAGTCCAGCTTTCACGTCGTTCAAACCACTGTTGACATCCTTATCCAACCGTCGAAACCATGCGAGGTTATACTGCAGTTTATTATTAAACCGGTTACCAAAAAGACGCACACCAAATGGAGAATCCTGAAAAAGAAACCCTCTAAAATCGGAGGAAAAAGGCTGAATGCCCACGCGGATACTGTCGAAATCATAGTTATCTGAGACATTCCACAGATGTTTGTCTACAAACGCGCTTTGAATACCAACATCGCTCTTGCGTCTTACCTTTCCCGCTCCCGGATCCGCGTTGACACCTAAAATTTCGTCAAGGCGCGTTGAATTAAGGTTGATAACGGGTGTGAAGCGAAACTCCCAATCCACCGGCTTAAAAACGGTGTCTCCTTTATAGTAGACAAACTCCATCGCAAAATTCTGAATTACTGCGGTCTGTTCATAATCCCCAAACACGTCATTTGATCCCGCCGAGGCGCTAGACTGAAGACCAACGGGGGTGGGTACCGTGCGTACTTCTGCGAATGTATCGGAAGTCGCGGTAACATTAAAAAACCAGTCGTCATGCAGCGGTAAATCTGCTTTTAGCGTATTTTGGTTGTAAGGGTCGTACCACTTCGATTGAGGACCCAAACCCTGAAGAATTCGCCAGCGGTCTGGCACCGGAATTGCGGCTGCGTATTCGTTTGGCTGCGGCCTGGGCACGACGCCCTTGATCTGAGCGGGCGAAATTTCCTGAGCGAGCGCCGGCCGCTCCGCAACCACAACGTCAACTTGCCGCGCCTGAGACTGCTCTGTTGAATTGACATCATCGTACGCGGTGTGAGCCGTCAGCGTTAAAAATTCCCCGCCCACCGGCTTGCAGACCGTATTGGCGGCCCTAGGCAATAAAAGATGATCCTGTGTCTGGCATTGCCCGTCGTCCAAGTTGGTTCGCTGCGCAATGGAGATCGCCTGCTCTTGTCCTGCTGATGCTGGCGCAAAATCTGATGTGGATTGAGTTTTTTTCAAGGTCCAGTTATTTAAAGCCTGAAATTTCAGAACAACTGTCTCGCCTGAATCCGCTGCCTGGCGATCAGAAACTATCGTCACACCAAAACTAGGCATATGGCGAATTTTCAAGGCGTTCTGCCCATCTCCTGCGAATGTAATGCTCGATATCGGTGTGCCTCGCAAACTGTCGGCCGTTGGCATGCCCTTTAGCCGCATGACAGAGGCATCACGCGGCCATGAGATCACAACCTCCGCACGCCCTACCGCATACTCATACGGAGCCGACTGCGACATTCTCAACTTCAGAAGAACCAGCCCCTCACCTATTTCCTGCAATTCTATTTCCAAGGCAGGCCCTTCGCCAAAGCCCCTATCATCCGCACTGAAATTCCCTTCGCGGCGCCCAGAGGCGCTATTCATTTCCGGAACCAGCAGACGATTATGCGATGGCGCCCGATCTGCATTGATATCCCCTTTGGGGCCTTCAACGGAAACCCGCGGTGCCGGCACCGGGGAAAGGTCTTCGTTTGCTGGCGCGCCAAGAACCCGCGTTGGCGCAGGGCGCAGGCGCCAAAACCCGATACCAGCTGCGTCTGCCCGACGACCCAACGACTGATAATCACGCTCGTTCAGCCGCAAGGAAACCACACGATGGATATTGGCGGCATGTGAACCCCCGGGAGATGAATCAATCACCTGCACAGTCGCACCCAATAGTGAGCTCAGTCGATTCGCCTCGCTAAGCGCTGAGTCATAAGCACGGTAACTGCCAAACACTAACCGGTCGGCATGGCTAGAAGCCGCAAGAACAGCAGCAAGCAAAAAGATGCCAGCGTGTAGTAGAAAATGGCGCATAATCATTAACTTGAACTAGTCTTTAGCCCACCCTCGAGGCCTATTGCAGCAGAAAAAATCATTAGAGGCCCTCACAAACATTTTCTTCGTCTGAGTTGACAAACGGATTCTGCGGGCACTGCACATATCTTAGCCGATAGCCATCCGGGCTTAGCTGGTCAGCTCGCAAATCAACCGGCGCATTCGACAGTCCAGACTGCAAGTTCTCACCGGCTTCATACAAACCCAAAAATGCCATCATTTCGTCCTGTTCTGGCGCATCCCCTGCTACACCGAGACCACCAACAAGTTCGCGGCCGCGATAAATTGGCACGCCGGAAGCGAATATCTGTAATCCATTGGCCAAGCGAAGCGGCTGTTCGCTCTCGTTGCAGGACAGGCCCACATCCTCTCCAACACCGGTAGCTGCAAAAAGCACATGACTGAGGATCTTATTGAAGGATACGTCAAGCTGCAAACCGGTAGAGAAAATACTCCATTGACCTAAAGTCGGCTCTTTGTTGAGCGGACCGCTCAGCGCACTGGAAAGTCCGTCGGGAAAATACGGTCTATGGATATTACTCACCGATCGTATTGAATATGCCACCCCATTTTCGAACGCTTGCGCACCCAAAAGCGCCTTACTTCGATCAATATAGTCATCGAGCTCAACTGTCTGTCTGACCGAAACAAAATCGTTCTCGAGATACTTGGCGGGCTCAGTAATGCCAGAGAAGTAGCGCCCTGCATCTGTTGCTGACATCAGCATCGTGGTGCGTGCTTTCTGCACCGAAACGTCCGATCCAAAAACCGGCGCGTCCAAGTTGCGGATCACCCCAATGATTTCCCCGTTGGTATCCACAATTGAGATCGTCACCCGACCAAAGGTTTCAAGCGGGCGACGAATCTGCGCTCGAGTTTTATTGGCAATGCCCAACGTCGCGGTGAGAATCGCATGCACTTCTTCAGCAAGCAGGCTGGCTCCACCGAGCCGGTCGACATCGGTGGCATCTCTGGCGGGGTAACGGGCCGCGCCACTCTGATCGACAAATACAAACGCGTCTAATCCATCGTATTCAGCAGGGGCAGGCACAATACCTGACGAGGCTTGACCAAAGGTTGTCCCTGAGCGCACCGCCGCATCGGCATAGCCGGTAACGCCAATCAGGCTAACGTCATCAAAAGTATCCAAGTCGGGGGCATCTTGTGGTGCCACTGAAAGATCTGAAAACATCACGTCTGAGTATCTCAACGTTTTACCATCCACCGTCAGGCGATCAGCGCGTCTCTCTACCGGCGCCTCAAAACCATAAGTTCCGGCGTACGCAATAAGTTCGTCAAAATCAACGTCCTGATCTTGAACATTTTTATCCAAGGAATAGACACCATCTGAAATCACACCAATACCGCCGATCGGGGTTCCTGCTTTATACAGAGGAAAACCACCGGGATCGGCGGCCAATCCAAGCGGCGAACGATGAGGCCCAACGGTTACCCCGGCGCCCAGAAAACGTTGCGCAAAATCAGAACACGGCAATTGGCTGAATTGCACACCATAAAGCGGTCCCGCAGGCTGGTCAGTTTCCCGGGGATTAAAGTTTTCTTGAATGATTTGGCTGGCAGTTCGCGTGCTAAATGCATTGCCCTCACTCGATAAATAGGCCCCTGTTATCGCTTTTGCTATCGCCGCTAATGCATCGCCGTCCCTGCCTTGCGGTAAAACCACGCCGTCGAGTCCGCTGCGAACAGAGTTGGGAACAGTTGAGGTGATCTCTACTGCGCCACCAAATGGCCCCATTCTGTAGACCGCTAACACGTTTCCAACGCGGTCGACCACCGCGATTGTTGCATTAACCGATAGCGCATTGGCTTGATGAACCGCTTGGGCTACAACACGTTTCACCTCTGCAACAGACAAGAAAGAAGCCCCATCAACGCATCGTCCGTCACAATCAATTACAGGTGTTATTTGATTTCTTTCCTGATCTAGCGGATCACTGCCGCTGCCGCCTCCACATCCCGCGAGGATCATGCACGCGCTCAATAAAAGACCTGTTTTAAAATCGATCACGGGGTCACCTTAGCGTTCAGGGGCGCCGCAAGGGCACCTTTTGGGCTGGGCAAACGCCACCGAAAGGCCGGCGTGCCCTCAGTTTGATGAAAATCGTGACAAGTGATGCACGTTTCAGCGCTGTTGCCGCGCTCTGCATTATGACAAGTCACGCAAAGACCTCTAGTCGGCATCAGGACATCAGAAGAAGAATGCGAGACATTAGCCGCGTGACAGCCGATGCACGATACGGACTCATTGTTAATACCAGGAATATTCATATGGGATAAGTGATTATAGGTTGCGCTGCTGAACCAATTACTGGCCAGGCGCACAGGTTTCACAGACCATCGATTTTTCAACGAGGCACCTGTTTGCTCAGAGACTTCATGGCACAAGCCGCAGCCAGAGTCGCTAAACTGATGCTCAGCCTCTTTTAACAGCCATCGCTGCGAGAGGTTTAATCCGCCATAGCTATTTCTTTGAACCGCATACGACTGTAATTCAGCAATCACCTCTCTTACGTTGCCGTGCGGCAGCTTCAGCGTGGGATTGTTGATGTCATAAGTTAGCGAATGGCACTGTGCACAATGGGTCTCCATCTCTATCGGCAGGACCCGCCCGTCACTATTCTCAATTTTATGGCAATTAACACACTCTAGCGCTTTGCCATCGTTCAAAGCCAGTACACCTGAGGCACTCAGATGCGTTGCGTGCGGAAACTTCAGGTTTGAAACCTCCTTCGCAGGATCGTCTGGCGTATTGACCCTGTGCTCAAGCGTCCAAAAGCCTTCGGCAAACCCGGTTTCCTGGTAATGCCACAATGAGACCTTAAATGGCGGGTGGTCAGACAGAAGACCTCGCCCAATCACCTCCGCGTCAGGTGCCCAGTCCATCCGGCGAGCGTGACAATCTAAACATACTTGGGCATCTTGGTTGACCAACAAGCTCGGCTCGATATGGTCCTGATGGCATGATCTACAAGGCACTTCCGCGAAATGCACCTGATTCAGCGGCGTGATGGCCACGTGCTCATTGATATTTTCATGGCAGACCAAACAAGATTCATCACTTACTTTCTCAAAGGCTTTCGCGTGACACGCCTTACATTCATTTTCTAATCCTGCAGTGACGTGTGCCGTGTGCAATGCCCCCGGCGACCAAGCATGCAACGATGGCATATTGCCAGCCGACATTGCGGACTTCGTGTCAAACAAAGGCACACCAACCGTAGAAAAAAATGGGGCTATCAGGCTAGTCGCCAAAACAACGATAACTAAAAGACAGCTCCAAAATGCCAAGCTCGGGCCCACCATAGGCAACGTCAGCCGCGCCCCTGTTTTTACCGAACTTGCCGGACGCGGCTTGACCGTTAACAGAAGATCAGAGGACTTATCCGCTCGCGACACTGACACCACAAAATCATCTATCGTGAACGAATCACCCACGGCAACCTCCGCGGCGCGCGACCATGTGCCATTACAATCGATTTTTCCGCCCGCCCGCTGAACTTTCAGCTCAAAACTGTTCGTAAGCGTCAGTTTAAGATTAATCCTTGCGCCCGGGAAAAGCGCAGCTGACAACTCCTTGGATTGAACGTTCACCGCTTGTTGAGCCGTGATCACACCCAAATCAATCGGCGCCTTGGTCCAAGGCGATTGAATCAATAACCTCATGGATTACCAGTAGTAAAAAATAACAAAAATATGCACCGCCAGCGCAACCAACAATGCAAATGTAAGCGGCACATGGAAATACAGCCAAATTTTTAATATCGCTCTATACTGGACATCCTTTCGCAGGCGTCGCAACAGTTGCTGCCGCCGCCCGAAAAATTCAAAAATCTCCGCAAGAGATTCCGCATTAATCCCTTTTCGCTGCGCAACGGGCAGCGTTTCAGACAAGCAGATGATAATGGGTCTTTGGTCGGTATTTTTCTTCCAGCGCGAAAGCGGGCTCAGCAAGAATTTAGATCGATCTCGTCCAAAGAGCTGGTCTGCTTTTGAACCTCCCAGCTCAGTACCTCTCAAGGCGCTCAAAATTTGGGTGACAACCTCCCCTCTCAGTCCCGCCGTCGTATCGAGGATGCGTTGGTCCAGCTCCTTGAGCTCCTCGAACCAAAGATCCGGATAGCCCGAACTCTGATTTCCACTCATAAGAATCGGCACATGAAGGTAGACATATAGACCAAATATTCCGGACACTACTACCCCAAAGGTGAGCCAAAAAGCCAAGGTATGAACATTTAAACTTTGCAACTCGAGCGCGCTGTGCATGGCTGAAAGAAAGATAACTAGAATCCCCAGATAAATGTGCGCCGACGCCCATCCTTCCACGCGCCCTAACCGCGAACGATAGCGGCGCTTACGGATACCCAGAAAAGCCAGTAATACAATCAGCAGCGCCCCCACGGTACCAAGCATATAACCCTGCCATGTACCACCAGACACTGGCGCTGCATTGCTGAATTGACTGACAAAAACCGCCACAGAAATCACAAAAAGCACCACAAACCACTTTAAGTACCGGTAGTTTTTCCAAGCTAGCAGGCTCTCGTGCACCGATTACTCTCCGATCATCTCTAGCAGTTCGCCCGAGCCCAACCGCAACGCCGCGCCGGTTGGACAGGCGCGGACACACGCAGGCCCTCCGGCGACCGTCGTACAGGCATCGCACTTAACCGCCAGCTTGATCGCGGGCACCTCTTGAGGGGCAATGTCATTGCTTGGCAAGAACCGTTGGGTGGCCGTCACCAACTGGTTCCATAAACCATTTTTTTGGTTGCTCATGGCAACCAAGTCGATCGCACCATAAGGGCAGTTAGCCTCGCAATTGCCGCAACCGATGCAGTTATCCTGGATATAAACTGCTCCTGTTTGCGTACGACGAATCGCGTCAGGAGGGCAGTCTTTCATACAATGAGGCGTTTCGCAGTGCCTACAGGCTGTTGGGATATGAAAGCGCCCCAGCGATGGACCCTGCGCACGCTTTAACCTAGAAACGCCGCCATGAGTGCTTGCACAGGCAACCTCACACTGATCGCACCCGACACATTTACTCGAGTCTATAATCAAAGCGTCAGTGGCTTCACCCAAACCATTTTGCATCAAAAAATTCATCGCAGCTGCGGATGCTCGATGTGTATATAGGGTGTTGGTCTCCTGCAAGAGGACCGTCAAATCTTTTTCTAGAGCCGCACGAATCTCGGGATTTCCCGACAGTAATGCCCGGAATTTTTGCCCGTCGATTTCAACACATTCAGCTCGAGTCATCGCCAATGCAGAGTACATTCGACGCGGGTGTCCCATCAGCGACAATTGCCCTACAAGCTCACCTGCATATTGGTCTGCCACCAACTGTTGCTGGAGACCCTGCAACAAATTTACGGTGCCAGCGCGCAACACATACAGTACATCACCATGATCACCCTCTTCAAATAATCGATTACCTGCTTCAAAAACTTTTGTTGGACAATCCCCAGCGATCAAGCGTAATTGATCGTCCTCTATTTTCGGCTTGAACGTCACTTTCAGAAGGTTAAACACAAACGCATCATCAAGTTGTTTGCGAACCGCGGTATTAGACAAAGCGAGTTTAATTAAAATACGGCGAGGAATTTGAATCACCACACAATCATCACCCATGCGGACGCTGGCATCTTGTGAACGCCCGGCGAACAAACAACTCTCTCCAAAAAATTGTCCTACGCCCACCTGCGACCAAGGCGCACCTGGATAGGGCCGAATTTTCAGATTTCCTTCCATAACTACGTAGAATTTTTCAACAAAATCACCAGCGTCAAGGATGTGATGCCCGCCAGCAATAGCTGTCGGAGCACCGTCGATATAATCGCGCCCACTTTCCCCTCTTGCCCAGCTGCCGCTGATCGCCAGTCGACTCTCAATCATGAGTTCTCGAAAGCCAATGGGGCTTACGGATTCAAATAAGGCACCACGGCTGCAGAAAAAATCTAGCGTCTCGTCGACTGTTTTTTCCGGATATAAACCACCCAAACGCGCAACCAGCAACTCATGATCAGCCGGTTCAACATCATTCCCAGCAATAAAATCGACAACATCCTGGCCTTGATTCATCGCCTGTTTAATCAACGGATAGCCAGACAGCCCGCCAACCACATAAATACCTGGGACACTGGCCTGATAGCGCTTGTCCAGATCAGGCAGCGCAGTTGGTAATGGACTGGAAAAAGAAAGGCCCATCCGCTCCAGGCGCGCCCGAGGTGGGGTAGAACCCAAACGGGCAATCACTAAATGGCAAGCAATCGACACCTCACCCGTTGCCGTCGTGAGTGTCACCTCCCCCATCTCCCCGGATCGTTCGGGCGGAGAAATTGATTTAACTGAACTGTCGTAATAACAATCAAGCGTGGACCGAGCATCGTTGATGCTGCCCAATACCGCGTTCAAATTGCCCGATTTTGCTCGACTGAACTCTGAACGCCGATTGACAATATAGACGTTGTTGCGCTCTTGCAGCGCCAAGGCATTTTCGATGGCTGAGTCGCCCGCCCCAATCACAATAACGTGCTTATCGTTGATTATTCTTGGGTCGGCTAAGCTATAGCATACAAATTCTGATGGCTCATCATGCGTTACACCAATATGCCGCAAATTACCCTGAGTACCCGCCGCAACGATTACCGCGCCGGCAATAATGCTTCCACCATTGGCTAGACGAACCTCAAAATCACCTTTAACACCAGACACTTCGGTGACTTCACAGGCGTAACGGATATTTAAATTTTGCGCGTCCACGTCCGTGTCCCACCGCATGAGAACGTCTTCTCGTTTACCCGCAGAAAAACCAATCGGACTGCGCAAATTCAAGAAACTCGGTTCATCCATGACGTGCTTGCCGACTTGATAAGCCTGAATGGTTTGCGCTATCGCATCGGCGCTCTCGAGCAGCACATAGGACGGTTGTTGCAGACCAGCTTCTCTATCAATTTCCGCAGCCCGGGCCGCCGCACTCAAACCAGCGGGTCCAGCACCCACAATGACCAAGTCATAACTATCTTTTATCGCGGCTTGCATAATAAAACTTCTATCAATTTGGGCTCATATCGGCGACCGTGACGCTAAGGAACCGACGGCAAAGCGCTGCGGCTCTCACGCAAATCCAGCGCCGTAGTCTGCGACATCACGTCGCTCGCAGCAAACTCCAACACTATTGAGCGTAATTCAACAGGCAAAGGGTAAAAAGCCCAAGACAAAAACGCCAGCAGTTTTGTCCACTTAGCCAGCCAGTTGAGGGCTTCTTTTCACCCATCGACGTATCAAGGTTTTTTTGCGAGCAAACACTCATGTACTATGTCTAATTTTACTGGGGAATTTATGATGGATAATGTTTATATCATCGAAGCGGTACGCAGCCCAATCGGCAAGCGAGGCAAGGGACTTGCAGGATTAATGCCGGCAGATCTTCTGGGCCAAGTACAGAGCGCAGCCATTAATCGAAGCGGCATTCCACCAGAGAAGGTTGGCCAAGTGATCGGCGGTTGCGTATCTCAGGTGGGCGAGCAAACCTTTAACATTGCCAGAATCGCATGGCTGTCTCAGGGCCTGCCTGAAGACATCGCCGCAACCACAATCGACTCCCAGTGTGGTTCAAGCCAACAGGCCACATCCATGGGCGCAGCTATGGTCTCTTGCGGAATGGAGGATATTGTCATGTGCTGCGGCGTTGAAATGATGTCGCGGGTGCCCTTGGGTTCTGCAATGAAAGAAGGCTCACCTATGGGCGAGAGCTATTTTTCGCATTATCAACCCACCAGCCAGTTTCAAGGCGCTGCTATGATCGCCGAGGAATATCAAATCTCCCGAGCCGACACAGACCGTTTTGGGCTACGCAGTCAGGAGCGCGCCAAGCGCGCCCAGCAAGAAGGGCGCTTCACGCGAGAAATCACCCCGATAATGGCACCGGTTTTGGATGCTGAAGGTCAGCCTACCGGAAAGACTCAAGAAATCAGCGTCGATGAAGGCATTCGCGAAACAACCTTGGACGCACTCACCGGCCTGAAATTGGTTCCAGGACAAGACATTCATACTGCAGGCACCAGTTCGCAGGTATCCGACGGCGCCGCTGTTGTCTTACTCGCTAATCAAAAAGCCGTTGATGAACTGGGGCTCAAGCCCCGTGCAAAAATTCTTGCATCAACGCTGGTCGGCTGTGACCCTGAAACTATGCTCAAAGGACCGATACCCGCAAGCCATAAAGTTTTGGGACAAACCGGATTGTCCGTAGCCGATATCGACGTTTTCGAAGTTAATGAGGCATTTGCTTCTGTTGTGATGGCTTGGGAGAAAGCGCTTCAGCCGAACCCTGAGAACGTTAACCCCAACGGCGGCGCTATCGCGCTGGGCCATCCGACCGGCAGCACCGGTGCACGCCTGATCACCAGCGCGCTCCACGAACTTGAGCGTAAAGACGGACGCTACGGTTTAATCGCCATGTGCTGTGGCGGGGGGCTAGGTACAGGCACGATCATCGAACGCCTGCCTTAAAGGCCCAACGAATTTGCGCACGCACTCTTGTTACGCTTTAAATTTAGGAAAATAAATGGACGATAATACGCCTATATTGGTCGGGATCGCGCAATTGGAGCAGCGTATCAACGACCTTGGTGAAGCCAAAGAACCCGTTGACCTTATGATCGACGCGGTCAAGGCTGCCGCGCGTGACGCCGGCAGCTCTAAATTGATGAAAGCCCCCGCTGTTCGGGTCATTCGAGGCATCTGGCCTTATCAAAATCCAGCAAAAGCGGTTGCTGAGGCCATTGGAACACCCAATGCAGAGACCGCTCTGACACCCTACGGCGGCAATTTTGTCCAGACTACTTTGAATCAATCCTGTCTGGATATTCAAGCGGGCAAACACGATGTCATAATTATTACCGGCGCCGAGTGCGGCAATACACAGGCCAAAGCAGCAAAAGCTAAACACGATCTCAACTGGAAACCTTTGAGCGGTACACCCGACATTATGATGGGCACTGAAGTCGATATGCGACACCCGGCGGAACAGGCTATTAGGCTCGGCCGACCCATTCAAATTTACCCTATTTTTGAAACTGCCTTACGACATCAATTGGGGCTCGAAGTAGACGCACATCTAGACCATATTGCAAAGTTGTGGTCAGATTTTAGCGCCGTGGCGGCAGACAATCCAAACGCGTGGATACGCCAGAAAAAAAGCGCCGAAGACATTCGCACACCATCAGCCACCAATCGCCCCGTCTCTTTCCCCTATCCCAAGTTCATGAATTCGAATAACAACGTCGACCAAGGTGCCGCGCTAATTTTATGTTCGCAAGCAAAAGCCCTAGCGTTGGGTATCCCAAAGGAAAAATGGGTATACCCTTGGACAGGGACCGACGCACATGACCACTACTTTGTTTCTAATCGCGATAATCTTTATTCCTCCCCGGCTATTCGGCTGGCCGGCAACCGATGTTTAGAGCTAGCAGGAGTTAGCGTGGGCGATCTGGACAGGGTCGATGTCTATAGCTGTTTTCCAGTCGCCGTGCAGGTTGCTGCGCGCGAACTCGGGCTAGAGACCAACAAGCCACTGACTGTCACTGGCGGATTAACTTGGGCTGGCGGACCATTGAACAACTACGTCATGCACTCAATTGCACGCATGGCCGAACTGCTGCGGGCCAAACCGGGAGACAAAGGCTTAATCACCGCCAACGGCGGGTATTTAACAAAGCACGCGTTTGGTCTTTATTCAACCGAACCACCCGCGACTCCCTTCCAACATGATGACCTGCAGCCTGCAGTTGACGCGCTCTACAAGAGAGAGGTTGTCGCTCAATATCAAGGAGATGGCCAGATCGAAGGCTATAGCGTCATGTACGGTCCAGAAGGGCCAGCTAAAGCGTTCATGGCTTGTCGATTGAACGACGATAGCCGCACTTGGGCTATTAGCGAAGACCAAGAAGTGCTTGCCGCTATGACGCACGAAGAGTTTTGTGGGCGTACCGTTCGTATTGCAGACAACATTGGCGAATTCTAAGCCATCCTCCGAGGCCGCTTACCCAGCCGGCCTCGGCCGGCGTTTGGGCGCAGGCCTCTACGATGGTCTACTGATCGTCGCCCTTTGGATGGGCACTTTATTCATCGGCGTGCTCATCAATTCAGGTGAAGCCATCAGCGGAGCAGGCGTGCAAATGCTGCTGCTGGCCGAACTGCTCGTATTCTACCTCTACTTCTGGTCGCGTGATGGTCAAACCTTGGGCATGACCGCCTGGCGTATCAAAGTGGTCGACGAAACTGGCCGACCACCAAGTTTTCGACAACTGATCATTCGGCTGATCAGCGCTCTACTATCTTGGATCAGCCTTGGTATTGGGTACCTATGGTTTTACGTCGGCAAGCGCCAACAAACATGGCATGATCAGCTGAGCAAAACGTTAGTTGTTCATATTCCAAAAAGCCACAGACGCTGATTTGTCATAGCCCGATTCAATACCCACACTGGGCTATCCGTGACCCGTCCAAAAGATCATCACTCAGGACGGTTGAGCAAGTCTACGCGCAAGCACAACAGCCAAAATTGCAAAAGACAAATGGACACCCCACAGCCCGACATCAGCCGGCACGTCTTCTTCACGCAGCGCATTTTGGTTCACCACTAGCGCAAGATAGTAAACCAGCATCACCAGCATGCCAGGCAAAACTCGAGCAAAGCGCCCCTGACGGGGCTGCACGCGGGAAATGCCAACCGCTAAAACAGCTCCGATGAGCGTAAATAGAGGTAACGCAACCCGCCAATGCCACTCAGCACGGCTTAAGGGATCACTCCCTAAAGACTGCATGGGTGCCGCTTCCACATCCAAGCGAGCACGCCGTTTATCAACTGTTTCTAAGCGCTGGCTGAGTTGTTTGAATGCCATACTGCGCACGTCCATTGAATCGATCGAAAATTCATACCGGCGACCATCATTTAAAATCAAAAATCGAGACCCACTGCGCTCATCGACCGCCTGCGTAGCGCTCTGCGCCCAAATATTCACCGTTGCACCAGTCTCTAGGCGTTGGGAGATAAATACATCATACAACACACGACGATCAGCAGAGATATCTTGACTGTAGGTCACACGTCGACCGTAATCGTAGGTATGAAAAACCCCGGGATTAACCGTTTCGAACTCGCTCTGTGCACGTTGTTGCGTAACGAAATCGAGCAAAACACGCTGCGAGAGCGGCGTCAGGACCCACGCCAAAGCCGCGACAAGGCCGACGATTATCACAACCGAACCACTGACCCAAACGAGCAGGCGGACAGTAGAAAGCCCCGCAGTTTGCAGCACCACCATTTCTTGCTCAGCATACATCCGACCCAACGTGAGCAAGAGTGCGACATAAAGTGCAAAAGGCGCCACTAATTGCAGAAATTCAGGCAGTCGCAAACCAATTATGGTCAAAACGGTTGTCCCCGTGAATTTGCCCATAGCGGCCTCTTGCAGGTAACCAATAAACCGCCCCCCCACCGCGACCAATAAAAGCAGTGCCAGAGTGACCAAAAAAACGGCCATTATCTCCCGATTTAGATGCCTCAACGCAACAGTCATATGACCTTTCGTCGTTTTAAATTAGAATGTAAACACTTCAATCAGACAATCTTGAGTGCAGATGAAATATAGTTTAACCGATGACGCCGTTGATGACCTAAGCACACCTTGTTTGGTCGTTTCATTGGCGCGTGCAAAAGTTGTCGCACAGGCGCTGGACGAGCATGACTTATTTGCACAAGCCAGCCAAGACTTTAAAGACGACGCTGACCAGACACTCACCGTTCACCTGCCTGGCAAGATCTCGAGATTACTGGTGATAGGCGGTGCCGACCAGGTCCTAAAACCAGAGGAGTTTCGCAAATTGATCTCTGGCGCTGCTCGCGCACTATGCAAATTGCCAATCAAACAGGCCGTTGTCGCGCTGGAAGCTTGCACAGTGAGCGATCAAACAACCGCAGAAAAACTGCAAAGCGCAATGCAGAGCATCAGCCATGCGGCTTATCGCTACACCAAGCACAAATCAAAACCTGCAAAACCTGCAACCCTGACAGCCATCAAGTTTCTGGTTGAGCACAAAAAAGGGCTCAGCCCGTGTGTTAAGCAAGGTAACGCATTGGACGCCGGCATGGCACTCAGTCGAGACCTAGGTAACGAACCGCCAAACATTTGTAATCCGGCTTATTTACTCAGCCAAGCCCAACAGTTCGCCGATCACCCCAAAGTAGTGGTGTCTTATTTGGACGAAAAACAAATGACCGCCGCCAACATGGGGGCATTTATGTCGGTCTCGAGGGGCAGCGATGTGCCGGGCTATATGATTATTATCGAATATAAGGGAGGCAAACCCGGGGATGCACCTATTGCACTGGTAGGCAAGGGCATCACGTTTGATACCGGTGGCATTTCATTGAAGCCTCCTCCCGGCATGGATGAAATGAAATTTGATATGGGAGGC
Source organism: Gammaproteobacteria bacterium UBA4421 (assembly GCA_002389675.1). Taxonomy (GTDB): domain Bacteria; phylum Pseudomonadota; class Gammaproteobacteria; order Pseudomonadales; family Azotimanducaceae; genus UBA4421. The sequence continues at coordinate 38,372 of DGQF01000009.1, forward strand.
GCGGCGGCAGTGCTGGGCGCCACTGAGGCGGTCATCGCTGCGGGATTGAAACTCAACCTGATCACCGTGGTTGCCGCCGCCGAAAATATGCCCAGCGGCCGGGCTTCGCGCCCAGGAGATATCGTCACCTCAGCTTCCGGCAAAACCATTGAAATACTCAACACCGATGCTGAAGGCCGACTTGTACTGTGCGACGCTCTCACCCACGTACAAACCTTTAAACCTAAGACCATCATTGATGTCGCGACGCTCACTGGCGCCTGTGTCGTCGCTCTTGGCGCCCATGCCAGCGGCCTGTATGCCAACAACCAGAGCTTAGCCGATGATCTGCTCAAAGCCGGTCAAGCATCCGGAGATAAAGCGTGGCAGATGCCGCTATGGGACGAGTATCATTCTGCCCTGCAGAGCAACTTTGCAGACATGGCCAATGTTGGCGGACGCAATGCTGGCAGCGTTACTGCGGCCTGCTTTTTGTCCGAATTTGTTAAAGATGTAGATTGGGCGCACATGGATGTCGCGGGCAGCGCGTTTTTGGGCGGGGCCAAAAAAGGCGCCACCGGCCGGCCGGTGCCCCTGCTCTTCGCCTATCTTTGCGAAAAAGCGGGTTAGCGTCGAATATGACCCGGGTTGATTTCTATATTCTCGAAGACCAAACATTAGATGCCAGTCTGAGATTTGCTTGCCGTCTCAGCCTCAAGGCATATCTGAGCCGTCAACCCGTACATATTCACGTGGCCGACACAAAGACCGCATCAGATTTAGACGAACTGATGTGGAACTACCCAAAACACCGGTTTGTACCCCATGAAATCGCCGCATCCAAACAACCTGCCTCAAGTCCGATACAAATCAGCAGTCAGATGCCACACCGTAACGAGGGGTTGCTGATCAATCTGGCTTTGGATGTCCCTGTTTTTTTCGGCCGCTTTGATCGGGTTGCTGAAATTATTGTTGGGGAAACAAAAGAACAGGGCCGCCAACGATACTCGCATTACCGAGACCGCGGGTATCCCCTGCATCACCACGAACTCAGTGACTGGGAGCGAACAGAATGAGCCTCACAGCCTGCAACATAGACCCGGTCATTCCAACCGCCGAATCAATATAGGTCCCAATCATGGATAGCAGTTTCGACCCACACGCCATTGAGCAAAAATTGTACGACCACTGGGCGTCACAGAATTACTTTAGCCCAGCCGGAGACGGTCCCGGCTACTGCGTGCTAATCCCTCCCCCAAATGTGACCGGAACGCTACATATGGGCCATGCATTTAATCAGACGCTCATGGATACTTTGATCCGGCATGCACGTATGCAAGGATCTCGAACACTTTGGCAGATGGGCACTGATCATGCTGGGATTGCTACCCAGATGCTGGTGGAACGACAACTCAACGAACAGGGTATTAAACGACTGGATCTGGGCCGCGAAGCTTTCAATGAAAAAGTATGGGCATGGAAAGAGTCATCGGGCGACACCATCGCGCAACAGATACGCCGAATGGGCTCTAGTTTAGACTGGTCGCGAAACCGATTCACAATGGACGCGCCCTATGCAGCGGCTGTCAGAGAGGTTTTCGAAAGGCTCTACGATCAAGGGTTGATTTATCGGGGCAAACGTCTGGTTAACTGGGATCCCCACCTACGGACTGCCATATCCGATCTTGAAGTCGAAAACCACGATGAAGCGGGGTTCCTTTGGCATTTCCACTATCCATTGCTCGATGGATTAAAAACCGAGGACGGCAAAGCTGTACTGACGGTGGCCACCACCCGACCTGAAACTATGCTCGGCGATAGCGCTGTTGCCGTACATCCTGAAGACCCACGTTATGCGCACCTGATTGGAGGTTTTGTCAACCTGCCACTGGTTGACCGAAAAATACCAATCATCGCTGATGAATATGTCGATCGCGAATTCGGCACAGGCTGCGTAAAGATCACTCCCGCCCACGATTTTAACGATCACGAAGTGGGCACACGCCACGACTTACCGCTGATTAATATTTTTAACGACGACGCAACCCTTAATCAAACAGTGCCTGACCCATATCGAGGGATGACCCGCGAGGCTGCACGCCGCAAGATCGTCGAGGATTTAGATGCTCTGCACTTACTCGGTGAAATCAAAGACCATAAGCTCATGGTGCCCCGCGGTGACCGTTCTGGGGCGATCATCGAACCCCTGTTAACCGATCAATGGTTTGTGAAAATTGCCCCTTTGGCGAAACCAGCTATTGCAGCCGTGGAGAATGGGGACATTAATTTTGTGCCCAAGCAATACGAGAATGTCTATTTTTCCTGGATGCGAGACATTCAGGATTGGTGCATCAGCCGCCAGCAATGGTGGGGCCATCAGATTCCCGCTTTTTATGATCCGCAGGGTAATGTCTACGTCGCGAAAGATGAGGATACGGCGCGCGTAAAATATAATCTCGCAGAGGACCTACCTCTTTCGCGTGATGAGGACGTACTCGAAACTTGGTTCTCGTCGGCATTGTGGCCTTTTGCCACCTTGGGCTGGCCCAACGAAACCGATGATTTGGCAGATTTTCTACCCTCAGCAACGCTGGTCACCGGGCACGACATCATCTTTTTCTGGGTTGCCCGCATGATTATGATGACCCTTCATTTCACCGGGAAAGTGCCTTTTCACAACGTCTACGTTCACGGACTGGTTCGCGATGCCGAGGGCCAGAAGATGTCAAAAACCAAGGGCAACGGCTTGGATCCGCTAGATTTCATTGATGGCATAGATCTGGATAATCTACTAACAAAGCGAACCAGCAATTTAACGCAGCCACAACTTGCCCCGCGTATTGCAAAAGCAACAAAAAAAGACTTTCCAGCGGGCATACCGTCCTACGGCACCGATGCTCTGCGATTCACTTTTTGTGCGTTAGCCAGTACCGGCCGCGACGTTAAGTTTGACTTAAATCGCATTGAAGGTTACCAAAACTTCTGCAACAAATTATGGAATGCAACCAAATTTGTGCTGATGAATACGGAAAATTTTGACCCCCTGGCCGACATTGAATTGTCGGTGATCGACCGCTGGATGATCAGCAAAACCCATGATTTGATTGGCCAGACTGAGTTTGCCTTGGAAACGTTTCGATTTGATATTTTTGCCAACAACATTTACGAATTTGCATGGCACGAATACTGCGATTGGTACCTCGAATTGACCAAACCTTTGCTTTGGGACACCAATACAACTGCGGCTCAACGAGAGGGGACAAAACGCACACTGTTGCATGTACTCGAAAGTCTTTTACGCATAGCCCACCCGGTGATTCCTTTTATCACTGAGACGCTATGGCACGAAGTAGCCCCCAAGTTGGGTATCCAGCAAGACACGATCATGCTGCAGTCTTACCCGCGCACCGAGGATTATCACTCAGATGTAGAGGCCGTGGCTCAAGTCGAGTGGCTAAAGGCCGTGATCAGCGGCATTCGCACTATCCGCGGAGAGGCAAACATCAAGCCAAGCCAAGAAATTAAGGTGATTTTTCAGGGCGGCGGCGAGCAGGATCGGCAGCGGGCGGCAGATACCGAAGTCATGCTCAAACGCCTAGCTAACGTTCAAGATATTCGCTGGATTGATCCCAACAGCGCTGCACCACCCAATGCATTAGCCCTGGTGAAGGACCTTAAGGTCATGGTTCCGCTCGCCGGTCTAATTGACGTCGTTGCAGAGCAAGCACGCCTGGACAAAGAAATTGGTAAAGCAGCGCAGGATTTAAAACGGATCACCGCAAAACTGAACAATAAAGGGTTTGTCGACAAGGCCCCTGCAGCAGTGGTGGGCAAGGAGCGCGACAAGGCCACCGCCCTTAGGGCGCGTATTCAAACCCTAACCGAGCAGGTCGACCAGCTGACAACCCTAGGCACTTAAACGCTTTTTAATGCTGATCTATATCAGCCACCTGTCGCATTTCGGTAATTTCGCGCCGCCCTGTTTCGAACTGTCTATAGGTGAAGACAACCTTCATGCCTTCATTCAGCAGAGTGAAGGCCCCATAGGAACCATTGATTTCAACCTTAGCCGTCAAGCTGACATCATACTGGTAGCCACTGATAATGGCGCTGTTGCGGGAAAAATCTAATTCCTGAATGATGCCCTGGCGCTCTCCAAGAGGCACATCAAAGGGCTGCGCTGCAACAAACGTTGCCAGCAAGAACAAACTTAAGGACGTCAAGATTAATTTATATAAAGCCATGTCGATCCTGTATTGCTAATCTCGCCGCAACTCTGTCCAAGACAATCGGCCCGTTTTTGTATCCTTAAGGTCCCTTATTTTACGGGAAATGCAGTCGTTACCCCCGCATATGAAGAGGAAATCGGTATCGTCCTGACCGCCTAAAGTTGACAGATCAACCAATTGGCCGTCCAACTGACTTTGATCAAATATCCAGCCCGCGCTATAGGTCGTTCCCTCAACTTCCAGCAAATCACTTTCGTCAACGTAACCGTCTTCGTTGAAATCAACTATCGGTTCGTCCGGATTTCCGCCGGTCAGCGCATCAAGTATCAACAACGCGCCCGGTCGAGAACCAAAACAGGATGTCGCGTTTGTCGCCGGCAGTACGGTTGTGGTCACGATCGCGCCATCACGATACAAAAATCGGCGAATTGCTTTTTCACCTGGAAACTGCGGTGAAGGTGGCGCTAGACCGCTGATGTCGTTGTTTAAGGCACCCGATCGAGTGGTGGATGCCCGCTCCATATTTAGGTCGATATACCAGCCATAAACACCTGGACTCGTCGACTCTGAGGCGTAGGGCACAGGCTCACTGGATAAAACGCGGCGTGTCTGAGCAGGCGCGACTGAATCATCAACAACGTTGGATAGGGTTTGTTTAACCAATCTTGTGGCCTTCGAATCGGCCAATGCGGTGCGCGGACTGCTAATCAAAGAATCCCAAATAGTATAAATCGACTGGATATCCTGATTGCTGCCATCACCCTCAGTGATAAAACTACCGGTGCCGAAGGTAATCAGGAACCCTTCTTTTTCCGGGTGCTTAACCACGAGAGGTTGTGACAGAATGGGTTGGACAACGTCAGTGCCCCCTTGAGCATACGTCGCTGAGAACAAACGAATCGCTCGCCAGTCGTCGGGATTTTCGCTGCGCATGTCAAAGCGATACAAGTGACCCATTCGATCACCGGCATAAACCAGATCGACAGTGCCGTCAAGATTTTGATCGATCGCCGCAGGACTGCCCAGCGCGTTGGGATAACCTTCTAACTGCTCACCGGGAAGGGGGACGCCATAACCGGTTGAAATTTTCACAAAATCGCCCGATTGCCAGCCGTCTATGCCTTTATCCATATCAAGGACAAACAAAGTTGCGATACCTGAGGTTGAGTTAGTGCCGTTGCCAAATATCGCAACCCACTGATTTTCACCATCTATGCCTTTACGGTTGGTCATGGTAATCACCGGCAATGACAAGGAGTACCCCATGTCTTTTATCGGCTCACCGCTCGCGTCAACCAGCGCGCCAACCGCGCCACCTAGGGGTTCTCCCGAAAGATCTAGAGGGTAACTGTCATCGGCCTCCGTAAATTCCCACAGAACAGAAGTTTTCGCTGACGCTTCATCACTAAACTGATTTGCCGGATCAGTCACATTTAGCGCAAATACGCCTTTGCCCCCAGCACCCAGCCCACCGACAAGTGTTGTGAGCCAAGACTTATCGCTCAACCTAGACGCTCGGATATAAACGTCATTTAATCGAGGGGTCAGGTCAACAAAATAATCGTGCAAATAGAACGGCGAGGTAAATGAATCGAGTTTGTTACCATAGGGGAGCGAGTTATCTAAGATCAAATTAGGCACGTAGGCCATCACTTCGGTACCCGTAAGCGCATCGAAGCCGTGCAACATGCCATCGTTTGCGCCCACGTACACCATTTTCTGACGAGTATTCATTTGAACAGCAAAATCACTGTAGAGATCATCCGTTGGAAAAGGAGGCTGATCTCGATTGATGGCGCGCGCCTCGCCCACAAACACCGGACTCGAATTGACGATATCACCTAATAACCCTTCCCTCCTGAGCCGTTCACGCAATCCACCTATCGGCTCCTCGAAATCCCGTACGCCCCGCAAAAAATCAAGCTCATTCCGGCTCAGGGTCGTTTTTTGGTCGGTTGTCAACTCATCGTATCGGAATGGAATTCCAGTTTTTTGTTGCGGATCGAAGGTAAAAATCACCCGCTGCGAAGGTAATTGCCCGCTCGGACTATCTGCATCTAACAGGCGAGCGGCCGTCCAAATTGGCACGCTGTCAATTTCTCCGGTTGTACTGACCCTGCTTGCTGTTAACTCACCGGTTCGGCTGCGTAAATCGTAAAAACCGCGATACAGCAGGGTACCTTCACGCAGTGATGTCGAGTTAAACGCTGCCGCTGAACTCGAAGACGCAGCCTGAGTGAATTCACGAAAAGCCGTGCCCACCGAGGACTGCAATTGTTGCGGGTCACCCGCATTGAGAAATCGACCTCGGCTATTTACCGCTGCATGCAACATATCGTCAACTTTCGCATTTGGACCCGCATAGGGACTCGGCCACGGAAAACTTGTCGACACCGGAGCCGACGCCGCAATGGCCGGATCAATATCTCCAACCACACCAAAGGCAATCGTGAACGTTTTCATGTGCTGATGGATCAAGTCGTTGTCACTGGCAAAGGTGCCCGCGGGCACGCCATCGATGTCAGAGGTTGACAAAGGCACACTGTCCGCGATCGCCGGAAACAAGTCGTTCTCATAATAGTACATTGCGATATCTGCTAAGGTGTTTGCGTAATCATCCGCATATTTACCTCCGTCAAAAATCCCAGCACCGTCCTGATCAGCATTAACGGACAACGGTGCACTTCCATTCCAATAACCGTCAGAAAACAGTAGTGTGAAATTTTGCTGACAAATCCCCTCAGGCGCAGGCAGTGCCGGGCAACCGCGAGCCTCATGCTGACAACTGAGAATTCGACCCGAATCGTTAAGTGCTCTACGCAGCGGAGTACCGCCGCTGGAACTTACCGAATAAACCGTATCCAAAAGCTCCCGCTTTTCACCTTCCCAGAAATACTCATTCATCTCGGCAATGGGCTCAGATGCTCGGCGATTAATCGTTTCGTAGCCAACCCGTATGTCTTGCAGTTCAGCGACAACGTTACCCACTGCGGCTTTCGCAACCAACTCACGGGAGCGATAATACTGAAACCAGTTAGCAAAATTTTGAATCTCTTCGGTATAGGTGCAGGCACTGCTGACCGAACAATCATCCCTTTCGGGGCCTCCAACATAGGTCGTGCCGTTGTTTTTGATCTCTACCCGGCTTCCCGAAACGGTATAATATCGAGGCACGTAAAAATCAGTCACAGGAATATCAGCCAGACCTCCCCGGCGACGCCAACGGGGCACGTTGTCAGCGGTATAGGATTTCAAGCGCGTGATATCGTACGTTCTTGAATTCGACCGTGGGTCCAACCGCACCGCCGAAGGATTCGCATCTGCAAACTCGACACCGCTATTGTCTAATCCAGTCCAAGGCTCGTAAGTCACCAGTGGGTTGTAGTAAATCTTGTTGTATGAGGCGCTGCGAGCGCGCCATACCTCGTATGTATTGCCCGGCATATATAGCGCCAGCGCTTCTTCAGAGGGCAGTACGCGGCCATTGATATTTGTCGGCGAATACGCGTTTACGGAAAGGCTGAACAAATACGAATAATCTGACTGCCTACGGCCGCGTCGGGCGATCTGCGCGTTACTGATCACAAACCGACCACCGTCATCAGCGGAGTTGATGGACATATGCCAATCCATACTGCCTGAATCATCCATCTGCACCACAACATTCGGCGAGACGCTTGTGGATTGCTCTAACGGTGTATTGGTCAAATTGAACAATACTGAAACTTCACCAGGATTTGGTGCCTCACCCGGTGGGGGCAGCGCAATCACCTCAATGAATACCGTTCCAATTTCACTTTTTAAATTGCCATCAAATACAGAGTAGGTAAAAGAAGTTGTTCCTACAAAACCCAAAGCAGGCTGAAAGGTAAACGCCCCGTCACTGGTAGTAGTGGTCAGAACCCCCTCTTCAGACGGCGGTGCCGTCTCAAATACAACACTCAGGGCGTTCAACTGGAGCTCACCCTCAGGATTCACCGGCAGCAACGGGTTACCCTCTTGATCAACCCCTGCAACGTCAAAATCGTATGCACCCAGCAGGAGACCGTCCACCGCTTCAACCGTCAGCGAACTGCCCTCCAACACGGAATAATCATGCGTCTGTTTTGCTAAAGGCGCATCGTTTACCGGTTCAACATAAAAGGTAACCTTGGCAACATCTTCATCTCCGTCAGCATCACGAATTGAATATTCGAACTCCGCTGCACCCCAAAAGTTAAGTGCCGGCTCGAAAAAAATAAGGTCTTCCTCAATCGTCGCAAGGCCCTGTGCGGTTGTGATTGTGTCTTGATTGATGTCAACAAAACTTTGGCTACCGACAGAGACGATCGACACAATATTAGTTGGGACATCACCGAGATAATCGTTTGCCAGCACATCAATACTAAAACCACTGCTGTCCTCAAGAATATTTGCAGTGACGTCATCTCTGGCATCAGGTAAATCATCCACTGGATTAACAACAACACTGAATACCACTGGATCACTGCTTGCGCCGGCCAAGTCTGTCGCCACCATGGCCAGCTCTGCAATGCCATAGGCATCAACTGCCAACGTCAGGTTTATGGTTTCACCTGAAACGGAGATATCCGAAAATAAGCCCTCATTAGAATTGCTGACCACCTCGTAGGCCAACTGATCAGCATTTGTCAAAATATCGACGTCATCAAATACACCCGATACCGAGACATTGATCGGCGCAGCGTCTTCGTCAACGTTTTGATTGGGGATCGCAGCCTCAACCATCGGCGCATCATTTACAGCTTGTACCTCTACAGGCAAAAGATAAGTGGCGCGCGCCCCTGCCTCATCGGTTGCTTCAACGCGTACAGCGGCACTGCCGTTGGCGTTAGCCGCGAACACCATTGACAAGGTTTGGTTCGCGATAGTCAGTCGCTCAATAATGTTTGCACCCTCAGTAACGCTGGCAGATAACGTCAGTGAATCGCCCGAAGCCAAATCTACATCGGCGAAAACACCCGTAAAATCACGATCTACCGGAGCTGCATCTTCCAGTGCGTCGACCGCCTCTACTGAGCCTATCGCCACCGGTGCATCGTTCACCGAATTCACATTCACAATGATCGACAATAGGAGCGGCTGCGTGGCCACCTGATCTGTCACCCGCACCGTCACGGTAGCCGTCCCAAACAAATCAGCGCCGCCCGCAACATTCAACTGTGGCCCCAAAAGCGTGGCCTGAACGAGCGCAGGATGGTCAATAGCCACCACCTCGTAGGCCAGCACATCGCCGTTGGTGGCAACATCAACATCCGATACATAGCCGGAAAGATCCAGACTGGCCGCACTGTCTTCATCCATCTCTATTACAGGCACCGAGTCTTCGGCAACCGGATCGTCGTTCACGGCGACAACATTCAGCGGCACCTCAAACTCAACCGGCACGCCGCCAAAAAGATCTGATACCGATATCCCAACCGAACCCCCCAACTGATTTTGGTCCGGTACCACCACCACCGATAGAACAGAACCGGCGAGACTCGCCGACGCAACCGCATCAGAGTTAATAGACGTCACTGAATACACCAAACTGTCACCATTGGTCGCAATATCGGCATCCGTGACTACCCCCTCCAAATCAACCGAGGCATTCACATCTTCATCTGTCGTTAATTCCGGAATATTTCCCGTTAGTTCAGGGTTGTTGTTAGCCCTGCTTACGTCCACCGAAAATGAGCCGGAGACGGAAATTGTATCGGTTTCCTCTTCGCCCCGTTCATCCAACGCCGTATCCGTTGACGAGAGTGTATAGGCGACGGCTATAAAACCATTGAAATTGGGAGGTGGCGTCAATTGGGCTGCCGCGACGTCTGCTTCGTTGAGCACCCAACTGCCATCTGCTTGCTGGGTACCCGCGGAGAGCACACTGCCGGCAGGGAAATTGTTCAAAGTCAGGGACACAACTTCCGAGCCATCATCGTCGGCAGGCGTCAAACTCATATTTAGCGGGAAGGTTGTGCCCTGAATACCTTGCGCGCCAGTCGCCGAAAAATCTGGCGCGTCCGCTCTTGGGCGGAAATAAAGCACAACCTGACCAGTTCTTGTACATGCCGAACTGTTGGTGATAACTGGCGCACATATTCCATTCGTGTCGCTGTCATCCTCAAGGACTGTATAGTCGAACCGAACAACGCCGCTGAAGTCCGGCGCAGGGTCATACCTAAAATCACCGCTGCTCAGATCAACCTCAAACCTTGCGCCAACCACACTCGGCGAGGTCACATTGAGGATAATCAAGTCGTTATCGTTATCATCAGGTCGATCGTTGTCAAATAGGCTTTCTTGAATCTCTCGATCTTCGCGCTCGACAAAAAAGTCGTCATTCACCTCAGGCGGCAGAGCCACGCTTTCGGGGATACTCCCACAAAAAAACGTAACCATGAAAAACACAGCCATCCTTCCCAGCGCATGGCGACTTCTAGCGATTAAAGGCTCTCTGGACGCAATCATCATCTAGTCCATTATCCTTCCGAAGGTGCTTTGCAACAGCACTTGCGCATTTACGGTACCCCCGGTACCCAACGCCGTGATACGAAACATCTCAACGCGATCAATCGTACTGGAGGCCGCGTAAGGATCATCCTGCTGAAATGCATTCTCATCGCGCACGACCGGACCAATATACTCAATAATATATCGAGGCGCCGCGGCAGTGCCTGCCAGTGCGCCACCAGTTAAACTGTTACTGCCACGCCATATGGCCTCGTCGCGCCACAATTGCGCGCCACCTAACTCGGTGACGCGATATAGCCCCGCCGTATTATTAAACAAGCTAACAGAGGTTATACTTTTCATACGCAGTTCTGCATCACGCAGCGCCGACTCTGCGGCTTGGAACGCGAGCAGTCTATCGTGTTCGTTGCGCGACATACGCAACTCCAAACTAGTGGTCTGCAGCGATGAGACCCCAATAATTGTGAGCACCAGCAAAAGCACTAAGGTAATAAAAAGCACGACTCCTTTTTGTTGTCGTTGGCTATTCGGGCGGGCATTCATTTCAGCTAAACACCCGAGTTTCGAACACTGATGGTTTTCGAAAACGAGCGGCGCAATCGATCATTTGTTTCTGCAAGATTATCTGGGCTACTCACATCTAACCGAATGCGCACAGCAACGATGCTAGCCGGGTCATTAACAGCGTCAATTGTCTGATACCGATTAACATTAGGTATTTGATCTAATGTGGTATCCACACCGTAATAAATCTGCATATTTTCCACACCTTGAACCAATTCAACAGGTGCCTCGGCCCCCTGCTTTCGCCAAAGTGCGTATATTTGATCCCCCGACTGATTCGACTGCACACTGGGCGCAATAAAAAAAATGGTCGTCTGCATGCGGCCCACCACACTCGAGATACCGTAGGCTCGGCCAATTACGGACAGTGTCCGCGGCAAAATATCACCTGCCAACGTACTTACGGTTGCCCCGTTATCAAAGTTAAACCCATCTTGCGAGACCTCATGAAAAAGAGTCTTGTTATTGACGCCCTCAGCAATTCCCGTAACTTTAATCAGCGCCGCTTGCTCACAATCTGCCACAACCACAACGTCGTCCACCCGAAAATCAGGCTCACCATCTGGCGTATAAACCACCGGATCACCGTCAGCCTGAAGCACCTGCTGCAGTCGCGCAACGGGTTGTTCGATGTTGCGGAATATCACGATATCAGAGGTATCTTGCAACGCCGAGCGGTCAATCCCATGGCCCGAAATATGCACATTCAAATCAAGATCATCCTCAGATACAGGCAGGGTCAACAGATTATTTGGCAAAAAATTACCATCACCTAAGGCCTCAAATCCGCCGACCGATCGACTCAGATCATACTCCGGGATGCTTTCCCAGCTTCCTACAAGACCCTTGATGACATAATTAGCTTCTGGCGCACAGCCATAATAACCGGCATTGCGGGCCGCTTGAGTCATAAATTCAAAAGCAAAACGCGCGTTTTCTTGCAATCGAGATTGCGCGTTTACCAGCGCATAGGTGCGCGAATTACCCACAAACAACTGAACAATACCGGCCACCACTACCAATCCCAGCAGTAACGCAATCAACAATTCCATAATAGAAAAACCGGTTTGTCGCTGGCGCATAGCGAATTACCTCTGAGTCTCTATGGTCAACGTTTCCAACGCACCGTTATGGCCTGCCCAACGAACACTGACGCTGACTCGCCCTTGGTCGTCAACAGCAATAGATCCATCTCCCTCAGGCAGTCCTGGCTGGACCGCAGCGGAAGGCAAAATCATTCCAGTGCGCAGGTCTTCACAAACACTTAGTGTGTTATGGCGACCTAGACTACATTTCCAAACGCTAACATCAAACGCTGCCATCTGCGCCGCAGAACAGCTATTTGCAAAACAATTCTGCGCGATACTCTCAGGAGCGTCATCAAAATAAACCGACGTATAATCACCTGCGGGATTAATCCGGATACGATCGACAATGCCATACACCATCTGCAGCGCATCGCTGCGCAGTAACGCGTTCCTGCTATTTTGCAAACTGACCAACTGCAGGCTTGCAACACCCAATACACCAACACCCATGATCAGCACCGCCACTAAAAGCTCAACCATCGAAAAGCCTCGCATGGAAGCAGCGTTGAGCGTGCGGATTTGAGAGTGTGTGGGGTTCATCAGCGGTACATCACGATCAGGGATAACAGGTGAGTTGTGCCACATGCGTACGACCCACAACATTCACATTAACCACCCGCCCGGGATCATCGCCAGCATCTTGACCACACAATTGAACCGATCCACTGCGCCCAGCCATCAGCATACCCCTTGAGTTGAATGACAGCGCCGCAACCATGTGTAATCCGTCAACCGCATCTAGTGTGACGTCACCATCCAGATAAAAGTACTTAAGGGCTGAGTGACAGTCTCCGGGTTCGCCCATGACGACACAAAAACCTGCACCCCATTCATTGTTCGCTTCACTGCCATCGACAGACTGCAGGGTCACCATGCCACCTACACGGGTGGCTTCACTGCGCGCGTAGGTGATCGCAGAAATCAAGACGTTGGCATTGGCAGACATATGACGTTGCGTCGTAAAGTCGTTAAAAGACGGCAGGGCAAAAGCCATTAATATTGCCGCAATGGTCATCGCCACCAACAATTCAATCAGCGTAAACCCTCGCTCGCGACCCCAATAGCGCCGAAAATTATTCAACCTATTTACCCTATTCTAAAACACGCAAATCCTAAAGCTGATCACTCGGCTAATCCTTGACCCAATCGTCTTCATTCGGGTCGATGATGCTGTTGTTATTTTCATCCCAAGTGCGCTGCCCCGCATCATCTAACGTCAGCGTTCCGGTACCCGCCATGGATCCAATCGGAACCGCCGTTAATTCATAACTGGCCTGGGTGGTCACAGCAGTCACCAAATAACGCCCTTGCCGCACACTCAGCGGATCACATATCGCTGCATTTAGAGCTGTATTGTCGCCCCCCGAGTTTGCCCCCACAAATGTAAAGCTGGCCGCGCTGTAACGCTCAAGGGCTTGCGCACAGGACATCAAATCCGACATCACTTCCGCGCGATAAGCGCGCTGGCTGTACTGCGTATACAGCGGGATGGCAATTGCAGAAATCATGGCAAATATGGCCAGTGCAACGAGCATCTCAATGAGTGTGAAGCCACGAACTTGAACCACTTGCTGTTCCAACCCTGTCAATCTCGTATTAAGCACGTCTGAGTCCAGTGGAGAAGCTTAGACCTACCCAACGGTGCACCAGCACCGACCAGCGGCAAAATCACCTCCTCGGTCTTTGCCATCTGAGCCGGCGCCCAAAGAACGGACTAATCACCTAAGGTAAGTAATACTTTACCCACCGTGCCATTTCCGGCGACTAGTTGATGGGCCTGCGCGGCGTCCATCATCGGTACCGTGGTCTCAATCACCGGTTTAATGGCGCCCGTTTCAAGCTTTGGCCATACTTTGGCTAACAATTGGTCCATAACTGCAGACTTCTCGGAAATCGGCCTAGCCCGTAACGTCGAGCCAACAATTTTCAGTCGCTTCATCATCAAGAGACCAAGATTGAGCTCGGTTTGAATGCCCCCCATGAGACCAATAAGTACCAGCCGCCCACCCAGCGCCATAGCCGATACATTATCGGGAAGGTAGGCCGCACCTACAGGATCTAAAATGACGTCGACACCCTTGTCTCCAGACCAAGCGCGAACCGCCTCTAAAAATGAGCCTTGGTGACGGTCAAAGCCACCCGCAGCACCTAATCGAACACACTCAGATATTTTATCTGCCGATCCCGCGGTTACAAAACAAGGATTATCGCTGTGAGCCAGCAGCTGAATTGCCGCTGTACCTACGCCGCTGGCCCCAGCATGAAGCAGCACCCGTTCTTTGGGCGCCAGTTGCCCCTCGATATATAGATTCAGATATGCCGTCGCAAAGACCTCCGGCAGTGCCGCCGCCTCGATCAAGCTCAATCCCTTGGGCACAGGCAGTACCTGCCCTGCAGGCACCACTACCCGCTCGGCGTATCCCCCACCCGACAACAAGGCGCACACCGAATCCCCTATTTTCACCCGCTGCACGCCATCACCGATTTCGATCACTGTGCCTGCGCACTCGAGACCTAAGATAGAACTGGCGCCTGGCGGCGGAGGGTACGCACCTGCGGCTTGCATTAAATCTGCACGATTCACCGCACTGGCCGCCACTTGAATTTTAACTTGACCCGGGCCACACAATGGTTCTTGTGCTTCACCCCAAATTAATTTTTGATTTTCGATCACTATCGCTTTCATCTTCGACCTCGCCGGTACTACCAGGACATGCGCATTTTCAAACCTCGATCGTGCAGGTGACGCTTCAAATCACTGACATTGTAATCGCCGTAGTGCACCATTGAGGCGACCAGAGCGGCGTCCGCCTTACCGTCTGTCAGCGCATCATAAAGATGATCAGGCACACCAGCTCCCCCTGACGCTATGACGGGGATACGCACTGCTTCGGCAATCAAGGCCGTCAAGGTTAATTCATAGCCCGTCTTTGTGCCGTCAGCGTCGATCGAATTCACAACCAACTCACCAGCCCCCAAGCGCTCGCCTGTCAGCGCCCAAGACAGCGCGTCCAAGCCCATTTTCTTACGCCCACCGTTAATCACGATTTCATAGCCGCTGGGAATATCGGCACTACGGGGTACCTGCAACACGTCCATCGATAACACAACATTTTGGTCGCCAACCGCTTCAGCACACTCTGCGATGAGTTCCGGGCGCTGCACAGCCGCGGAATTGACATTAATTTTTTCCGCCCCCGCCAAACGTAAGTCGGTGGCATCTGCAACGCTGCGAATACCACCGCCTACTGATAAAGGGATAAAAACCTCGTTGGCAACGGCCTCAACCACATCCAACATAATTTTACGTTTTTCGCTTGAAGCGGTGATATCGTAAAACACCAATTCATCGAGTCCGCCCTGATAATATTCTCGCGCTTTCTCAACAGGGTCACCAATGTCCTTTGTGTCAACAAATTTAACACTTTTTGCCAAACGCCCATCACGTACGTCAAGACATGCAATCAAGCGCTTACTTAACATTGCCGCCCAACTCCCCGTTCCATTTAGCAAAATTAGCCAGCAACCTTAGACCTACTCGACCACTTTTTTCCGGATGGAATTGCGTGGCAAAATAATTATCTTTGCCAATAGCTGACGCAAACGTATGCTCGTAATCTGTCTGTGCATAGACATTAACGCTGTCTTGGGGAACCGGATAGTAGCCATGCACAAAATAGAACTCGTCACCGGGTTCAATACCGGCCAAGACCGGATGTTCGAGCACCGGGCGAACCTCGTTCCAACCCATATGCGGCACTTTTAATTCAGGCCGAGTAAACTGAAAACGATTCACTTGACCCGCGATCAGACCCAGCGTTGGCGTATCGTTCTCCTGCGAATAAGCCAGCGAAATTTGCAGGCCAAGACAGATTCCCAGCACGGGTATGCCACCGGCGACAACCTCAGTAAGCGCGTCGTCTAATCCACGTTCGGCGAGACTGCGCATGGCGCTTCCGGCAGCACCAACACCCGGAAAAATAATTCTGTCGGCCCGGCGCAGTTCATCCGGGTCTGCACAAATCCGAGCCGTCAAACCGACTTCATGACAGGCTCGTCGGACGCTGTGAAGATTTCCCGCGTCATAGTCAACTATGATGGTCATAGCGATTTAGATTTGTCCCGTGTCTGATTTTTGTGACGTTGCGGTACTATTTTTTCCGCACGGCGGATACTATCTTATTGGTTAATCTATCACTAGGACCACCGTGGATAACACCGGCTATTTACTCACAAATCTTGGAACACCTGACTCGCCTGACGTAGCAGATGTACGTCAGTATCTTGGTGAGTTCCTTATGGATCCCTACGTTTTGGACGTACCCTACCCAATCCGGCGGTTAATCGTCAGCGCGTTCATATTACCCTTTCGACCTAAAAAGAGCGCTGAAGCCTATGCTTCAATATGGGATGAGAGCGGCTCACCGTTGTTGAAAATCAGCCAAGACCAGCTAAGCGCAGTCAGCGCTGAACTGAAAGCTCCCGTGGCTCTGGGCATGCGCTACGGACAACCCAGTCTTGCCCAAGGCGTGGACTCGCTGGTTGAACAAGGTGTAGATAACCTTGTCGTTATACCCTTGTACCCACAGTATGCAGACTCTACTGTCACCACCTCAATTGACGCCGTCAATCAACATCTACCTGATGGCGTAACCGCGCGCTTTATCACTGCGTTTTACGACGACCCACGCTATATCAGCGCACTGGCCAGCAGCGTTAAGCAGACATTGCCAGCGACTTGGGACCATCTCTTGATGAGTTATCATGGTCTACCCACCCGGCATTTGAAAAAAGCAGACCCTACCGGTAAACACTGCATGCAGCGCGCAGATTGCTGTGCCGTCGCTTCAACCGCTCATGCCACCTGCTACAGGCATCAAGTATTCGAGACCTCTCGGGCCTTGGCGCATGAATTAGAGTTGTCAGAATCTCAATACAGCGTCACTTTTCAGTCGCGACTGGGCGGCGGATGGTTGCAGCCTTATACCGATCAAGTCCTGGCCGAATTACCCAACCAAGGTGTGAAACATTTAGCCGTTGTCTGCCCCGCGTTTGTTGCGGACAATTTAGAGACTCTTGAGGAAATGGGTTTGCAGGGTAGGGAGACTTTTCTTGAGGCCGGCGGAGAGACCTTTCATTTAATCCCTTGCCTGAACGATCACCCAGACTGGATTAACGCGTTAGTACAAATATTAAATGATGATTCCGATGCCGGCTAACTCCCCGGCCTGTGGCATCAATCGAAACGGAGGCCTCTAAACCGTATCCGCAACTTCTTGCACCGCAAGATAAAAAGAGCGCACCAAATCCTGCGCAAACATTGATTTTCGCGCAACAAACCTGACTGGTCGAGTCAAACCTTGATGAGACAACTCAATCACTGTCTGTGTCGTCACTCCCAGCGTCCGGGCAACGCCAGCAGGCACCAAACCATGCCCAAACCCGGCAAGCGCCATCTGTGCAACCGCAAAAAAAGACTCTAGCGAAACTGCCCGCGTCAATCCCAAACGTGCCATATCTTCCTCTATCGAAGCCCATGCTCCCGAGCGAGACTCGATGGTAATAACACTCAGAGGCTGCCCGGGCTTATACCGCAAAGATCTCAAACCCGAAGGAATAATCACCATCGGTTCTAGCCGGATAACTTCACTGACAAGATCTGTATCTGCATCAGGCGTCCCCGTGCAGATGCCAACCATATATTCACCCGAGCGCAAACGATCCAACACTACAGGGGATCGCTGAGCGTGGAACTCAAATTCTACTCCCGGCAACCGTTCGCGGACTCGAGAAAACAACCTTGGTCCCCAACTCGACAATATGGCTTCCGAAACGCCCAGAATAATCTTGCCTTTGCGTAAGGTATTGTCTTCTAAAAAGACACTGCGTAGCTCAGACAACAAAGGCGTGACTCTTTCGATTAAACGCGTCCCATGGTGGGTAAGCACCACCCGACGTCCGTGGCGTTCGATGAGCTTTCGATCATAATACCGCTCGAGATTGGCGATCCGCTTGCTCACTGCAGATTGTGATATTTTAAGCGTTGTGCTGGCTTCGATCATTGTGCCTGTTTTAGAAAGCACTACGAGCGTCTCAAGATTTTCGATCATGTCAGGCCGCCTTTTCTGGGAAAACCAAAAAATCGACAAGCCGAACCCTGCCAAGCCATGAGGCGCGCACTACCTTCAAGCCATATCTCAAAGTCAGTCCGCAGCGACAGGCTTAACAACAAATAAAAGGTCACCCGCGTTCACCTGCTGGCCGCTACTCATATTCACGCGCGTCACTTCGTACACTTTGTTGCGCGGATAAAGCTCCACGTCGGCGTTAAAGTCTGCCAGCGATAAGGGCGTGAAAATTTTCATCGCCTCGAGCTGACAGATGGTTTGATTAATGTCCACCCGATCGCCAACTGTGGCATATTCGGGCTCGGAAGGAGACGGCGTGCTGTAAAAAATGGCTGCCGTCGGCGCCAGCACCTTAAATTCGTCGCTGCCTTGGATTTTAATCGCGGCCAAATCTATGCCACCGGTTTCTTCCCCGGCACTGGCCTCAATATCGGCAAGCAAGGACACGGTGTCGGTTCTCTTGAGCAACTCAGGCAGGTAGTTTGTATCATATACCCCCTCTTGAAAAACCTGATCATTGAGTATCCGCACTAACAAAGGAATATTGGTACATATACCACTGATCTGAACACGGCCGAGATAACTCACCAATTTTCTTATAGCTGCCGGACGATCGTCCGCATGAACGATAATCTGCGCCACCATGCTGTCGTAGTAAGGTGACACAAATTTTCCTGCCGCCGCCGTTGCGATGACTTCAACGCCCGATTCTTCGGGAAAATCACAAGTTACAATCTGACCCGGATGCGGCCGGAACCCAAGCTCTCCATCACCCAATTGGACAATACGTTCAGCATTAACTCTGGCTTCTATGGCATAGCCATTTTGCTGAATGTCTAAATCAGCAATAGATTCCCCTGCGGCTATTTTAAATTGCTGAGCAACGATGTCGACACCAGAGGTCCATTCCGTCACAGGATGCTCAACCTGCAATCGGGTATTCATTTCCATGAAGTACACCGCTTCAGATGCCAAGTCATAAATAAACTCGACCGTACCTGCGCCAACATAGTTAACCTCGTTAGCAAGGTCGGCCGTCGAGCGCAGCACCGTCTCCAGCAGGTTTGGCGGCAACATGGTTGAACCCGACTCTTCCAGAACCTTTTGCTTGTCTCGTTGCACCGAACAATCCCTAATACCCAGCACCCGCGTATTGCCTTGCGAATCTCTGAGTAATTGCGCCTCGATATGACGCAGCGATGTCACAAATTTTTCTAAGTAGACATCACCGTTACCAAACGCAGCGCGCGCTTCAAGACCAACCCGGTGGAACAGCTCGATGAACTTAGCCGGTGATTCAACCACCTGTATTCCTTTGCCACCACCACCGTGAACAGCTTTGATCAGGACCGGATAGCCAATAGCTTGAGCAACATCGGCTGCCCGCTCTGGGTTGGTCAGGATGCCATGGCTCCCTGGAACAACCGGAACGTTGAGACGCAATGAGGTGTTAATGGCATTCGATTTATTACCCATTGTTTCCATGCTTAACACACTGGGCCCAATAAAATTGATGCCATGGCTGCGAATCAGCTCGGCAAAAGCAGAGTTTTCAGAAAGGAAGCCTATCCCTGGGTGAAGGCTATCGACGCCTTCGTTTTCAGCGACATTTAGCACACTCATGGCGTTCAAATAGCTTTCATCCGGCGTATTACCGCCAATACACACCAGCGTATCTTCAGCTCTAAGCTGGTCCACGGCGGCAGAGTTCATATCGGGATCACTCTGCACTAGAACAACTTGAATACCTTGTTGCTGGGCGATGCGAATCAACTTAGCAGCGGTACATCCTCGCGCATGAATCAACACTTTTTTGACCGGCCGAATGAGGTCTGAATCGCTATATTGCGGGCGATGTGCCACCACTACTGG
Organism: Gammaproteobacteria bacterium UBA4421; assembly: GCA_002389675.1. Classification (GTDB taxonomy): domain Bacteria; phylum Pseudomonadota; class Gammaproteobacteria; order Pseudomonadales; family Azotimanducaceae; genus UBA4421. Next base: position 58,706 of record DGQF01000009.1, read on the forward strand.
GGCGCGAGCGGCAAAGCTTCCGGCCAACACCCGCTCAATCACCTGTTCTACGGTATCTTGTGCAATGGGAATATCCGGGTCAATCGCACGCAGTTGTTGATCAATTGTCGGCGCAAATGGGTGCTTGACCAATCCTTGCATCGCGCCGTTATTGGCGGACAGATAATTCGATAAAATTGAATTCAGCGGCAAATTAGACGGCACAACAATTTGACCGGCAAACGGCATAGACGTGCCGGATAGATAATAAGTCTGCACCAGGGGATGAGTGACAAAGCTGGCCTGAGCTCCTCCCGTACAGTCACCGTAACCAAATACAATAATGGGTAGGTCGTGGTCTCGTACAAAGCGGGTGATACGGTCATTCACTGCGGCCATCGAAAACAAGGCACCTGCACCTTCTTTGGTCTGCATGCCGCCGGAAGAAATAAAACAGACCACAGGCAAGTGCTGCTCTGCGCACTCCACCAACAGACGACAAAATTTTTCAGCGCTGGCCATATCAAATGCGCCCGCTTGAAACCCCACATTGGAAATCAAAACACCGACCCGCAACGGGGTTTTTCCTTTCAACGTACCGTGACCGGCGACAATACCGCACGGCGGTAGGCCCTTTTTCAACGCTTGCTCAATTGACAAACGAAAGCCCGGAAAGGAGCAGGGATCGGAACTGATCAAATCTTCGAACCTGTCTTCCCAGTCATCGAAATATAGATTCGCCCAATCTTGATGATTAAAACGATGCTCGGATTTGATGGTACGCAAAACGTTCTGCATCAACAGATCGTTGTAAGCCATGTTCAGTCGATTCCAGAAATCCTTCCGCCGCCCTATATTGCGCGGCGCAATCCGACCCTTATATGTTTTACCCCCTTGCTCTGCTGCAATCAGGGACGGCATTAGGCTTTCAAAAATATGCGTCACCACAACAAATAGTGCATCGGACAAATGCGGGAAAGAAAGCTTTTTCCACTGTTCTACCTGCCGATAAAAACTCTCACCCTTGCCGGCTTTATTTATTCTCAAATACCAATCAAAAAGACGTGCACGCAAATCTGCTACGGATACGTCATTCGTAGCATCGCGCTCGGGCAAGTTGGGTGGGGTGCGCAACGTCGTCTCTAACAGCTGTTCCAGCGATTCGCGACTGATCGACTGCGCTCGCTGGGCTTCTGCGGCAATCGAATCCAAGTTGGCTATGATTTGGTCATAGACGACATCGAACAGCAAAAGACTGTCGCACTCTGCTGCCATATCTTCTCGTAATTCCGCGTCTAGCAGGAGATCAAGGACAGTCATCTCACCCAGAGCGATCGGTCTACCGTAGGGTTCCAGCGGTTTGATATGCCCGGGGAAACGTTGCTGCAACAGGCTACGGTTAGCATGCACATCCGACAGTCCAGCCGCACCTGGCAGAGCGGGCCCCGTAATCGCCAAATTCAATTCAGTGGTTAACTGCCTCGTAAGAAAAGTATCACCCTTGTCCTCATAATCCTGCAGAGCGAGCAACTTTTTGCCCGTATAGGTGAATCGTTCTGTCAACGACGCAGCCATCTGCGCGTCCTCGCGAATACTCCTGATGAACAACCGTGGATCATTGATATCTGCGACTTTTAGAATTTGTCGCGTATCTTCATGATTTTCCAAATAATGGCGAAGCGACCGGAGGTTACTCACTGCTTCATTTTTCCATCGGTTGTACAAGAAAACGCCCAATGCAGAGAGCAATCCGGCGCGCGCCTCCTCATATTTCTGCTTCGGCTCACCAAAAATCATCAGCGCTATGCGACCACGTTCATCATGCATCGACTGGCGCTTTTCGTGGTAGTTGCGCCAGGCCTTTGACAACCCTTCGTCGTAAATAATCTTATCCGGGTCCTGCAGCCATTTAAGAAAAGCTTGACGACGCTCCGTATCTGCGCGGATTTTGAATTCACCTTTGGGCATTTCCTGCTCAGCCAGGCGCCCATATTGACCGGTGGTCGTCGCTTTGATCCGCTTTCGCACTGCGAGGTAGCGCAAGTACCGGTAAGCCACGCCAAAGACGTTCAGGTACTCGGTCGGATTACGCGTTAACCTCAAAGACGCGCTGGCCTGCATTGCCTGCAGCTGTGACGATGGGTTCAAATACCGGCGCAAACTCTGGCTATAGTGATCCAGAATATAGGGGTTTTCGGCAACAAATTCGGTGACTCGCGCTTCAATGTTAATCACGCTGCCAACAATTGCAGTACGAAGATTTTCCAGCTTTTCGATTGTATCGTTTGGTGTGTAATCGACAATGCCGTCGATATTACCCTGCCCGTGTAATTCGAACGGCGAGACGCCCACATACTGCGCACACTCTTGCCAGGAGAGATTCAAGCGGCGCGCAATATTCGCCAGCGATGCCGGTTGAATCGTGCTGAAAACACCATCGCGCAGGCTCAGTATCATGTTGCTCGCAGCGAGCGGAATGGCCCCCCCGGAATAACCTAATCCATAGATTAAGCCTACCGTTGGCACGCTGACGTTACTCATTTCTGCAATCAATCGGGAAATGCTATGCGCCTGATTGTTTGCGTTGGCCGCTTCCGTGGCGTCTGCACCCGGGGTGTCCATAAAGGTCACCATCGGGATGGAGCGAGTTGAACATCGTTCCGCAAACTCTGCCGCACGCAAGTGGTTTTCAGGCCGCCACGCGCCAAGATTTTTGGACCGGTCTTGAGCTATGAAACCGACTTGGCGCAACCCTTGGTCACCAAAATTCATCGACAGCACGGCCTCGAAATAGGGGCCACTGGCATACTCTGACTCCACCTTGCCCAGCTGCCTGATGATCTCCGGCGCGGGCACGCGAGATTGATCTTCGGCCGGTGCAACCACCGACTCCACATAAGCGTCGATATCAAGATCAACTAAAATCTCGCGTCTTTGCTTGACTTGTTTCTGAGTCAACAAACCCGGAACGGGTTCTTGCTCTTGCGAAACATCAGGAAATAAAGAGAAATCCTTCGCCAGGCTTTCTGCGATCAAAAATAAACGATCGCCTTCGATAAGTTGCTTTTCCACGGGCTCTTTACTGGATGTACAATTGCCATTACTGTATCCAGTTAGTTGCTAGAAAACTAGACTAGGCACACTGCCTGACCCACTTTTTTATGCCCGAAAGAACCCTATCGATGCAAAAATGATGACTGCCTTAAACTGTGCCGTACTGACCATTTCCGATACCCGAACATCAGCAAACGATGCCTCGGGAGACTACCTCAGCCAAGTCATTAGTGATGCAGGCCACGCAGTCCAGCAGCGCGACATCGTGCGCGATAATATTTACGCCATACGCGCGTGCATTTCACCATGGATTGCCGATGACCAAATCCAAGTGATTCTCACCACCGGAGGCACCGGCTTTACTGGGCGCGACAGCACACCCGAGGCGATATCGGTACTCTTCGACAAAGAAATTATTGGCTTCGGCGAACTTTTCCGGGAATTATCCTATGCCGATATCGGTTCATCTACTATTCAATCTAGAGCCATTGGGGGTTTGGCCAATGCCACGTTGATTTTCTGCTTGCCAGGGTCAACGCACGCGGTCAAGACCGGTTGGGAGAAGATCATCAGGAATCAGTTGGACATCAACTTCAAACCCTGCAATTTTGCGGAGTTGATTCCTCGATTTAAAGAACGCTAGTCCAACGCAACTCCAGTCGCTAAATTACCTAGCTCTTGACCTTTGGGAACAGTAAACTGTGCGCACTCAGGATCTCTAGGAACCAGCGTGACCAAACACGTCTATTTGCTCAGCGCAGCGCGAACCCCCGTCGGCAGTTTTCAAGGACAACTGGCGAGTCTATCTGCACCAGAATTAGGCGCTCATGCCGCCCGCGCAGCACTGCAATTTGGCGCAGTCGATCCGACATCGGTTGACGAGGTTATTCTCGGCAATGTCGTCAGCGCAGGCCTCAAACAAGCCCCGGCTCGGCAAGCCATGCGCCAAGCAGGGCTGCCAGACTCAACAGGCGCAACCACTATAAATAAAGTCTGTGGATCTGGGATGAAGGCAACGATGCTGGCAACAGATTTGATCCGCGCAGGATCCGCAAACACCGTCATCGCCGGCGGCATGGAGAGTATGAGCAACGCGCCGTTTCTTTTACCTAAAGCCAGAGCTGGCCTACGTATGGGCCATGCAAGCCTGCAAGATAGCCTGTTCCTTGATGGCTTGGAAGACGCAGAGACAGGCAGCGCAATGGGCGCATTCGCTCAGGACACCGCCGACGAATACCAAATCACTCGGCAAGCAATGGACGCTTACGCGCAAGAGTCTGTTAAACGCGCCAGAGACGCGATCGCGCAAGCGCGTCTGGTCAGCGAAATTGTGCCCATTTCTATCGGCGCAACAACGGTGCGTGATGATGAGCAACCAGGCCGGGCAAGGTTAGAAAAAATCCCTCAGTTAAAGCCTGCCTTCAAGCCCACTGGCACAATCACCGCAGCAAATGCGTCATCGATCTCTGATGGCGCTTCGGCGCTGATTATCGCAGGTTCCGACGCTCTGCATAACGATCCATTAGCCCGGGTTGTTGGCCATGCGACACACAGCATACACCCCAGCCAATTCACTATTGCACCCGTTGGAGCTATCCAGAAGTTAGTTGAAAAGATTGGCTGGCAACTCGCTGACGTCGACCTTTTTGAGATCAATGAGGCTTTCGCAATGGTCACAATGCTGGCCACGCAGGAGTTAGAGCTTGATCCCAACACGGTCAACATCTATGGCGGCGCCTGCGCTCAGGGGCACCCCATAGGGTCAACCGGCAGCCGACTGATTGTCACCTTGGCCCATGCCATGAAAAATCAAAACAAAAAACGCGGCATTGCCGCCCTGTGCATTGGCGGCGGCGAAGCCACCGCAATTGCACTTGAACGCGATTAAAGGATCCTGCGTTGAAACGACTACCGGTTATCGTTGGCTTTGGCGGCATCAATTCCGCTGGAAGACTTTCTTTTGATCATGCCTATCGGCGCTTGGTGATAGACCAACTAGATCTTGCAAAACAGAGTACGACTTACGCCAGCTTGGCTCAACTCATGGGGTTGGCAGACAAGAATGCTGAAACGGAAAGTACGCGCGGATATATACGCGACCACACTTTAATCAGGCGTATCGAAAACTTTGAACTTGACGAGGTCATCTGGCAAACGCCAGCGAATCTGTCCGGGGATAATACAAACCTGACCTTCACACTCAGTAAGCGGCAACTGCCCGACCCCATCCCCGCCGATTGGCAAGTCGAAACCATCGATGCTCGTCAAGTACGCGTCACCTGTACAGAAAGTCTGAGCACCCTGCTGCCCGTTAAAAAGACTTCTCGGGTTTCGAGCGCCGGGCAAATGCCGACAGGGTTTAACCCGGGCAAACTCTACCCAAGTCGCAACCATCCACGCGGCTTGGAAATGACCATTTTTGGGGCTTCAGACGCTCTGAGATCGACCGGTTTCACCGTTGAACAGCTTAAACAAATGGTTACGCCCGACCAAATCGGTGTCTACTCAGGCAGCGCCATGGGGCAACTCGATGCGGACGGCTACGCCGGTTTGCTGCAGAATCCGTTTAGCGGGAAACGGCCCACGGCCAAACATACACCACTGGGTTTGCCGCAAATGCCCGGAGATTTTGTCAACGCCTACGTCCTGGGTAGTGTTGGCGAGACTGCCGGCATCATAGGCGCCTGCGCGACCTTTCTCTACAATGTAAAACGCGGCATGGACGAAATTCGTTCTGGCGCCAAACGAATTGTAGTCATCGGTAATGCTGAAGCGCCCGTAACCCCCTATGTGATCGAAGGTTACCGGGTCATGGGTGCATTGGCCGAAGACGATGCCCTTATGGCTTTGGACAATAGTCAAACCGTGGATCACCGCAGAGCTTGTCGCCCGTTTTCCTCAAACGTCGGCTTCACTGTCGCCGAATCCTCAACTTGGCTGGTTCTAATGGATGATGAACTGGCAACACAACAGGGCGCTAGAGTCCTTGGTGCTGTGGGCGACGTATATATCAACGCCGACGGTTATAAAAAATCTATTTCAGGTCCCGGTATTGGCAATTACATTACCGTGGCCAAAGCGATGGCCTCAGCTCGCGCAATACTGGGGGATTCTGCACTTCGCGCAGGCTCATACATGCAGGCTCACGGCACAGGAACCCCCCAAAATCGGGTCACCGAATCGCACATTTTCAACGAACTGGCAAAGACCTTTGGTCTGGATAATTGGTTAGTGGGTGCGGTCAAATGTTATCTCGGACACAGCATGGCTCCTGCCGGGGGTGATCAACTTAGCGCCGTTCTGGGCGCTTGGCAGGATGGTTGGGTACCCGGCATAAATACCATCGATCATATCGCTGACGACGTACATCATTCGAACCTACAACTTCCCATGCAACATGTGGAAATTGACCCTAACGCCATGCCAGCCGCCTTCGTTAATTCAAAAGGTTTTGGCGGCAACAACGCCACGGGATTATTTCTATCACCGCAACAAACGCTGAAAATGCTGTCAACGCGTTGGGGCAAAAAAGCGCTCAACGCGCATGCAAAAGCCAATGAAACCGTAGCGTTACAAGCCCAAGCCTACAACGAAAATGCGGACAACGGCTCCGTTGCACCCCTGTATGCTTTTGGCGAGGGCGTCCTGACAGGCGACGACATTAGCCTGCATGCAGAACACCTCAACATACCCGGGTTCGCTCAGCCGGTTAATCTCAATCTGGATAATCCCTACGACGACATGACCTAAGCCGAATTCCGTTTGCACATGCAAGCGACCAATAACGGCATATTCGCTCAATCAGGTGCGTTTTTAATGCAGTGTCTCTTGCTTTGCACCCAACTGTTTAAGCCGCGCCTGAGCCTTATTGCGCAATTCCGCTAAATCACTGAGATCAGCGCAACGCTCGAAGGCAGCTCGCGCCATCGAATAAACCCCCAATGCCCGCCACAACTCACCCAATTCAAATTCAAAAGCCGCAACCCAACCTATTTCTTCACCGCTGAGCGCAATTTGCGCCTCAATCACAACAATTGCAGCTGGCAAATCACGCTGACTCAGATGATAGGCCTTAATGTTATTGAGCATACGCAGGGCAACTTCGCGCGGGCTCGCAGGCCTGAGCTGTTTCGCCAGCACCGCCGCACCCTGCTGATCACATTGAAGTTGCGCCGGTGAAAGTCTGCTGACTTTTACCGGATCAATTAACTCCCCTTCGACTTCAATCAAAAAATGCCCGGGAAAGTTAACGCCATGGGCTCGCAACCCACTGCGCCGTGCCGCTTCAATTAACAATACACCGGTCGCTATAGGCAATCCCACTCGATTTGACATCACCCAGCCCAAGTTACTGTGTGCCAATTCATGCGCAGCCGGCAAGTCTTGTCCGAAGCCAAGCGCCAAGAAAAACTCCAAACACGTTGACCCAGAAACCGCAGGCCCGCGAACCAGTGGCGCCACCAGTTCCGAAAATTGAATCTCTAATGCCCGAGGCACCGAATCAGGATTAATTACTGAAGCCACAATTAATGCCAATTCAAATTCGCTGGCGCGGTCCTCTAAAGCACGTTTGAGCTCTTCAACAATTCGAGCTGCGTCGCTCATCAAGCAGCAGCCTTATTAACAAAGCAACGCGGATGCATCGGGCTAATGCTCACGCGTCTTTGCAAACATCACATCTGGCCAACGTTCTTCAGCCAAAGCCAGATTGACCCGACTCGACGCCAGATAAGCCAGATGTCCACCCCCATCAATGGCTAAATTTTCTTGATGTTTGGCTTTAAACTCATCAAGCTTTTTCTCATTAGAGCAATAGATCCAGCGGGCCGTATATAAATTCCCATCCTCCCAAATACACTCTGCGCGGTATTCGTCTGCCAGACGAAAAGCGACCAAATCAAACTGTAAAACACCAACCGCACCAACAATTATTTGATTCTTCGTCAGCGGAAAAAATGCCTGCGTGGCGCCCTCTTCCGCCAATTGTTGAATACCTTTTTCCAGCTGTTTGGAGCGCAACGGGTCTTGCACTCGCACGCGACGAAATAACTCGGGCGCGAAATTCGGAATGCCTTTGAACTTGAGGTCTTCACCTTCGGTAAAACTGTCACCGATCTGAATGGTGCCGTGGTTATGCAAACCAATGATGTCACCGGAATAAGCTTCTTCGGTCTGGGTTCGATCTCCCGCGATAAAGGTGACCGCGTCCGAAATCTTAATCGGCTTGCCCAATCGCAAATGTTGCATACGCATGCCTTGTCGATATCGGCCAGAACATACGCGCAGAAACGCGATGCGGTCGCGATGCTTGGGGTCCATATTGGCCTGGATCTTAAATACAAAACCAGAAAATTTTTGCTCATCAGGTTCAACCTCACGCAGCTCACTACCGCGCGGCTGCGGGGGTGGAGCATACTCGACGAAGCCTTTAAGCATTTCTTCAACGCCAAAATTCCCCAACGCCGTGCCGAAGTAGACCGGTGTTTGAATCGCTCCCAGGAAATCCTCTTGATTAAAGCGGTGGCTTGCACCTTTTACCAACTCAATTTCAGCACAAAAATCTTCGTAGTCAAATCCCAGAAAATCTCGCGCGCTTTGACTGTCTAAGCCATCGATTATCGAAAAATCATAGACGTGATGGCCCTGACCTTGGCGATACTCAATAATTTTATCGTTGACCAAATCATAAACCCCTTTAAACGAACGCCCCATGCCAATGGGCCAATTCATCGGAGCACATTCGATCTGCAGCACCTCCTCAATCTCGTCCATCACTTCGATGGGATCGCGCGCCTCACGATCATATTTATTAATAAAGGTCATAATCGGCGTATCTCGCAGCCGGCAGACTTCCATCAATTTGATGGTTCTGGGTTCTACACCTTTTGCTGCATCGATCACCATGAGTGCCGAATCAACCGCCGTTAGCGTACGGTACGTATCCTCTGAAAAATCTTCATGACCCGGCGTATCCAGCAGATTCACCGTTCGGTCGCGGTATGGAAACTGCATCACTGATGTCGTTACCGATATCCCGCGCTCCTTCTCCATGGTCATCCAATCGGAGGTTGCATGCTTGTTCGATTTTCTCGATTTAACCTCACCTGCCATTTTGAGTAAGCCCCCAAACAGCAGCAGCTTTTCTGTCATCGTCGTCTTACCCGCATCCGGGTGCGAGATGATCGCAAACGTACGTCGCTTGTTAATCTCACTTGTAAACTTGGTGTCACCCATGTTGATCTACCCTAGTAAATACTTTAAAGAGCACTTAAAAATGCACAATGGTTACGTCGATCTTTGCTAGTGGCGCGGACCAATCATTCGTTCACAACAACTGCTTTGTTCATATGCATTGTCTGCGCTGCTCCACCGCGGCGCTGCTATCACAAGGCAGTGTCTGCGGGTTACATCAAAGGACTACAATTGCGACGTTAATAACGTCTACAGCCAATGCGCAGGTTACTCTAAACTCGCATGAATACGCGCCAAAGCGCCCTTGCGCATTTCACGCTTCTGCCGGCCATATACCTCTGTGGGCATTTCGCACAACGCTGCCGCGTGCTCGAGACAGGTCTTTTGCAACATCTCTGGATCAACGGCCTGATCAAGAAATCCCGCATGAACCGCATCTTGTGGCGTAAACAGCTTCGCCTGCACCACGGCTGCGGTCTGAAAGGCAGCGGGAATTCGATTAGCCGCCAATTCAAATCCGAATACGGGTAATACCATGCCGATCGCGGTTTCGTTCAACCCAAGCCTGAAGTCGCCTTGCGTACCTATTCGCGTATCACTGGCTAACAATAAAAATCCGCCAGCAGCGATCGCGTGGCCTGTACAACCAGCTACGACCGGCATTGGGAAGCCAAACAACCGGTGCAGCAAACGCGCACCCCGATTGACTAATCGCGCACCTTCTTCAGGTCCTTTAGCGATTTCTTTCAAGTCAAAACCGGCAGAAAATACGCCGGGCCGGCCTAATAAAACCACCGCCGCAGCATTTGCCTCAGCTTGGTCAAGGCCATTCATCATAAAATCGATCAAGCTATGACTGACAGCATTCGCCTTGCCGTCGTCAATCTGAAAAACCCCTATTCCGCCGTCTATTGAAAAATCCATTGTGTTCCTTTCAAGTACGCAACAGGTTGTTATTTTGCAAAATATGGTACGCCGAGACCACCGATAAATTCATTTAGCGCCAGCGCCGACGAATCAAGTGCACCCGGCATCCTCGGACTTAATTACCAACTCTGCCCTGCCGCGCGAGCAGGGCACCAACTCGCACCCTTACTGGCGACTTAAACTCGTGAAAACCCGATTTACGAACCCGAGCGACGCCGCCTCTGGACCGTATACGCTGTCGAAATCTGCCGTGGGCTTCGCATCAACAGCTTCTTGTAATGTCTTGCCCTGATCGATCATTGCCGCCACTCGGGTGCGCACCGTTTTTAACATTTCGACATAGGCACTGAGCGCCGCAACGTCGGTTACAGGCCCATGCCCGGGAATGATTATCGCTTGCGGACCAACCGTTTCAATGACCTGCTCGCAAAAATTAATCATGCCGTCGATACCACCGCCACTATCCACATCAATAAACGGATATCCAGCATTATTAAATACGTCCCCCAGATGGACGGCATTTTGTTCGCGAAACCACACTGCCGCATCACCATTGGTATGGGCCGGAGAAAAATGCATCAGTTCAATCTGCGTATCGTTGAAGTGAATTTGCATGCTCTCGTCAAAGGTGAGTTCAGGCAACGCCTGTTCCGGGTAAGGTTGCTGCTCGTATTTGGCAATGACTAGGTTCACTATTCCCCCTGTTGCCATATCTGCGCGAGCTTTTCGGTGCGAAACCAGCGTCGTTCCCTTGGGACCCAACGCGTTATTGCCCTCAGCGTGATCAAAGTGCCAATGCGTATTCACCGCATAATCGACGCCATTGCCACCCAACTCAGCAATTGCCGCTTCAATTTTATCCATCACCTGTGGAAACTGATCATCGACAATCAGTACGCCATCGTCACCAATTGAAACGCCAATGTTGCCTCCGATACCAAACAGCACATAGAGTCCATCGGCGACCTTTTCGGTGGTGATTTGGGCTCCCTCCATGTCCCAGCCAAAAGCTTCAGCCAACGCTTCAAGGCGCAGAGGTTGGTCACCATCTGCTTCACTAACTTCGTGATGCCCCGCCTGTGCCGTTTGTGCGGCAAAAAAAACCAGAATCGTGACCCCTATCTTTCTTAACATCGCCCTGTCCTGTGCCTTTAGTTTGTGTCTACTTATAACAGGACAACAAAGAAAATCCAGTGTTATCAGGGTTTTCCTTGACGGACCGAGCAGCCAATTGCGCGCTGCATTCTTAACCCGAGAAACCTGCGGGAGATAAGCGCGCCAAGCAGGCGTTACTCGTCCAAATTCAACCCGAACACCAAAGCATCTTCACGCCCTGACTCCCCTTGGTAATAGTCTTTGCGCACCCCCAATTGCGCAAAACCCATTGAATCATAGAGTCGCAAAGCAACTTGGTTCTGCACCCGAACTTCTAAAAACATGACCGATGCACCACACAATTGCGCCCTGTCTAATAAATGCTGCAAAAATCCTCGGCCAAGACCTTCACCCTGAAAATCTTGCCGGATACAAAGGTTCAGCAGATGGGACTCTCCAGCGGCCACGCTCAACACACCGTGTCCTAGGGTCTGTTCCCCGCGAGAAACTACCCAGCACTCATAATTTCCCTGCAAACAATCAACAAAAACCCCTCTACCCCATGGATTAGGGTAAACCTGATTCTCGGTTTGGATCACGTCATCCAAGTCAGCCAACGTCATTACGCGGTAATTCAACCGCGTTGATTCAATGATGCCCATATGGCCTGCTTCAGTCCGGGATCACTCAGACTTGATTGAATGGACGGGAGTTGGATCAACGCCACCGGGAGTTCCTCGAGCCATCCCTCCAACCCAGCATGCAGTTCTGGCGTCAGACCCAGCCACGCCCGCTGATGCGTTAAGTGTTTGTGCACAAATACCGACAACGACCGCGCCGGTGTGCCGGCTGTTGTCCCGGTTAACTGAGGCCAGCGAAATTCCCCCTGGTGGAAACTCGGACGCGGTTCCCCCTGCAACCAATCAGCGTAGGTCAGGATATCGCGCATCATCTGAACCATCTTTGCATCCAGATTGCTTGAGCACACAATCATACCCGTGGCCCCTTTCATCCAACTAAACACTACTGGATCAGGTTCCACCGCGTCAGGACTGCGGGCCGCCGCAGCAGTTTTTTCCGCCCGGCGCTTGGTCATTGCCGGGGTTCCAGGCAAAGCTGCCGCTGGTTGATGCCGCTCAGTGAGCAGAACATCTTTGGCGGGGGACAAGCCAACTGCAGGCGCGGATTCAGATTCACTAACCGCGCGCCGACGCGCGTGCCAGACCCGCACACCCATGGCTACTAACAGCTTTTCTTGCTGATCGTTCAAATCTTACCCTTTATCCACCGCCCGCTTAGGGTAGAATTCTACCTTAACCCATGACAAGAAAGCGGCATAGACATGCAGTATTTGACCGACGACATTCGCATCACCGGTATGCAAGAAGTAATCGCACCTGAAACACTCATGCAAGAGCAGCCCATCACTTCAAACATCTCATCATTGGTATTCAACGCACGCAAAGAAATCGCCGATATCGTGCAGAAGAAAGATCAACGTTTGCTGGCCATTGTAGGGCCCTGTTCGATTCACGACCCAAAGGCTGCAATCGAGTATGCAGCGCAACTTGCGGACGCGGCCAAGCAATACCAGGAAAACTTACTTATTGTCATGCGGGTGTACTTCGAGAAACCGCGCACAATTATCGGCTGGAAGGGTTTAATTAATGATCCGCACCTAAACAACTCCTACAACATCAATGAAGGTTTGGGCATTGCTCGCCAACTGCTAATAGACATTAACAACCTCGGAATTACCGCAGGCACCGAATACCTAGATCCGATCACTCCCCAATATATGGGCGATTTAATCAGCTGGGGGGCCATCGGCGCACGCACTACTGAAAGTCAGATACACCGACAGCTGGCCTCAGGACTGTCCTGCCCGATTGGATTCAAAAACTCAACTGACGGATCTGTTCAAATTGCCATCGACGCAATCAAATCTTCCGGGCACTCGCATATTTTCCTTTCAGTGACAAAACAGGGTCATTCTGCAATTTTTTCGACCTCCGGGAACGCCGACTGCCATATGATTTTGCGCGGCGGCAGCGATGGCACAAACTTTGATCGCGACAGTATCGCCGATACCACAACACGACTTAGCTCCGCCGCCATTGATACCGGCATCATGGTCGACATGAGCCATGCCAACAGTCAGAAGGATCACAAAAAACAGCAACTGGTTTGCAAAGCCATTTGTGACCAACTGGCCGAGGGCGAGCGAAATATTATCGGGGTCATGATCGAGAGTAATTTGCACGAAGGCCGCCAAGACATTGGCAAAGACCCCAGCACACTCAAATACGGACAGAGTGTTACCGACGCCTGCGTCGGCTGGCAAGACACTCAGTTGATGCTCGCTGCATTGAACGAAGCCGTGGATGCTAGGCGGGCCACCCGCGCTTAAATCGAGGCAAATGCCATAATCGCTCGATACTCAGCACTAAAAACCAAAGGCTGTACAGAACGACTTCGCCATAACCGTCCCGCGTAAGCCACCACAGGTGCAACAAGGCCAATCCAACTGCAGGGTAGACCAAGCGGTGCAGAACGCGCCAGTAGCGCCGCATACGTCTCTGCCAGCCGCGCGTCGAGGTTGCAGCCATCAACGTTAGGCAAACCAGACTCCCTAGTCCGGCCGCTATATAAAGCCGGTCAGAAAAGTCGTCGAGCAAATCAGACCAAACAAACTCCAAATAAAACGCCAGATAGCTCAGAGCATGCAAACAGACATATGTAAAAGCAAACAATCCAACCTGTCGACGCTGACGAGCGATCATCGTTATCCCCGTCAATCGCCTTAACGGTGACACAGAATAGGCGAGCAGCAGAATAATTAGTGCCGTTTGACCAAGATAATGCACTACGGTTTCGCCTGCATCAGGGCCCAAATAACTGCCCGGATAAACTAGGTCCAGACCTATCTGCCCGACAAGCCATATGGCCGGCATAGCTAAACTAACACCGAACATCCACTGCATCATAACGGTTACGCTAGTAAAATTTAGCTAGATCCATGCCCGCATACAGCCCCGCCACTTCGTCCGCATAGCCGTTGAATGGCAGCGTCGGGCGACGGTTTGGATTAAACAACGAACTTGGCAGCCGACGCTCGCTCGCCTGGCTCCAACGCGGATGGGAAACCGATGGATTGACGTTAGCGTAAAAACCGTACTCGTTTGGCGCAAGCCTATTCCAAGTATTGCGCGGTGCCTGTTGCATAAACCGAATACTAACAATCGATTTAACTGATTTAAATCCGTACTTCCAAGGCACCATCAAGCGCCATGGTGCGCCATTTTGATTGGGCAGCGGTTTTCCATACATACCCGTGACCATAAGACTCAGCGGGTGATAGGCTTCATCCATCCGCAGGCCTTCGACGTAAGGCCAATCGATAGTGGAAAAGACACTGCGCTGTTCCGGCATCTCTGAGGGTCGAACCAACGTCTTAAACTCTACGTATTTTGCGTTACCATTGGGCTCAAATTGCGCAAGAATTTTGCTCAATTCTATACCTTCCCAAGGCACCACCATCGACCACGCTTCTACACACCGAAACCGGTATATACGCTCCTGTGGGGTCAGACCTTTGACGATGTCTTCAAATGCAAACTGTCCGGTTTTTTTGGCTTCACCAGACACTGTCACCGTCCACGGATCCGTAGTCAGGTTGTGGGCATGCTCAGCGGGATCGTCTTTTCCCGTGCCAAATTCATAAAAGTTGTTGTAGGTGGTCGCAATACGTTCAGGGGTAATGTCGTCGTCTGGCTGGAGTCCTGCATAGGTGGGTGTCATCGGCAGCGTTAATCCTGCAGACACTATACCGGCTTGCTTAAGCCATCGACGCCGCGTGACATAGCTGGCCTCAGGCGTGATCTCCAAGGGTGATATTTTCGGCGGGCGACGTATCAACATATTCTATTTTCCATTTCCTCTAGTCTTGGAAGACTTGGACAGTGAATCCTTGGATTAGGTCCTTTTTTTTGAGCGGCGCCATAAATATTGAACGGGGCCGGATAACGCATATCCAGTAGACAACGTTAACAGCACCGTCGGCGGATCAACCAGCAAGACGGAAAAACCCATCACTATGAGCACCAAAGTGACAAAAGGAATGCGCTCTTTAAAGTTAATATGCTTGGGGGAGTAGTACTTGAAGTTGGATACCATCAGCAAGCCCGTGGTTGCCGTTATCACGCCCATCACAGCAGCTGCAAACACCGAGGGCGAACCGCCTCCATAGGTCTGCCAAACCAGCACACAACAAGCAATAATCGCTGCAGCCGACGGACTTGCCAGCCCCGTAAAACTGGTACTGTCCCCTTTGGTATTAAAGCGCGCTAAACGCAATGCTGCACACGCCATGTACACAAAAGTGGCCACCCAACCCAGTTGCCCCAGATTAGACACCCCCCAGGAAAAGGCCACCAAAGCCGGTGCAACGCCAAACGCAACCATGTCCGACAGGCTGTCATACTCTGCACCGAACGCACTTTCAGTATTTGTCCATCGTGCCACCCGACCGTCAGCGGTATCTAGGGCCATGGCAACAAATATAGCCAGAGACGCGGCGATAAAATCGCCATTCATGCTCGCGATAATGGCGTAGAAGCCGGCAAACAGCGCCGCGGTTGTGATCAGATTTGGCAGCAAATAAATACCACGCCGGCGGAACTGCGATCCACGCGTTGGAACCTCATCTGCATCCACGCGGCCCGAATCGGGATCACGACCAGTATGCCCATGCTCCCCCGACTCATCGGTTAAGGATCGCGGAGTGTCAGCATCCACACTACGCAGCGGCTTATCCTCATGCGTTGTCATTACTGGCCCCTAAGGTTTCTCAATGATCACAACATCCGTCAGTTGACGTCTTTGTCGACCAATCGATTTTCTTGAATCCATGGCATCATACCGCGTAATTTAGCACCCACCTCTTCGATCGGGTGAGTTTGCGATATTCTTCTCATCGCTTTGATACTGGGTGCACCGGCAGCACTTTCAAGCACAAACTCTTTGGCGAATTTACCTTCTTGTATTTCAGAAAGTATTTTTTTCATCTCTTTTTTGGTTTCGGCTGTGACGATACGCGGGCCCCGGGTCAAACCACCATATTCCGCCGTGTTGGACACGGAATACCACATATTCGCAACGCCACCTTCATAAAACAAGTCAACGATCAATTTAAGCTCATGCAGACATTCAAAATAAGCCATCTCCGGCGCATAGCCGGCCTCCACTAGGGTCTCAAAGCCCGCTTGCACCAATTCAGCAGCACCGCCACACAACACCGCCTGCTCACCGAATAAGTCTGTTTCAGTCTCTTCACGGAAATTTGTTTCGATGACACCTGCGCGTCCACCGCCATTGGCCGACGCATAAGATAACGCAATATTCTTCGCTTGCCCGGTTGCGTCCTGAGCAATCGCTATCAGGCTCGGCACCCCGCCACCGGCAACATAAGTAGACCGAACTGTATGGCCAGGCCCTTTCGGGGCGATCATGATTACATCTAGATCGGCTCGAGGCTCAATAAGCTGGAAATGCACATTAAACCCATGCGCAAACGCGATCGCCGCGTTGTGCTTCATATTCGGTAGCAGTTCATTCGCATAAATTGCAGGCTGTAACTCATCAGGCGTCAGCATCATGACCAGATCAGCTTCTTTTGCAGCGTCACTGACCGGGGCAACCGCAAAGCCAGCGTTTTCCGCCTTCCGTCTCGAGTCCGAACCTTCTCGCAGGCCAACCACAACATCCACACCAGAGTCGCGCAGGTTATTTGCATGCGCATGCCCTTGCGACCCATAACCAACAATACAAACCTTCATTTTTTGAATAATTGAAAGGTCTGCGTCTTTGTCGTAATAAACTTGCATCTCGTTTTCCCGTTGTTTTAAAAGTTTGAGCCCGTTACTAAATGGATAAAATTCGGTCGCCGCGTCCAATGCCGGATACGCCAGAGCGCACCGCCTCCAGAATTAGGCTTTTTCCGATCGCACGTAAAAAAGCGTCTAATTTTTCGCTGGGACCCACCAGTTGCACCGTATAAGCGTCCGCCGTGACATCCACTATTTGTCCGCGAAAAATATCCGCGGTATGTTTGATATCGGACCGCGACACACCCGTCGCACGAATCTTGACCAGCATCAGCTCTCGCTCGACGTGATCCCCTTCGTTTAAGTCCATGACTTTAACAACCTCAACAAGCTTATATAATTGCTTGGTGATTTGTTCGATCATGCGTTGATCACCCGCGGTTGTAATCGTCAGGCGAGAAAGCGTGAGATCTTCCGTCGGGGCAACCGTTAACGACTCGATATTAAAGTTGCGCTGCGCAAACAAACCCACAACCCGTGACAGTGAGCCAGGCTCATTTTCAAGCAAAACGGCAAGAATTCGACGCATCAGGCGTGCTCCGGCGCGGGCGTTTTACCCAAGATCATATCAGCCATCGAGCCACCCTTAACCGCCATCGGATAGACGTGCTCATTCGGGTCTACCCAGATGTCTATGAATACCAATTTATTCTTCAACTCTTCACTAAACGCGTGGCGCAAACCCGACTCCAGCTCTGCACCCTGAGTGATTTTTATGCCGACATGACCAAATGCTTCAACCAATGTCTTGAAGTCGGGCAGCGAATCGCTGTAGGTGCTCTGCGAGTGACGCCCGCCATACTGCATGTCTTGCCATTGCTTGACCATTCCCAGCGCCTGATTATTCAGATTCACAATTTTGATCGGCAGGCCGTACTGCAGACACGTCGACAGTTCTTGCATGTTCATCATAAAGCTGCCCTCACCCGTCACGCAAACCACACTCGCCTGAGGAAACGCCATTTGCACGCCCATTGCAGAGGGCAGACCGAATCCCATCGTTCCGAGCCCTCCCGAATTGATCCATCGTCGCGGTTCTGGGAAATGATAGTATTGTGCGGCAAACATCTGATGCTGACCGACATCGGAGGTTACGTAGGCTTCACCTTTGGTGACTTTGTAGAGCGCCTGGATGGCCAGCTGCGGCGGTATCAACTCGCCGGCAGCAATCTCAAGATTGTGATCAAGCCCTCTTTGCGAACGCCAGGTTTCGATTTGCGCCCACCATTTCTCCAAGTGATCCGCTCGTTGCGCCACCGACGACGCTTCTTCATCAGCAAGCAACTGCGGTAACTGGCTTAACATTTCAGACAGAACGAGCTGAACATCACCCACGATGGGTATATCGGCCTGAATAATTTTTGAGATCGAAGCTGGATCGACGTCAACATGCACTATCGTGGCATTGGGTGAAAACTTCGCTGTGTTGTTGGTGACTCGATCATCAAAGCGCGCACCCAAACAAACGATCAAGTCAGCTTCGTGCATCGCCATATTGGCTTGATAAGTTCCGTGCATTCCCAACATACCCAGACAATTTCTATTATCGCCCGGATATGCCCCCAACCCCATTAAGGTGTTGGTGAGCGGGTAGCCTAAACTGTCAACCAACTCACGCAATTGGCTGGAGGCTTCCGCCATGATGACCCCACCACCAACGTAAATGACCGGTCTGTGCGCCTGAAGCATTACTTTTAACGCTTTGCGCACTTGCCGCGCGTTACCTTTCCGCGCCGGGTTATAAGAACGCATGGCAACTGCTTTAGGATACACATAAGGCGCCAGCTCGCTCGGCTCGGTAGTGTCTTTTGGCACATCAATAACCACCGGGCCAGGTCTGCCCGTTGAGGCGATGTGGAAGGCTTTTTTTATCAAAGCCGGTATTTCAGCTGCATCTTTGACCATAAAACTATGCTTGACCACAGGTCGGGATATACCAACCATGTCGGTCTCCTGAAAGGCGTCACTGCCAATCAAGCTTTGCGGGACCTGCGCAGAGATCACGACCATCGGCACACTGTCCATATACGCCGTTGCAATACCGGTAATGGCGTTGGTCGCTCCAGGGCCGGAAGTAACCAGCACCACGCCAGTTCTGCCGGTTGCGCGCGCATAGCCATCCGCCATATGTGTCGCGGCCTGTTCGTGGCGCACCAGTATGTGCTCCACTTTTTGTTGCCTAAAAATAGCGTCATAGATGTGCAGTGCAGCGCCGCCAGGATATCCGAAAACGTATTCCACGCCCTCGTCCTGCAGTGCACGTATCAACATGTCGCCACCCGATAGCATTTCTGCCATTACGGAACCTCTGCCTGTCGCTTGCTTTTTATTAGATTTGACCTAACCCTTTGATTTCCTAGCATTTGTGCTGCCAACGCTAAGGATCGAGCGGCGTATTCTTGTGATATCGCGCCAATATGTCAATAAATGCGCGAACCACGTCGTTATTTGACGACACAATAGACGCTTAATTCAAAGACATCATGCTATCGTTGGGGTTCTTGTTTTGCTTGATGCGGCGAATCTAAATGACCCGGTACGCTAAAAAATTGCTACTAGGGCGGACCCTTGGAATCTGCCTACTTTCGACCGCATGGATGAGCCACGCAGACACCTACCGCTGGGTGGATGATCAAGGCATCGTCAATTACGCTGCTATTGCGCCTCGTGACCTACCTCCTGAGCAGATCCGTCAAATCAACCTGCAGCGAACCCCCGGCTTGGGCGATCAAAACGGGGCTGAGACCCAGACCACGGTAACCGACCGCAACTTACTCGAAACAAGCGCCGCGCCCGAGGCGCTCAATCCCGGGCAAGCAGAGATCATGCGCGACCTACAAAAGGTCGAAGCAGCCCGTTTGGCGCAGATGGCAAAAATTCGCACGGACAACTGCCTCCGGGCACGCCGCGTGCTTACCAACCTCACCGCCAGCCCGAGAATTCGAGTGCGCGCGGCCGACGGCAGTGAGCAAGCGCTCGCCGAAACCGATCGCCAAGACCGCATCGTTCAAGCACAAGCCGCGATCACCAATTACTGCCCAGACCCGGCCTAGTTCCGGCCCAAACTGCTCGGCGTAGCGAATCAGATGCGCATAATCACAGATGCGAAACGGCCGGTCTCCTCCGCGCGTCGGCCGCGAAAAGAATAAAATCTCGGATCACTGTAATTGCATATACCACTACAGCAAATCTCATCCACGCCTGCGCGCTTAAGAGCCACAAAAGCCGCTGCAGCTAAATTCAGGTTCCTCTTTTGCGCATCCGTCGGATGCGGACGCAGAATCTGCTGCTCGGGCCAGCCTTCAAATTTTGACCAAACAGCTTGACCGACTTCATAGTGCGCTGCACTAATGCAGGGACCAATCCATGCCACCCACCGCGAGTTTGCCACCGGCAATGCGGCAACGGTTTGCTCGATAATCTGAGCACTCAGACCACGCCAGCCAGCGTGAATGCCAACAATTATGCTGGTGTCGGCGCGCCAAAGCAGCACCGGCACGCAGTCTGCGGTAAGAATAGCCAACCCTAACTGGCGCTGGTCTGTCCACACCGCATCCGCCGAGGGCAGCGCGGGTTGCCCTTTGTCATCGGCGTAGACAAGCGTCTCACCATGCACCTGTTGCAGCCATTGCAGCCGCTTGGCCCCTATTTGATCAAGCAGGGTTTGTCTGTTGGCCTGAACATTCAACGGATCATCCCCAACGTGCGCTGCAAGGTTTGATGCGGCAAACTCACCGCGAGACTGCCCACCAGCAATCAGGGTAGATCCAACGCGCAAACCCTCAGGTGCATTCTGCGCCGAAATCCAGCCGATCTCAGCCAACCTAACCACCCTCGACCAAGTCAGCGTCCAACGCACTGGCAAGACCAATGATATCTTTTGGCCATGGCGCTTCAAAGCTGACTTCCATGCCAGATGCAGGGTGCGTGAACGCAAGCTGCCAAGCATGCAAAGCCTGGCGCGGGAAACCATGCAAAGTACTCACCAAGGCAGAAGAGGCGCCCTTGGGCACTTTGCCTCGCGCACCGTAGCGGCGATCTCCGACCAGAGGATAGCCGATGCTCTGCATATGCACTCTGATTTGGTGGGTACGGCCCGTCTCCAAGTGCGCATCAACCAAAGTATGCGCACGATACCGTTTGCGAATTCGAACCACTGTGACTGCGTGTTTACCCTCTTCGCGAATCGCCTGGCGCGTTCGAACATGCGGGTCTCGACCAATCGCTCTGTCGATGGTTTGCCCTGCGACCATACGACCTTCACACAAACAAACATACTCGCGTCGAACCTTGCGTGCAGCAATCATACGCGTCAGTCTCAGCTGCGCGATTTCACTACCCGCAACCACCATAACGCCGCTGGTTTCCTTGTCTAAGCGATGAACTACCCCAGCACGCGGGAGGCGGGTCAAATCCGGCCGATGGTGCAAAAGTCCATTGACCAATGTGCCTGAGGGATTTCCCGCGCCAGGATGAACCACGAGCCCCGCGGGTTTATTGATCACAAGAATATCCTCATCTTCATAAATCACATTCAACATCAGCGCTTGCGGCTCCTGCCAAGCTTCACGCAGGCTACGCTGCGCGACCAAGATCAAATGCTCTCCGCCCGACACCTTG
Source organism: Gammaproteobacteria bacterium UBA4421 (assembly GCA_002389675.1). Taxonomy (GTDB): domain Bacteria; phylum Pseudomonadota; class Gammaproteobacteria; order Pseudomonadales; family Azotimanducaceae; genus UBA4421. The sequence goes on from DGQF01000009.1 coordinate 80,458, forward strand.
TTTCTCGGCTTGACCACTCGCCCATCCACAGTCAACTCACCAGCGGTGATCCATCGTGCCAGTTCAGCACGCGAAAAATCAGGCAATAACAACGCCGCAACGCGGTCCAAACGCTCGCCGGCACAGTGCGGAGGAACAATCAACTCAATATTAATACTGCTCATGCGGTTGCAACCGAAACAAATATGTAAAGAATAGACGTATCCTAACCTCAAAGAGTGCTCTCGTGTTGAATCAACCGCTCGAAACGCCCTGTCATAAGCGACGCAGCCCTACTCTGAGTGTTCGCGGTGCAACTCGCATTGGTCTGTTGATCATCGCCTGCGCGCACCTAGGGGCCTGCAGTTGGATGCCTTTCTTCGGCAAAGAAAAAGACGTCGAACAAATCGAAACCACCGAACAGAAAGTGTATCGAGATGCTCAACGGCTGCTGCGTTCTGGTAACTACCAGCAAGCCATCGCACAACTAGAACTGCTGGAGGCTCGCTTCCCTTTTGGTCGCTATGCTGAGCAAGCGCAGTTAGAGCTAATTTATGCCCGCTTTATGTCCTATGACCTAGACGGCGCCGTGAGTGCCGCAGACCGGTTTATCAGACTCCATCCGCAGCACTCAAACATTGATTACGCGTTTTACATCAAAGGCCGCGCTGGCGAGCGCCAAAACGAAGGGTTGATGGATCGGCTATTTAACACTGAGCCTGCGAAACGCGATATGGCGCCCATCAGGCAAGCCTACGCAGATTTCGGTCAGCTACTCGCCCAATACCCCAACAGTCAATATGCCGCTGATGCCACTCAGCGAATGATACACCTGCGCAACGTCTTGGCGCGCTCTGAGATAGCCGCAGCGGATTACTATATGCAGCGTGCCGCCTTAATCGCTGCAGCTAATCGCGCACGATTTGTTTTAGAGGTTTATCCACGCAGTGAATCAACGCCGGACGCATTACTGATTCTGATCGAAGCAAACTACCGACTAGGCCTGGAAGACGAGGCTAACAACGCGCTGAGGGTGCTATCGCTAAACTACCCCAAGCACCCCGGCTTTGACGAATCAGGAAACCTTGTGCTGACAAATGCCGTTCGTAATCGCGATCGCTCTTGGGCCAACGTCATGACCCTGGGGCTGCTCGATCGACCCGAAGTTCCACCACCGATGACAATCAGCCATCCTGAGGGCTTCAAACCTCCTCAAGTCGAAGAACAGCCAAGCTCAGCGGACGAGAAGAAAGGCAGCCGGTTTGGCTGGCTGCCATTCATCGATTAGTGACTACCAGAGCGCCTCACCACACCAGCAGTCAACAGTCGGAGATTGTTGACGAAATCGAGCAGCGCCGCACTCAGTTGAATGCCGTATTGATGCGAATCTATACCTCTTATCGCATCCTTATCGGCATCACGCTGTTCACCGCATTCCAACAACCTCTGTTCATGACACAGCTAGGCAGGCTGAAACCTGAGTTCTTTTCATGGGCGGTGCTGGTCTACATTGGCGCTAATCTCGTCATCGCCTTCGCCACCCGCAAAAACTTGCAGCGCGAGTCCGACCCGCAAAAATTCGGCATAACAATTGTCATTGCAGACATTCTCGCCCTAACCTACTTTGTTTATGCGTCAGGCGGTGTCGGCAGCGGACTCACCACACTGTTACTTATTACCGTGTGCACAGGGGCAATTCTAGTCACCGGCCGCCGCGCCACTTTCATTGCAGCGACGGCCAGTTTAGCGATCCTCGGCGAGGAGCTTTATCTAGCGGCTTTTGTCGCAGACGCACCCTATGACCTTTTCCAAGCGGGTATTTTTGGTGCGCTCTTTTTTGCAGCCTCCTTTGGCATCCAGAACCTGTCCAACAAGTTACGCAACAAAGACATCAAAACCCTCACACAGGCCGCTGAACTTGCGGGTTTGGAACGTCTGAACCGGCAAATCATTCAGCGCATGCGCACGGGCATCATTGTTACCGATGAGCACAATAGGGTTCGCATGCATAACGAATCCGCATTGGCCCTAATCGGCGCCGACGTTGGGCAAGACCTGACGCACTTACCCGCAGCGCTCTTGGAGATTTTACAGCACTGGCGAACCGATACTTCCCTACGCCCGCCACCGCTGCGAATCAAACCGGCTACGCCAGAAATTCGTGCTTATTTCGCTGCGGTGCGGCCGCACGAGGTCAATGGCTATGTCACCTTATTTCTCGAAGACAACGGCGAACTTCAACAACAGGCGCAACAGCTTAAACTTGCCGAGGTAGGACGTTTGTCCGCCAGCATTGCTCACGAGGTGCGTAACCCATTAGGCGCTATTAGCCACGCCGCTCAGCTATTAAAAGAGTCTGATGCCATGGTTGGGCCCGATCAGCGCCTGACCGACATTATTATCAGCCATTGCCTGCGCATGAATGATGTGGTTGAAAACGTGTTGCAAATGTCCCGGCGCAAGCCGCCAGAGCCACACCTGGTAAATCTCAGCCAGCACATCGACGACTTTGTCCGCACGTTTAAACAAGCCAGACCAGAGGCCGACATTAAGGTCTCCATGACCACCCCGGCAATTAACATCAAAATGGATCCTCAACAACTCAATCAGGCCCTTACCAACTTAGTCGACAACGGCTTGCGTTACTCAGTAGAAAATCACAAACCCGCCAGTGTCGAACTAATTGGCGGTTTAGACGCCGTTTCTGGCCGGCCTTTTCTGAATGTTATTGATTATGGCGTCGGGGTCGACCCCAACCTTGAACCTAATCTTTTTCAACCTTTTTCAACAACCGCAAAATCAGGCACCGGACTTGGTCTTTATTTATCTCGTGAATTATGCGAAGCCAATCAAGCTCAGTTAAGCTATACGCGCGATGATGAGCAGCGCAGTTGTTTTAGAATATTATTTATGCATCCAAGGCGCATCACTCCTCCTATCTGAGGTCCACGACGTGCTCAAGCGAATAGACAAACAGGTTTAAGCCATGACCCTCAAGCGATTACTGATCGTAGACGACGAACCCGATATTCGTGAACTCCTCGAAATCACTCTGGGTCGGATGCAGCTGGAGACTGTCTCAGCCGCCAACTTACAGCAGGCGTTGAATTATTTGGACACACAATCCTTTGACCTATGCCTGACAGATATGCACCTTCCTGACGGCAGTGGATTGACGCTAATTGAGCATATCAGTGAACATCACAGTCATTTGCCGGTGGCCATGATCACAGCCTTTGGCAGTGTAGACACCGCGATCACCGCACTCAAAGCCGGGGCGTTTGATTTTTTACAGAAACCTATCGACCTGGAGCAGCTGCGAAACTTGGTCAGCAGCGCGCTTCGCATTGGCGAGTTGACTACCGTACAACCCGACCAAAACGTTAACTTAATTGGCGATTCAAGCGCCATGGTGAACCTGCGCGAACAAATCAAGAAAATTTCCCGGAGTCAGGCGCCCATTTACGTCAGCGGTGAATCGGGTTCCGGCAAAGAAGTTGCCGCGCGGTTGGTGCACGCCATGGGCCCGCGTGCAGCGGGCCCCTTTGTCCCGGTTAATTGCGGCGCTATCCCATCAGAGTTGATGGAAAGCGAGTTTTTCGGTCACGTTAAAGGTAGCTTCACGGGAGCCGTCAGCGACAAACAAGGCCTGTTCCAAGCCGCAACCGGAGGTACTTTATTTCTGGACGAAGTCGCCGATTTACCGTTGGTGATGCAAGTCAAATTGCTTAGAGCCATTCAAGAAAAAGCGGTTCGCCCAGTTGGGGCTCAGACAGAAGAAAAAACCGAAGTCCGCGTGCTCAGCGCAACGCACAAAAACCTCTTAGCTGAAGTCAATGCCGGAAGATTTCGCCAAGATCTTTATTATCGCCTCAACGTCATCGAACTGCGTATACCCAGCCTGCGCGAACACGTTGAAGATATCCCCGCACTTGCGCAAGCCAGCCTCCAACGGCTCGCAGAGCAATACAGTGCCCCACCACCGAAGGTATCGAGCGACGCGCTGGCGTTGCTGATGAATTATTCTTTTCCGGGCAATGTACGCGAACTCGAGAATTTTTTGGAGCGTGCCTTCACCCTATGCGAGGGCAATCTGATTCGCCCAGAGGACCTGCAGCTCAATCAATTAGACGAATTACGCATGGGTGATGTTTTAGAGGTCAATCACGCCCGCGCCGGCGAGCATTCGCCCACGAGTGCCGACCCCGAGTTAAATCACCAACCGACTCAGACGCCCATCCCACCGTCCGAACATCTGGATCTTCAAGCTGTCACACCCACCGAACTGCTAACCCTGCCTGAAGGTATCAGCTTGGAACATTATTTGGAGAGCATCGAACGTATTCTGATTGCGCAGGCGCTCGACACACACCGCTGGAATAAGACCTCTACCGCCAAATCATTAGGCATGACCTTTCGTGCGCTACGCTACAAAATCCAAAAATTGAATTTGGAATAACTTACACATGCTATCGACCGCGGCTGTGACCATCGCGTTATCTCGCACGCTAAACTCACACCATGACGAGCTCAACCTCATCTGTTTCCAAACTAGGTTTTTCGCTCGTCGAATTATGCGTCACACTTGCGGTTGCCGGCGTTTTGAGTGGCCTTGCTTTGCACAATCTGCCGCAATGGATCAATCAACATCATGCAGACACAACACTGCGCTCAATTCGCACGGCTATTAATCTTGCCCGCCATGCCGCGATAAACCATCAAGACCAAGTCATCATATGTCCCAACCGGCAGGGCCAGTGTGGACCGCGCAACAGCTGGCACCACGGCATGCTTATTTTTCTGGACGACGATCGCAGCCGCGACTATTCATCAGGTGATGTAATCATCGCGCAACTGGCAGGTATTAAACACGGTCGCATTTTCTGGCGCGCTTTTCGCAATCGCAGTTATTTGCTATTCACCGGTCAGGGCATCACCGACTGGCAAAATGGCCACTTTCTCTATTGTCCGTCTGATGCAAATCCGGCGAATGCTCGCCAACTGATCGTTAACGCCGCAGGCCGAACGTATCCCTCCAAAGACACCGACGGAGACGGACACCATGAAAACATCCGCGGGAGCGCTCTGCAGTGCAACTAAACGCTAATCGGGAATTTTCACCTCTAAGACCGCAACATCAAAAACAATGTCAGAACCACTTAGAGGGTGATTAAAATCAACTTTTACTGAGCTTTCGTAGACGGCAACAATGACACCGGGTAATTCCCCGTCTGGCGCTTGAAAAGAAACCACCAGCCCTTCTTCCAAAGGCTCCTCTCCGGCCAATTCAGCAAATTTTTCCCGCTTGATAACTTGCACATTCGCGGGATTACGGGCTCCAAACGCAGCCTCAGCCGGCAACAAAATTTGCTCCGCAAAGCCGGCTTGCTTGCCCATCAATGCGGCCTCAAACCCGGGCAGTAAACTGCCATCACCCACCACAAACGTCGCCGGGTCGCCATTGCGAGTGGTGTCGATCTCTTCCCCACTGGGATAAAGCAGCGAGAAGTGCAAGGTGACTTGTGCCCGTTCGCTAATTTGCAGCCCGCTCGCGCGAGCGATCATATCGGTCATTGGGAGGATGCCTTGGTTTGACGGTATTCAACAATCATGGCGTAGATCCAGATCACAGCGCCACAAAACAGCGCTGAATCGGCGACATTAAACGCCGGAAAATAATAGCCCTTGTAGTGGAACAAGATAAAGTCAATCACATGACCGTGACTCAGACGGTCGATCATATTTCCCAGTGCGCCGCCAAGAATAAGTCCGTATACCCACCCCATTGTTTTATCATGTTTGGGTAGGCGCGAAAGTTCATAAACCACAAATGCAGCAAAGCCCAACGCCAAACAAACAAAAAACCAACGTTGCCATCCACCCGCGTCATCCAAAAACGAAAAGGCTGCACCACTGTTATGCCATCTTACCCAGGCAAAAAAAGGCAGTACCTGCACGCGATCTAAATAATCTAAAACAGAAACCACCCAAAATTTGGACAACTGATCGGTCACAAAAACGCCCACAGCAAGCAACAGCCATTTTCTCATGATTGCGCGAACCAAGCGCGCGCTTGCCCAATATCTTGCTCAATCTGCATTTTAAGGTCGTTTATCGAAGCAAAGGTTTGTTCACTGCGCAGCTTGCGTTTAAATGTCACAGTCAGCAGTTGATTATAAATGTTGTCGGAAAAATCAAATATATGTACCTCCAAGAGGGGCTCCTTGCCATCTACTGTGGGGCGAACGCCAATGTTGGCTATACCATCATAGCGCTGTCCCCCAATGCCTGTGACATTCACACAGTATACGCCCTCTAGCGCCGCTCGATAACGGTGTAGACGGATATTCGCGGTAGGCACCCCTAATTGCCGCCCCAACTGGCGACCATAGACAACCCGGCCCATGATGAAATATTCATGTCCTAAAAGATTTTGCGCCTGTTTGAAGTCACCAGCCGCCAGGACTGCCCGAACACGGGAACTGCTGATACGCTCATCAAGCAAAGCCAGCGTTTCAGCTTGCCGCACAATATAACCCAAGCGTTCTCCGGCCTCCTCAACGCTGGCATAGTTACCTTCGCGGTTGCGACCGAAACGGAAATCATCACCCACAAGAACGTATCTCGCATCCAGCATATCGTGAAACAACTCGTCGGTAATCCATTGCGCCGAGGTTTGCGCTGTGGCCTCGTTAAAGGGCAGCAATAGCAATCGGTTTAAGCCATTTTTCTTCAGCAGTGCCACTTTTTCACGCAACCGCGTCAACCTCGGTGGGACGCTCGCACCGGCAAAAAATTCGCGCGGCTGCGGCTCAAAAGTCACCAGTAAACTGGGCTGCTGGTGTTCAGCGCTTTTTTCAACAAGATGCCTGAGCAGCATTTGATGCCCTTTGTGAACACCATCAAAATTACCCATCGTCACCACATTTCCGCGATGGCGGGGCTTCAAGTTATGTAAGCCATGAATAATTTCCATACCGCCGATTATAGGCAATATCATCGACTTACGCTCATCTGATTGAGGTCCTTCGGACGAATCCCCAACACAAACAATACACCGAGATATAAACCAATACCCCCTAGTGAAAGAGACAAGACCCAGATCAACCGCGCCTGAGCAGTCAGAGCCAACCAGTCGATGTCGTGGGTCAGCCCATGCACTGTGCCCAGAAGCCCTAATGTGGCAATCACAATCTTCCAAAACATCGACCAAAGCCTGCTTGTCAGCCGATAAAGCCCTCGCCGACTGAGTCCAAGATAAAGCAGAACGACGTGCATCCACGCAGACAGCGCTGTAGCCCAAGCCAAACCGACATGACCAAACCAGCTAAAGGTTGCCAAACTACCCAGCAAGTTGACCGCTACCGCTCCACTGGCATACAAAACAGGCGCACGTGTATTTTCGTGCGCAAAAAACGCAGGTGCCAAAATTTTGACCAAGACAAAACCCGGCAGCGCAATCGCAAACATCTGCAGCGCGTAGCTGGCCATTCGCACGTCATAAGCGGTCATGGCGCTATTGCTGAAACTCATATACAGCACGGCAATCAAAGGCAACGCAAGGTAATAAAGCGCAGCCGCAGCTGGCAGGCCTAACAACAACCCAAGATTAACGCCCCAATCCATGGTTCGTTTAAAGTGATCAGCGTCGTTACCAGCAGCCATGCGCGAAAGATGCGGCAGCATCACTGTGCCTAGAGCGACGGCAACCAAACCTACCGGCAACTCCAGTAACCGGTCCGCATAATACAACCAAGATAGACTTCCTGTTATCAACGTGGAGGCTAAAATAGTATTCACCAAAGCGTTGATTTGCCCAACCGAAGCTGAAAAAACAGCGGGCACAAGAAGCTTGCCAACCTGCAGGACACCCGGATGTTTAGGCTCAATGGTTGGTTTGGGCAACAAACCCATACCGGCAAGAAAGGGTAATTGCAGCGTCAGCTGTGCCACGCCGGCAAACAACACCGCCCATGCAACGATCACGACCGAGGGAGCATTGAGCCATCCACTTAAGGCGATCAAAGCGCCAGCAATCAAAGACAAATTAAGTAACACCGGGGTGAAAGCCGGCAGCGCAAACCGATTATGGGCATTGAGCAAGGCGCCCGCATAGGCCGTAAGTGAAATAAATCCTAGGTAGGGGAACGTAATCCGCACCAACTCGGCGGTTTGCTGCGCCAAGCGGGGATCGTGCGCGAAACCAGGGGCAAATATATAAGCCAGCCCCGGGGCAAAAAAAACACCCAGCAGTACAAAGATCACCAGCGAAAATCCAAACAGCCCCGACAAAGGTGCAATAAACCCGACAAGGTCAGCTTTACCCATTTTTTTGTAGCGCACCAAAACCGGCACAAACGCCTGATTAAATGCGCCTTCAGCAAACAATCGGCGAAAAAAGTTGGGGATACGCAGCGCCACAAAAAACATATCGGCAACCTGCGAAGCCCCAAACAAATATGACAGGACCACATCGCGAACCAGGCCGCTGACTCTGGATACAAGCGTCATACTGGCCACAACAGTACTTTGTCTTGCCAGACTGTGATTTTCACGCTCAAAACCAGCGGGCGAGCTCTGCTTTTTGCTTTCTTGCGACTCTTCGGTTGACATCTACCTATCCGACCGGCATATTGCCGCCCTCAAAATTTTACGGCCCTCGTGGAGGACTCCTTGGCTAACAGTGCACAAGCCCGCAAACGCGCAAGACAAGCGGAAAAAAGACGTATCCAAAATGCGAGCCAGCGCTCGATGGTACGTACCTACATTAAACGCGTAGACGCGGCTATCATCTCGCAAAATGCGGAGAGCGCAACCACCGCAATGACGGAGGCAGTACCCCTGATCGACAAAATGGTTGCAAAGGGTATCATGCATAAAAACAAAGCTGCTCGACATAAGTCTAGGTTGAACAAGAAAATCAAAGCACTGAGCGCTTAGGTTTACGCCGTGCACGAGGTCTTCAAATTTGAGGATCTCTGCCGGTTCGTTTCACCGAAACCTACATCAATACCAAATTGTCACGATGGACCACTTCAGGTTCGCCCACATATTCAAGGTGGTCAGCAAACGCATCAGTTTTCACACCGATAATTTTCATGATGTCCTGACTTGAATAATTTGCCAACCCCTGGGCAACCAACACACCGCGCTGATCAAGCATGCGCACCATTTCACCGCGGTCAAATTGACCCTCAACTCCCGCTATACCAACCGCTAATAGACTCACCCCTTGCTCTTTCAGAGCCAGCGCCGCGCCATCGTCCAAGCGCAAATCACCTTTGGCGCGCAACTGATCAGCAATCCATCGCTTACGAGCGGTCATCGGCGTCAATTCTGCCACTAACAACGTTCCTAGGTCTTCACCCTCAAGCACACGCGTCAGAATATTTGGCTCACCGCCACTGGCGATCACGGTATTTGCCCCAGAACGCGCAGCCAAGCGACTGGCGCGCACCTTAGAAAGCATCCCCCCACGACCCAAATTACCTGCACCCGCCGTGGCAATTTTATCCAATCCCACATCCGCGGCCTGAACCATAGATAAACGACGTGCATCGGGTTTCCGGCGCGGGTCCGCATCCATCAATCCATCAACGTCGGTTAATATCAACAACAAATCTGCTGACAGGAGATTGGCCACCAAAGCGGCAAGCGTATCATTATCACCAAACCGAATTTCATCCGTCGCGACCGTGTCATTTTCATTGATAATCGGCAATACCCCTAGACTCAGGAGCTGTTGCAACGTCGCTCTGGCGTTGAGATAGCGCTTTCGGTCCGCTAAGTCATCGTGCGTTAACACGATCATGGCTGTTGTTCGGTTCATCGACTCCAGCGCACTTTCGTATGCCCGGGCAAGACCCATTTGACCCACTGCAGCTGCCGCCTGCAGCTGATGCAGCGCTTGAGGTCTTTGCGTCCAGCCCAAACGCTGACAGCCGGCGGCAATCGCCCCAGAGGACACCAGCACAACCTCAAATCCTTGCGCTTTGAGATGATTGATTTGTAGGCAGTAATCATCGATTTTGCTCAATGCAAGACCTTGATCACCGTTGGCCAACAACGCACTGCCTACTTTAACCACAATACGTTTGGCACCGGACAGTGTCTGTCGTCTTTTATTCATTGACGTAAATCACTTCCATATCATCTTCGTCGTCTAAGTGCAGCGTTTCTTCAGACTCCGCCTGATGTTGACGACGCTTGGCTCTCATATGTTCCGAATGCGCTAAGATATCACTGCTGATGCGGTGCTGCAGCGACTGAGCATATTCCGCAAACGCTTCATCTTCGAGCATGCGCAGCTGTTCTTCACGCAAAACCCGCATCAACTCTCGCGTCAGGTCCGTGAGCCCGATATCACCCAGCGCAGAAATATGAAAAACCAATCGATTGGGAAATGCCGCTGCAAAACGCGCCGACAGCGCCTCAAGCGCAGATTCATCGAGTTGATCTACTTTTGACAATACAATCCAATTTGGCCGTTCCAGCAAAGCACCGCTGTACTGAGCCAATTCGGCTTCAATGTTCTTTGCGTTCTCCAAGGGATCCGCACCATCTTCGGGCTGCACATCGACTAAATGCAAAAGCACCCGGGTGCGCGCCAGATGCCGCAAAAATTGCGCGCCAAGACCGGCACCATCTGCAGCACCAACGATCAGACCAGGAATATCCGCCATAACAAAACTGCTGTCCACACCCACGCGAACCACACCCAAATTTGGCACCAACGTCGTAAAAGGATAATCAGCCACCTTCGGGTTTGCGGCAGAAACCTGCCCTATCAGCGTCGACTTACCCGCGTTAGGCAAGCCTAATAAACCCACGTCAGCCAAAAGTTTCAGCTGCAAACGCAAACGACGGTCCTCACCCAGCACACCCGGAGTAGTCTTACGCGGTGCTCGGTTAGTACTGGATTTAAAAGCAGCGTTACCAATCCCTCGATGCCCACCCTTGGCCACCAGCAGACTTTGCCCTGGCTCGCTGAGGTCTCCTAGGATTTCCTGAGTCTCTTCATCAACGATGGTTGTGCCTACCGGAACTTTGACAAAACGGTCAACCCCTGCTGCTCCGGTCTTATTGCGTCCCGCGCCACCTGAGCCATTCTTGGCTTGGTATGCAGGTTGATAGCGAAAGTCTACCAACGTGTTCAGTGCACTGTCCGCTACCAGCACCACGCTGCCGCCGTCGCCGCCATTTCCGCCATCTGGGCCACCCATGGCCACGTATTTTTCCCGACGAAAACTCAGGCAGCCGTTTCCTCCCTTGCCGGCCTGCACACGAATAGATGCTTCGTCTAAAAATTGCATGTATCCCTCTACGCCGTTGTTTTTTTCACTTAAAAAAAACCCCGCTATCAGCGGGGTCTTCAAAACCGTGGATGCCCTCGCCTAGGCTTGTGCCACCACACTGACCGTCTTGCGCTTGAGCGGCCCGCGAACCGCGAAATGCACATAGCCGTCTGCTTTTGCAAACAAAGTATGATCCCTTCCGCAACCCACATTGCTACCGGGATGAAACTTCGTTCCTCGTTGACGAACGATAATATTACCCGCCGCAACAAACTGACCACCGGATTTTTTTAGGCCGAGACGTTTGGATTCCGAATCGCGACCGTTACGTGTTGAACCGCCTGCTTTCTTGTGTGCCATTTGTTTTCCCTAAGACCTAAGATATTCCCGTGATTTTAACTTCAGTAAACCACTGGCGGTGGCCTTGCCGACGCATAAAATCCTTTCGACGCTTGAACTTGATTATACGAATTTTCTTCGCGCGATCTACGCGTATCACTTCCGCTTTAACCAACCCACCCTCGACATAGGGTGCACCGACGTTAACGTCATCACCCCGTGCCACCATCAAAACCTGATCGAAGACAACTTCTTCACCGGGCTCGGCAGCTATCTTCTCTAACTTAACAACATCTCCTTCGCTAACACGATGCTGTTTTCCACCACTTTGAAAAATCGCGAACATAATTCTACTCCTGACCTCCCGCAAACTGTATTCTTAGCCAATAGCCTGCGCGAAAGGCGCGGTATTCTAAGGCCAAAGTTTTTGGATTACAACGAGATAAACACTTCGAGACCGTCTTTTGGGTCTGTCTGGCTAAGGGGCCACCTTGCATGAGCACCAAAGAAACCATTTCTGCCACCGTTAGCCGAAAAGCCGCGAAAATTGACGCGCTGCAGGCCGCCTATACGTTGGTCGGCGATGACTTCGCCGCAGTCAACGCATTGATTCCAGCAAAGCTGACCTCGGACGTAAATCTGGTGCGGGACGTCAGTACTTATATCGTTGAATCTGGCGGTAAACGCCTGCGGCCGCTGCTCGTTTTACTCACCGCTGGTGCATTGGAGTATGACGGTGATGCGCACATTAGCCTGGCTGCAGTGATTGAATTTTTGCACACGGCAACCTTACTGCACGACGACGTGGTTGATCAATCCGGTAAGCGCCGCGGCAGACTCACGGCAAATGAAAAATGGGGCAACGCGCCAAGCGTTTTGGTTGGTGATTTCCTATACAGCAGGGCCTTTCAGCTCATGGTTGAAATTGGAAAGCTTGACATCATGGCCGTTTTATCTCGCGCCACCAATACCATTGCCGAAGGCGAAGTTTTACAGCTGTCAAATATCGGCAATCTGTCGCTGACTGAATCTGCTTATAAAGAAGTTATCCGATGCAAAACTGCTTTGCTATTCGAGGCCGCCACCCACACAGGCGCATTGATCAGCTCGAGCCCGTCTCATCGCAACCCACAGAGCGTCGAAGCCATGCGCCAATTCGGCATGCATTTTGGCATGGCCTACCAACTGATTGACGATAGCCTGGATTATGCGGGCGACAGCAAGACGTTAGGCAAAGAACTCGGCGACGATCTTGCTGAGGGCAAGTTAACGCTACCGTTGATACATGCCTTGAATCAGGCAACCCCGCAAGACAAAGCCAAAATCGAGCAGGCTATCCAAGAAAAAGATAATTCGAATCTAGAGGAAATTGTCGACCTCCTAGAGCGCACGGGTGCTCTCAATTACACCCTTGATGCGGCACTGGAGCATACGACGCTGGCGCTCAATTGCCTCGACAAACTCGACCCCAACCCCTACATTACGGCATTACGTCAAATCGCCACATACAGCACGCAAAGGGTATCCTGAGCATTTTTTTGATTTCCATCACCTAACCTGAAACCGGAACATCTGAGTAGCAAAACATTAAGATCCAGCGACCCATACTGACGATGACCAGAGCCATCAAACCGCAATCTCTAAAATACCGCACAAGCCAACTTTTATCGGGACTGCTGCTGATTATAATGCTATCTGCCAACATTTCGGCTGCGGCGGATTTAACCTTCACGCCGTGCAACATCGCGGGCAGCGGCGGCAACGGCAACCTACAAGCCCAGTGCGCGCAGTGGCAGCAGCCGGTAAACCGCGCCAATCCCACAGGCCCTACCATCAACTTGTTTGTCGCAAAACTGCCCTCAACCGCGATAGACCCAGCCAAAGACGCCTTCACCCTCATCAACGGAGGCCCTGGCGGATCATCTATCGATCTACTGGTAGACCTTGCACCGATTGTGCAAATGTTCACCCGAGAACGCGACGTGATTGTGATCGACCAGCGCGGCACGGGACGGTCGGCTCCTTTGACCTGTGATGGCCTCACTGAGGCCGCCAGCAGCACGAGCCCTGATGAAATTGTCAAAACCACAAAGAATTGTTTAGACCGCCTGTCTTATGACCCGCGCTTCTTTACCAGCACTGCCGCGGTTGCCGACCTTGAAGCATTGCGCGAAACGCTGGGTTATCAGCAATTAGATATCTACGGCATTTCCTACGGCACCCGCGTTGCCATGCAATATCAGAGGCGCCATCCTGACCGCAGTCGCAGCATTATATTGGATGGCGTTGTGCCGCCGACAATTGCGCTTGGCAGCAATGTATCCACGAACAGCCAGAGCGTTTTAAACAAGGTTTTCAACCGCTGCAAAGACGATTCAGCCTGCACACAAGCCTTCCCTGACCTGGAAGCAGATTTTCTGCGTGTGAGCAACAACCTGAAACAGCGGCCAATTTCAATGCCCCTGCAGCATCCTGTCACGGGGTTACACACTGACTTCGAACTGACCTACGAACACTTCGCGTTATGGCTACGACTTGCGCTATACGTCCCTGAGACCACAGCGCTGATACCGGTGATGATTCATCAGGCAGCCAATCAAGCCAATTTCACCCCAATCGCTGCCAACGCTTTACGCATGCTGGACCAGTTGGCGCAGAGCATAAACTACGGTATGCACAATTCAGTAATCTGCACTGAAGATGTCCCCTACTTTGATGACAACCAAGAAGACTTCGCGGCCCTATCGAAAACTTACCTAGGCAGAGAAATGTATGACACACTCCAAGCAATGTGCAGTGTGTGGCCAGAGGGTGTTATCAGCCAAGACATCAAATCCCCCCTGATCAGCCAAGTCCCGACGCTGGTACTGTCAGGCGCTTACGACCCAATCACGCCGCCAGCCTATGGCGACATTGTCATGGCTAACTTGAGCAACGCCAAACACATCATCGGATCGGGCCAGGGCCACGGCATATTCACACGCGGCTGTATTCCAAATCTGGTGCTTGAATTTGTCGAAGCAGCAGACGTTGATGTTTTGGATGACAGCTGTACAAAGCACCTCAGCAGCTACCCGTTTTTTGTTGACATCATGGGCCCATCGCCATGATAGACGTCCAAAAAATAACAAAAAACTATGGGGCTGTAGAAGCGGTTAAAGAAGTCTCGTTTAGCGCCGCAGACGGACGGATCACCGCATTGCTAGGCCCCAACGGTGCGGGAAAATCGACCAGCCTGCGCATTTTATCCACGGTAGCCAGGCCAGACTCGGGAAACGCATGGGTTGCCGGGGTAGATGTAGTCTACGACCCCATGACCGTGCGCCAGCGTATCGGCGTGCTGCCGCATAACTCTGGTTTATACTCAAGGCTAACCGGAATAGAGAACATAAGGTACTACGGGCGACTACAGGGAATTGAAACCCAACAGCTGGAAGGGCGCATCGCGCTGCTCGTGGAGCAATTGGCCATGGGCGAGTTCTGCTCGCGACGTACGGCCGGGTTTTCCCAAGGGCAACAAATCAAAATTGCCCTTGCTCGAGCCCTCATCCACGACCCTCAGCACATCATCTTGGATGAACCCACCAATGGACTGGACGTTATGGCAACCCGCGCGTTGCGCGAAATCGTCTTGAACTTAAGAAGCCAAGGCAAGTGTATTTTATTTTCTAGCCACATCATGCAGGAAGTCGATGCCCTTTGTGACCATGTGATTGTGATCAGCTCAGGGCTGGTGCGCTTTGACGGCAGCATCTCAGATTTTCGTGCTTTGGCGGGCACGGCCAGCCTAGAGGACGCTTTTGTTCAGATCGCCGGGCTAGGGGAAACCCCATGAGCGGCTTCAGTATCGTTTTTGTCAAAGAGTTTATCGATAACCTACGTGATCGCAGGACGCTCTTTTCATCATTTTCAATTGCCGTCATCGGCCCGATATTTTTCGTAGCCGCCATGGTATTTGTGCTTGATCGCGCGCTGGGAGAGTCCGATGACGCAATTACATTTGCCGTCGTTGGCGCACCATTTGCACCACAACTGATGAATTACCTTGAGCGCCAAAATACCCAGATCACAACCCTGGTATCGGAAGATCCGCAACAATCGGTCACCCAAGGAGAGCACTCATTGGTGCTGGTCATCCAACCAAGCTATAGCAAACGCTATCAGCAGGGCAACACCAACACGCTGACGCTAATCCATGACAGCAGTGAATTGTCTTCCACCCGCAGGAATCTTGCCCAATTGCGCCGATATATCAATGAATATGCAAACACCACCGGGCGACTTCGGCTCTGGATGCGTGGTATAGATCCCAACATCAGCAACCCCATACGTACTCAGGAACTGGACGTTGCCTCACCTGCTGCTCGAGCACTGAGTCTGCTCGCCTCTTTGCCTTACTTTTTGGTGTTGGTGGTTTTTATGGGTGGATTTTACCTCGCCATCGACACCACCGCCGGCGAACGTGAACACGGCTCAATGGAGCCGCTATTGATTCAGCCCATCAGCAGGACACAGCTTGTGTTGGGGAAAATGTCGGCGACTGCGGCATTTGGCATGATCAGTTTGGTGATCTTCCTCATAAGTCTGTACTTCTCACTGCCCTTTGTGCCTTTTGAGCGTATCGGTATGGCTTTGGATATCGGTCTAGGGCAGATCATGTCAATTCTCATCATTTCAGCACCACTGGTTTTATTTGCCGCCGCTTTACTAACCTTGGTCGCCTCTTTCGCAAAGAGCTATAAAGAGGCGCAAACCTACCTCGCCTTTGTGATTCTGGTGCCTACGCTTCCGCTGATCGTCGCGCAGTTAATGAACGTCGAGACCTCACTTGTTGTCATGCTCGTGCCCAGTTTGAGTCAAGCGACCCTGATGGCGGACCTCATCAAAGGAGAGACGATTGTGTTGTATCAAGCACTGATCAGCATGCTGACCACACTCGTCTATACAACAGGTCTCACCACTCTGGCGGTGGGCTTATATCGCCGGGAACGTATTCTCGGCTGAGTGGCCTGAGCGACCGGCTTGATTAAGTGACTCGCAGCCACAACATATTGCTCAAATCGTTGCTATTTACCTATGCGCTGGCATGCCCGCTTGCGCAGGCAGACTGGAATATCGTCGGCGCGCCCGATCCCATCAGTCAGGCCATTCGAGCCTACTTGCTAGAAGAACCTTTAAACTGCCCGGTCGGAGCAGAAAACACCTTTATTGAACATAAACCCATTCAAGACGCACTGGATGCTTTTGGCTATTTCGGTGCGAAATACTACATCACAGCAACACCGGAAAAGGCGCCATGCACCCTTAATATCAATTTGGGAACACAGGCCACAGTCCTAGGTTGGCAGACCACATTTTTAGACACAGAAAAAACCACCCCATTGATGCAGCGTGCACAGTCTCTCGCCACCCCATCAAACGCGCTATTTGATCCGCAAAGCTATCGCCAAACCCGCCGCGCTTTTCTTAACCTGCTGCAGGAAGAAGGCTATATCGACGCTAATTTCGCGCGCTCAGATGTTGTGATCGATATGGCGAAAAACACCGCTGAAATCCAATGGCAGGTCGAGCTAGGAGAACGGTATTCCATTAGTCAGCTCATCATTGAGCAGGAGATCCTGACCGATGAATTGGTTCGCCGCATATTAGAACTAGAAGAAGGCGCGCCTTTACGCACGCAAGAGATGGTAGAGGCCTATGAGAACTTGCTGAGCAGCGATTACTATCGCCGACTCAGCATTACGCCCGTACTCGATGCGGCCAACAATGGCGCAGTCCCCGTTCATATCACCGCAGAGAGCGCTAATCCATGGTCATATCTACTGGGGCCAGGTTATTCGACGGACAGTGGCCCTAGATTTAAGGCAGAAGCCAGCGCGAGGTATCTCAATAAGAACGGTCACCGCGCATCGTTAGTCGGCCTGCTATCGAAGGCCAACAGCTTTGCAAAAGCGGACTATCGATGGCCGGCTGGCAATCCCAACAGCGAATGGTACAGCATCGAAACGCAATTCAACGCAGAGGATACCGACTCAGCCACCAGCCAGACGCTTGCTTTCGGGCTGAAAAAAACTGCCCGGCTGAACAAAAGTTGGGCGCAAACAACTTTTGCGAATTACAGCATTGAAGACTTTGAGATTGGCACACAAGAGAGTCAATCAACATTGCTTGTGGTGGGTGCCAATTTCACCTACACCTCTAGCATTGATACCCCACGTCCGCGGCGCGGCAGCCGCTTGAGCGTTGATCTGCGGGGGGCTGCAAATGCCCTGCTTTCCGACAATTCTTTTGCTCAGGCTCGCCTGAGTGGCAAAAGAATCCTGCCCGTTTTCAGCCAAGCGCGTTTGCTGCTACGCGCAGAATTTGGCGCAATCTGGACCTCCAATTTTGACGCCCTACCCGCTTCTATTCGCTTTTTCACCGGGGGAGATAGAAGCATACGGGGCTACGCACTGGATTCTGTCGGCAGCAAAGACGATTTTGGTAACGTCATTGGCAGCACACATCTCATTAATGCCTCGGTCGAGCTCGACATCCCCTTCCGGCAAAATTGGTCATTCGCCCTATTTAGCGACATCGGATCAGCCTACAAAAACTCACCAGAATTTAATCAAAGCATCGGAGCCGGCGTTCGCTGGTACTCCCCATTGGGGCCATTACGTCTTGACATCGCCCACCCAATGCAAGACTCAAATCAAAGCGTGCGACTTCATCTATCGCTGGGGCCCGACATATGATTCGTCAAATCGCGTGGTTGATGAGCCTCACCCTGACCATCATGTTTACAATCACCATTGGGCTCGGCTGGCTGCTGGGCACCGATCCCGGGACAAAATGGCTACTGGCACAACTTCAATCAAAGTTACCCGTACTAAAGGTTGAGGGAATTTCAGGCAACTTTAATAACGGGCTGCGCATTGAGACGCTCACAATCTACGCGCAGCAAGACGTCGAATTGACACAGGTGCAACTCGACATCAATTTTTGGCCACTGTTAAGGTCAAAGCAGCTTGAAATATCACATCTGGCGGCCACAACAATTGCGCTTTCCTCACCCGAACCCACGCCGGCTGGCGCACAAAGCGCCACGAGCAAATTACCGCAAGCGCCCCTGAGCAGCACTGACCTCTGGCAAAAGTTGCCCAAACTTCCAGTGAGCGTTGAAATCACTGAAATGAATATCAACGAACTGAATTTTGCTGACACTACCGTTAAAAATCTTTCGGCCACAAGTCGATGGACATCCTCTGGCATCACATTGACACTCGCCCAACTGCAAATCGCTGACGCTTACCTCGCCGCCAAGATACAGTTGAACGACCCTCGCCAAAACGGGGCAACGCCTACCCCATTCACCCTCAATATCAACTGGGCTGCAGGACAAGACAGTGGGGTGCTCCAAGCCTACGGTACATTCGAACAACCCAACATCAAACACCGATGGTTGTCACACTCGTTCGGCAAAATTACCAGCGACGGGCAGCTGGATCTCAGCGCCTATCCGCTGTTTTCGTTTATGGCCTCTCACCACCTTGTCCAACGCGGCCTTACGTTGGAGACCACCGGGGGGCAACAGAAAACCCAATGGGAAGTCAACGCCAATATTACCCAAGGTCCTGATTTTGAAGCGCAAATGACAGGTCAGGGTGTGCAAGATGTGCAAGGCTATTTCAGGATTGCGGATTTAGCTGCACTAGACCCCAGAGCCCGGGGGGGCCTCGACGCAGATTTTAGTTGGCAAGCAGGTCGAATCCTCGCCAACATCAGTAGCGAGAGGTTATCCTTTGAAAGCACGGCCATTGATACGCCGCGCCTGGCGCTCGCCGGCACCCCTGAGGCTCTGAATTTTCAGGCGTCCTGGTCCGCTGGTTTTCTCAGCGGAGCATTAGAAAACTTTCAGACACAACCAATCTTGATCCTTCACCCTGACTCGCAACTCTCTATTGAGGCCTACACGATTTCACCAGACCGCCAGGTTAGGCTAGCTGCATTAACGAGCGGCTGGCAAATATCTGCGCATTGTTGGATCGGCCTTGGGCGCTTATGCTTGGACCAACAGAAATTCAACCTCGGCGAAATCGATCTGACAGGCACATTGTCCGGTGTTGAACTCAATACCCTCAACCCATATCTACCCGAGACGCTCTCCAGTACCGGCACCGCCAACGGCAACTGGCAGGTCATCTACAAACCCGATACTTGGCTGGTTGACCTCAACCTATTCACACAAGGGTTTGCGCTAGACCAAGACATCATACCGGCCGGCACAGTGCCTGAGATCAACCTCAACCTAACACTCGACCCCAGTGGCGCGCATATTCAAGCGCAAGGCACATCATCTGAGCTAAGCTGGTACGCAGACGTTTCAACACAGGGGCTGAGCCCCGATCTTTCCCTAAAAGGTGATCTGCGCTTATCAGCAGAAGCGGCACTTGCTGAGCCGTTTGTGACGCAGATCGAGTCCATCGAAGGCAATCTTTCCGCCCTTGGTACAATTTCCGGTTCGCTCGCTCAACCGCAATTCTCAATCAACGGCAGCTGGACAAACGGCCATCTAACCGCGACCCAACCGTCACTGGAACTCAAGGCAATCGATGCGCACTGGACAGCAACTGGCACCGAATGGGCACTCACCGGGAGCGCACAAGTTGCCAGCGGTGGCGAGTTTTCACTGTCCGGAAAAGGTAATGGTTATGATACAACCAGTGCGCTTAGCGCTGACCTGCAGGCCAGCTCGCTGCAGCTTGACAGCGAAGAATGGAAAATCACGGCCGATCCCGAAATCTCAATGGAACTTTCCAACGGTCAGATCTCGCTAATGGGCATGACCCAAATACCTTCAGCTTTAGTAACGATCAAAACCCTACCCCCAAACATACCTCGCCCCGAACCCGATGTCCGGTTGCGAGACCGACCTAGAATCATTGAACGTGAATCGGACAACGGCATTAATGGCCAGATTGAAGTTGTACTTGGAGACGACGTCAGACTTGAATTAATGGCATTGAAAGTTCGGCTAAGCGGCGCTGTTGTCGCCACCATCAGTGGCGGACAAATTACCGCAATACACGGCACGCTGACGGTGGCGGAGGGTTCGCTGGAGGCCAACGGAATTAAATTGGACATCCAACAAGGCGACATTATTTTTTCCGGAAATCCGCAAATCCCTTTTATCGATGTCATTGCCGCGCGAACCTTGCGCAGTCAGTCAACACCTCTACGCGTTGGCCTGCGCGTGACAGGCATCGCAGACCAACTCAACACCCAAGTCTACTCTGACCCGCCCATGAACAATTTACGCGCACTGTCATATCTGGCTTTGGGCCGGGACTTTAAAGAATCTTCAGCCCGGGACAACCAACAGCTCATGCTCGCAGCTTTAAGCTTGGGGCTCTCCCAATCTAACGGAGTGATCAAACAAATACGCTCTCGCCTAGGCTTAGATGAACTCTCCGCCTTGTCTGCTGAACAAAACGAATTTGCGATTATTGCCGGGAAACGGATCAACCAAGATTTGTACGTTCGCTACAGCTATAACGCCCTGTCTGCTGTTGGTGCGTTAATCATTCGTTATTACTTGAACGAACGTTGGCGGGTTGAAGCAACTAACGATATCAACCACTCCATGGATCTGCTCTACGAATTTGCGCCTTGAAAATACAACTGTCATACCGGCACCCGATCCGAGGCGAGAGCACTGGCTATGAATCACCCATTGCTGCTCACCCACATCCCACGCAAATCGCCTTGTTCAAAAAATTACTGACGCGGACCCACGTTATATTGACGCCACTGTTTTTTTCGTTTGCGTCACTTTTTTCTCCGCATCAGCGCTTCGCCACACTAAATGCCATACATAGCAATTGTGTGACACTTGTTCGCCTGACGTAACACTTTGTCAGTCGACAAGGACGCTGAGTTTCTCAGTCCGCGGTCATCGAGGGATTGCCGTGGCGGCGCGGCAGCGCGTAGGAAATAACCAGCACACAACCAATAAAAACCGCCGACAGCGTCAAACATACCGATAGCCCATATGCCTGATAGATCCAACCCGAACAAACCGTGCCCAATAAGCGGCCGGCGGCATTGGCCATGTAGTAGAAGCCGACATCCAACGACACGCCATCTGAGTTGGCATAAGAAACCACCAGAAAAGAATGCACAGCTGAGTTCATGGCGAAAACTACTGCGAAGAGCATCAGGCCAAAAATCAAGACCACCTCAGAATTAACACCCTTGTGCAGACCAACAGCCATAACTGCGGGAATCACCGCCAACGCGAGCGCCCATCGAAGGGCCGAACGCCCATCGGGTACTTCTGAGTTTGATAAGCCGGTTACGTTCGGAGCCAGCGCTTGAGCGACGCCATAACCGATGATCCAGGCGGCCAAAAAAGAGCCTACCGACACGGCGGACCAGCCTAGCTCGAGCTGCAAAAAGACCGGCAGTGCCACCACAAACCAAACGTCTCGAGAGCCAAACAAAAATAGGCGTGCCGCCGCCAAAAGATTGATCCGCTGGCTTTTAGAAAACAGATCTACAAACTTCGGCTTAAACGAAGCGCGGCCCATGCTTTTGTCAAGAAGCACTAGGCTCACCAGACCCACAACTCCAAGCCCAATGGCCATCGTTGCTATGGATGCCGTGAAACCGATCAAACCTAGTCCGGCACTGCCAGCAAAATACCCAACGCCCTTAAGCGCGTTTTTGGACCCGGTAAGCCAAGCGACCCATCGATAAAGCCGACTTTCACTATCGCCTGAAACAAGTTTCACGCTGCTTTTTGCAGCTGTTTTGTTGAGATCTTTAGCAATGCCCGACAAAGCCTGAGCCACCATTACGTAACCCACGGTCAAATAGGATACGTCTACTAAAAGCATGCCAAGAGCAGCAACTTGCAGAAAAAGACCGCCCAACACGGTCACTGCGAGACCGATGCGCGCAGCAAGCCAGCCGCCTGCCAAATTCGTTACCACTCCGAACAATTCGTAGAACAAAAACAGCAGTGCGATATCCAGTGGGCTATAGCCAAGGCCGTGAAAAAACAGTACCACGAGCATACGTAACGCACCGTCGGTCAGAGTAAAGGCCCAATAGCTACCCGTAATGACGGCATATTGCTGCGTATTCATTAGGCGGTAGCAGCTTTATTCACTAGCTCCATCATCCGCTGCGCATAGCCGGTTTCGTTGTCGTACCAGACTAAGACTTTCACCTGATGGTCATTAACCACTCGAGTTGACAGCGCGTCCACAACACCTGAACGCAAGTCGCCCCGGTAATCAACCGAAACAAGGGGTCTATGTTCCACACCTAAAATTCCCCGCAGGTGACCCTCAGCCGCTTGCACAAGCGCTTGATTGACAACTTCAGCCGACACCTTGCTCTTCACTTCAAACACGCAATCGGCGAGCGACGAATTAGCAAGGGGAACCCGCACAGCAATACCGTCTAGCTTTCCCCTGAGTTCCGGGATGACATCGGCAATAGCCGCAGCCGAGCCTGTTGAGGTAGGGATCAGCGACATCCCACTGGCGCGGGCGCGACGCGGATCTTTATGGAAAGTATCTAACACACTCTGGGTATTCGTAATATCGTGGATCGTGGTGACGGATCCGTGCTCAATCGAGAACTGCTGGTGCAGAACGCTGATGACCGGAGCTATGCAATTGGTCGTACAAGAAGCCGCGGTTACCAGACGATGTTGCTTGGGGTCGTACTGTTCGTCATTGACCCCAACGACCACGTTCAGAACGTCACCACTGATAGGCGCCGAAACAACAACATTGTCCACACCTTGCTCGAGGTACGGCTGCAAAGTATCGATGCTCTTAAATTTGCCTGTGCAATCGACCACCACATCGACGCCCAAATCGCTCCAGCGCGTATCCTGCAATCGTTGATTGGAGGAATACGAGATACTTTTGCCCGCTACATTTAATCGCCCTTCAGCGACGCTTACCGGCAAATCCCAGCGACCATGCACGCTGTCGAATTCCAGCAGGTGGGCAGCCATTTCCACGCCACCTGCCACCTCGTTGATGTGGACTACCTCTAAGTCTTCGAAGGCGCGAGCAAGGCGCACCGCTAGTCTGCCAATTCGGCCAAAGCCATTAACTGCTATTCGTTTTCTCAATTTAGAACCTTGCGTACTGCCACACCGGAACCCCTCTAAGTTTGACCTTAAATTGTAATGTTAATTTGGCAACCCTTGGCTCCCTTTGTGGCGATCAACCTCTAGCGGCATTTCTCCTCACTTAGGGGCTGTTGCCACGTCTCGCCACTAGACGCTAGGGGTGCCGGCTCGACATTCTTCTTTTACCAAAAAAACAATTCGGTCATCCAGACGTCATTTTACTCGACGAAGACGACGTCTGTATTTACAACTGGAGAAACAAATGCAAGCTGCGCGCTTCGCATTAAGCCTTCTGGCCACCGCTATTACCGCAAACGCTCATGCGAGAACTGAAATAATGGAAGAAACCATTGTCGTAGACACACAGGCGTCACTGACGTCTGCCATCGACAAGCCGGAAATGTCCCAAGTACCGTATTGAACAAAAAAACTTGGTCTCTACCTTTGATCGTAGCGGCTTATCAAACTGGTCGGAGTGAGAGGATTTGAACCTCCGGCCCCTACGTCCCGAACGTAGTGCTCTACCAAGCTGAGCTACACTCCGTGGGCCTTAGTTTAAAACAAACCCTGCGACAGACCAACACGGTTATCCGCCAAGTCTATGATCAACCCCAATGCCAATCGTTAGCCGGGCAAATCTCGATACGTCTCCGGGTAACTCAATCGGGCGCGAGCAGCCTCGGCAGAGGCTTGAATAAAAGCAGGCACTAGCGGATCCGCGCCACATTGTTTTGCTAATCTATTCATATAATCGAACTGCCCTTGTGCTAATTTGTGGTAGTGGTGCATGGGTACTTGGCTTTGCTCGAGCGTTTGCCGGTGAGCCAAATCCGCCAAATGACGTTCCTGCCGACTGGGTAATACTATTTCCGACGAAAGCAAAGCAGCAAACCATTGCGCCTGCAATTCAAACAGGGGGAAAGGAATCACCAAAAAGGGTACCCCAATAAAACCAAGGGTCGGATAATTCTGCGAAAGCACATCAAGATATAACGGATGAACCCAATTATCAGTGACCGATACCAACGTTGAATCCAAAAACGGATATTGATATTCGTAGCCTGTACAAAAAATAAAAGCGTCTAGCTCATCAATACTCGAACCATCACTCAACAAAAGACCTCGTTCGCCATGAAACGATGCCGGCGGCTTGTGCCGAGTCATATTAGCGGCTACCGCATGGCCCTGAGGAAAGGTATTCGCACACCAGTAAACATGATCAGCCACCGTCGCAATTTCCCGAGACAAATCTATGCCGGACGAAGCGGCACCAAGCAAAGCGACCCGCTTACCCACAAACCCTTCGGGAGAGCGGTAATTATGACTATGCATCAGTTTACCCGCGAAATGTTCCACGTTCGCAATTACGGGCACTCGGGGCAACGTATAGTGGCCGGTACACACAGCAACCGCATCATATCGAACCCGAGTATGCAAACGGCTCGACACCACCCAGCCTCGATTTTCATGCAACTGCACCGAACTGACGGAGTCGTTAAATGAAATGATATCAAGCAGGCCAAAGTCAGCGGCAAAATTTTTCAGATACGCCAGCACCTGCGTATGGTGCGGATAACGAGGCCAATCATCCCGACCACCACCTTTAGAGGTGAACGGATAATCTCTAAACGCCATGAGTTCACCGGGCAGATTGGTCCGTAACGATTTATAAATAGAGGCGTGAATGCGGCGAGATGGCTTTTTTCCAAGCAGATCGTCTTCAACGTCGCTGGTATAATCCCACAGGCCGCCCACGTCACGTCCCCCTTCATAGACATGGACGTGATGTCCTTTTCGCGTCAGTTCTCTGGCACAGACTAAACCGGCGGCACCAGCGCCAATGACCGCTACATGCAATTTGGTGTCCTTGTCAGTTACCGTGCAATCATGTCGCAATCACGACCCTAACCGCTTGAGGCTCCAGTGAGGCTTGCCCTATGAACTTCATAACCTGCTGTTGCTGATCTTCAAAAAACATTGTTTCTTCTTCCCGGATGGAAGGGTTGACCTGTTTCAACTGTCGCAAACGAGAAATCTCCGCCCCTAAAATTTCTGCAACGGAGTCCTTGGCGTTATTCAACAAACCCTCCACTTGCAACTGTGCTTTGTCCTCTACGCGATCCAAAACGTGATCTAGCGTATGCCGAATTTCCTTGATAATTGCAGGGCGGGCAGATTTGCGAACTTTCTTACACAATTTGTTCAATTGGTCATGGCTGATCAAATCCGTCAAATCTCGACCGCTACTATCCAGTAGCACTCTGACAGGCTTGAAAGGCAAAAACCGACTGACCTGATATTTCTTTGGTGCGCTACAGGCTATGGCGTAAAAGCACTCTACCAGTAAAGTTCCAGCAGGTAGTACTTTGAGCTCGATAGTGCTGATATTTGTATTACCCAGTTCGGAGCCCAGAACCATCTCCATAACTCCAGAGATCATGGGTGACTCCCAAGTAACGAACTCCATATCCTCGCGAACCAGAGCTTTCTCTCGATCAAAGGTCACCATGAGACCTTCGTCCGGTACCAGCGGAAACTCATGGTTCAACATATGCTCTGTCGGCTTCAAGATAAACGCTTTCTCTGAATGGTGTTCCGGTTCCAAACCAAACACATCACACGCCAATGTCACAAAATCTTGTATGTCCGACCCAGCCTCTTCATTTGATATCGCTTGAATCACCTGCTGGGCCTGCGCGGGTCGGCACGAATTCAACTCCAATAGTTGATCCCGACCGAGCGCCAACTCAGCTCGGACTTGCTCGGTATATGCTCGCGTTTCCGCTACTAATGCATCAACAACCGTCGAATCAAAAGACTCCGTAGCCTTTAAAAGTGGCTGCAAACGTTCATCAAAACGGGCCTTGACGGTAGCACCAGCAGAGAAGCTTTGAGTAAATGCCTGCATGCCCTGGCTGTACCATCGGTAGAGTATTTCTTGGGCTCCGCCAGCAATATAAGGCACGTGGATCTGTATATTATGCCGCTGACCAATCCGGTCTAGCCGCCCGATACGTTGTTCTAGAAGGTCAGGATGGACCGGCAAATCGAATAGAATTAGATGATGAGCAAACTGGAAATTTCGCCCTTCGCTGCCTATTTCCGAGCAGATGAGCGTCTGGGCTCCGGCTTGCGAATCCGCGAAATATGCCGCGGCACGATCGCGCTCGACAATCGATAACCCCTCATAAAATGCCGCACTGCGCACGCCCACATTTAAATGCAGATATTTTTCCAAATCGATAGCTGTCTGCGCACTCGCACAAATCAGCAGTATTTTTTCCTGTCGATTATCTTTAAAAAACTGCTCCAACCAAGCTACTCGAGGATCTTCACGCAACCAGTCCTGACTGCTATGACGTAAATGCATTTCAGGCTGAAGGCCTAACATCGAAGACATGTCCGCTTCTGCCACATCAGGGGTAAGGGCATAACTGTAAAGTTCACGCTGGGGGAAACCCGCTATGGCTGCGCGGGTATTTCTGAACAATACTCGCCCGGTTCCATGGCGATCGAGCAGTTGATCAATCAACTTTTGCGCCGGCAACTCACTGTCAAAGTCTAACCCGCCAAATTGATTGAGCAGTGCTTGCTGATTGCCAGACAAGGCTTCGCCTTGAGTCAACGTATGCACAATATCATTGAGTAGGACATATTGGTCCTGCTCCAGAATAAATTGATCGAGGTCGCAGAATCTAGAGGGGTCTAGCAGCCGAAGTCTGGCAAAATGGCTATCGCGACCTAATTGCTCCGGCGTTGCAGTCAATAACAACAGGCCAGCACACCGATCGGCTAATGCCTCAATTGCCGAATACGCAGCGCCCGGCGCTTGCTCAGTCCATGTCAGATGGTGGGCTTCATCAACAATCATTAAATCCCAATCGGCACTGGCCGCATAGTCTACGACCGCCTCGTCGTCGACCAACAGACTCAGTCCACACAAGATAAGCTGTTCACTTTCAAACGGGTTGGTCTCGCCACTTTCAAGCAGCGCATCGAATCGGTCGCGATCAAATAGCGCCACACGCAGTCCAAATTTCCGCAACATCTCCACCAGCCACTGATGCACCAGTGCGTCGGGCACGACAATCAGAGCACGGCTGGCTAGGCCCGTTTGCAGCTGATGATGCAAAATCATGCCAGCCTCGATGGTTTTGCCTAGACCAACCTCGTCGGCCAACAGAACACGCGGCGCAAACCGCGACGCCACCTCGTGCGCAATATAAATTTGATGGGGTAGCAAGTTGGTGCGCACCCCCAATAAACCACGCGCCTGCGATTGCTGCAGCGCGTAGCGCCGATAAAGCGTTGCAACACGTAACTGAAAGTCTTTGGCTCTACCAAACTGACCTCCGTAAAGACGCTGTCGCGGCGTACTCAACTGGATCAATCCGGAAATCTGCGTCTCGGGTAACAGGCGCTCTTCACCCGCCGAGTCAACAATCAGGTAGCACTTGAGACCATCAAGATCTTCGACCGCCTGCACGGTCAGGTGCTCGAGCATTTGATCCTGCAAAGAGTCACCCGGTTGGAATACAACCCGCGCCAACGGCGTATTATTTTGTGCGTAAACGCGATCTTCCTCAGCAACCGGAAAACGCACGGTTACGTTACGCCCCTCAAGGGCAACCACTATGCCCAATCCGAGTTCAGTTTCGGTTTGGCTGATCCATCTCTGACCTAGAACAAATTCCATGAAGTAGTCTGTAATCCTTGTGTGAAAAGCGTGATGAGCAGTTCGGCCATCAACAAAAAATCGCGAGCAATTCTAACAGAGACAAGTCCGCGCGAGGTCCTTATTCACAGGAAATTAATCATCACGTTAAACCCCATCGATGGGATAATCGCTTCAATCCGGTGGTCGATTGAAAAGGACACCCGCATCCTCGAGCGCGCTTATTTGAGCATCCCCGTATCCCAGCCACTGCGACAGCACATCGTGATTATTGGCCCCCAAGTCGGGACATTGGGTCCACTGGTGACTGGCAAGTCCCGCCATGTGAATCGGATTACCTGGCATTGGGGTATCGAACTGCTCATAGGGAACAAAAAAATTGCGAAACTGGGCCTGCGTATCTGCAAACAAATCAGCAGCCCCATTCACCGGTCCCGCAGCAATGCCGGAGGCTTGTAGCAATTCGCTGGCCTGCGCTTTGCTCTGATTTTGCGTCCACGCACGAATTTTTCGATCAATATCATCCGCTGCCTTTTGACGCTGCTGCAGATCCGACTCTTGCGCTAACCCAGGTATTAGGCCGCACAGAGCACGCCACTGCATTTGATCGACGCACGCAAGGGCCAACCATTGATCCTGCCCCAAACAAGGGTATATGCCGTGAGGCGCCATATTTGGATGTCGATTACCCATGCAAACGGGTGTATGACCCATTTGATGATCCAATAGCCACGGACCGCTGTAGGTAACGCCACCCTCGTGAAGCGACAACTCAACATACGCCCCGGCACCTGTGATTTGGCATTGCCGCAACGCCTCTACCACTGCAGCGGCTGAATGCACCGCCGCAACCGGATCCATGATGGCCAGCGCAGAATTGCGCGGCTCATCCGGCCCATACCCCAGCATATTCGTCAATCCAGACATCGGTTCAACAACCGGCCCAAAGGCAACCCGCTCGCTGTAAGGACCGGTTGCACCGAAGCCAGGCATGCTGACATAAATAATCTGCGGATTCGCCAACGCCAGTGCGTCATAACCCAACCCCATCGAGCGCATTGCGGTCGCGCTGAAATTTTCAATAACCACGTCTGCAACCCTCACCAGTTCGAGAAAAGCATTGCGGCCATCTGCTTGTTTTAGGTCAACACAAAAGCTCTGGCGATTTCGATGCAGCTTGGTGAACAGGGCATTTCGATTCCAAGGCTCTTCCGGGTCAGCCTTGCCGATCCAGCCGCCAATGGGCGTACTTGGAAACTGCTGCGGACCACGACCATAGGGCGCTTCAACTTTGACCACTTCTGCGCCCAAATCGGCCAGAAAGCGCACACCCAACGGACCCGCCCAAACATGGGTTAGATCAAGTATTTTGATCCCATTCAGAGGACCATTCACGCCCGCCATAGTGGCACCTGTTCGCTCGTGATAGGACCTAACCCAACCGTTCGACGCTCGCCGTTGATGCAGTAAGGGTTTTCTGGAATGCGCCAAGGCTGCACATCCCGCGCGTTGCTGTGTGCAAAAAAACTCCGCGCCTGAAGATGCGGGTCATCAAGCACTTCTGCAAAACTTTGAACCACACCCAGCGGAATTCGACAGGCTTGCGCTCGCGCGAAGATTTCGGCTTTTGACAACGGCGCCAAAATCTCTCCTACAATGGCATGTAGGGCTTCACGATTTTCCATACGCAGATCGTTGGTAAGAAATCGGGAATCCAGCAACAGCTCCGGGCGTTCAAGAAATACGGTAAGCGGATCCCAGAACGAAGGCACTATATTGAGATACACCCATCCGTCCGCACAAACAAACAGGTTGCTGGGCACAACATACCAAAAATCACTGCCATGTCGCTCACGCTGTTCACCCGCACACTGCCAACGCACGCTCGTGAATTGCGACAGAGCGAGTAGCGTCTCAAACATACCCAGATCAATGACTTTATGCTGCCCCGCCATACGACAGGCATTAATCGCGGTATACCCTAGAGCTGCCGTTTGAAATTCTAAATAATGACCCGGCAGTGAAAGCGGCGCACGGTCGGGATCACCCATCAAATGTGTATACCCCCCCATCGCGAGCATGACATTTCCAGATGCGTTCCAATTACATTTTGGACCGGTGCGACCAAACGGTGTCATTGCCAACTTCACCGGTGTACTAAAGCCATCAAAGTCCATCGCGGATAACGCATTTGCGGTCTGCGCTTCCACAATCAAAATGTCCGCAGCGTTGGCAAGTTCTGCAATGAGCTGTCCGTCAGCAGTTGACAGAAGTCTCTTGCCACCATGCAAAAAGGCAGACATCGCCTCGTCGCTCGCCCACGCAGGCCCCACAGAGTCCATTTGAATTCTGACTACATCTGCACCTGCGCGGGCAAACAATCGACCGCAATAACCCGCTGCGTAGCCACCAATCTCAAGTACGCGCTCTACCATTATGATCGCCTGTCGTCCGGTTAGCGCCTTCACTTTAAACGCCAACAAGGCAACAAAAAAGGATTTTATCCGAGCGATGGTGCTGACGATTGAGGAAACCACCGTCGATTCATACCCCTGCGTCTAGCGCCCACGCATATCTCGTCACGCGGGCGCAATACCGACATCGCCGTGCAGTATTTAAGGGCCTAGCTGACGGGCCGCGCCTCGTCTTTGCGAAACTCTTTCGGCAACTTGAGATCCGACACTAATCCCAACGCCTGCATGGCACGCAACAGCGCCCAGGTGAAGTCGAACTGCCACCACAGCAAACCGTGACGCGCAGAATTGGGATACTTGTGATGGTTGTTATGCCAACCTTCTCCAAAAGCCAAAATGCCAATCAACATATTGTTGGTGCTGGCATCACCGGCGTCATAGGGACGGCTGCCCCACCGATGGCAAACGGAATTGACCATAAACGTGACGTGCCATGTCACAACTGTACTGATGAAAAAACCCCAAACCACCATTTGTAGACCAGAGGTTGAATACGCCGGCCCAAGCGCCTCGCCTAAGAGATACAGCAAGACCGGTTGCGCCAGAATCAGCCAAGCGTAATACCGCTGCAACATTTTAATCTCAGGAAACTTATGCAGATCTCTTGCATTGGTTGCCTTTTCATTGAACGCAGCATCGGTCCCCATCCAGCCAATATGGGACTTCCACATGCCGTGGGTGACCGGAGAGTGTATGTCCTCTTCCGTCTCGGTTGCGGCATGGTGGTGGCGATGGTGTGCGACCCACCAAAGCGGGCCCCCTTGGACGGCCAAGCTTCCAGCCAATCCCAAAACGAACTGCACCACCCGATTGGCTTTATAAGAGCGGTGTGCCAGAAGCCGATGGAATCCAGCAGTCACCCCTACACCTTTGACCACATAGAGTCCAAAAGCCACCCATGCAGCGGCTGCACTAACCCCCGTATAGAGCGCACCAAAACAAGCGATATGAAAAATACTCATTCCGATGATCACGCTCCAAACTTGAGGACGCGCCCGCGGAAATTCTTGGGTTGATTCAGCCATGACCAGTTGCCGCCCTCCTGGGCTTTACGTTCAGGCGGAGATGTTACCGATTATCCCAGCAGATAACCATGCGATTTGTACACAGCACTTAAGCGATTTGAGCAATGCCGTGAATCATAAATGCCGCAACTTTGGGGCCGGGTACATAGCCAGATGCTTGTTGGCGGATCTTAAACCCCCCATCACTGAGCAACTCATCAGCTCGTCGGGTCAGATGACAGCCACCTGCGATCACTTTCCATAGCGGCTCGATTCGTCGTTGCCATCGCGATACTGTTAGATCGTCGGACCGTCCATGTTCAACAAAAATCAACTGTCCGGCGGGCTTTAATACCCGACGCATCTCCTGCACTGCCCGATAAGGATTGGCAATACTGCACAACGTCCACGTACAAACCACCGTATCAAACATGTTGTCATCAAGGTCTAAGGACTCACCGGACAGGCCCAAGACGTCAACCGGGGTCGCGATTTTCTGCGCCCGCTGGTGCGCTTTTGCGGTTAACTCTGCGGCCGGGTCAATACCGGTAATATGCTGGACATCAGCACCATAATGCGCGAGGTTGAGCCCGCTCCCAATACCCACTTCCAATACCCGACCTTTGGCTTGACTGACGTAACGGCCACGCAGCTGCGTCATAGGCGGCTGCCCGCAGGCGGCATCTATAAGCTTCGGCAGCACATAACGGTCATATAGATTTGGCAAGTTCCCCCCTCAACACAGCACGTGAGCTATTTACATCCAGATCAATGTCGCGCGTCTATGTGCACTATCTCTTATCAGGTTTAATGCTCTTTCACATCATCGGGGACACGAAAAAATGCAGCACCCTTGGCTGACGTGGGCTGCTCACAGCCATCAGCTTTCAGCAGGCAGCTATAGCAGGATAAAATTGGAATCATCATGAAGGCGGCCAACAACAAACCCAGGCCTTCCAACCCAGATCCCGTTCTCACCCAGCCATCTTGAAACTCTCGCGCCATAGTGAAAAAACACGCAAAGTAGAAAAACATAACTGCGGTTGTGCCCAGCGCAAAGATGCGTGCCGTGTTAGTGGATATAGCGCCCGGAATCAATGTTAGAAAAGCGCAAAGTGCGCCCAAACCGAACGCAGTCGATATATGGAAATGACTTGGGACAAATGCATGCAAGACGGCAAACACCAGCAAAACTGCCCCTATTATTCCATTGACCACTTGCACCAGGCTGACCTCTCCTTCGCCTTAAAATCATCCCCGAACTTACAAAACTAACCCTCACGCGCCTACCCTGCATCAGGCAAGCGGGCCCTCATTGTTTGAGATCCCCGAACTTGAGTCAACCTAATTGTTACGAAAAGACACAATTCGGTTACGTCAGGGATATAAATCAGCCTTTGAGTTCCGCTCAAAGCTCTTCGAGACTAGCTTAGAATACAATTAGACCTTAGATATCCCATCCTGGCAGATCAGCATCGGGCTGCACACCGAAGCTGTTCAACGCCATGGAGACTAGATTGTACTGGCCAACGGTAAACACCAAATCCATCATCTGCTGCGTATCATAATGTTTGGTCAACGCCCCCCAAGTCTCGTCACTCACATGTGAATCATGGTGCAACTCGTCAGTCGCCTGC
The DNA here is from genome assembly GCA_002389675.1 of Gammaproteobacteria bacterium UBA4421. Classification (GTDB taxonomy): domain Bacteria; phylum Pseudomonadota; class Gammaproteobacteria; order Pseudomonadales; family Azotimanducaceae; genus UBA4421. The sequence continues at coordinate 113,996 of DGQF01000009.1, forward strand.
AGCAAGAGTTGATCAAGGCCCCCTAAGCCCGGGGTTTCAGGCCCACTTTTGCACGCATTAATTTCGTCATCTGTGAGCCCCGCTTGCCGAGCGATAAGTACATGCTGACCCCATTCGTAGCCCGCTTGGCACAGATAACCAATTCGCAGAATCACCAATTCACGATCCCGCACGTTGATAGAAGACTTTCCCAGAATATGGTTTGCAAATATCATCCAGCGTTTGGCCAACTCAGGATGGTTCGCCAGCGTCTTAAAGATATTGAACGTACGTCCTTGGTCGACAAAGGGTTGCATCAGGGTCTGAGCCTCCTGCGACCATTGATCTGCTTCCAGCGCGGGTATTCTTGGATCCTTTAATCTCATGTCTTTCCTCTTCGTTTGTGCAGCGTTCGCGGTAATATACCCCCCGATTGAGCACACCGCATGCGCATAGACCGTTAAATCCATGCTGACAGTCAAAAAAGCCCAACCGTGATTCAACATGAAAAATTTACTGATCGTCTATCACAGCAAAACCGGCAATACGCAGGCACTCGCGGAGGCCGTTAAAGCGGGTGCGCAACACAAAGACGTCATCGCTGTAGGCAAAGTAGAGATTCGATACCTTCAGGCGCGTGCCGCGGGTCCTGACGATTTATTATGGGCCGACGGATTACTGCTCGGCACACCTGAAAATTTTGGTTACCTTTCCGGTGCACTAAAAGACTTTTTAGATCGCACGTTTTATGAGGTGGAAGGCAAGCTTAAACCGCTTCCTTACGCGCTGTTTATCTCTGCGGGTAACGACGGTAGTGGCGCCGCAAAAGCAATGGAGCGCATTGCTAATGGCTACCCGTTTATCGAAGTTCAAAAACCCGTTATTTGTCGCGGTAACGTCGATGCCCAGGCCTTGAACAAATGTCATGCTCTGGGTATGACTTTGGCCGCTGGCATTGCAATGGGTATCTTTTAAGTCTTACCCTTACTCTTTGCTCATTGCAGGCCCGACGTTTGACTACCATTACCGCAAAAATTTTACACCAAATCAGTGAAATCGCTGCTCATGAGTGGGACGCCTGCAATGCGGCTCGACCTTATACACCTTTTTTGTCCCACAAATTTCTAAACGCGTTGGAGGTCAGTGGCAGCGTGAGCACCGCCACCGGATGGCAACCCTTTCACCTGGTAGTGGAAGAAGATCAACACATCATCGGTGTCGTCCCGATGTATCTTAAAAATCATTCGCAGGGAGAATACGTTTTTGACTACGGATGGGCTGATGCATGGCAACGCGCCGGCGGCAACTATTACCCCAAGATGCAAATCAGTGTTCCTTTCACGCCCGCAACCGGGCCACGATTGTTAACCAAAAAACCAGGCGCAGCTCATGAGCGCTTACTGCTCGACGCCGCCATGCAGGTTGCCGAGCAGGTCGAGGTCTCCTCAATACACCTGACTTTCATGGAGCAAGGTCAGTGGCAAACTGCGGCAGAGGCCGGGTTTCTCAAACGTCTGGATCAACAGTTTCATTGGCATAATGGCGGCTATGTCGATTTCGACGATTTTCTGTCAGCCCTAGCCTCCAAAAAACGCAAAAATATCAAACGCGAGCGACGCGACGCACTCGCCACGGGCATCACCATCGAATGGGTCACCGGGGCTGAGATCAACGAGACACATTGGGACGCATTCTATCGTTTTTATACTGATACTGGCTCACGGAAATACGGCAGTCCCTATTTAACTCGGGAATTTTTTTCTATTGCAGGCCAAGTGATGCCCGAGGATATTTTACTCATCATGGCCAAACGTGAAGGTCGATATATCGCAGGCGCGATCAACTTCATTGGACAGGAGACTCTGTTTGGGCGCAATTGGGGCTGCATCGAAGACCACCCTTTTTTGCATTTTGAGGTTTGCTATTACCAAGCCATCGATTTTGCCATTAACCGCGGGCTGAAAAAAGTTGAAGCGGGTGCACAAGGCGGGCATAAAATCGCTCGCGGCTACCTCCCACAGGCCACCTACAGCGCGCATTGGATTGCAGATGCCAATTTTCGAGAAGCCGTGTCGCGGTTTGTTGATGATGAACGACGCTACGTCACAGCGGATATCGCCCACGTAGAGGCCCATACCCCCTTCAAAGCTTCAACTGACCTCGATCAACTGCGCGCTTTTGACCTGCAAACTCGCCCCACGAACACCTAAGGCGCTGGGTAAGCTGCCGCGAATTGAGCAACATAAGACTGCACTCTGCTGACCCGCTGCGGGCCCATGCGCAAAAGCTGTTTTTCAAATGACGGCAAAGCTTCAAGCTCTGCATCAGCATAGATGTAAATCACGCTGGGCCGCAGCAATTCAATATCTTTGTCTATCACTGGCACTTGGTGGACCCGCTGCACTACCGCGTGAACCAGTGCCGCCATGTCAACAGGTTCTCCGACCTCCTCCAAAGCCTGCTCTACTAGCGGCTGCACGCGCCTGAGGATCGCCGCCAGCTCGGCGGGCGGAATCGACTCAAGCACATCTATCCATAGCTCAAAGCGCAGATAACTTACAGGATCAACAAATATTTTCTCGCCTATCTCGCGCACGGAATAGGCTTCGAAAGGACCTAAAAATGCCAACTGTCTGCGTGGCATTTGCCCGGCAGCCGCATTTAGCAGAACCACACTCGCTCGCGCTATCAGATCACTAGGCTGCAGCACTACCGCAGGGAGTGACCAATTCGCAACCTGCTCAAGCAACCAGGCATCACTGTCTTGCAGGCGAGGCAAAGGCGGCATTGGAATTGACTCTTGGGGTCGTGTGCTGTCTGGCCTTGCATCACCCATTTGATCCACCGGCTCTGCTGCGACCGGGTCCGCCCGTGGCGGCTCGTCACCGGTCGGTTCAAGCACAGCCGGCAAAGGTGATGCCTCAGGCATCACCTTTGCCGGCTGCATCGCGAAAAAACCAACGACTACCAAAGCACAAAGCAACAAAACAATTCCAACACGGTATACAGGCTGCATCACGGTAGTCTCTTGTTGAACGACACCTCTTTTTGTACCTTTTGTCGAACAATAGTTCAATCAACCCGCACCTGCACACCGGATAATTCACGCCGTTTGAATTATGATAGGGATGCTTAAAACTCGGCTTCAATAACCATAACGGATCTGTCATGTCGGAAACCAAGATCGCCTCCATTAAACAATTACTGACTCATAAAATCGCCATAGGTGAGCACGTCGAAATACGCGGTTGGGTCAGGTCAAAACGCACGTCCAAAGGAGGGTTCTCATTCATCCACCTACACGACGGCTCCTGCTTTGACAGCATTCAGGCAGTCGCTGATGGGGCACTGCCCAACTACGAACAGGACATTTGCGAATTGGTGACGGGTTGCGCTGTTACCCTCAAAGGAGAACTTGTCGCATCACAAGGCAAAGGCCAAGATCGCGAAATTCAAGCGACACAGGTGAACGTTATTGGCTGGGTTGACGATCCAGAAACCTATCCCATCAGCAAGAAACGCCACAGTTTCGAATATTTACGGACCGTTGCTCATCTTCGACCACGTACCAATACATTTGGCGCTATGACGCGAGTTCGCCACCGGATCGCGCAAGCGGTTCACCGCTACTTTGACGAAGCCGGCTTTTTTTGGGTCAATACCCCTATCATCACCGGTAGCGATTGCGAAGGTGCGGGTGAACTGTTTCGAGTCTCGACCCTCGACCACATCAACCAACCGGGGCAAGACGCCTCCCGCGACTTTTTTGGTAAACCTACTTTTTTAACCGTGTCCGGCCAACTCAACGCCGAAAGTTACGCCTGCGCCCTGAGCAAGGTCTATACCTTTGGCCCCACATTCCGAGCAGAAAACTCAAACACCAGCCGCCATCTTGCTGAGTTTTGGATGATCGAACCTGAGGTCGCTTTCGCGAACTTGAACAATAATGCCCAATTGGCCGAGCATTTCCTCCAACACATCATTCGACAAATTCTGGAGCGGTGCGAGGATGATTTGGCGTTTTTCGCACAACATATCGACAACACAATTTTGACACGGTTGGACCACGTGGCGTCTACACCTTTCACGCTAATGTCTTACACCGATGCCATTGAAATCCTCGACAAATCGGGCAAGAAGTTTGAATTTCCGCTGACTTGGGGTGCCGACTTGCAGTCTGAACATGAACGTTTCTTAACCGAACACATTGTTGGCGGACCGGTAGTTGTCACCGACTACCCAAAAGACATCAAGGCTTTCTACATGCGATTGAACGACGACGAAAAAACCGTTGCGGCCATGGATGTTCTCGTTCCCGGCATAGGCGAGATCATCGGCGGCAGCCAGAGAGAAGAACGAATTGAAGTTCTAGATCGACGCATAGATGACCACATTAAAGAAGAACTCTGGTGGTACCGAGACTTACGCCGCTACGGTACAGTACCTCACGCCGGATTTGGACTGGGCTTTGAACGCTTGGTGCTCTATCTCACCGGCATGGATAATATTCGCGACGCAATTCCGTTTCCCCGGGTCCCCAATGGCGCCAATTTCTAAGGTGAATTAACCATGTTTGCTTCGATCTGGCGGTTACGCCACTTCACCCGACCATATCAAAAGCAACTCTACTTTGGCGTTGGGGCATTTGGTGTCGCACGCTTCTTCGAGTCAATGGTGCCTTTTCTGACTGCGGCTGCGATCAACCAAATGACAAACGGCGACTATGACGTGATGTGGCCGGTTTTGGGCATCATAGGTGCGGTGATTATGCGTTATACCGTCGTCACTACCGCAAGATTTGCCGTACGCAAAGTAGGCTTGAGCGTCGCCTTTGATTTGCGACAGCGTTTATACAGCTCGCTACAAAATCAGGGTGCTGAATTTTTTTCGCAGCATAGTATTGGCGATATGATGACGCGCGCCATTGCCGACATCTCGCTCATTCAAAGACTCATTTCGATGGGCACTATTCTTCTGGTGATCTTGGTCTATGCCTCACTGTTCGGCTTTGCCTTCATGATCTACTTCTCGCCCCTGTTAACTCTGCTACTGCTGCCTCCCATGCCCTTCATTTTTTGGTACGCCCGGTATTCCTCGCGGCAAATGGGGGTGGCCTCCAAAAGAGTACAAGACCAACTCTCCGAACTCGGTACGCAGGTTCAAGAGAATCTGAGCGGCATCCGCACCATTCAAGCCATGGTCCAAGAAACACGTGAGATCCGTCGATTTGCACAGACTAATCAAGCCTATGCTGACGCGTTTTATCTACAAGACCGCATCAATTCTGCAATGACCGCATGGATGCCCAGCTTGGCGGCCATCTGCTCGCTCACCATCCTCAGCTATGGCGGTTATTTAGTGCTCAATGGTGAGATGCCTCTAGGCAACTTCGTGGCTTTTTTTATGTTTGTTAGCATGGTTGTGCAGCCTTTTCGTGTTGCCGGATTCATTGTCAACCTTGTGCAACGCGCAGCGGTTGCCAGCGACCGGTTATTCGAAGTCATTGAGCTTGATCCAGAGATCGCTGACACGCCCAGCGGACGCACACCAAGCGTTCTCTCCGGCGAGATCACTATCAACCATCTCACCTATTGTTACCCAAACAGCACGCAGAAAGTCTTGGACGATCTCAACCTGCACATCAAGCCTGGTCAGACCGTCGCCATCATGGGACGAGTGGGCGCCGGCAAAACCACATTTTTGAAACTGCTGGTACGATTGCTGGATGACAAATCTCAAAGCGTCATCATCGATGGCTGCAATATCCAAGACTATCCTCTTGCCCAGATTCGCGCGCAAATTGCTCTGGTGCCACAAGACCCCTTTCTGTTTGGCGAACCCCTCAAAGACAACCTGACCTACGACGACCCCAATCGCGCCTTAGAGGCCATTTGGAATGCAGCCACCTCGGCAGACTTACAGCACACGATTGAGCAGTTCCCCGACCAATTGGATACCTTGGTAGGGGAGCGTGGCGTCACCCTTTCGGGCGGCCAAAAGCAACGCGCGACACTGGCGCGCGGTCTAATACGCCATGCACCGGTGTTGATACTCGATGATTGCTTTTCTGCCGTAGACACTCAAACAGAGGAACACATCCTCTCGGAGCTCAAGCGACTGCGGCGCACTCAGACCACACTATTGGTCTCTCACCGGGTTAGCACGGCACGCCATGCCCATCGAATTATCGTGTTGCAGGATGGCAAAATCATGGAGAGCGGCACGCATGACGACCTGGTAGCAGCCAACGGATACTACGCCGAACTAGAGCGCGTTCAGCGTGAAGGCGCTGAAAATCAAAACTTTGAGCAGGCACGGTCTGCCCAATGAAAACCCACAAAATGCCCGAACGCGACTATACGATGTTTGAAGCAGACCTTAGCGGTTCTGCGTTAAACGTAAAATTACTGCGTCGCTTGTTAAATTGGCTCAAACCTTATAAATCTGAGCTGGTGCTGAGCAGCGTGCTGGTGTTAGTTGCATCCACCCTTCAGGTCCTTTTGCCTATCATCATTTCACTTGTTGCAATTGACCATATCATTCGCGGCGAATCCGATGCCGACACACCTGATTTTGGGTTAATCGAATTAAACACTTATTTGGCGCAACATAGCGGATTACCCCCGCTGATGATCGCTTGCCTGTTGTATGCCGTCATTCAAATCGCGTGGGCATTTACGGGCCATGCCCATCGAATCTCGCTCAGCCGTGCAGTCATTAACGGCCTGCGAGATTTACGCCTTGACCTGTTCACCCATTTGGAAACCCGTCCTTCGTCTTTCTACGACCGGGTTGCCGTTGGACGCGTTATGACGCGCGTCACCAACGACGTCGAAGCTCTGTATGAATTGCTGCGCGGATTGGGCAGCCTTATCGGCGAATTTGTACCTTTTTTTGTCGCCTTAACCGTCATGCTGGCCATAGACGCACAGTTAACGCTTTTGCTGCTGTTGGGGCTGCCTATATTGACGGCGGCCACCTACTACTTCAGACGGATCACCCGCCATCTGTTTCGTCAGGTTCGCCAGACGTTATCAGCCCTTAATCAAAACCTGCAGGAAAATCTCGCCGGCCTGCAGGTGGTTCAACTGTCTGACCGTCAAGATTTTAACCTCAATCGCTATACACAACTGAACACTAAAAATCGCAATTTCGAATTGCGCTCGGCTCGGGTGGAAACGTTATACGGGGCATTCAACGACAGTCTTGCCCACATGGCCATTGGCTGCATCATCTGGTACGGCGCCAGCCACGTGAGCACCCTCTCGATGACCCTAGGTGAGGTTATTTTATTTACCCAGTTCATTGGCATGCTGTTCCACCCTATTGTTGTTTTGGGCGAACAAACCAACATTTTGTTTCGCGCAATGGCCAGTGGTGAGCGTATCTTTCAAGCCATCGACTGGGATGAGAAAATTCACGAGCCCGGTCAGGCACTCGCACTACCCAAGCGCCTTCGGGGAGAAGTTAAATTTGAGCATTTGAATTTCGCCTATGACGTCGGTGCGCCCGTTTTACAGGACGTCACATTCACCATTCATGCAGGGGAAAAATTAGCCATAGTGGGGCCTACTGGATCAGGCAAAAGCACCTTAATTCGCTTGCTCAGCCGATTCTACGACTTTTCCAATGGCCAGATATTTCTAGATGGGATCGACCTGAATCATTTGCACAGCCATGATTTACGCCGCCGTGTAGGGGTAGTCATGCAGGATTTCCATATTTTCTCAGGCAGCATTTACGACAATATCGCATTAGGCAACCCGGCAATCACTCGCCAGCGAGCTATCGATGCGGCGAGCACCGTGAACGCACATCATTTCATTAGCGCACTGCCAGAGGGTTATGACACCGAACTGACCGAGCGCGGCCAGAATCTATCTCAAGGCCAACGACAATTGCTCGCGTTTGCCCGCGTTTTAGCCGCTGATCCTGAAATACTTGTTTTAGATGAAGCGACCGCTAATATTGACACAGAAACAGAACTGCTGATTCAGGATGCACTTACTCAACTGACAAAAGACCGAACCTCAATATTGATCGCACATCGCCTGCAGACCATTCAAGAGGCTGATCGCGTACTGGTTCTCAGCCAAGGGCGCATCGAAGAAATAGGCACACATGATGATCTGTTGGGCGCTGGCGGCCTATATTCGACGTTACACAGTTTACAGTTTCAAGATAAATTGCCTGAGTCAACGACTAACCAAGAGCATCAACTCGATGCCCAAGAGTAACCCCAAACCATGAATGATGCGCTCGACCCCCCCTCTAAAACCAGTGGCCAAAAGTTCACCACCGAGCTGGGCGTGGTCGCCATTAAAGACGGCGTCAAAACCAACGCAAATGCGAACATTGCGTCGCATCGCAAGCCACCTTGGTTGCGCGTCAGAGTTGGCGGCGGACAACGATATCAAGCCGTTAAGCAGACCGTTCACGAACACCAACTGGCAACCGTCTGCGAGGAATCTCACTGCCCCAATATAGGGGAATGCTGGAGCCACGGCACAGCCACCATTATGCTCATGGGCGCAGTCTGCACGCGCGCCTGTAAATTCTGCGCGGTGGACACCGGCAATCCTAAAGGCTGGCTCGATCCTAATGAACCCGGCAATGCAGCTCGATCTGTCCAACTCATGGGGCTTAATTACGTTGTATTGACTTCCGTCGATCGCGATGATTTGGACGATGGCGGCGCACAACATTACGCTGACTGTGTTTCCGCCATTAAGCTGGCCAACCCCAATACCGCCGTAGAGGCGCTCACGCCAGACTTTAGCGGCGCCCACAACGCTATCCGCACTGTTGTCCAGTCTGGTCTAGATGTATTCGCGCAAAACGTTGAAACAGTAAGCAGACTTACCCATCAGGTCAGAGATATCCGAGCGGGCTATCAACAAACCCTCGACGTGTTGGCCTACGCAAAAACAGTTGCCCCTAAGGTGCTGACCAAATCCAGCATCATGGTCGGTATCGGTGAGCAAGACGCTGAAATTCAGACCACATTGGCCGATCTTCGCGCTCATCAGGTTGATATCGTGACACTTGGACAATATCTGCGTCCAACCCAGAATCATTTACCGGTGGAACGCTGGGTTACCCCTGAACAGTTCAATATGTATCGCCAATGGGGGCTGGATATGGGATTTATGGAAGTGGCTTCCGGTCCGCTGGTGCGCTCAAGCTATCGAGCAGACCGCGTTTTTGAAAAGAACAACTTGGGACTCAATACCATCGCCGTAAAAACACTTTAAACCACCGCAAGCGCCTTTGTGCAACAATTACCAAGCCACGCCATAGTCTTCACCAAAATCGCTAGCACCACCCATAAAGGTTCCTTGACGCTGGTCGAAATGAATAGCGTTGATCGGGCCTGACGTTTTATCCCGATATTGCGGTTGATAACCCATCTCTACCAGTTTTTTGCGCACCCAGGCCGGCGTTTGTTCATTGAGCAAAATCTTACCCGGTTCTGCTCGGTGGTCGCCAAAACTATTGCGCATTTGATAGCTCCAAAAATAAGGCGCTTCAACGGCTTCTTGAACGTTCATGCCAAACTCGACCATTCCCAAAAAGAACTGCAACAACACCTGATCTTGAATGTCCCCCCCTTGAACCGCAAAGGAGAGATAAGGACGACCTTCTTTCAACGCCATCGCTGGCGTTAGGGTAGCTCGGGGGCGCTGGCCGGGTTTTACCACATTGTAGGGGTTCTGACTCTCATCGGTGACAAAACTTTGCATCCGCTGACTCATTCCAATACCCGTATCACCGGCGATCACGGCAGGAATCCAACCCCCTGATGGCGTAACTGATACCACCCAACCTTGCGCGTCTGCTGCCTGAATCGACGTCGTACCCGCTAGAAATCGGCGTTGATGTGCATCGGCATCGACACTTGCTTGCTGCCATGGGGGCATTAGATTGCTACCCGGTTGTGCATGATTCGTCCAGCGGGCCAAATAATCTAAATAGGGATTACTGCCCTCTTGAAAAAGATAGGGATCACCCGGCTTGATGGCAACATCGTTGTGTTTGGGGTTAATAAGCTTGCGCCGTGCATCAGCGTAAACTTTGGATAACAGCCCGTCGATAGGTTCTACCGGCGGGACATAGGGATCACCATAGTAAAAATCTCGATCAGCAAACGCTAAATTCATAATTTGATAGAGGGTATGCACATACTTGGCGCTATTAAACCCCATCGCTGTCAAATCAATCTTTTCGGCTAAATTTAACGCCTGCAGCATTACCGGGCCTTGCACCCACGTGGTCAATTTATAAACGTCGATATCCTTATAGGTAGACATCACCGGCGTTTCAATATGAACCTGCCAATCGGCTAAATCCTTAAGCGTATGTAATCCACCCAACGCTTGAGAGCCCGCCACAAAATCTTCTGCAATATCGCCGGTATAAAACCGTGCATAGGCCTGCATAATGGCACTGCGTCTGTCCATGCCGGCGGCTAGCCCTTGCTCTTCTGCCGCGACCAGTTTTGCTAATGTCGCGTAAAGGTCAGGCTGACGAAACAACTCCCCCGGGTGCGGCGCCTCGCGCGATTCACCCGGATGAACCAAGAAAAGCTTGGCCGAGCTTGGCCACTGACGGATCTCTGCTTTCATCCTTTCCATTGCGTCAGCAGTCTGCGCTTCAATCGGATACCCCTTGGCCATTTCCATAGCCGGGGCCAGCACTTCTTTCAAAGACAGGCGCCCATACCGAGCTAACATTACCAACAAACCGCCGGGTGTACCCGGCGTTACCGCCGCCAAGGGACCATACTCCGGTGGCTGATTCATCCCTTGTTGGCGAAAATAGTCAGCCGTTGCGCCCGAGGGGGCAACACCCAGCGCGTTGATGCCGATGACCTTTTTTTCACCCGGATGATAGATGAGCGCCTGCGTCTCGCCCCCCCAACTCAATACATCAAACATCGTGGATGTCGCTGCCAGCATGGCGCAGGCCGCATCTACCGCGTTACCGCCACGCTGAAAAATCTGCGCACCCGCGCTTGCCGCCAAGGGTTTACCGGTAATTGCAATCCAGTGCTTACCGTACAACATGGGCTTATTGGTCGACCAACTGGGCATGGCAACCAGCAGCAGCAAAACTGCCAAAGTGGGTCCGCTCCAGCCGCCGTTTTTTGTCCGCTTAAATTCGACGTTCTTTGCTGTTGTCACTACAATGCTTCCCTATGAAAAATGAAATAGAACAGATCACAACGCCCTACGTCCAAGCGAATGACATCGACGGTTCAGAGCCGGTCACCCCGATCATTCTGGTTGAAACCGCAAATTTTTCAAGTTGGCTGGCACTGCGCTCAAATGACGAGCAAGCCTGGCTTAATCGGCAGGCGTTCACTGCCCAACCCGGTCAATGGGCTTGGCTGGGCAACGACCAAGCGACCTCTATCATCGCTGGCTGGAACGGCCAAAAGGACATCGCAACGCTCGGTGGTCTACCTCTGCGATTACCCCCGGGTTTGTATCAACTCACAGAAACAGTCAGCGATTTGCAGTTAATTGGCTGGGGGTTAGGCGCCTACCAATTCAATCGCTACAAAACCGCTAAACGCTCAGCGGCCCGGTTGGTTATGCCGCCAGCCAACAATACCAGCTCAATTCTCAACCATGTGGAAGCGATCAGCCTGACCCGAGACCTGATCAATACCAGCGCACAAGACATGGCACCGTCTCATCTACAAGCAGAAATTCAGGCTTTGGCCGACTTATTTGGCGCGGACTGCGACGTTATAGAGGGAGATGCTCTGCTGGACAACAACTGTGGCGCAATTCATGCTGTTGGCCGCGCGGCGACAGATGGTCCTCGATTGATAGATCTGCAGTGGGGTCATGCTGATCACCCCAAAGTCACGCTAGTGGGTAAAGGTGTGACATTCGACAGCGGCGGACTTAACCTCAAGCCCGCATCCGGGATGCGTACCATGAAAAAAGACATGGGCGGCGCCGCAACGGCAATCGGTCTGGCATACCTCATCATGGCCGAGGCATTGCCGATTCGCCTGCGTTTACTCGTGCCTGCAGCTGAGAACGCCATTGCGGGAAATGCTTTTCGACCTGGTGATGTCGTCCACACACATAAAGGCTTAACAGTTGAAATTGACAATACCGACGCAGAGGGTCGTTTGCTGCTGTGTGACGCATTATCCATCGCTTGCGAAGACGAACCCGAATTGATCTTTGACTATGCTACTTTGACCGGATCCGCACGTTCAGCAGTTGGTGCTGAGGTCGCCGCAATGTTTAGCAATGACACCGCCTTGGCCAATGCGATACACACCTGCGGCCAGATCCAGGACGACCCTGTTTGGCACATGCCGCTGCATCAGGAATATAGTTATATGTTGGAATCTAAGGTCGCTGATCTGGTGAATTCTGCCGCTTCACCCTACGCCGGAGCCGTAACCGCTGCATTGTTCCTGCAAAAATTCATCGGCACGCAAAAGTGGATGCACTTTGACATCATGGCCTTTAACGTTCGCGCCAGACCTGGTCGACCAGAGGGTGGCGAAGCCCTGGCACTGCGCGCGGTTTACGCCTATTTGAAAGACACTTATGACCCTGTTTAAAGAACTAGAAGGCGCAGCAAGTGGCACTCGCGTGCCTTTGGCCAAAGTGCTCGATGCGCTACCGTTTAACGAGCAGGGCCTAATCCCAGTGATTGCCCAGGACCACATGACAAAAACAGTGCTCATGCTCGCGTGGATGGATCGTCACGCCGTTGAGCGAACCTTAGACGAGGGTCTGGTCTGCTATTTTTCCCGCAGTCGGCAAACCTATTGGCAAAAAGGAGAAACCTCTGGCAACGTTCAGGAACTGGTAGAGATGACTTTTGACTGCGATGCCGACGCCATTTTGATATCCGTCGCGCAAACCGGTCCTGCGTGTCACACCAATCGTCCAAGCTGTTTTTATTTACGCGTGGAAAAAGACGAAGTATCGGTCAAAAGCTAACCGATCTAGGTTTCCACGTTGGCCTGAACTATACTGCGCCGCCAGAATCCCCCAGCGATAACGACCATGCATCAGTTGTATCTGCACAATACGCTCAGCGGCAGAAAAGAACTTTTTAAACCCCTGGATGAGCACCGGGTCACCGTCTATGTCTGCGGCCCTACAGTTTACAACTATGTCCACATCGGCAACGGCCGTCCAGGAGTTGTTTTTGACGTACTCGTTCGCTTGCTGCGCAAGCTCTATCCACGCGTGATTTATGCGCGAAACATCACAGATATCGACGATAAAATTAACGCAGCCGCACTGGCTAATCGGGAATCGATCCAAGCTTTAGCAGATCGCTACACCCAAGCCTACAACACCGACATGGCCTATTTAGGGGTCACTGAACCAGATATAACACCGCGAGCAACACACCACATAACCGAGATGATCGACATGATCTCGCAGTTAATTGATAACGGGCACGCCTACGCAAACGACGGCCACGTTATGTTCGATGTGCCATCAGACCCGCACTATGGCAGTTTATCCGGCCGTAGCCTGCAAGACATGATTGACGGCGCAAGAGTTGAAATCGCTCCCTACAAAAAAGACCCTAAAGATTTTGTACTTTGGAAACCCTCTACCGCCGAACAACCCGGTTGGGAAAGTCCGTGGGGTATCGGACGCCCCGGTTGGCATATCGAATGTTCAGCGATGATTCGCAAACACCTGGGTCGAACCATTGACATCCATGGCGGTGGATCTGACCTGACCTTTCCACATCATGAAAACGAAGCGGCGCAAAGTCGTTGCGCCAATCACAGCACCGAGTATGTCCGTTATTGGATACACAACAATATGCTGACGATGGGTCAGGAAAAAATGTCCAAATCCGTCGGCAATGTACAGACCATAAATGCTTTGGCTAAACAATACTCTGGCGAGGTATTAAGGTACGCCCTTTTATCCGGTCAATATCGTTCTAGCTTGGCTTGGTCGCAAGACCTCGTTGCGCAAGCCCAAGCAAGCCTCGCCAGCCTCTACCAAGCCCTTCGCGACAACCCCGCAACGCTTGATGAGCCGCTTGATTTTAGCCAAACGTCCATTGAGGCTTTTCCCAAAACAGTTGTCAGCCCCCTGCTGGATGATCTCAATACCCCCGAAGCTCTCGCTGCCATGCACGAACTGGCGGCAGAGCTACAAAAAGCAGTCAACCCAGAGGCTGTTCAACGGGCGCGCACTGCATTAAGGGCGGGAGGCTGGTTACTGGGTTTGCTAAACACTGATCCCGACGCCTACTTCACCGCAGGTGGCAGCCAGTCACTGTCTAATAGTGAAATTGATGACCTCATTGAAGCTCGAAATATCGCAAGGCAAAACAAAGATTTTGCACGCGGGGACCAAATCCGCGACCTCTTGGCTGCTGCGGGAATCGAACTTGAAGACCTACGTGAGGGAACACGCTGGCGGCGGAGTTAATGTACCCGGTTGCCGTTTTGGGGAATACACCAACCGCTCGAGGCCTGCTTCTCGCGAGCAAAAAGGCGGGCTTTGAAAACGTCACGTGGTTCAAGTCAGCGCCACGCAGCGCACAGGCGACGCCCCTTGAATTTCCGGCAAACCCAATTGCTGCAAATACGACACGGATCATCAACACACTGGGTGGTGGCGAGGCCCTACTAGACCTAGGGCACCAACCTAACCGGCAGCAAGTACGCTTCGCAAATTCGGGCTTTCTGTTAACCGAATTGCCACTCGGGGATTTCACCAAGGCGCGCTATGGCGCACCTATGATGAACATCGAAAACCATCATTGGACCGATTTATTAGCACTGGATGATCCACCGTTGGACTATCCAACCCTGAACGATCTTGAAACCAACCACAGCCTGGTAGCAGACTGCGGCCCGCAGGCTCAGCTCGAGGTCACCATGAGCCACACACTCTGGCATGCCGCTATGCCCTTAAACGTCAAACAAAGTCATGCCAATATCACTTGGTTGAATCAACAGCAAACCGCATGGCAATTCAGTACGCGCACAGCAACACATATACTGGTGGCGGCACCCGCAAACCAACCACCTGAAGAGCACCAATGGCACCCAATGTTGAGAGAGGCCATAAAACAATCACAACCGGTGGGTATGTTTAACCCCTTTCAAATATTGATTCGAGAACATTGGCGTGCGGGCAAACTGGTTTTTTTGGGAGAGGCCTGCAGCAGCCCCAATCCATATTTGCTCGAAGCCGCCGCCTGCGGTTTGGAGGATGCTTGGGTATTGAGCCGAATGCTGGAAAACTATGAAGAAGATATTGACGATGGTCTGCAGCAATACGTTAGGTATCGTCAACCTCGCGCACGCAAGATTGCAGCGCACGGCCGCTCCGTGGCCAAGCGCGAAAACCTCACGCAGCCTCACAAACGGTTTCTAAAACACATTAAAGCGGCAGTCTCGGCACGTTTTTTACCTGAAATTGCGATGCAGAATATTGACTGGTTTTACGGGTACGACTGCATCAGAGGATTTAGGTAGTACACAAAGAGTTGCACATTAGGCCCGCAAAATGTTTAAGTGAGAATTGTCCGATAGCTCCACTAAACGCTCACAGTCGCTGGAGGCGACGGGGTCTCATCCCGACACAGGCTTTGCATGGCATTTAAAACTCATTTCTGGCTTATTGCGCTCCTTGGGTTGCTCGCAAGCTGCAGCAGTAAAGGTCCTAACACCGCCAATGCCAACGCCAATGACCGCAAGACCCCTTGGTTTTGCCAACCTGGGGACAACCCTGATGCTTGGAATTGTGTCCAAAGTGAAACTTTGGCCAAAAACCCTAAACCTGCGCCCTTGCCGCCATCCGCATCCGCGGCGACTAATGACCAAATCTCGCCGCCTGCCCCTGCGATTGCAGCTGCCCCAGCCAGGCCACGACCAACGCCTCCTCAGTCGCCTGCAAGCGGCCAGAATTCGCCAGTCGCGCCGTCAGCTACACCCGAACCACCTTATATTTCCCTGTCTTTCCGCCCAGGCAAGGCTGTGCCGCTACTTGATATTCCGCCAGATTACTTTGCCGTTCAACTCATTGCCGTCAGCGACAGAGAAACATTAGAGGCCTATGCGCTTGAGAATGGATTAATTGGCTTATCCGCAACCCGCGTCCGCAGTGGAAAAGCAATCTTTTACGTTTTGATTCTGGGTGTGTACGAAACAAAGGATAAAGCCGAACTCGCAGTTGCCTCTCTGTCTGGCTCTATGCGCA
>DGQF01000009.1:130248-156434 GCA_002389675.1 Gammaproteobacteria bacterium UBA4421
TGCCGTGCTCTGTGTTGCTGATAAACGTACAAGCCTTCTACGGAAAAAATAACAAGCCCGAACCACACCAGAGAAAAGCTCACCCAGCGCGCGCTGGACACCGCCTCTTCAAAATAAAAAACCGCAAGCAATAACGATAATGAGGGCGCTAGATATTGAAAAAAGCCCAGCGTCGTCAGCGGCATCCGAATGGCAGCGCTGGCAAAAAGCACCAACGGCGCCACTGTCACGAGCCCGCCCAAACCCAACTGCAAAGTTTGCTGCAAGTCTCGCTCAACGGCATCGGTAAACCCATATGCATAGATAAGATAGCCGGCTGCAACAGGCGCTACAATTGCCGTTTCGATACCCAAACCCACAGACGACGGCAGACCCAACTGTTTACGCAGCAACCCATAAAATCCAAAGGAAAATGCCAGAGTCAATGCCAACCAAGGCAGTTGACCGAGCTTCAACAGCTCAAAAGAAACACCGAGCGCGGCAATAGCCGCTGCAACCCATTGCCATCGCCGAAGTTTCTCATTCAGAAATAATCCGCCCAACACGATACTGACAAGCGGATTTATGAAATATCCCAAAGCGGTTTCTGCAATGCGACCACTTTGCACCGCAAAAATAAAAATCAGCCAATTGGTCGCCAACAACAACGAACATAACGCCAGAACTGATATTTGCCTGCGGTCAAGTTGACGCGCTGCGGGCCATTGTCGGGTGATTGTAATTAGGCACAACAACAAAGGGATGGCCCAAACAATTCTATGCGCTAGAACCTCAAGCGGCGCGGCAAAATCAACCCACATAAAATATACCGGCGCAAAACCCCAAATGGTAAACGCACCGAGCGCAAAACCGGCACCGTTGTTAGTTTGCAAACTAACTGTACTTAAAAATGGTCTTTACGCTTGCGTGTTTCCGCAAATACGGCGACCGGATCAGCACCGACCAAATTGAGGTTTTTTTGCAACGAGAGGCTATCCACGCGCAGAAACGGGTTTGTTGCTCGCTCTAGCGCCATCGTCGTAGGCACGGTCGGTACACCCCGCGCCCGCAACGCTTCGATTTGCGCAACTCTGGACACCAGAGCTGGATTGTCAGGTTCAACACTCAACGCAAAAGCCGCGTTGGCTTGAGTGTATTCATGTGCGCAAAAAATCTGCGTATCGTCAGGCAACGCAAGCAACTTCTCTAAACTCGACCACATTTGTGGTGCGGACCCTTCGAACAACCTGCCGCACCCCAACGCAAATAAAGTATCCCCAACAAACGCCATCCCCTCATCTGGGAAATAAAAAGCGATATGCCCGCTCGTATGCCCTGGCACCTCAAAAATTTGTGCGTAAGTCTCACCGAACTCAAATCTGTCTGCGTCCCTCACTCGAGAGTCAATACCTGGTATTCGTGCTGCGTCATTTTCAGCACCCACAACCGTACACCCCCACTGTTTTTTTAACGCCTCATTGCCGCCGGCATGGTCAAAATGATGGTGGGTGTTGAGAATGTGTGTCAAACGCCAACCTTTGGCCGCCAAAGCATCGTTGATCGGGCCCACCTCTGGCGTATCAATGGTGGCAGTGAATTTGCTGATCGGCTCGTGGATCAGAAAACCATAATTGTCCTCTAAGCACGCAATTTGATGCACTTCTAACGCCATAACCAAAACCTTTTATCAATCACAATACCGCAAGCGGGTAATTTCGAGGAAAAACTGATCTGCGATCCTCTACAATACCTATTGTGCCAAATACTCAGCAATGTAACAGTGCTTATATGAATCCCGTTCTTCAAGAAATTCTTAACATTCTCAATGTTGAAACCATCGAACAAAATCTCTACCGGGGCCAGAACCATAATTCTGAGCATGTTTTTGGCGGGCAAGTTCTCGCGCAAGCGCTCGCTTCTGCTTATCGTACAGTTGAAGCACCTCACCAACTGCACTCCATGCACGCGTATTTCCTTCGCGCCGGTGACTGGCAAGTACCTATTTTGTATGAAGTAGATCGTATCCGCGACGGCCGTTCTTTCAGTACACGTCGTGTTGCAGCGATTCAGCACGGCAGAGCAATCTTCACCTTGGCATGTTCTTGGCAGAAGCACGAAGAGGGTCAGACACACTCACAGCCCATGCCCGATGTACCACCACCTGAGTCTTTGCGCAGCGATTTGGAAGCCTACAAAGCCATGGCCCTAGAAAGACCGGAGATTGCGCGTTTTGCCTTTCGCTTTGAAGCAATCGATTCTCGTCAGGTTGAACGCATACTGATGACAGACACCGAAGAACACCCTCCCTTCAAACATACCTGGCTCAAAACTCGGAACGCGCTGCCGGACAATCCCGAGATTCATATTGCACTTTTAGCCTACATGTCAGACTTAGATTTCATGTCTACCGCGATGCTACCTCATGGGCGCAATACCATGCGAGACACAATCCGCGGTGCCAGCCTTGATCACAGTCTATGGTTTCACCGACCGTTTCGAGCCGACGAATGGTTACTATTTGCTAAAGAATCTCCAAACGCCAGCGGCGCACGAGGTTTTGTCAGGGGGCACTTTTTCAACCGACAGGGCGATCTGGTGGCAACAGCCGCTCAAGAAGCCCTTATCAGGCCTATCGGCAACGCGCGAGACACTCTGCTTGACAAAACATCCGAGTTTGAACGCTAACAAGAACCGGGCGGTCCCTGCCTTTAGCCGGCATTCTCTTACTGCTGGTCTTGCCGCAGCAAATTGTCGATAAGCTGCGCCGGATCAGCGCAGGACAGCAGCCTTGTACGCTGCTCGAGACTTAAGAATTCTTCTGCAACAACAAAATCCAGAAAAGCTTCCAACTGGTCGTAATAACCTTCAACATTCAACAGCCCAATCGATTTTCGATGAATACCTAACTGGGACCAAGTCCAGACTTCGAAACATTCTTCCAGACTGCCAATCCCACCGGGCAACACCACAAAACACTTCGACAACGCAGCCATTTGTGCCTTGCGCTCATGCATCGACTCGACAATGCGCAACTCCGTCAATCCCCGATGGGCGACCTCCATGCGCTCGATTGACTTTGGGAGAATGCCGATCACTCGGCCGCCACTTTGCAAAGCACCTTCGGCAGCTGCATTCATTAAACCGACCGACGCACCACCGTATACCACGCCATAACCCCGGCTGGCGATTTCTACGCCGAGCTCATGAGCCGCCTGTGCATAAGCTGGCAATCGCCCCTCACTTGAGCCTGCGAAAATGCAGATATTTGACGCGTCAGTCACTTAACGCATGGCTCCGGGCATACCACCATCAATTACAATTGTCTGACCCGATATAGACATCGACAAAACAAAAGACAAAACCTGTTGGGCTATATCGCTGGCTTGACCCACTCGACCCAAAACAGCCTGCCGCCGCGCCCCGCGTGCGACTGCTTCCGGCAAGCGGTTGGCCATCCGAGTCGCCTCGACCAGTCCTGGCGCAATGCAGTTCACCGCGACTTCAGGTGCTAGCGCCACCGCCAAACATCGGGTGAGGTGGTTCAAACCTGCTTTGCTGGAAGAATAGGCAATGCTGCTGCTACCAGGGCTAATACCCCCTGCTGAGGAAATATTTACAATATGCCCCTGCCCGCTCGCCTTAAGCAACGGCGCCGCCGCACGCGCCAGCAAAAAAGGACCGCGCAAATTTGTTTCCATTACCCGGTCCCATAAATCGGGAGTGAGTGCCTGCAAATCTGGGAAAGGTATGCCGACGTTCCAAGCGGCATTGTTAACCAATATATCCAAGCGCCCATGTCGCTGCGCAACATCAGCGATGCAAGCGTCAATGGCCTCAGGATCGCGTTGATCCAACTGTATTTTCTCAGCGCATCCCCCAGCTTGAGCAATAGACTCAACCACTTGCTCTGCTAACGACTCGGCACCAACGTAAGTGATCACCACCGTCGCACCGGCGTCCGCAAGGCCCGCGGCAATTGCACCACCAATGTCACCCGATCCGCCGGTGATTAAAGCAACTTTGTCACCTAACCCACGGATTTCAGGCATCATGCCGGCCCGATTCGCATCGTTTGTATTGATTAACCAACGTCAAACCTAAAGTGAGGCTAAAATAGCTTCTGCAGCACTCACATCCAGCTGACCGGGCGCCTCAACAGCCAACTTTGTCACCTTGCCATCGTCTACCACCATCGCGTAACGCTGCGAACGCACGCCCAGGCCAAATCCACTGCCATCCATTTCAAGCCCGATTGCCTTGGTGAAGTCGCCATTACCATCGCCGACCATCAGCAAGGCTTCGGCGTTTGCACCTGCTCCCCAAGCGCCCATGACAAACGCATCATTCACCGAGAGACAAATAATACTATCAACGCCTTTGGCTAGTATTTCATCTGCATTAACAACGTAACCCGGCAGATGCGCCTGTGAACAGGTTGGCGTAAACGCGCCCGGGACGGCAAACAAGACAACCTTTTTCCCAGCAAACAGGTCTTGTGTCGTGACCGGCGCGGGCCGTCCGTCCTGCATGGTATGTAGCGTTGCCGCAGGTAAATTTTCGCCTTCTTGAATGGTCATATTTTTTCCTTTTTATGCATTGAAACTATTCTATCCGTTGCCGGTCTCTCTTGCTGCGGTTATCGCCATGCAAATTCGGGTTGCTCAAAATGTGCCACTCGAATCTCCCGGCCTACCAGACAAACTTGCGCAAACTGGTAGAGCAACGCCGCCGTCGGTGCAGCAATATAATCTTCTCCGACAGGCATGCGCAATATCGGATGTTCACTTGTCGCTGCCTTATCCAGCAATGGCGCATCGTCACGCAGAAATTCACGCAGTGGAATACGATGAATACTGGCGACCTCATCAGGATTGGGACTAGCCATCAGGCGGGCACCCCCCCACACGACTACGGGTGTCATGGCAAATCCAGATCGGGTCATAAAATCGTCTAGGACACCAAGTACCCGAGCTTCGCTTAGATTTACACCGACCTCCTCATGCATTTCTCGGAGCGCGGTTTGAGTATAGGTTTCTCCGGGATCGACCCGCCCGCCGGGCAAGGCCCATTGCCCAGGGTGGTGCCGCAACGCGGCCGACCGACGAGTTAGGATCAGCGCCGCCTCCGACGACCAATGATCGGTTTGCACAAAACCTGGCAGATCGGCACCGGGGCCAACGTCCGTCACAACGAGCGCCACCGCGGCACGGCGCAACGACGCATCGTTGTTTGAACGGACCTGAAATTGTTGTAAATGATTTTGAATTTGTTGTCTTAACGCATCGTCACAAATCATCAAAAGTCCGTCACGGTTAACCGGTTGGCCACTCTAGCGGGTATAGTCCAAGCATGGAAGCAAACCGCTCGGATGAGACAAAAGCAATGGGCTACGCACTGGCCGCTGTGCTGCTGTGGTCAACGGTTGCTGTTGGTTTTAAGTTGGGTCTGGCACAAATGACCATCGCCCAGCTGCTCCTACTGGGCACCAGCATTTCATGGCTGATTTTCTTGTTGTATTGCACCGTGAGCAAACAATGGGCCTTGGCCGGCGGCGATCGGTGTTGGATTGTTGTGTTGGGCCTGATCAATCCATTTGCCTACTACTTCTTGTTGTTCGGCGCCTATGACCGTCTCCCCGCGCACATCGCCCAACCTTTGAACTATACCTGGGCAATCACATTGGCGGTGCTGGCGATCCCTATTCTCAAACAACCGCTCACCCGCAAAATGATGTCAGGAATGATCGTCTCTTATTTCGGGGTTGTGGTCCTACTCATGACCAGCGCATCAGCTGAAACTACCAAATGGAACGGTTTAGGCCTTACCTTTGCGCTTTTAAGCACCTTATTGTGGGCCACCTACTGGCTGATCAATACCCGCATCTCCAGCCCTCCAGCCCCTATTATGTTCTGGAGCTTCAGCGTCGCTCTACCAGGTATCGCTTTGGTTTGCTGGCTCGGTCCCGGATTTCCCCATTTATCAGCGAAAACCCTCGCCTACGGTGCTTGGGTTGGCTGTATCGAAATGGGATTCACCTTCTTGCTTTGGCAACGCGCCCTGCGGTTAACCCAACACGCCGCGCGCCTGGGCCAACTGATTTTTCTATCTCCGTTTATCTCGCTGCTGCTGATGCAAAATATCCTAGAAGAACCCATCAACGTCTGGACGTTTGCGGCACTTGGACTCATCGTGGTGGGTGTCAGAATTGCCCGCCCACCACTAAAATGAGACTGGCGGCAGAATCTCTCTAGGCGCCTTTGAACTCAGGCTTACGCTTGTTAAGAAAGGCGTTGACGCCTTCCTGACCATCTGCGGAGCCTATTAAACCGGCAATCGCTCGAGCCTCCAGTTCCATCTGCGTCTCTAGGCTCTGGTCAAAGCTGCTATTTAGAAGTGCCTTTACCTGACCAAATGCTTGGGTTGGACCCCGCGCAATTTTCTGCGCCAAAGCCGAAGTCGCCGACATGAGTTCCTCGTCTGCCACAACCTGATTCACAACCCCCCAATCTAATGCCTCCTGTGATTTGAGGAGTCGATTAGTCAGCATCAATTCGCGCGCACGACGGTCACCTATTTTGCGCGGCATGAAGTAGGTGGAGCTGCCATCTGGAGATAGCCCCGCAGCCGTATACGCCATCGTATACACGGCACTTTCAGCTGAAATAACCAAATCGCACATCATCACCATGGAGAATCCGGCACCGGCGGCCGTTCCGTTAATTGCGCCAATGACCGGCGCTGCATTTCGCGTCAATCTTGAAATCGCCAAATGGAGATCACCCGTCATTTGCAGAATCATGGACCGTGCGCCCTCACCAGCAGCTTCAAAGGCCGCCAAATCACCACCTGCACAAAACATTTTACCGGTTCCCGTTAAAACAACCGCACGGACACTTGCGTCAGCTTCAATCTTCAACGAGACCGCATTTAGCTCTTTGGCACAAAGGGGCGACATCGCATTGGCTGCCTCCGGCCGATTAAAGGTGACGGTGGCGACTCCGTCGTTGACCTCATACAACAAGGTTTGGTAGCTCAAATTATTCTCCAGGTTGGGTTGGGTTGATTTACATGCCGTAACTTAACATGTCAGCGCCTGCTTCTTAACTTAACCAGATCAAACCGGTAAACTATGTCAATCCCGCAACCCAAACGGAGCGCAACGGTGGACATCGAACTCAGTCCTGAGGATTTATCTTTTCAATCCGAAGTTCGCAATTTCTTGAAGGAAAACGCCTATAAACAAGGCGACTACAACAAATGGCGTCTCAACTGGTTCAAGCTCGCCCGCGCAAAAGGCGGATGGGATATTCCAAAGTGGCCAGAAAAATTTGGCGGACCTGGATGGTCTCCCACCCAACACTATATTTGGGAAAAACAAACGGCTGTGTCCGTCACGCCGTGGGATCTGCCCTTTGGTCTATCCATGCTCGCACCGGTGCTGATGAATTACGGCAGTCAGGAGCAACAGGATCGATTTCTACCCGCTATCCGAGACCGCAAAGTCAACTGGTGTCAGGGGTATTCTGAGCCCGGCGCTGGATCAGACCTGGCCAACCTGAAAACCAAGGCACAGCTGACGCCAGATGGTAAACATTATATCGTCAACGGCACTAAGATCTGGACTACCCTGGCGCATATTGCAGATTGGATTTTCTGCTTAGTTCGCACCAGCGATACCGGCAAAAAACAAGAGGGAATAAGCTTTCTACTGTTTCCGATGAAACAGACCGGGATCGAAGTAAAGCCGATCATCACCTTGGGAGGTGCCCACTCGGTTAACATGGTGCACTTCACAGACGTCAAAGTACCCGTAGAAAATCGTGTTGGTGAAGCCGATCAAGGCTGGACCTATGCAAAAGGTCTGCTGCAGCACGAACGCACCGGTCTGGCCGGAATTTCACGATCACTGGTGGCTTTAGAATCGCTAAAAGAGCAAGCCAAAGGCGTAAAACGCGGCAACGGCACGCTAATGGACGAACCCGCGTTTCGCACCAAAGTGGCCGAATTAGAAGTAGATCTAATGGCCACCGAGTTCACAGAATTACGCTCGCTGGCAGCAGCAGCCGGGGGGCATAACCCGGGACCTGAATCTTCCATCTTGAAACTCAAAGGCACAGAAATTCAGCAGCGTATTCAGAAACTCACCGTCGAAGCCGGCGGCATCTATTCTGCCGCTTGGGGCGCAAAACCCGTTGGTCACTCCTTTGCCAGAGCTGGAATGTCTGGCTATCTGTCCTCTCGTGCATACACCATTTACGGGGGCGCAAGCGAAGTGCAAAAGGACGTTGTCGCCAAGAACGTCTTGGGCATAAAAAAGTCGGGGAAGTAAGCGAAAACCATGGATTTCAACCTAAACGAAGAACAACAATTGGTTCAAGACAGCGTTGCACGTTTCGTGTCTGACCACTATACCCTTGAATCCCGGCAATCGATCATCGCTAGCGGTCAGGCATTCAGCGACGCGCATTGGGCCACCATCGCAGAGCTGGGCTGGCTTGGCCTCACCTTGCCTGAGGCTGAAGGCGGCTTCGGCGGCAATCAAATCGACACCATGGTAATCATGGAACAATTTGGCAAAGGGTTGGTTTTAGAGCCTTTTTACGCGAGCATAGTTTTAGGCGCCCGTGCGCTCATCTTGGGTGGTAGCGACCAGCTCAAACAAGAAATTCTGCCCGCTGTTATCGAAGGTCGTTGTCAGCTGGCCTTTGGCTATGCCGAAGAACAGGCCCGTTTTGACCTCAACGACATCACTACTCGCGCCAAAGTCGACGGAGATATGTTCATTCTCAACGGCCATAAATCAATGGTCCAAAATGGAGGTTCGGCACAGCAGCTCATCGTTAGCGCGAGAACTGCTGGCGCCCAAACAGATACGACGGGCATTACCCTGTTTGTCATCGACACCGCAACCGAAGGACTAGACTGTTCAAGCTTCCCTACGGTGGATGGTCTAACCGCCGCGGAAGTTTCTCTGAACAACGTTCGAGTACCGATGACGCGCGTTCTGGGTGAAGTCGACCAAGGCTTTGCTATTCTTCAAAACGTCGCAATGGATGGCATTTTGGCGCTAAGTGCGGAGGCCTTAGGGGCAATGGAGATGCTCTACAAAGACACGGTCACCTACACACAGGAGCGCGAGCAGTTTGATCACCCACTGGCTGACTTCCAAGTACTTCAGCACGCGATGGTCGACATGTTCATGGAATATGAACAATGCAAATCGCTGCTGTATCGTGCAACACTCGAGGTAGCTCAGAGCGGTCTTGCGGCGATGCGTACGGTCCACGCGCTCAAGTACTTGATCGGCAAAGTAGGGACGAAAATTGGTGAAAACGCCGTTCAACTCCACGGTGGCATGGGTATGACCGAGGAGCTGCGGATCGGCCATTATTTTAAACGCCTACTGGTCATTGATGCGCAATTAGGCAATTCTGATTACCACCTAGAGAAGTTTTCCACATCGTCGGCTTACCAAGGGTAAATGAATGAGTCTGCCTCTGGAGGGTAAAGTGGCGCTTGTCACCGGTGGTGCGCGCGGTATCGGCGCAGGCATTGTGGCACGCTTGGCAGAGGCAGGTGCAAAAGTGATGATTGCTGACATCGGCGTGGACCGCAAAAACAGCGGTGATTGGCGCTATGCACTGGCTGACGATAACGACCTGCAGGCTGCCCTCGCCGCTGGCGAAAACATCAGTGCCGTGCATGTCGACGTCACCGACCGCAGCAGTTGTGAAAGTGCGGTTGCACAATGCGCTGCTCAATTTTCAGGCATAGATATCCTGATCAATAATGCCGGCATTGTTGATAGTGGTCCGGTAGATAGCTTTGACGAGTCCAAATGGGACCAGATCTTTGCTGTCAACAGCAAAGGTCTGTTCTTGATGACTCAAGCGGCCCTATCCTACCTGCGAGGTTCTGGCGCTGGCTGCATTATCAATACCGCCTCGATCGCTGGCAAACAAGGCTATGCAAATATGTCAGCCTACTGCGGGTCTAAATTTGCCGCCATCGGCATTACGCAATCCTTGGCCGTTGAGCTTGCAGTTGATAACATCCGAGTCAACGCTATCTGTCCGGGCATGGTCGGCACGGCGATGTGGTTGGACCATCTTCTGCCCACTGACGCAACTGAACAATACCAACGTGAAGAAGAGTTCCAACAACGTATGCAAAAGACCATTCCATTGGGCCGACCACAGACCGCCGCCGATATGGGTGACGCTGCGCTCTACTTGGCAACTGCAACTAACGTAACGGGCATCGCGCTTAATGTCGCGGGCGGTTTCGAGATGAATTAATGAACTGGTTACGCGACCCTTTAGTTTTCTTCCTGCTCGCTGGCGCAGGCCTGTTTGTCATCGCCGACTGGTTCGGTGAAGACGAGATTCCCTATGCAATAGAATTAAGTCCTCAGGCGCTACAGCGATTGAGTGACCAGTGGAACATGCAGATGCGCAGGCCACCTAGCAGTGAAGAATTAAATGGCCTGGTAGAGCAACACATCAAAGAAGAAATCTACTATCGCGAGGCCCAGCGTCTAGATCTAGAGACCAACGATACGATAGTGCGCCGGCGTATGGTGCAAAAATTAACGTTCTTAACAGAGGATATTGCAACCGCGACGGCGCCTACCGAAACCGAACTGCTGCAGTATTACGAGACACATCGCGAGACCTATATGCGTCCAAAGCGCGTTAGTTTTAAACATCGATACTTCTCCAAAGACCGGCGCCAAGACGCGCAAGCAGACGCCGTTCGCGCTGTCAAAAAGGCCGACTTAGTCGGTGATCCTTTTATGCTGCAACGAGAATACGCACTGCGATCTGCTCGAGAAATTCGCGATCTTTTTGGACAGGAATTTTCCGACAAACTCATGACATTGACCAAGTCTGCCAACTGGCAGGGCCCCATAAAATCAGCCTATGGCTGGCACCCAGTGCTGATTTCGTCCATCCAAGAAGAAGCTATCGAATCCTTCGAACAGGTCCGCGAGCGCGTGAAGGTAGATCTGCAGCAAACCGCTCGCGAAACCGCAAATCAACGCTACTATGCCCAGTTGAGAGAAAAGTATCGCGTTATCTATCCAGATGAACGCTAAGCGCGCACTGGCTTATCTGATCTGTCTATCTGCCTGCTGTCTAAGTACCGGGTTGGTCGCTGACGAAGTTCGCCCCGCCTACCTTCAAATCAGCGAGAAAAAAGATCAACAGGGTGATTCTTTCTATGCGATCTTATGGAAACAGCCTGCCGTGCAAAGCGGCCGCTTGGCCATCTCGCCGCAGTTTCCTGAAGGCTGCTTGCTCAAAGATGAAGCGGCCCCAGAAATCACCTCTGGCGCTTTTATTCAGCGCTGGACTACCCGCTGCGAATTAAACAAGGGCCTGATCCATATCGACGGACTATCTGTCACACTCACCGACGTCATGGTGCGAATCGAACACCTCGATGGTGAAAGCAAGGCCTTCATACTACGACCAGAAAACCCCAGCCTGGATCTGACTGACCAAACATCATCCACGATGAGCTATCTACGCATCGGCTTCGAGCACTTACTGGCTGGACTGGATCACGTACTGTTTGTTGTCGGATTGGTGCTTTTCATCCGCGACCCATGGCTACTGATTAAAACCGTTACCGCATTCACTCTATCGCACAGTATCACGCTGGCTTTATCCATTTCGGGATGGGTCCAAGTCGGCCAGGGACCTGTGGAAGCCGTCATCGCACTGTCGATCTTATTCCTCGCAAGAGAGTTGGCCATGGATACCGCACATCGATCGCGTCTAACTCAATCAAGCCCTTGGATAATGGCATTTTTGTTCGGACTGCTTCACGGACTCGGCTTTGCAGGTGCGCTGCGCGACGTCGGACTGCCACAAGACACATTATGGCAAGCCTTATTACTGTTTAACGTTGGCATCGAACTCGGTCAGTTGCTAGTGATTTTATTTTTATCTGGCATTATTTGGATCGCCGCTCGATTCACTCAACTCGACAAAATAAACTATTTTGGGGCAATGGGAATGGGCTGCCTTGCCGCTTATTGGACCATAGACCGCACCCTCCTGCTGCTGTAAGTTAAACCCACTTTTTCCAACGGAGAACACACCAATGCACCGTCCTCATCTGCTCAGTTTCACCATCGCCCTATTGATGTTTGGTTGCGGCGGCGAGAGTGCATCAAGTAGTTCCGGGGCAGACATCAGCCCGGCAATGGCAAGCTCAGAAGCTTTTGTGCAACAGTTTCGTGAGGCCCTAGAAAGTGCTGAACCTGGAGACATTATCGACGTACCCGCCGGTGTGCATTCTTTTAAACGCGCGCTGACCCTCAACACCGACGGTGTGACTATTCGAGGCAAGGGCATGGACAAATCTATCCTCAGCTTTAAAGGCCAAATCTCCGGCGCTGAAGGCCTCTCAGTAAACGCATCAGACTTTGTCATCGAAGATCTGGCTATCGAGGACACCATAGGCGACGCATTGAAGGTTAACGAGGGCGAAAACATTATCATCCGGCATATTCGCACCGAGTGGACCAACGGCCCAGATGTTAACAACGGCGCTTATGGCATTTATCCCGTTCAAACCGTGAACACTCTCATCGAGGGCTCGGTCGCCATCGCCGCCTCGGATGCGGGCATTTATGTCGGTCAATCAAAGAACGTCATCGTGCGCAACAATCGAGCGGAATATAACGTTGCCGGTATAGAGGTTGAAAACACCATCGGCGCTGATGTCTACGATAACATCGCGACAAACAATACCGGAGGTATTCTCGTCTTCAACATGCCCCAGATTCCGCAGCGTGGCCACAGCACGCGGGTTTATAACAACCAAGTGAGCAGAAACAATACAGAGAACTTCGCCGCCCCTGGTACCGCTGTTTCCGGGGTGCCCAAAGGTTCAGGCATCTTGGTTAACTCCAATGACAACGTGGAAATTTTCAACAACCAACTCAGTGACAACGATACAGCGAACATTCTCATTTCAAGCTACTTTAGCGCCAATTACGCCGGTCAGAAAAACTTAGCAAAGGAATTTGACCCCTACCCTGAGTATATTTCCATCTATGGCAATACCTTTCAGGGCGGCGGAGAAAAACCTGGAGCGGATTACCTCAACCAGATCCGCGTAGCACTTTACGGGCCTACAGGTGCTTTTCCCGACATCATCTGGGATGGGATTGTGAACCCCGAAGCGGGCACTGACGGGCCCTTTATCTGCGTAAACAACAGCGAAGCCAAGCTACTGAATCTGGATGCAGGGAACAACTTTGAGGGCGCGCAAGTGAATATGGCCGTTCATGACTGTGAGGTCGACAAGTTGCCCGCAATTGTTTTACGTGGTGCGCTTGCCAATGCTAGCTAATCTCAATTTTATAACGCGTTGACCTGTGTTCGCCCTGTCCACCAAACCTAAAGCTCGGCTTTTGAAGCGCCCATTTACCTGCGCGCGGTGGCTGATACCGCTATGCCTAGTGATTTTGGGCGCCTGTCACCGTTCGCCTGAAGTGCAGTTTTTCGGCGACCAAGAATATCCTCAAAAATTATCTGCTTGGGGGCTGATGCAACTCGACAATCAACTCATCAGGCTGCCCTCTGAACAACAGGTATACGAGTTAAACACGCCTTTATTTACCGATTACGCGCTTAAGTTGCGCACACTCTACCTTCCGGTCGATACGTCGATTAGCTACCGCGCCACCGACGCGTTTGATTTTCCCGTCGGCAGCATTATCAGCAAAACGTTCTTTTATCCGGTGAATAGCTCCGGGGCGATCGCCCTGCAGAGCAGCTGGAACGGCAACCCGCACGATATAGACCTGTCAGTGCACCGCTTGATCGAGACCCGACTGCTGGTTCGACAACCCCAAGGTTGGGACGCCCTGTCTTATATCTGGCGCAACGGGGAGGCTTACCTTTCGATCATCGGCGACTTAATCACACTACCTGTCGATGATGGCTCTGAACTTAACTATTTGGTGCCCAGCCGTAATCAATGTGCTGGATGCCATGCAGAGAACCATACGCACGGCACAATACATCCCATCGGACTCAAGGCCAGACATTTAAATCGCCCACATCCGATACACGCCCGCAACCAACTGCTCAACTGGCAACAATCAGGCGACCTGAGTGGCGCACCGCAACCCGCGCTGATACCACGCAATGCACGCTGGGGTGAGAATAATGGCGATCTTAACCTTAGAGCGCGCGCCTACTTAGACATTAACTGTGGACATTGCCACAATCCCCGCGGTGCTGCAGATACCTCCGGATTAATGCTGGACCATCAAGCTAGCGACCCCGCACATCTGGGTGTTTGTAAACCCCCTATTGCATCAGGACGCGGCTCTGGAGGACACCTTTATGACATCGTACCGGGCAATCCAGAGCTATCGATTTTAGCCTACAGAATGTCCACTACCGATCCAGCAGCAATGATGCCTGAGCTCGGAAGAGCACGTGTCCACCGCGAAGGTTTAACGTTGATCGAAGACTGGATCGCGTCTTTATCCGGCGTATGCCTCTAGCTTCTAGCGGCGCCGCCCGAGCCCGATCTAATAGCCTTCCAACTCACCATAACGGTTGCGGTGATAGTTGACATCGCCAAAGGTTTGCTCACAAACAGCGGCCCGTTTAATAAAAAAACCAATATCGAATTCGTCAGTCATACCGATGCCGCCATGCATCTGAATGCCCTCCCGAGACACTAAATTGAACGTCTCACCGACCTTAGCTTTGGTTAGACTGGCTAACTTGGCCACTTCCTCTGCGTCACGCCCTTCATCTAGGGCAGTCAAAGCCTCTAATACACAAGACTTGGATAATTCTATTTCACAAAACATATTTGCAGCGCGGTGTTTCAAGGCTTGGAAAGACCCAATGGCAACGCCAAATTGCTTTCGTTCCTTGAGATAACTTACCGTACGCTCAAAACATTCCTGCGTTGCGCCAAGCATTTCCGCAGACAGTCCTATGCGTGCTATATCCAAGCCCGCATCTAAGACGGCAGCACCATGCCCCAGTTCACCCAGCAAAGAGTCGGCACCAACCGTAACTTCAGCGAACTCTATATTGGCAGCATTGCGAGCATCCGCCATTTTTGTTCTCAGCACGCTCACACCTGGCGCAGCAGAGTCAACCAAAAACAGGCTAATCCCATCTCGCGAATGATTTTCACCGGAAGTTCGAGCCGCAACAATCAATGTACCGGCCACATGCCCGTCCAGCACAAAAGTTTTCTTTCCGCTGAGGACAAAATTTGTTCCATCGGCGCTTGCCTGTGTCGCAATTTGATAAGGTGCATGCCGGTGACCCTCCTCCAGCGCCAACGCCATCAATAATTCACCCGTAGCAATCTTGGGCAACAACTCACTTTTTTGCTGTTCACTGCCGCCGACATTGATCAGCGTCCCACCGACCCAGGCTGATGCAAACAAAGGACTTGCAGTTAACGTTCTACCGGTCTCCTCAGTGACCACACCCAGGCCTTTGTATCCAAACTCCAATCCGCCATGCGCCTCCGCCCAAGGAATAGCAGCCCAGCCCAATTCAACCATTGCATTCCATGTCGCGGAATCAAATCCCTGCGCACTATCGGTGTCTCGCAGTTCCCGCAACTGCCCAATCGGTGCATTGCTGGTGCAAAAGTCTTTGGCACTATCTTTGAGCATATTTTGCTCTTCATTGAGAATCATTGGCATTGATGGTTTTCCTTCTGACCAAACGGGGATTGACTACCCAAACACATACCTCATGCGCTGGGCCATGGCGACTACTTTAACGATGTGAGCCCGCAATGAAAACAGAGTGATCACAATATGTCGAGACTTAAGGCCACAGTCTGATAGCAAACGCTGCAAAGCACTTATGGAGTTCTATTTACAAACGCCCCACAATCCTTACATCAGCCTGCTACAACTTACTTTTTCTTAAAGTTAGCATGTAGAGTGTGTTGATAAAGCGGCTCGTTAGTCGCCCTGCCCCCCCGCAGAGACTCTAACGTGCTAGACATCTAGTGCCGCTAGCAACACTCGGGTTGGACTCATCGCCGCCCAAGTGAGGTGTCCAATCACCGAAACAGGCAGCTGTATCGGTTTGATGAACGGTCTGCGACGGTTGCTCCAACATCCGTCGCAGCACCGACATCAGCGAGGCCAGTTTAGAATCGACTCCCCCCACCCACTAAATCCATAGACGCAGCAATGCCTGTTCTATGCTTCTTCAGCGTATTTACCGACCCAAGCAGGGAATCCGCAAAGGCTCCCGAAAGCTTATCCTAATCGCGCTTAAAAACAATAGTCGCTAAACGCTTGCTTTTAGAACTGCTAATCGCTCGCGCATTCACCATTTGCGCAGACCTTAGCCAGTTCAGCGCAACGTCAACTTCAGCAAAATCTACCACCACAACCCTATCCCAACCCGCATTGAACTGAGTGGCTATAACCGGTGTATCCCAAACAAGCTGACCCTGAGCCGGGTCAATTAAGGACACCACCGGCAACAGTGAATCAGGCCCCGTGCCCGTCAGACTCTGCGAAATGATAACAACAATACATTTACGCCAATTCGATGCCGGAACTACAAACCCACCCAGTTGCAAAAGCTCTAGTCCGTCCACGTATCGTTGCATTAAGCGATAAGGGGACCCAGTAACCAAGTTGACCAAATCTGTTGCTTGCAACATGTCCGTGCGATTTAGAATCGGCCATTCATCGGCTTGTTCTCCATCTATCACGTGCACCAAATGGTAACTGTCCAGCATGACACCCTGTTCACTGGCCACCAGCGACGCTAGCGGTTTTTGAAAGCGCGCGCGGTAAACGTCAAGATCTTCAGCACGCGCAAAGCTTAGCTGCGTAAATGGCAAGTTACGGCGCTCGTCTATAATAGCCAAGCGCACAATCGCAGGTCCAACCCACCAAATTAGCAACGCAATAAACACGATACCCGCAGCAAGGATCCCCAGCAGGCCTCGATAACTTTTAAGTGCAGTCGCCATTTTTTCTAAACATCACTTTTTAAAATCCCTCCGCACCGCTGATGGCAGTCGCCCCATGAGCCACTTGTGTAAATGAACAAGACTCAATCCGCAGAACACTCTATATTTGATACCTTGACCTGCAGCTCATGTGTTCCACCATAACAAAATACCTGTTCGCCGCACTCACATCGATCCAATCCAGCAATCCACGCTCGGGAGTTGAACAATGCAAAAGGAATCTGTCTCAAAAGCCAACCCCTCGGGTTTGATTACCTCCGATTTATCCGCCTTTAACGGCGCCTCAATCGTCTCAGAACTAAACCAATATTTGCGCCTGCGCACAACCCCGATTGGTATGAAACTATTTACACAAACCGAAGAAATGGAAGCTATCCCGCGTATTCGTCGCCCTAAAAATATTCATACAACAGATCAGATTGTGGGTCAGGCGGCTCGTAACGGCTGGACGGTAGGTATCACCGCAGACGACTTGGTCGGCGCCCAGTGCGCCACTGTGATTGGACTGCATCCGCGCAGCGATACGTGGCTTTCCGGCGAACGCATGACAGGCGTCTGGTACAAGACAGCAGAAGATGCCGCACGACATCAAGATGCCATGGACGTTGTCCCCTACGGCAAATATACGGCCATGGCCGTGAGCCCCCTCGCCAGCGGGCGCTTGGCACCCCCTGACATCTGTTTAATTTATGCCACGCCAGCGCAAATGATCATCCTCATCAACGGGCTGCAGTGGACGGGATATAAAAAACTCGAGTGGGGTTGCGTTGGGGAGTCCTCATGCGCGGATTCCTGGGGCCGGGCTTTGGCCACTGGTGAGCCATCCCTATCAATTCCCTGCTTCGCCGAACGTCGCTATGGCGGTGTTATGGAGGATGAACTTTTAATCGCACTTCCACCGTCTTATCTGCCAAAGATTATTATTGGACTTGCAGCGCTGGCAAAAAACGGACTACGTTATCCCATAGCTCAATATGGGGTGAGCAACGATGCACGAGCAGGCATGGGAGTCAGTTATGACAACTCATAACCTGTATTTAAAAGCGATCCAGACAGGGGATTATTGAAATGGAGCTATACCAAGCGATGTCAACCTTAAGGGCCGTACGCAGGCTCAAGCCGGATCCTATTCCGCAGGCAGTGCTCGCGCGTGTGCTCACCGCGGCGACATGGGCGCCCACCGGCGGCAATCATCAATCATGGCGCATTATTGCGGTCAATGACCGCCATCTAAAACAAAAAATGGCGGACTTGTATAAGCCACATTGGCGCTCGTACATTCCTGGGTATGAAGCTCATCTGCAAAACATGCCAATTGAGAGCGCCAATAGCGCACGCAAAGCATTGGAGTCCGGCACCTATCTCGCAAACCATATGCACGAAGCGCCTATCATCTGTGTTTTTTGTTTTAACTTTGAGCACATCACAGTCACCGACGCACAGCTTGATCGAACCAGTGTTGTTGGAGGAGGGTCGATTTATCCTGCCGTACAAAACCTATTGTTGGCGGCTCGAAAAGAAGGCCTAGGATGTGTTCTGACAACTCTGCTGTGCCTAGAGGAGGCCAAAATCAAAGCTCTATTAAACATTCCAGCGGACTGGCATACCGCAGCGTTTGTACCGTTGGGATACCCCGTTTTGGGCGGACATGGGCCGATATCGCGCAAACCTGTAGAGAAAATGGTTTTTCAAAATAGGTTTGGTGAATCCTTTGCTGATTAGACCGCACTGAACCCGAACCCTAAGCCTTGCGACCACAGCGTTTAAGTTGCGCCGCGTAAAGACTCGACTGGCTTTGCACCTTCCGGGCATATCCCTGAATCGTCGCGGAGTTCTTCCAAACACCTTTGCGATAACCGGTTGGACCCGAGTAGTAGGCCAGATACAGACGGTACGCATCTGTTTTTGCGATGCCTAACTGTTTGCTAGAGCGGTGGTTGTACCACCCAATAAAATCCATCGCATCGGCAAAATCGTCGCGATCTACAAACCAACGATTGGTATCCGCGAGGTAATCCTCCCACGCCTCATCAGTCGCTTGGGCGTACCCATAGGCCGACGACAAGCGCCGCCAAGGAACGACCCCTAACAATTTTTTTCTTGGCGGCTTAGCATCCGCGACGTAGCTAGATTCACGATGAACAAACGCCATACTCACATTGACGGGTACACCCCATTTTTTCTTAGCTTTGCGCGCAGCCTTGTACCACCCACTTTTCTCAGAAAAAATAGCACATACATTATTTGGTTGGCGCGGCGGACTGGCAGCACACCCGGTCAAAACAACAATTAATCCAGCGAGAATAAACGCACTCAATGATCTATAAGGCCACAGACATCTATTGAATCGCGCCCTTTTAATGCTTTCAGTCATCAGCCAATGTCCGTAATTGTTCTATAAATTCCGTTTCATTGATCACTGAAACACCTAACTCCTGAGCTTTTTCCAACTTGCTACCCGCGCCAGGGCCAGCCACAACTTGATGAGTTTTCGCGGACACCGAACCTGAAACCTTTGCGCCTAAAGCAATCAGACGAGCTTTCGCTTGTTGGCGAGGCATCTTTTCAAGGGTGCCCGTTAATACCCATACCTGCCCCAACAGAGGAAGCTCTGCCGGACTTGATACTTCGACATCGGGCCAACAAACACCCAACCCAATCAACCCTTCGATTAACGCGCAATGCGCCGTATTAGCAAAAAATTCGACAAGTCGAGAAGCCACAACCGGCCCGACATCGTCCACCTCCTGCAGTGAATCAGCAGAGGCGTGCATGATCTGATCTAGCTGCCCAAAGTGACCGGCCAGCGCCGCCGCCGTCGCCTCACCCACCTCACGTATACCCAAGGCATAAATAAATCGCGGCAAGGTAGTGGCCTTGCTGCGTTGCAGTGCGTTGACTAAGTTTTCCGCGGACTTCTGGCCCATTCGCTCCAATCCGGCGATTTCCTGGGCAGATAACCTGTATAGATCCGCCGCATCACGGACCAATCCGATGTCGACCATTTGTTCTAAGAGCTTTTCTCCTAGCCCGTCAATATCCATCGCCAAACGCGACGCAAAGTGCTTCAGCGCTTCCTTTCTTTGCGCGGGACACGCCTGTTTGGCCGCACTGCAGCGAGCGACAGACTCCTCGCTAGAATGAATAATCGGGCTACCGCAAGAAGGACATTGCGTCGGCAGCATGATCTCAATCGCATCAGCCGGCCGGCGACTGGCTATCACCGCTGCAACTTGGGGAATGACATCACCTGCACGACGAACCATCACCCAATCACCAACCTTTAGGTCTAATCGAGTGATCTCATCCATATTATGCAACGTGGCATTGGATACCGTAACACCACCCACAAAAACCGGCTGCAACCGCGCAACAGGCGTAATCGACCCGGTGCGCCCTACTTGAAATTCGACATTTTCCACTTGAGTAACGACTTCTTCGGCGGGGTATTTATACGCGATCGCCCATCGCGGCTTGCGGGTAACAGCACCCAAACGCCGTTGCTGACTTAGTCGATTCACTTTAAAAACTACACCATCAATATCGTATCCCAACTGAGATCGAAAATTGGAAATCTTCTCTACATACGCCATCCCCGCTGCCAAATCATCGATTGATTGCATCAATGGATTAACCCGCAGCCCCCAAGTCGCAAATTGTGCAATAACTTCCATATGCGTTTCTGGCTGCCAGTCATCATCTACCGCGCCCAGGCTATAGCAAAACATCGTTAAGGGACGCGCCGCGGTAATCCTTGCGTCGAGTTGTCGCAGACTTCCGGCCGCTCCGTTGCGCGGGTTAATCATCGGTTTAACCCCGTTTCTTTCCGCTTCAGCGTTATAGCGAACGAAATCATTCAGTGGGATATAAATTTCACCCCTAACCTCAAATCTTTGGGGTACGTCCCGCGCCTGAAGTCGTATCGGAATAGATCGAATTGTTCTTACATTGCTGGTGATGTCTTCACCAGAATGACCGTCGCCTCGGGTTGAGGCCAAGACAAGACGACCATGCTCATAGACAAGTGAGACTGCCACACCATCTATTTTCGGCTCGCAGGTCCACTGTATGGGTTCGGAAGTGTCAAGTCGCTGCTGAGATCGGGACATCCAATCCCGCAACTCAATCTCCGTTGTGCATTTATCAAGAGATAACATTGGGACCGCATGCGTGACCTGCTTAAAAGCCATCGATGGGCCACCCCCAACCCGCAAGCTGGGAGAGTCCGGCGTTTGCAAGTGAGGAAAATCAGTTTCTAATTGCACCAATTCGTCGAACAACACGTCAAACTGAGCATCAGAAATTTCCGGCTGATCTAGCACATGGTAGCAGTGAATATGATGGCTAACCTGCTCTCTTAGGACCTTCAGCCGCCCCAGCGCCCCCTCATCAGAACTTTCCATTCAAGCGCGCTTGGCCAGCCTGCGGCGTGAAAAGTCAGCAATACTTTGACGCATATGCTCGACGCTTTGGCCCGACAACAGACTCATGTCCTTATCGCGTATTTCTCCACCTAAGGTATTCGCAATCTGATGCGCCGCATTTAGCATATCTTCAAAAATTGCCAGTGCATCGTCGGAATCCGCTAACTGCAAGAAAAAGGCGATGCCTGGAGAACGCATCGCGGCAAGATCTGCGAGATCAAAAGTACCCGGTTCGACCGCATTAGCGATGCTATAGCGCTGGGCCTTGGTCACCGCATCAACCCGATGAAAAATATTCTTGTCTCCATAACGCAAGCCCTGACTGCGCAGGGCATCAACCAACCGTTCACCGTCAAAACGTTGACCACGCTTTGCCAAAACGTTGATGATCAGCAAAACGTTGTCGTCATCACCTAATCGGTCTTGCGACTCATCAAACGACGACTTTTCAGTTGCGTGTTGCTCTTTACGTGCATTTGTCAAACCGCTCAAGGAAGCAACCGGGGTATGTGATGCCACCCTTCGCACTCTGCCCCCACCTGTTGACTGGCCTGCTTTCACGGCCAAACTTGTGCGCGCGGTTATTTTCTTTGGGCGATCAAACGGCGCTTTCGCGCGAACTGATTGCGTTGAGGAGGGCTCAGGGGTGTCCGCCTGATCCGAAGACGCCTGTGGCTGTTTGGCGGCATCACTTAGTTCCAGAGGCAACTCTGCCTGCGCCCCGTCGTCCGAAGACGCGCGCGCTAAGCGTGCACCGCCATTAGGCAGTTCGCCAGATAGTGCCCAAGGCTCATCGTCACCTTCAGCGCCCACTAGCGGCACGATGTCCATCGCCAAAGAAGCATTTTTAGCACGCCAGGCAATCCAAAAACCGTGCCCAAGCACCATAACAATGAGTAACCCACCACATACGAGAATAAAATCTTTGATATCCAATTTAAAGACTCCTCAATCGCTCCAAGCGATGATTTAACCTAATCCACAGCTAAATGACTATTACTGTTGCAATGCAACTAAACAGCCATCGCAGTGGCCTCGTCCACATCTACAGAAACCAGACGAGATACGCCCGGCTCTTGCATTGTGACGCCCACAAGATAGTCCGCCATTTCCATCGTGATTTTATTATGTGTTATCACAAGGAATTGCACTTCTGCTGACATTTCTTTAATGAGCGCGGCAAAGCGCATTACGTTCGCATCATCCAACGGCGCATCAACCTCGTCCAACAAACAAACCGGACTTGGATTAAGGTGAAAAATTGCAAAGATCAAGGCAACCGCCGTCATCGCTTTTTCACCGCCAGACAATAAATGAACGCTCGCATTGCGTTTACCCGGTGGTCTTGCCATAAGCGAGACTCCGGTATCGAGCAGGTCCTCCCCAGTGAGTTCTAAATAGGCGTGTCCCCCGCCAAAAACTTTCGGAAACAGCACCCCCAGGTGACTGTTAACCGATTCAAATGTACCTTTAAAACGGGTACGGGTTTCGCCATCAATTTTTCGAATGGCTACTAATAACGTATCCAGAGCCTCCTCCAGATCATCAGCCTGTGCATCCAAATACACCTTGCGCTCTGATTCTTGTTCGAATTCTTCGATCGCTGCAAGATTAATTGCGCCCAGCCGTTGAATTTGACGTCCTAGACGATCAAGTTCTTCAACCCAGGCTGATTCTGTGGCGCTCTGTGGCATTTGATCACGCACACTTTCCATGGTGTGGCCGGTAGCTTCAATCTGCGCCAAAACATTCGCTTGTTGAACGACAAGGCCTTGTCGCTTAACCCGTTGCGCCTCAAGCCCAGTCCGAATTTCTTCTACATTCGATTCGTAGCTTTGGCGATGATT
This sequence comes from Gammaproteobacteria bacterium UBA4421, assembly GCA_002389675.1. GTDB lineage: Bacteria > Pseudomonadota > Gammaproteobacteria > Pseudomonadales > Azotimanducaceae > UBA4421. Next base: position 153,503 of record DGQF01000009.1, read on the forward strand.
TTCAAGTGAACGAATGTGATTGCTGGCGGCTTCTGTTTGTTCACGAATTTCTCCGAGCTCTTTTTCCAAATCAACTCGGGTAGCAAGTTGAGATGCCAACTCCGCCTCAAGATCAGGCAAAGGTGCCGTGCTGCTTGTGATACCGCTATTCAAATTCTCAAGCTGCACCGCCAACTCTTTCTGTTGTGCCAACAAACGGTCACGCGCAGTTTCGCTTGCTGCCAGTCGTGAGTTAAGTCCTTCTTTCTCAACGTTGAGTTGATAGAGTTGGTCACGACTTTGACGCGCCGCATCTCTGGCTTGCGCCAACGTGACATCCATAGACGCGCGCCGCGCCGTCAGCAATTTTCGGGTCTGCTCCAATTCTTCGCGAAGCCCCTGCGCTTCAATTAAACGGCTTCGAGCAACCGATAAATTGTCGTTTTCAAACAATAGTTGCTCTACAACATCCAGATGATCTTTACGGTTCCGCTCTCGTCGCGCCTGCGCCTCTTCGCGCTTGACGCGCTGCACGCCATGGTCTGTTCTTCGCTGGCCTAACGATTGATTAGACGCATTCAAATTTTTCTGATGAATTTCCCGCTGCATTTCTAACTGCTCAATCCGGGCACGCCCAGCTTGAACTTGATTAAGCATCGTCTGCAGCGTCTGCTCAGCTTCTTCGACAAACATGGCCAACGTATCGATCCGCTGACCGCGTTCAATGATGCCAGACTCATGATCATAATCATGGATCACGCGAACCCAATCGAATCCAACCCAAAACCCCTCACGCGTTATAATACTCTGCCCGGCAAGCAAATGGCGACGCTCCGCCAGCGCTACGGCTGTGCTGTCCGCAGCGAAGATCCCATGCATCAGGCTGGCGGCATTCACCGCATCAGCACGTACCAACGCGTTGAGCGATGGCAACGCCATCGCCGGATGTTCAACCTCAACCGTTTCTGAGTCGCCAACTTCGATGAGAGCCAAATCACCTTCAGGCAATTGTGCTAATGAAGCGGCAAAGTGATCCAAGCTGTCTACCTGCAGGGCACTCAAAAAATGACTCAATACGGTTTCCACAGCACGCTCCCAGCCCGGCACAACCGCCAGCGATTCAGCCAGTCGAGTATGCTCTGTCAAATCGTGCGCTCGAATCCAAGCATTGGCTTCCTGGACATGTTGGCCCAAAGCTGCCTCTTGAACTGCCTGCAGTGAGGTCAGTGCCTGCTGACTATTTTCTCTGTCTGTGCGCGCGTCCTCCCACTGCGTCTCGCGCAACAACAAATCTTCACGCGCCGCACTCAAATTCTTGAGAGACTCATCAATTTGCCGGCTCATCTCGCGGGATTGGGCTTCTAAATCTGTAATTTCTGCCGCCATCTGATCCATCTCAGCGGTGTCTGTAAACCCTTCATGTTCGTCTTGCAGTTTCAACAACTCAGCTTCGCGGTTTTTAAGGCGCGCAATTAACACCTCTAAATGCTCTATACGAGAGCTCTGGACATCCACATCACGATCATTACCTGCAAACTGGCTGTTAAACGCGTCCCACTCACGTTGCCAAATTTGCATTTCACCTTCAACGGCGTTTAGGTGTTCCCGTGCGACAAGATCTTCGTTCGCCAGCACGTCAACCTGCGGCAAAAGCGTCTCCAGCCTAGCCTCCAGTTCCGCCACTTGAGTTTGATCCAAAAGAAGTTGCTCATTGGTCTGCGCATCGCGTTGCTCTACCGTCTGAAGATCTAGCTCAAGCTGTTTGACGCGAGACTGATTCAGTTGAATTGTTTTTTCGGTTTTGGCGATATCACTGCCAAGTTGGTAAAACCGCCCCTGCACCGTATTGAAGTGCTCCGAGCTGTCGGCATGCTGCTGTCGCAGCTTCTCAATATTGGCTTCCATTTCGCGCTGCTGCGCAAGGGCTTTTTCCCGTTCAATTTCTAAGCTACCGATACCGCTCTCAACCAGAGTCACTTCACCGTGAAGGCTCAAATGACGCAAGGTGTAGAGTTGCGCAGTGAACAAATTTTCGCTGTCGCGCAATTCAATATAGCGGGCCGCTGCTTGCGCTTGCCGCTGCAATCTGTCTAAGGCCCTGCCAAGTTCGGTTCGGATGTCATTAATACGCTCTAAATTTTCACGCGTATGCTTGATCCGATTCTCCGTTTCCCGGCGCCGCTCCTTGTATTTTGAGATGCCTGCAGCTTCTTCAAGATAAACCCGCAACTCTTCGGGTTTCGCCTCCACTAACTGAGAAATCATGCCCTGCTCGATAATCGAGTAGCTGCGCGGACCAAACCCGGTTCCCAGAAAAATATCAAGAATGTCTCGACGTCGACATCTACTGCCATTGAGGTAATAGTTTGACTGCACGTCACGCGTGACTTGGCGCCTGATGGAAATTTCCGCGTAAGCCGCGTATGCACCTCCGATGCGGCCATCAGAGTTATCGAACAATAATTCGACGCTGGCCACAGCAGAGGATTTACGGCTATTCGAGCCGCTGAATATAACGTCGGTAGCACTCTCGCCTCGCATCTGCTTGGCGGAACTCTCCCCCATGACCCAGCGCACTGCATCGATCACATTCGATTTCCCGCAACCGTTGGGGCCGACGACAGCGCAGCGTGATCCCGGCACCGTCACCGTTGTCGGATCAGCAAATGATTTGAAACCCGCGAGCTTGATTTGCTTTAGGCGCATAAATTCTCGTCAGATCACCGGGAAATTTGACCTAAGCGCCACGATCCAGCCGGCGTTGGCACCAAGATAAAAAAGCTCAGTCGATCCCGAAGTTTTCACTGTTCAGTAAGGCGATATCCTACTGCATGTGAGGCCCCGACGTAACAGTCTAGCTTAAAAAAAATTGCCCTTGCGCCGATGCATCGCGCAACGGCGCAGGCGCGCGATCGGGCTAGTGAATGCCGCCGCTGTAAGCCGATAGGGACGG
>DGQF01000009.1:156494-202770 GCA_002389675.1 Gammaproteobacteria bacterium UBA4421
CGTTTGTGGAACGCGCCGAGCAACTCCTCCAAGCGTTCATTGTCACAGGCCTCAAGCGCTGTATGCAGCGCTCGGTAGTACCGCGCGATGTCGTGCAAATCAATGCCCGCTCCTTCGAGCAGGACGCGCATCAAACGCTGGCTGCTCGGCAACAGGCAGGCAAATGTGCCATTGATATAACGGCTCGCAGGGCGCAAAAGCGTAGCATAGAAATCTCCCCGAGCGCGCAACACCGCCTCCGGCTGACCAGCTTTGGCACCACCGTCCATGTCAGTGAGTGCCGCACGCGCTTCTTGCAAACAGTCATAGGACCGGTCGCCACTAGCCAGCGCGTGCAACCAACGCCTCTCCAAGGGCAACAGCATATCTAACAGCTCTAACGCTTCGCAGACCGGAAAATCACTAACAACGGCCCCCTTGCGCGGCACTATTTCTATCAGCTGGCGCCGCTCAAGAATCAACAGCGCTTCCCGCACGGAGCCTCGAGAGACCCCAAGTTGATTTGCGATTTTCAGTTCTTGTATTCGAGCACCGCCGCAAAGTTGACCTTGAATCACCATATTTGCTAGGTGGTCGGCGATTTGCTCGGTGATGTTTAAGCTCGGTTTGAAGACCATAAGACGCTCCCGATTAGCTGCGCAAGCCTCATCGGCTTTTGCTAAAAATGAGCGAAAAGGTTAGCTAGGGTGGCGTGAGGAGAGCGTCAAGATTTACCGGCTCGGATTTATACTCGTCCACCGGTTCAGACAGCCACTGCCAATCGCCAGCTTCAGCCATTGCGTTACCGCTGAGGCTCAATCGAACAATCACCTCAAAACGCTCAGCATCACTGAGCCGCCGCTCAGCACTCATACTCACCAAATCGTCCAAGGTAACCGTAAATGGCAACAAAAAAACGGGGCGCCGAACCACGGCATAGGGCATACCACCGCCAACAGGTCGAGCCACAACAAACACCGTGCCCTGCGACGGCGTGTTCTCTTGTGCAGACACATTGACCGTGACGCCTGGCGGCAGCGGATTGATCCGTGAGCGGACCTGTTCAATGGCTACCGCTAACGCCGCCTGATCTCGAGCATTTCGCGCCCCGGTAACCGCCCGGTTGAGCAACGTCACCGCTTGCGCAGAATCCCCTCTCGTAAATGCATCCCATGCGAGAATTTCGATGACCACTGAAAGATCCGGCTGCTGCTCAAGAATTGCCTCAGCAATACCTCTACTGACGCTGTCCAACTGCCTGTCGGCTGCCAAGTATCGAGCCTGAAGCCAATAGACCTGGACGTTGATGTCTTCAGGCACAAGCTTACTGGTAATCGCAAATGCCTCTGCCGCATCCGAATAACGACCCAACTTAAGGTAGCTGGAGGCCAACAAATACCAACTTTCTCCATCGTCTGGTGCGCTGGCCGTGCGCTTCGACAATTTTTCAGCCCAAAGCGCTAGTTCAACCTCGTCTTCAACTCCCAACCGCAGCACTTTTTCAGCGCCTACAATGTTTTGCAACTCTGGCTCAGCCACTACAAAGTATGTCGCCACACCAGCCAGCGGAACAGCAAACGCCAAGAGCACAACAATCCAGTAGCGCATAGCACCTTGCAAGTCATCGCTTGGCTGATCCGCTTGAACTTCGTTTAGCAAAACCGCACCCAGCTCGTTTTCAATCTCCGTACGCAGTTGCGCATCCTCGGTTTCAACCGTCAGTTCAGCAACACGATCGCGATAAACTTGCCGCACAACCTGACTATGATTTACCTCTTCCGTCTTGGTCTGCCGACGGTTAACCAACAATGGCCATGCCGCAAACACTGCCGCCAAACCAACTAAAAAGATTGCACCAAAATAAAACATTATTCTTCTTTCAAAATTGCCTTTAATTGAGCTTCAGCAGCGTCATCTAGAATCAACCCACGCCGCGAACGCGCACGCCTTAGCAAACTGATCAAGACAAAAATGGCCAACACCGCAAGCAAACCCGGCATCAACCAAATCACATAAGTACGAGCACTAAACGGGGGGTTGTACAAAACGAAATCGCCGTAACGTGCTTGCAAAAAATCACGGACCTCTTGGTCTGTTAATCCATCTTGAACAACCAGACGGTGCACGGTTCTACGCAGGTCCTGCGCGATTGGCGCATCACTCCCGGCAATATTGGTGTTCAAGCACTTTGGACACCGGAACTCTTCAATGAGCAACTTGTAGCGGCGATGCTCTTCGTCACTGTCAAACTGGTAAATATCCACCGGTCCACTTGCCCAGCAAAGCACTGGCAGACCGATCAACATGGCCCAAGCCAACTTAATGAACGTCATGCGCCTCATTGCACCACCTCCGTCATCAATCCCGATGCCGGCGGGTCTACCCTTTGCTGGCTAACCCCCAGTTGTGCTAAACGAGGCGCCAACTCGTCACGCCAAATGCGCGGATTGATATCACCCACTCGTTTATAAACAATTTCGCCTCGCGCATTGAGCAGAAACGTCTCCGGAGCACCATATACCCCAAGTTCAATACCCAACGCGCCATCAGCATCGACGATGACAAAGTCAAACGGGTCACCATAGTCGGCCAGCCAGCGTTTTGCTTTTGTTGTCACATCTTTGTAGTTAATGCCCACCAAAAGTATATCCGTCGTCGCTGCAATACGATTTAGCTCTTCGTGTTCAGCTTTACATGTCGGGCACCATGTCGCCCAAACGTTGACCAGTGCGGGCTGCCCGATTAGGTTCTCGCGGCTAATCTGCTGCTCCGGGTCAGACAATAACGGAGCCGAAAATTGCGGAAAAGGCTTGCCTAATAGTGCAGAAGGCAATTCGTGCCGGTCGTCGAGGTTGAAGCCAACGTAACCGATACCCATAATTAAAATAAAAATAACCAGAGGAATGAAGAAACTCGCGCGATTCATGCACGTCCTTCCGCAAGCGCATTCGCCGCTGTCAACTGCCGCTGCCGCAGCTTGCGATATCGAACGTCCATAACAGCCAATACACCACCCAACGCCATCAGCAAGCATCCCAGCCATACCCAACGGACAAACGGTTTTTGATGCAAACGGACCGCCCACGCCTCACCGTTTAGAGGTTCCCCAAGTGAGATATACGTATCTGACAAAAATCCGCCCTGAATGCCTGCTTCTGTCATCACATTGCCACCAGCGAGATAGCGCCTTTTCTCTGGCAACAGTTCATAACTTTCCGAGTTCGGGGGCGTAATTAAAAAGACCCCCTGCTGCGCTATATAATTCGGCCCCTGTACCTCACGCACGCCCAAAAAGCGCACTTCAGAGGAACCCAGCGTTGTCACATCATCGGGAGACATACGCACGTCTTCTTCTATGGACTGAGTGGAGGTCACCGCCACCCCGATCATGCTCATCGCAAACCCAAGGTGCGCCATGGTCATGCCCCAATAGGCCCATGGTGCACCCCGTGCCTTACGGCGACGCAACCAAACATCCCGCAGATGACTGACCACTATCCAAGCGGCGAACATCAGCGCAGCCAGCACACCCAGCGACTTCGGGTCTGTGTTAAACCAAGCCAGAGCGCCGATCACAGCAGCAAGCGGCAAGCTCTGGGTGAAAACGGGTTTAATCACCCGCCACCCGGTGCGTTTCCAGTTCAGAACAGGCACCAAGACTACCGCTGCAGAAAGCGCCAACATCAAAGGCACAAAGAACAGGTTGAAAAAAGGCACACCAATAGAAATGCGATCACCAGTGATTGCTTCGTAACCTATCGGCGCCAACGTGCCCCAAAGCACAACGGCCAGTGAAACCACTAAAACCACGTTATTGATCAACATAAAAAATTCGCGGCTCATGACTTTGAAACCGACGTCTGCGCGCTGACCCACCGCTCGCAAACCATAGAGCGTCAGCGATCCGCCAACGACCGCGGCCAAAAATAGCAATATGTACATTCCTCGCTCGGGATCAACAGCAAACGAGTGCACCGAGGTAAGCACACCAGAACGCACGATAAAGGCACCCAGCAACGACAATGAAAATCCTGCAATCGCGAGCAACAGCGTCCAGCTCTTAAAAGTGCCGCGCTTTTCGGTGACTGCAAGCGAATGAATCAGCGCCGTGGCAGCCAGCCAAGGCATGAAACTCGCATTTTCAACAGGATCCCAAAACCACCAACCACCCCATCCGAGTTCGTAATAAGCCCACCAACTCCCCAAGGCTATGCCCAGCGTCAGGAAGGACCAGGCAAAATTCGTCCACGGGCGTGACCATCTCGCCCAAGCTGAGTCCACCCTATTTTCAAACAACGCCGCAATCGCAAATGCGAAGGGTACCGCTAAGCCCACATAGCCAGCATAGAGCAGCGGCGGGTGCACAATTAAACCAAAATCTTGCAACAGTGGATTCAGATCTGCGCCATCGAGCGGAGTCATGGGAATGAGGCGCTCAAACGGGTTGCTGGTAAACAGAGCAAAACAAATAAACCCTAGGTTCAGCACGCTCATCGTGCCCAGTACTCGAGCAAAAAAGCGTTCCGGATAACTATGACGGCGACTAATCAGGGCCAACATCCAACTGCTCATGATCAATATCCACAGCAAAAATGAGCCTTCGTGCCCACCCCATGCTGCGCTGACCTTAAACTGCCACGGCAACAGACTGTTTGAGTGATTGGCAACGTAGGCAACCGTAAAATCGTCCGTTACAAAACACCACAGCAAAACCGCAAATGAAACTGCGACCAAAACAAATTGACCCACCACCATGGACACCGTTGACCGCCGCAACAGGCGTAACGAGGGGTGATGAGATGTGAACCCGGTTACTGCACTTGCAAGCGCCAGGCAAGCGCTTAACGCAAGACTTAATTGTCCAAACTCGGGAATCATACGCCTTTGCTTCCTTCAATATCCGCTGCCAAATCCATGAGCTCTGGCGGCATATAGTTTTCATCGTGTTTTGCCAGCACTTCACGCGCCGCAAAAACGCCATCCTCGCCTAACTGGCCTTGCACAATGATTCCCTGACCTTCGCGGAACAAATCAGGCAGAATGCCGCTGTAGGACACCACAAAATCTGCACCTTTGTAATCTGTAATGGTAAAAGCTACAGCCAAGCTATCGTTATCCCGCGCGACCGAGTCCTCCTTTACCATACCCCCAGCGCGAATGGTGCGATCCGTGGGCGCGGTGCCATCTACCACTTCAGCCGGGGGATAGAACATATTGATATTTTGTTCCAAGGCCAGCATCAATGCGGCCGTTGTACCCGATACCGCAACCAATAAAAATACCGCAAGATATATCCGACTTTTACGCTTTGGATTCATCTTTACACTCCATTAGAAGACTTGGGGGAATGGGCCGTTTGCTGCTGATCACTGGTATTTGTGCTGGCTTGCCAACGCAACTGCTCCAGTTGACGCTGTCGTGCAAACCGGAGCGAAAAATAACTGCCCGCTAAAACAAGAACTGTGGATCCGTAAGAAAGCCAGACATAAAGTCCGTGCCCGCCCATGGCCAAAAACTCACTGATCGTTTCAAACTGAGGAACCATTTTAAACCTCTATAGCTAAACGTTTTGTATCGGCTTTGTATCGGTGACCATCAAATTGCGCACCCAGCGCGTCTTTGATTCGCGATTCAAAATTTCGACACGCATACGACTCATTATGTTGTGTGCTGCAAAGCAATAAATGCCCAGTACCATCACCAGCAGTGGCATCCACATTTCAGGCGGCATGGTCGGCTTGTCTGTTAGCGTGATCGACGCGGGTTGATGAAGTGTGCTCCACCAGTCCACAGAATATTTGATGATCGGAATATTGATCGTACCCACCATCGCAACTAATGCACTGGCGCGCCCGCGAAGCTCGGTATCCAAGATGGCCTCTCGCAACGCATAAATTCCGATATACAGAAACAACAGCACAAGGGTAGAAACAGTCCGTCCGTCCCATTCCCACCAGGTACCCCACGTTGGACGCCCCCATACACCGCCAGTAAACAAAGCAAGCGCCGTCAGCATAATGCCGAACGGTAAACAAGCCGCAATCGCGACGTCTGCCAGCTTCATTCGCCAGACAAACAAAACGAATCCCGCAACCCCCATACCCAAATATACGCTTTGGGACACCATCGCCGCTGGGACGTGCACGTACATAATTCGGAAACTATTCCCTTGCTGGTAATCTTGGGGCGCGTAAACCAGACCCCACACTACCCCGACTGTTAGCAGCACCAACGCCGCGACACCAAATCCAATGATCCACGGAGATGATATCTGGTAAAACCAGCGTGGCGAACCCAATTTATGCCAAAGCTCTTTGATCCACATACGAAGCCTTCCTTGACCTACGTTATTGCATTTGCAGACTAATTTTTAGACCTTGAGTTGTTGCAAAAGGTCCAATGGTTAGAGCGACCATACTAATAAAGGCTAGCCAGAATAACTGTGCGCTACTTCCATCTCCAACAATTGCGGTGTTAATCGCGCTGGCGCCAAAAACCAGTACCGGCAAAAACAAAGGCAACACCAACAAGCCAAGCAATATGCCACCCCGCGAAAACCCAACGGTAATTGCGGCACCCACTGCACCCAGCAGGCTCAGCGCTGGTGTACCACATAATAGCGCCAGCATCGTTGTCGGGATTGCACTGTTGGGTAACCCCAAAAACAAGCATAACAGCGGCGCCAGAAGGGTAATGAGTAACCCAGAGCCCAACCATTGAACAAAAACACGCATCAGTACCACTAAAAACGGCGCTTGTGCGGAGCAAATCATCTGCTCCAGGACCCCGTTGTCATAATCTCGCCGAAAAAGTGCGTCCAAAGACAACATATTGGTCAACAGCACAATCAGCCACAAAACGGCTCCGCCATATTGCGCTCGACTCTCGTCTTGCAGCGGGCTACCCACCGCAAAGAGCATCACGGCTAGAAACATAAACGCCATAGGATTGAGCACACCCGCACGATTTCGCATCATCACTCGCCACTCGCGCGTGAATAATCCGCGCCAGTTCATGCGTCCTCTCCTGGTCTGTGAGGCCTTATCTGTAACGCGCGAGGATGCCCCACCGTCAACGGATTATGGGTTGCAGCCAACACCACACCCCCAGCATCACAATGCGCGGCCAGCAAAGTATTCAGCAGCTGTTGACCACTCTTATCCAGTGAGGTGTACGGCTCATCTAGCAGCCACAACTTAGCAGAATCCAGTAACCAACGTGCCATGGAAACACGACGCTGCTGACCTTGCGACAACTTCTGGCAGGGTGTTAATGCCATGGCGAGCATATCAACCTTGGCAAGTACCTCGCGCATCTGTTCATGCGTAAACTGATGACCATTAATCGCACCGAACCAGCGCAGATTTTCTATCGGTGTCAGCAATTCATCTAACGCAACTCGATGACCTTGGAACAGGAAATTATCACACCAAAATGCCCCCGTATACTGGCCATGCAAACCCGCCAGTGTGCGCAGCAAGGTTGATTTACCCGCCCCATTAGGACCCAGCAATTCGACACAATCACCCGGCGCGACGGTCAGGTTTACCGGCTCAAACAGCACCCGATCATCTCGCTGGCAGGACAGGTCTTTAAGCTGCAACAGCACCACATATCTCCTGAATGCACGGGACATGTTTGTGGGCAATCAAACGCGCCGTGAGTAAATCCGGAATCATCGCCACTATAGTGTCATATTCAGCGTGAAACCCGCATAAAGGTTAATCCCCGGGGCTGGCTCAAAGAGTCTTCCTCCGAAACCATTAATGCGAAGGTTAGTATTGTACGACTCATCAAATATGTTGTTCACGCCCAAAAAAGGCGCCACCTGCCACTGTCCGCGTTTGAGTTCAAATCCTGCTCGAATATTGGCCACTATAGATGAACCTGCAGTCACGGTATTCGCGTTATTTGCATATAATTTACCAATATTCAAAGCATCCGCCACCAAATAGAAGCCGGAACCGTGCTGGTAACGCAATTCAGCAAACAATTGATTTTCGGGCAATCCAGGCAAATTATTGCCTTGATTACCCGGCGAACTTGGGAATTCATCAAATTCAAAATCAGAGTAGGTATAAGCCATACTCAGGCGCAACGCAGCCGTCAACTGCGCCTGCAGGTAGACTTCCAGTCCGCGTCGATCGGTATCGGCGTTTTCAAAGAAGGCGCGGTTCCCTATATTTTCTACATTGCTGATCTCATCGGACACATCCATCGTGAACAATGCCGCATCTAAATAGAGCCGGCCCTCCAGGAATGCGCCTTTGAAACCAATTTCAATACTTTCCGCTTCTTGTGCTCGGACGTTATTAAACCCACCTAAACTCTCAGACAAGCCCCGCGCAGGACTTGCTAATTCTGTGAACGTTGGGGTTTCAAACGCCGTTGCGTAATTTACATACACGCTGGCGGACTCATTCAACGACCACACCAAACCGAGCATCGGGCTCAATTCATCAAAGTCAAGCTGGCTAGACTGATCATCATTCGTCAGAAAGTGGTCAACTACCCGCAACTCAATGTCATCGTACCGGAGGCCCACCGTCAGGCTTAAAGCAGACGACAAACTCAATTCATTTCTCAGATAAACCCCATAAGCCTCGGCACGCTCAATTTGATCAAAAGCCAAATTACCTTTCACACCAGCATCGTTGAGGTATCGCTGCCGATCGTCTTTTTGAATATCTGCTTCTATCCCAAAGCTCAACTGATTGAGGCGTCCGAACAGTTCTGTGTTGAAATCAAACTGCACCGCACCACCGTAAACAAACCGGTCAAACTCAACCACGCCATCATCGGCGACAAATCGGATATGTGTGCCAATCGGCAAAAAGGCCTCAAAGTCCCGCCAGACATAATAATTACGCACCTTAAGCTGATGGTTGTCGCCGATCGGTCGGCTGTAAACAATCCCCAGCCGCTGCTGCTCAATCGCCTCACCCGCGTTAGAACTCAGGTTGCGCGGCTGCGCTTGTCTGGGGTCAGCGTCTGCTTGGTCGCGCGTAATCCCGCCCGCATCTTGAGCGGTTGGAGAGTCAACAGCATTGAGAATAACCCTTATGTCGCTGCCGTCCGCAAAGCGATACTGCAGCTTGCTGTTGAATTGCGTGGACTCCACCAGCGCGTTCGCGCGATAACCGTCGTAACTCAAGTCTGTCAAGCTGGCCATGTAGTTCAACGCACCGGTTTGCCCTCCCATTTTCACCTGGTAACGTTGCTGGTCATCCTCACCGATGAGTACCCTTGCCTGCACATAGGGCGTCTGGGGCCCTGCTTCACTGTATAGGTTCAAAACGCCGCCTGAGGAAGCCCCATAAATCGCCGAGGAGGGTCCGCGGGTGACCTCTATCCGCTCAAGGGAACCCAGGTCAATGTCATCAACCCCGCTTTGCCCGTCAGGCGTCGTAGCCGGCAAATCATCGACATAAATTTTAAGCCCGCGGATTCCGAAATTCGCCCGCGCACCAAAGCCGCGAATCGCCACACGCAGATCCTGAGCAAAGTTGTATCGGTTCTGCGCAAAAACGCCAGGAATACGCGAGAGCGATTCGTCTAATCCAAGCTGCTGACGACCAGTTTGAATATCTTCAATGGTGACTACACCGACCGCTGCAGGTATGTCCATCAGCGCGCGCTCTACCTTGTGCGCGCGCACGGTCACCTCTTCTATCACACTTTGCGCATATACAGGGCCAACAACCAGCAGCCCAACTAAGCTGGCACAAACCTTCCGTGTCAGTAATTTCAATGTTCATCCTCAAAAATAAAATGCAAGCCCTCGATACCCATCGTAAGACCCCACGCAGCGCGTATGCTAGCAGAAAATCGAACCGCAAATGGGTATGTTAATGCACAGAACCGGACTTTGCCCGACAACCGACCGCTCTCAAACGCCACGAAAAAAATCAAATCAGCGCAATGTCTATAAACTCGCTTTCCGGGTGAAATTGAATCTGCGCCTTGTTTGATTCCAGCAGGCGGCGAACCCGATCGCGTTTCTCATCCAGCGTGTATACGCGGTCACCGTAATCTGTTCCCTCTCGCAGAATAAAAGCATCGATTACACCGATTAGCGCTTCTGGGGATAGCGCTTGCAGGGGAATCTCGACAATTGACATAGTAGACCTCAACGCTGAAAAACGATCAAAACCGGCTGTGCTTCACCACCCAATTGTGACCGTGTGCGCAACTTTAATCACCCAACAGTATGCCCGCTTGAGTTGCATCGATCGGGTGAGCTAGGTTGCACGCCAACGAACTATTTTTGTTCCAACAGGACTGGGAACCATGAGTGAACCTGATCATATCCTCATCGTCGAAGATGAGCCAATTACCCGCGAGCAGCTAGTCTCCTATTTCGAAGAGGAAGGCTATCGCGTTTCATCAACCGGATCCGGCGGTGAAGTGCAGCAGCTGGTAGATCACAACGACATCATACTAGTGTTGCTCGATATTAAGCTGCCTGAAAAAGACGGCCTAACCCTGACACGGGAAATCCGGGCGCATTCCGACCTCGGCATCATACTCGTGACCAGCAAGCAAGATCAGATCGACCGCATTTTGGGTTTAGAAAGTGGTGCTGACGACTACGTCACCAAGCCTTTCGATCCGCGAGAATTGTTGAGCCGATCACGCAATTTGATCCGACGGGTGCGCATGCAGCAAAAGCAGAAAAAGCGCAGCCACGTGCGTACTTTTGACGGATGGAACCTGGATTTAAACAAGCGCGAGCTCACCTCCCCCGAAAATATACCAGCCCAGCTGTCGGCGGGTGAATATCAGCTGTTGCTTGCATTCCTCGAGAGAGCCGGCGAGGTCATGGACCGCGACCAGCTGATGAATCGAATTCGTAATCGAGAATGGTTTCCCGACGACCGCTACGTTGACGTATTGGTCGGACAACTGCGCAAGAAGCTCGGCGAACGCGCAGGCAATGCCAAAATAATCGCAACAATTCATGGCACAGGGTACTTATTTACCCCCGAAGTGGCATAACGCCACTGTCCGACATTATTAAGCACTGTCCCCGGGGGGAATATGGATCAGACGATCTATGAGAGCAGTAGAACCCTCGTTGAAAGAGGTCTTTGGAAAAACAAACGTGTTGTCAAGAAAACATTAAAGCCGCCAGCGCGCACACCAGGCGCGCTCGCGCGATATCAACGAGAATTCGATCTCAATCAGTCGCTCACCTGCGAAAATGTGGCAAGCGTGTTGGCCTATGAGAGTCGGGATCATCAAATTATCTTTGAAGACGATCTCGGTGAATCCTTGCGCAACTGCCTGCGAGCATCTTCCTTTAATTTTGAAGAAAAGCTTGCGCTGGCCCAGCATATCGCTAAATCAGTGCAGTCTATTCACGACGAAGGTGTCATCCACAAAGACCTAAATCCGTCCAATTTAATCGTCGTTAAAAACGACGCTGATCACACCACTTGGCGCATCAAGCTAATCGATTTTGGTTTAGCCACTTTTGCTCGCAGCGGCGTGAACAGCAATGAAATTACCAGCGATAGCCCACCGATCAACGGGCTAACCGGCACCTTACCTTATATTTCCCCAGAACAGACCGGACGGGTTAATCGCACGGTCGATTATCGCTCCGATTTATATTCAATGGGGTGTACATTCTACGAATTGTTCACCGGTGCTCCGCCGTTTATTTACGAAGACCCGCATCAGTTAATCCATGCTCACATTGCCAGTAACCCAACCCCTCTGAACCAAGTCAACCAGGAGTTGCCCGAATGGTTGGGGCAGATCATCGCAAAATTACTGGCAAAGCAACCTGAAAAGCGCTACCAGAGCAGCATGGCGGTTTACGACGATATAACCAAAGCCGCCAAAATGTCCAATATCGTACCGTTCGCCCTCGGTAGAACCGACATCAAAGAGCAGTTGGTCACCCCCAAAAAACTCTATGGGCGCGACGGTAGCCTGCTCAAGGCGTCTTCGTTACTAGAGCGAGCTAAACTTGGCGAGCCTGCCTTTGCCTATATCAGCGGCGGTCAGGGCATGGGGAAAACGGCCCTATGTGAGGCTATAGTGCAGCAAGCAGTGCCATTTAACCCTCTCACGGCACGTATCGACGCTACGTCCAATGAGATACTCGACATTCATCAACTGTGGATCGAGCTGCTACGGCCGATGATACGCCAGTTACTCTCGACAACTGAGCAGACCAGTGCCACGGTCATCAAAAATATTTCTGAAGATAAAACACCGCATCTAAACGCGCTTTTACCCAGCATTCCCGAGCTCAGTGCAATTATTCAAGCTGACCTTGAACAGTCCCAAAACATCCAAGCAGGTGTGGAAGCGCTGTTAGGCCATCTAAAACCGCTGATGCTAATCCTGATCGTTGAAAATGCACACATGTTACCGGATGAATTGGTACAAACCTTCATAGAGGACTGCAACAATCAGCGCGGCTTGGTTGCCGCGCTCACGTTTGAAGAAGACGAGCATAAACTGTTCAAAGCACCACGTGTCGCCAACAAAACGACACATTTTCCAATGCAATTTCTAGACAAAGCAAACCTGCGCAGCTTACTCGCCGATTTATTAGGCCATAGCGAGCCGCGGGTAAGGGAATTAGCCAGCGAGGTACACAATAAAACAGACGGCGTTCCAGCGTTAGTGCACCAGCTGATTTTCGAGCTACATCATGAAGAGCTGATCGCCTACAGTCGAAAAGAAGCAAAATGGCAATGGGATATCGACACCATCAGGCGGTACTTTTTTAACACTAATTCAGCTCAGCGAATTGCCACTTTACTCGATGAACTCCCTTCTCAAGCGCGCCTCCCGTTGTGCACTGGTGCCTGTATCGGTGATGTTTTCGATCTTTCACGAGTCGCGGAAATAGCCCAAAGTGCCAAAACCGCCGCGGCAATTAAGCTGCGGCCCGCCATCAATCTGGGTATCATCGCTCTAAATAGCCAGGGTAAATATCAGTTTTCTCACCCGCGCATTCGCGCCCACGTTTATGAACTGATACCCACTGAGCATAAAACCCAAATACATTTGAGCCTAGCCAGATCTCTGCGTGAGCCGCAAAACAGCGGCCGGGATTTCCCACTGGAAATCAATGCCATTGAAGTCGCCCATCACTACAATGCAGCAACCAATCCCATCGATACAGACGCTGACCTACGCGAAGAAGTTGCAGAACAAAACCTGATCGCTGCGCGGCTGGCGCAAAAAAGCGGTCTTTTCCAATCGGCCCACAAATACAGCCGCTACGGTTTGGTATTGCTTCACGACAACAATAACCCCGAATTGACCCGCAAGCTCACAGAGTGCGCTGCCCTGACGGCTTTCTTGTGCGGAGACTTCGAGCAACTCAAGCAAGTAGGCTACATCGCACCGCAAAGCGAGTTACTGCGCGACATACAAATTCGCACGGCAATGGTACAAAACAGATTGCGCGACGCAGGTGACCTCGCGCTACAGGACATCACTGCACTGGGACTCAAAGCTCGTGGTCTACGACTGCAAAGCGCCAAATACAAGATTGCTCAAACAGCAGGGTTAACAGATCCCCGTTTTTTTCAGCGTGATTTGCCTGAGACATTACCCCAAGCTAAAGATCCACAGTTTAAACAAGTCAGTCGACTCGTGGGGTATCTGGATCATGCCAGTATCCATACAAATACCCATCGGGCTGCAACAGACGGTTACGCTCTGGCGATCATCCGTAGTTCTGAAAAATCAGGCTACAACGGGGAAACGGCTTTTGCATTTGCGATTGCCGCTCGCAGCGCTCTGCGCGATGGTCTTCACCTAAGGTCTCAGCAGTTAGCGACCCAAGCCAGACGCATTGCTGCCGAATTCCCAGAAGATAGCTTCTCGGTTCGCACACGCATCTGCTTGGACAGCCATATTGACCCTTGGTTTGGGTCTTTAGAACAATCCGTTCGCAGCCTGTCCGAAGGGGTACTCAAGGCCCAGTCTGCCAACGATTATGAGTTTTCAGCTTTTGCAGCAGCGAGCTACGCCATTAATGGTTTTACGCGCGGGCTCGATCTCGGAGCGCTTAAACGAACCGTCAGCGAGCACCTTGCGCAAGTCAATCGATACGGGCACACCACCGGCGTAAATATTGCGTTTTACGTTCTTCAAATCGCCACTCATCTATTGGCACAACCGGAAAACCATGCGCAACTCGGCCAATCTGCCCTAACGATTAAAGCAGACGATGACCAACTGGCTCAGGCATGTGTCTACACCTTAAGACTTTTTTACGCCGTCTTATTCAACGACTTTAACGGCGCGCGCTACATCATCGATGAAGCCAACAAAACCGAAGCCGCTTTGAGCACATTTCCATTACATTCACTCTATACATTATCCTCAGGGTTAATCGCCGCGCGCACGGCGCCGGTTCGTTTGGATCTATTACACAAAGCAATTGCAAGTCTGAGAAAAGCCTCAGCAAGCGGAGCAACATTCACCCAGTCCAAGGTATTTATACTGGAGGCGGAACTTGCCTACGCTCAGGGTAAAATTGAACGCGCATTAAAGCTCTGGGAACAAGCAGCCGAAGCTGCTCGATCTCAGGGACTGGCTATCGACGAAGCGTTAGCTTATGAATTGGCAGCGCGAGCCTGTCACAAGCTGCGCCGGACAGACTTCACGCAGTTATTTGCTAAAAATGCATACCTTACGTATCTGCGCTGGGGCGCAATCGCCAAAGCCGAACAACTGGAACGTGAACTGCCAGGAGTCAACCAAGATCTGCTCACAACTTTAGACAGCAACACTGCACTGTCCATAACACCGATAGCCGATATGGCCATCCGCGAAATCAAAACCCATCAAAGCAGCGGTGAGAGTTCAAAATTTAGCGATAGACTGGTAGACACCACTACCGTTATGCGAGCGGCACAAGCCATATCGCAAGAGATAGTACTCGACCGAGTCCTAACAAAACTACTCGGACTCGCACTTGAACATTCAGGCGGACAAAAAGCCTGCATGATTTTAAAATCGGACGACCGTTTCCAAGTGGAAGCCATTGCGAGCGTCGACGGTGACGCCACGCGACGCCTTTCTCCGCCTGAGGCACTGGAGACTAATCTCGATCTGCCTATTTCGATCGCACAATTTGTTATCAGAACCAACAAATCTCTGGTGCTTGCAGACGCAACACAAAAAGACGTATTCACGCAGGACAAATACATCAAACGAGTCCAACCCCTGTCTATTCTGTGTTTACCCATTATCCAACGAGGCACCGTCAGTGGGCTTCTGTACGTTGAACACCGCGGGTTAACCGGCGTCTTCACCACAAAACGCGTTGAGGTCCTGTCTTTGCTGGCTTCTCAGGCGGCCATCAGCATCGACAATGCAAGACTTTATGGTGATTTGCATAACGCTCGGGATGAATACCAAAAATTATACAATAACGCCCTAGAAGGGCTTTTTAGAATCAACGGCGAGGGTCAGTTACGCAGTGCAAATCCAACACTGGCAAAAATCCTTGAATTTGATGCGACCCAAGATTTAATCATCGAATACAAAGACCTGATTCATCGAATTTTTCTCAAAAAGGAAAAAGCCCAACAGTTTTTAACGCAACTCGATGAAGAACAGCAGGTATCCGCATTTTCTGCCCAAGGTATGACACGCACCGGCCGGGTATTTTGGATGGAACTATCTGCGCGCCTCACGCGAGATACAGAAAATGGCGACTACATCGATGGTTCATTGTTCGATACGTCAGAGAGAATCGAACGCGAGCAAGCAGAGAAACAAGCGCAACTGGCCAAGGCTGCTACCGCCGCAAAAAGCGAATTTTTAGCCAACATGAGCCACGAGATTCGCACGCCCATGAACGCCATCGTTGGGTTCTCAAAGCTAGCTTTGGACACAGACCTCAACCGCAAGCAGCACGAGTATCTGACCAGCATTCGCAACGCCAGTGAGAATTTATTGTCTTTAGTCACCGACGTCTTAGACTTTTCGAAAATTGAAGCCGGCAAGCTCACGCTAGAGGTAAGCCCTTTCAGCCTTGCGGACACCCTCAAGGACGTAGAACGATTATTCAGAACAGAGATGCGACGTAAAAGCTTGAGTTTTGACATCATCAACGACGCAGTAAATCACCCTCAATTTCCGGCCACCGGAACGCTCGTCGGCGACTCACTTCGTATCCAACAGGTTCTGGTAAATCTCGTCGGAAACGCCATTAAGTTTACGGAGCGAGGAGAAATCAAGCTAACCGTTGAAATGGTAGACACAAATGAGGAACAGCTGGCCCTGCGTTTTCATGTACAGGACACGGGCATTGGCATAGAGGCAGACAAACTAGATTTACTATTTAACTCATTTGAACAGGCCGAATCCTCAATTTCCAGACAATATGGCGGCACCGGACTGGGGTTAACCATCAGTAAACGACTGGTTGAAGCCATGGGCGGCGCCATCGAAGTCACCTCAAAATCGGGCAAGGGAAGTACTTTTTCATTTGGCATTGTATGCTCTCGGCCTGCGCGCGGACAGATTGTACATAAACCCAAGCGAGCGCCCGGCAGTGCAAGTTCTCTATTGCGCGACAAACGCTTGCTGGTCGCTGAGGACAATCTAATCAACCAGCAATTGGCACTGGAATTTCTGCAACGAGCAGGCGCCCAAGTAGATATTGCAGAGAACGGCAAAGCGGCCATAGATGCAGCTGTGGAAACCAACTATGACGGCATCCTGATGGATATTCATATGCCCATCATGGATGGCCTGGAAGCAACAGCAAAGCTCCGCGAACTGGGCATTACTGCTCCCATCATAGCCGTATCGGCGGATGCATTAACCGAACATCGGGAGCTTGCCCTGCAGGCAGGATGCGACAATTACATCACCAAACCCATAGATTTTAATGCGTTGCTGGCGGCGCTTTCAGCCCTACTCCCTTTAAACGAACAACAATTGCGCAGACGCGCCAGTGATCGAGCGGCGCTAAAACTGAGCACTCGACCCGATACCGACGAGGCCGAGCCGGCAAAGCTCGATTCGGTGGCAGCCTTTCAAGAACGCCGAGCAGCAGGCATCGATTTAGGTATTGCCATAAAGCATCACAACGGAAACGTAAAACTATTAACCAAACTCATGGGCGACTTTGGCCGTTATTACAGCCATGCGGCTGAGACAATTCGCGAGTCTATACGCAATCAAAATTTAGAAGATGCGGAGCGATTAGCGCACAACCTGCACGGCGTGGCCGGAAGTTTCGGAGCAGACCGTTTACGAGAGGCCTCTAAAGCACTAGAACTGGCACTGAACAAACGTGAGACCAAAATCTTACATAGCTTGGTCCAGAGTTTTGAAGTTGCGTTGGCGGAAGTATTGGAGTCAGCAGAGGCCTTGGCCAGTGATGAAATTAGCTTTCGAACCTCAGACTTTTCGCCAAAAACGGATACCCGTTAAAGAATTTGGCGCGCTTGGATCGCATCTTTCGGGCGCGGATCTTGGCTCAAGCTTTTGAAATCGAACAACTGGTGGTCACCCAAATGGGAAGGCGACAAATGCCCTATGCTGCGCGCGATATTTTCAACGCGGCCGGGCTGTAATTCGTCCCATTGCAATAACATCTGTTTGATCATCTGCCGCTGAAGGTTTTCCTGCGAACCACACAGGTTGCACGGAATGATAGGATAGTCAGCATACTCAGACCACTGCTCTATCAGTGTCTCTCGACAGTAATACAGCGGCCTTATCACCACATTTTTGCCATCGTCACTTTTTAACTTGGCGGGCATGGCTTTCATCCGCCCTCCATGGAACATATTCAAAAACAACGTTTCTACAACGTCATCCATATGGTGCCCCAACGCAATTTTTGTCGCCGAAACGGTATTGGCATAGCTGTACAGAATACCCCGCCGAAGTCTTGAGCAGACGGGACACGTCGTCTTACCCTCGGGCGTAAGTGCTTTTACAACACTGTAGGTGTCTTCCTCCAGGATGTGATAGGCCACCCCTTTTGCAGCCAGATAATTGGGCAATACATCCTCGGGAAAACCGGGCTGTTTTTGGTCTAAGTTGACCGCAACTAACTCAAATTGAATTGGCGCATGCTGCTGCAGGTTTAAAAGAGTTTCCAACAATGTATATGAGTCCTTGCCGCCGGACAAACACACCATGACCTTGTCACCGTCCTCAATGAGGTTGAAGTCACTCACCGCTTGACCCACCAATCGACGTATCTTCTTGAAGCATTTGTTTTTTTCATATTGGCGTTTGCGCGGGTCGCGCTGGGTCAATGAGTCAACGGCGACCGAAGCAGGCTCAAGCGAATCAGCCGCATTGTAAAAAGAAGAAGCCAAAGCATTCATCCGATGCAATCAATGGGAGACGTGTTTTACCAGAATGTCATTCAACCGGACAGGGTTTTTACAGCAGGACGGGCGGCCAATGCAAAATATCGCTCCAAGTTGACCTAGTTCAACCCACGCAGAACCAACATCGGCGGCGTATTGATCAAACTTCGACTGCCCAGCAGGCCAACAATAACAATAATCAGTGCACCGGCCAGCGGACCGACGGGCCAAATCCAAGGATGCACTGAAACCTCCAATTGAAAAACTTGGCTTTGCAAAACCGCAACGGTGAGTTCCGCACCCACTACGGCAACAATCCCCGCAAGCGCGCCCAGTATCGCGAATTCAGCAGCCAATGAACTTAAAATCAGACGCCGCGTCCCCCCCAAGGCCCGAACCAGCGCATGTTCGGCCATACGAGCATCGCGACTTGCTTGAATACTCGCAACCAATACCAAACAACCGCTGGCAAGCACCAATCCCAAGACCAACTCTACCGCTTGCGTTACCCGATCAACAATGCTTCTGATCTGCTCGATCATGGCATCAATCTCAATCACAGTGATTGTCGGGTGTGCGGTCAACAGCTGATTTAGAAACACTTTTTCTGATCGCTTCAGGAAGAAACTGGTCATGTAGGTGGACGGAAAACTCCGTAACGCCGGGGGCGATAGAATGATAAAGAAATTTGGGCTCATGCTTTCCCATTCGAGCGTTCGAATGTTGCTCACTTGGGCTTTAATCAACTGACCACCAATATCAAAACTCAACTCATCACCTATCGATAAATTGAAGTCATCCGCGTAGTCTTTTTCTAAAGACACTTCGGCCCGATCGGTATCGCCCGCCCACCACTGTCCGGATACCACCGTATTGTTGATCGGCTGAGTATCAGTCCACGTCAAGTTACGCTCGGACATTAGACGTGGACCCGAATCTCCCCGGCTAGCTGACAAGCGAGCCTGATAGCTATTTGCGTCTTCATCGTTGACCGCAACAACTCGACCACGAATCATCGGATACAAGAAATCTCCGGCTGTCGCGTTGTCATCAATCAGCTGCTGCACGGCCGTAACTTCATCAGATGCAATATTCATAAGAAAGTGGTTGGCCGCCTCCTCTGGAACTTGGGCCCGCCACTCCGAAATCAACGCGGTTCGCAATAACACCAACACCAGTAGGAGCATGATTGCGATACCAAAAATGAGTATCTGAAGGGTATTTTCCCGGCTGCGTCTTTGCAGACCACTGATCGCCAACCGCCAACCGCTGCGCGCCTGCATACCCACGACGCGCCCGCTCTTCAACAGCACATAAGACAACGTACCAAACACGAGCACCACCGCAACCGCACCAATCAAAGTCCAAAACGTCAGCAATAAACTTTGGCTGTACCAGATGAGCAACAACACGCTGCCCGTCAACGCAGCGCCGTAAGACAACCACAAGCTCGCCGGAGGCACCCCTAGATCGCGACGAATCACCCGCATCGGAGATACACCTTTGAGATGCACAAAGGCAGGCATAGCAAACGATAATGCACAGATCAGCCCGGTGACGGCACCCAACACAAGCGGTCGAATCCCCGGGCTGGGCAAAGCCACCGGGATAAATGCTGACAGCAACTCAACGATCAATAAATGGAGCCCACCGCCAACCAGCAAACCGCCGCAAATAGCAACCGAGCCGACCAACAGCATAATGCTAAGAAACCCAAAAAGAATTTGTCTAGGGGTGGCACCCAACGTTTTCAAGACGCCCACGTGATCGTAATGTCTTGCGGCATAGCGATGCGCACTCAATGCAACCGCAATTCCCGCCAGCAAAACACCCAGCAAGCCTCCAAGCAGCAAAAAACTTTCCGCACGATCCAGAGCAGAACCTATCCTGGGACTACTTTCTCGGATGCTCACCCAACGGAAATTGGGTTCAAGCGGCAATGCCCCTTTAAGAACCTCTAGATTCTCTTCATCACCAGCCAACAGCAACCGGTAAGATATACGACTGCCGGGCTGGACCACCTCGGTGGCAGGCACATCTTTAATATTCATTAGTAGCCGGGGCCCGAAATCAAAAAACGAACCGCCCCGGTCAGGTTCCGAGATCAAGACTCGACCAATCCGCAGCTTGGCCAGACCCACTTCAACCCAATCACCTAACGCCACGTCGAGCGCCGGAAACAGGCGCGAATCAAGCCAAACCTCACCGGCAACAGGCACCCCTGTGGCAACATCGCCCTCCCGAAAGGGCTCATCGGCCACCAGCAGTTTACCGCGCAACGGATAACTGGCGTCCACCGCTTTGACGCTGACCAGCTGATTTACATCACCTGCGAAGACCATCGACGCAAACGTCATAGTCTCTGCAATTCTCAAATCCTGTGCAGCTGCTTCAATGCGAAATGAATCAGGTATTTCTCGCGAACTAGAGATCTGTCGGTCAGCGGCTAAAAAATTTGCTGACTCCTGCACCAATGCTTGTTGCAGACGATCTACAAACAGGCTGATCGATGTCACGGTGCCCACCGCTACAACTAGCGCCACCAACAAAAGGCCCATCTCTCCGGAACGGATATCTCGCATCGCCATGCGACGCACTAAGTTAAAGTTCACGGGCTGATCCTGCCCGCTTCAATGGCAATGGTACGATCACACCGCTGTGCAAGCCGACTGTCATGCGTAACCATCACCAGTGTGGTGCCAAACGCTTGATTCAGGTCAAACAACAAATCGATGATCTTTTCCCCGGTCAGCGTGTCTAAATTACCCGTGGGCTCATCCGCGAACAATACCGTTGGGTTAGACGCAAACGCCCTTGCGATCGCGACGCGTTGCTGCTCACCACCGGACAGCTGCCGGGGATAATGCGTTGTACGGTGCTTCAAGCCCACCTTCTCCAGCAACTCTACGGCTTGGGCTTCTGCCAGACGTTCGCCCCGCAGCTCCGCCGGTAACATAACGTTCTCCAGCGCCGTCAAACTCCCCAACAGCTGAAAGGACTGAAAGACAAATCCAACATACTCACCGCGCACACCGGCTCGGGCCTCTTCATCAAGCTGGGACAGTTCTGCATCCACTAAATGAACGGAACCCGCAGTTGCCGAGTCTAGCCCGGCTAGAATTCCCAACAACGTGGTTTTACCCGAACCCGAAGCACCCACAATCGCGACGGTTTCACGTTCATTGATTTCTAGATCAATGCCATCCAAGATAACCAACCGGCCGGCGGCCGTTTCCACAATTTTTTCAACATTTTTGGCACTAACTACTGTACGACTCATGAATTTCAACTATTTATCTTGTTGGTTTATCTATCTAAAAAAAGCAATACAGCAACCTGCGCCGTATCGTTCCCTACGTAATCCGTTCAAACGATTTAACCGCTTTACTGGTCAACAGTATACACCGGCCCTCATTCTGGTGGCGCTCGGCGCCTGCCTGTGCGGCTCGCCTACATTGGGCCATACCACCTCATCTGCTGTAAACTCAGAAACACTCAATTCACTGCAAGTGCGGACAACCACAGAGGCAGGCGCCATTGTCATCCTCGGGGACAGCATCAGCGCCGGTTATGGCATCAAGCTTGAACAGGGTTGGGTACACTTACTGGGTAATGCGTTAGCAGAGCGTGAAAAGCCCTGGTACGCAGTTAACGCGAGCATCTCAGGAGAGACCACAAGCGGCGGTTTGGCTCGTCTGGCAGGCGTCCTGAACGACCATAAACCTAAAATTGTGGTCATCGAATTGGGCGGCAACGATGGTCTACGGGGCTACCCTATAAAAAAAATACGCAGTAACCTAACCGCTATGATCTCGCAGATTCGAGCCCATCAGGCAACCCCTGTATTAGTTGCGATGCGCATTCCACCTAATTACGGCCCTCGTTATACTCAAGCATTTGATGGTGTTTTCGCCGAGGTGGCGCAGGCCACTGGCACGCTGCTGGTACCTTTCATCCTCGAAGAGGTTGCGCTGACCCAAGGCCTCATACAAGACGACGGCATACATCCCACCGCCGCCGCCCAACCGCTGTTATTAGCGGCTGTCTGGGCCTACCTCGAATCGTTACTATAGCTCACGCCCAACGATCTATTCCTGAGGCGCACCGATATGTTGAGCCCCGCGCGATTGCGCCAGCTCGACCTGCTTTTGGCGTTCTCGCAAACTGGTTTTGCGCGCCGCGTGCGCTTGTTCATCACCCTCTGAGGCTATGGCACAATGCGGGCAGCTCACACCTAATTCATAAACTTTGCTTTCTAAATCAGAAGCAGACAGCGGATGCCTGCAGGCATAACATTGCTGATACTGGCCTTGCGCCAAGTCCGCATTGACCGATACCCGCTGGTCAAACACAAAACATTCCCCGGACCAGCGGTTGGTATCTGGGGCGACCTCTTCAAGGTAACGCAATACACCACCATCGAGCTGATAGACCGATTCAAACCCCGCCTGCTTCATGTAGGCGGAAGCTTTCTCACAACGAATGCCCCCGGTACAAAACATCGCCACACGCTTATTTTCATCCGGGTCTAAGTGCTCCTTCACCCACTGAGGAAACTCGCGAAAATTTGTCGTTTGCGGATTTAAGGCTACCGGGAAAGTACCAATATCGACCTCATAGGCATTCCGGGTATCCACCACCACTACGTCCGGATCATCCAATAGCGCATGCCACTGCTCGACGTTTACATGCTCTCCAGTCAACCTTATATCTAAATCTTCCACCCCAAAGCTGACAATCTCAGGTTTCACTTTGACCTTAAATCGATAAAACCCGTGATTGTTTTCATTCAACCTCGACCACTTAAAGGGCAGCTCCGCAAAGTGGTCAGTCAACACCTTTTGATAACGTCGCAGATCGAGTTGAGTACCCACAAGCGTGCCGTTAACGCCTTCTTCTGCGAGCAAAATAGTGCCTTTGATGTTCAGCCTTTCACCCTCAGCGCGCAGATGATGCTGCAATGCGCCAGGATCGGACACGGGCATAAATTTGTAAAAACCCAGCACCCGACGATCTGTCATTTTGCGGCCCCTGCACAAGACGGGCTCATCGGCGCTTCACCAAAGCGGGCCCGCCACTCTGATTCTGTATAGGGGTGAATGGCCAAAGCATGCATGCCCGCGTCGAATTCGCTTTGCACAAGCGCGTTGATGACGCGGTGGCGCTGGATACGCGACTGTCCCTCAAACTCGGGGGAGACCAAAACCACTTTAAAATGGCTTTGCGCATCTGCAGGCCCGCTGTGATTATGGCTCTCGTTGAGCACCTCCAAATGCAGCACCTGTAACCCAGCCTGCAACGCCAACTCGATTCGGTCAGTCCGTGTTTTCATTTCGATTTAAACCCTGTTTGCGCGGTCGCAAATTATAGGGACACAGGACAAGCATGCAACCACGGATAGCCGGCCACACCATTGTTAACCGGGCATCTAAGCTTCAATTAGGACGAGCGATACATTATCCCGCCCACCCTTATCGAGCGCCGATTTTATCAGCTGATCTGCACACTGGTTAAGGTCCGGCGTCGCCATGATGCGTGCCAACTCTTCTGCGCCCACAAGGTCCGACAGGCCATCGCTACACAACAACACCCGCGCGCTTGTTTCAAGCTGAGCAACATCGGCTCGGAATAAGCCGGGAATTCCAACGGCCTGCGTTAACACATGGCTATTTGCAGCGAAAGACGTATCGTTTTTATCTATCTGCCCTTTTTCGACCAATCGCTGAGCCACCGTATGATCCAAGGTCCGCTGCACAAGACCACGTTGATCGTAGGTATATAGTCGAGAATCACCGACGTGACCGACAAAATCCTGGGTGTCAATGCGTGCCCAAAGCACAAGCGTTGTGCCCATTTTACCAGTGTAACGCATAGATTTTGCGCGATCGCTCACAGCCAGATGCGCCGCGCTGAGTGCGTTCTCAACAAGATCCACACCCACTATCGAATCCTGCGGGTTGCGCAACGCCTCCCCCGCAGCCTCTACCGCGATCCTGCTGGCAATATCTCCCGCCATCAACCCGCCCATTCCATCTGCGAGCAGCGCAAAGCGGTTGCTCTGGTCACACTCCACACAATCTTCGTTGTGCAGGCGAACCAGACCCCGATGGCTGCGTGCAACCATTTTCAATCTCACCTCCCTTTTCGCATGGTGTACGTTACCTCGGATAAGTTAAACTAGCCACACAGGCAACTTACCAACCGAGGAAACCCATGCTGGCTATTCTATCCCCAGCCAAGTCTCTTGATTACGAGTCTGAATTGATCACTCAGCAATCAAGCCAACCGCAATTTGTTAGCGAAAGCCAACAGCTCATCCAACGTTTGCGCAAACACGACCCAGCGCAACTGGCCTCCTTAATGAAAATCAGCGACACATTGGCTGAACTCAATCATCGTCGCTACGCTGAGTGGACTGCAGAATTCGACAGCACGCAGGCGCGGCCGGCAGTACTGGCCTTCAAAGGCGATGTCTATCTAGGACTGGATGCCTATTCCCTGAGCGCCGATGACCTAAATTGGGCACAGCAACACCTGAGAATTTTGAGTGGTCTGCACGGCGTGCTTCGACCGCTGGACGCCATACAGCCTTATCGGCTAGAAATGGGTACCCCTTTAGCGACCTCCCAAGGCAAAAACCTATATGAATTTTGGGGCACTAAAGTGACCGACGCACTTAACGAAGCCATCGACGCCCAACGGCAAAAGATACTGCTCAATTTAGCGTCAAACGAATATTTCAAAGTGGTCGACAAACAAAAGTTGGACGCCCGGGTGATTAATATTCACTTCAAAGAATGGAAAAACGGCCAATATAAAATAATATCGTTTTATGCCAAGAAGGCCCGCGGTGCCATGGCCCGTTATCTCATCGAAAAACGGGTTGATTCGCTTGAGCTACTTCAAGCTTTTGACCATGACAATTACAGTTATCAGCCAGCGATGTCTACCGACCAAGACTGGGTATTCACCCGTAAACAACCAATCAAGCCTTCTCATTAACCGACAAGGCAGGCTGCTCAAACCAATCTAAAGGATGCCCATGAACCCAGAACAACAAACACAAATCGAGGCTGCTGCCTTTCGCCGATTACTCGCCCATTTAGATGATCGCAAAGACGTCCAAAACATTGAACTGATGATTCTGGCGGGCTTTTGCCGAAACTGCCTGAGCAAGTGGTACAAAACCGCCGCGGACGAACTCGGCGCGAATATTGATCTGGAAGACGCCCGGCATGCGGTTTACGGTATGAGCTACTCCCAATGGAAAGCAAATCACCAAGCCCAAGCAACCCCCGAACAACTCGCCGCCATGGCCGCGCAGAATCCAAGCTAACCCTGCGAAAACTGTGGTTAAGTTGGACCACTTACTTGCGCCATGGTTCTGATCACCCGGTCATCTCGCTTTTGGCGCAGCACCCTTATTTTTGTCACTGCGATTGTGTTGGTTCGTGCCTCAATTGCCGACTGGAATCGAGTACCAACCGGTTCGATGATGCCCACCATCTTACCCGGCGATCGAATTGCGGTGGACAAGCTCGCCTACGATCTGCGGCTCCCTTTTACGCTGAAACGTCTTGTCCGGTGGTCTGACCCAAGTCGCTCGGACATCATTACCTTTGAATCACCAAAGGACCGAGGCTTGGTGGTCAAGCGCGTCATCGGTATCCCGGGCGATCGGGTGCAACTGGTCAATGATGCGCTTTGGGTCAACGGAGAACCCGCAGGTTACACCCCAGCGGCTGGCGTTCAGCCAACCGATCATGCCGGGGAATTAAACATCGAGCGAAAAGAAACCGTGTTGGGCACCACACGCACAATTCTGCAAGCGACCACTTCATCGCCGCCATTTCCCGGCGCCTTCCCCGCGGTCCAAGTTCCCAATCAGCACTATCTGGTTTTGGGCGACAATCGGGGCAACAGCCAAGACTATCGCACGTTTGGATTTGTGCACCGCAGCACCATCACCGGCCGCGCCTACGCGGTCTTATTTTCGCTCAACTATGACAACCGCTACCTGCCCCGTGCAAATCGCTTTTTCCGATCACTGCTTTAACGCTTTAGTTCCGCTTTATAAGCTTGCGCACCGCCCACAATCCAAACGCGCCCGCCAGTCCAGACAACATGAGGAGCACAACAAATAATGCACTGGTGGTCATGAAGTCAATCATGACGCTACGCTCAATCCCGTACTGGTCCCCGGCCCAAAAAATACCGGCAAAGGTTGCAATCGCACCTAACAGGATGGTTCGCGTCAGTCGCAGCCAACCCGATCGACGCGCCAAATTACGTTCAATGGCGCTTGGCTTATTTCTGGAAGATGGTTGTTTCAAAAGTCTCTCAACGACGGAACCTTAGCCCCTTACCCTATTTAGTCTGCGCACATTAGCAAGCATTTGTTTATCATTGTTCGCTGACACTCCCCTCGATAAGTATACCGGCATGCAACTGAAATTTGGTATTACCCCACCCAGCAATCTGTGGCAAAAAACGCTGTGTGAAAAACAAGCCATCTTGAACGACATCTCGACTGCAGGATTTGATCATATTTATCTTGCCGATCATGTTTCGTTTCGCGATGGTTCGGGCACAGACGGATTTGTTGGCGTTGCTGGTTTATCGCAACTGCACGACACACTCGGCGTCATGATCAGTATTTATCTGCTGCCGCTGCGCCATCCGTTACCGGTTGCACGCCAGCTGGCGACCATGCACCAGCTGGCACCCGGACGTATGCTATTTGGCATTGGCGTTGGGGGCGAAGACCGCCACGAGATCGAAATTTGCGGCATCGACCCGCGTACACGCGGCAAGCGAACCAACGAATCACTGCGCATCATTAAAGATTTACTTGACGGGCAGGAAGTCACCGTAGCAACGGATCATTTCAAACTAGAAAGCGCCAAGATCAAACCGGCCGTGTCGCCGTCCATCCCAATCATCATCGGCGGTCGCTCCGATGCCGCCCTCAACCGAGCAGCGCACTATGGGGACGGTTGGATCGGC
The DNA here is from genome assembly GCA_002389675.1 of Gammaproteobacteria bacterium UBA4421. Lineage (GTDB taxonomy): Bacteria > Pseudomonadota > Gammaproteobacteria > Pseudomonadales > Azotimanducaceae > UBA4421. Next base: position 183,800 of record DGQF01000009.1, read on the forward strand.
GTATGGTGCTCACCCGAGCGTTTCGCACAAGCTGTCGATTTGATTCAACAAACCGCGCTAACATGTGACCGTGGCGAAACCCAATGGCTACATGGCTACCAACCTTGGATCGGTGTAGATACCGATCCCCAACGCGCACGCCTTCACGTGAAAACACAAATGGAGGCTTTCTACAAAATCCCTTTCGAAAAATTTGAACGTTATACACCCTTTGGGACACCAACCCAGGTGGCAGACGCCCTAGCCGCTTATGCACATGCGGGGTGCCGCCTGTTCAATCTGAAGGTCTGCGCCGCATCGCCGGAAGAGGAAATTAATTGGGCTGCGGAGATTACCGCGGAACTGGGCAAACGCACTTAATGAGAAGTATCGCATACCCACGACCGTTGAACGTTAAACTCAGTTTCCGGCACTACCCAAGTAATGACTGACCTCTCGACACAACACTCTTTGCGCTATAGCCGAGCCATTCTATTGACCTCGCTGGTGGGCATGGGGTTCGGTTTTACCGTGCTGTTTGCCATTCTAGCCCCGCTTGGGCGAGAAGTTGGTTTCAGCGAGTTTGAAATCAGCATCATCATTGCTACCTCTTCTCTGGCCGTATTTCTCACCAGTCCACGCTGGGGACGATTGAGTGATCGCTGGGGCAGAAAAAAAGTTCTTTTGATCGGCCTGATTGGCTACGTCATTGGCACACTAGTATTCGCCAGCGTCTTTCAAGCCACATTGATCGGCGCACTGGCACCGAGCATCGGATTTATCGCCTTAATTATTTCGCGAGTGGCGCACGCCTCTGTTATGTCTGCAATGATGCCATCAGCCAGCGCATATATGGCAGACATCACCGATATCAGCGCTCGGACTAAAGGCATGGGGGCCGTTGGTGCAGCGACCAACCTCGGCAATATTATCGGCCCCGCCGCAGGAGGATTGCTTGCCGGCATCACGTTACTCACTCCCCTTTGGTTCGCTGCGGGTCTTGCGGGCATTACCGCATTATTTGTCTTTATCTGGCTGCCAGAGTCACCCCACAAGCGCATCACCCGGGGCACTAAAAGCTCCCGCCTGAAATATTCTGATAAACGCCTTGTCCCGTTCATCGTGGTTGGCGTGTCTATGTTTATGGGCATGGCAATGGTTCAACAAACCCTCGCCTTTCGTTTTCAAGACGTCCTGTCACTCACGGCTGTTGAAACCGCCCAAACCTTCGGCTTAGCAATGGGACTGTCTGCAGGCGCCTCACTCGCCAGCCAGGTATTTATTATGCAACGCTTTGACCTGCGTCCCTTCCAGTGGCTGCGTTTTGCGATGCCACTGCTGATTTTAGCCTTTGGCTGCATGGCCGTGGCAGACAGCAAATCAATGTTGATGGGGGCTATGATCATGCAAGGTGCTGGTATGGGCGTTGCCGGCCCCGCGTTTATGGCCGGCTGTTCGCTTGCGGTCTCAGCAGAGGAACAAGGCGCAGTGGCGGGTGTAGCCGGCTCTTGCGGCCCTTTGGGCTTCACCATTGGTCCGTTAATTGGCGGCTTCCTTTATCAAATCGAACCTGCGTTACCTTATTGGTTTACTCTTGCGGTCTATTTGCCCGTGTTCGGTTTTGTGCTGTGGATGAATAAAAAGCACGCGCGTCATAACAGTCGGCGCGCCTGAGATCTGGCAGATGTTCCGTTTAACGGTATGATCTATTAATCTTTGGTCGTCAAGGCAAGCACCATTACGTTCAAACAAACCATCATCCGCCGGCACCGGCATTTACTGTTTGTCCTACTTTGCACCGCTGGATTTAATCTTGCGGGCTGCGACGAACAAGCCGCGCCTACCTTCAATACGCGAGCGCTCGAGGTGCCCAAGGGCATCACTTATCCACCGCCTTCAGCAACAGTGCAAGAAACAGAACACTTCGTCAAAACAATACTTAATTTCGATCATCCCAACATCAAGCCCCATCTTTTACTTGCCAATGATCCCACCGTTTTATTTGTGGAATTGTCCAACCAAAACACAACCCCAGCAGTCATTATAAATACCCAAACGGGGCTATCCGCGATGGATGCCTTGAACAAGAACGATTTAGACGTGGTCTTGGGCAGCGGATTTGTCACCACTTTACACAGTCTGCAGCCGGTCGGGTTATTGCGAGTCAATGGGGAAACTCATAGCCCGCCTCAACTACACGGATACACACGTGTACTTGGGGTGAACGATAAAGGTATTGGCGTGGTTAACATCAACGCTTACCAGCGAGACCTGTTCCACAGCGCACTCCAAGTTGGACCTGGGATTGTAGAAGAAGGTCGTCTCGACATCTCCGTGAGAGAGCTGCAACGACCCAAATACTTTCGCAGCTTTGTCGCCATTTGCGAAGGACGCTGGCTGGGCGGGGTCTCCCTCACGCCGATGCATTTGCACACATTAGGTGAGCAACTGCTCGACTACTTTGCTGATCGCCGCTGGCGCTGCAAAGACGTTGTGAACCTCGCAGGTGATCGCGAGGCTCTACTGGCGATTAAGCTGGATAACGGGCGGATCGCTTTCCATGGCGATCCAGAAACACACAAGGTCAGCCTCGTAGGATTTAAATCGCAGACGTCAAACGATTAGTCTGTCGACCTCAGCAGTGCTGCCATATGTGCTTGCTGAGCCGCTAAACGGTCGGGATCCGGCTCTCCAAAGGCGCCCAACAGTGACGTCATACGTTCCGCTGCCGCTTCTTTCATTTCTGCATGCGGAAATAAATAAAACCGATTAGTCTTAATCCCCTCAACCACCATAGCCGCCACTTCGTCCGCATCGATGCCGGCATTCATTGCCTCATTCATGATTTCGCTATGCGCTTGCGCCGCAGCAACAGCTTGTGCATCACTGACTGCAAATTGTGCCGGCCGGTTACGTTCGCTCTCTAGAATTTTTGTACGAACCATGCCCGGACACAGCACCGAGACGCCGATATCGTGGCCTTCAAGATCAGCGCGCAGCGCCTCGGATAAACCCACAACCGCAAATTTGCTTGCGTTATATACCCCTAATCCAGCGGAAGTCAGCACACCAGCCATCGACGCCGTGTTGACAATATGTCCCCCTTGACCGTGAGACTTAATCTTCTGTAACCACGTTTGTAATCCATTGATCACCCCACCCACATTAACGCCCATGACCCAATCCCAGTCTGCATAGGTGACGTTCTCCATCGACCCGCCCCGATACACCCCTGCGTTATTACAAACCACATGAACAGGGCCCAATTTGGCTTCAACTTCATCGGCAACCGCCGCAAACTGATCCCGGTCGGTCACGTCCAGTTGCAATGCAACAACCTTCACATTACTGCCCGCGAGAATTTGCTGGGCTTCCACCAATGCCGCCGCATCAACATCAACGATAGCCACATGCATACCCTCATTGACAAACGCACGCGCCAGGGCAAACCCAATGCCGTTGGCTCCGCCAGTGATAAATGCTGTTTTTCCAACCAATTGTTCCATGCCTACCTCGCCCTACGCATAAGATTTAACCCGTTTTTTTGAGCGCTCGTTTATGACAATACGAGCACGCCAATGATCGCCACCGAAGCAGCTTCAGTCCAGATACAATCAAGAAGCAGACCAAGGCCGAATCAAAACAGCTTCGTTACGCAGGGCCGCGTTGATCACCGTCCCTCAACCACCTTCAATTCGAGCCATGAAGACAACTTCGGAATCATTTTTTAACGGTTCTAAAAACGCATCCTGATAAATTTGGCCATCTATCGCAACCGCGCTGCGAGCAATCAGCTCGGTCAATTGCGGCCAGCGGTTCTGCAATTCTGTCGTTAATTCGCGATAGGTTAACGCGCGCGAGACAAGCTCACGCACGTCACCGGTCACCGCCGAAAAGCTATCTGGCAGAAGCACTCTAGCCACAATTTCAGGCTACCCATCAATCGCGTTTAACAGTCTCGGCGGCGATAACGGCAAATCACATACCCGCTGCCCCAGCGCCCGCGAAACCGCATTTGAGGCGGTTGCAAGCGGCGCAACAATGGGCGTCTCGCCCACGCCACGAACCCCGTACGGGTGGCTTGGATTCGGCACCTCGATGATTTGCGTATCAATCATCGGCAGGTCGGACGCCACCGGAATACGATAATCCAGGAAGCCCGCATTCTCCATAATACCCTCTGCATTGAAGATATATTCTTCATTGAGCGCCCAGCCTAAACCCTGCGCTGCGCCGCCCTGCATCTGACCCTCGACGTAAGCAGGATGAATCGCGGTGCCCGCATCTTGAATCGCAGTAAAGGATAAGACATCTACCTTCCCGGTTTCCCGATCAACGGCCATGTCAGTAATGTTCACTGCAAAACTGGCACCCGCTCCCTGCGCATTGATCGACGCGCGTCCTTGCAAAGGCCCACCTGTTTTTGCCGCGTTACCTGCAATATCAGCCAAACTTAACGGCTTGAGGTCCGCGTTTACGCCCGGTACCGGGATTACCTCGCCATCCGCCCACTCAACTTGATCGTCATCCACACCCCAAGTCATCGCCGCACGCTTCTTGCATTCAGCAATTACATCTTCACACGCTTGCGTCACCGCCATGCCTGTCGCAAACGTCGTACGAGAGCCGCCTGTGACATTACAAAACCCGGTGCTCTCGGTATCTCCTACCTGCACGCGCACGCTGTGGTAATCAACCCCCAGAGTCTCCGCTGCCATGATACTCATTGAAGCACGCGACCCACCAATATCAGGACTGCCTTCGATCACCATCACCGAGCCATCTTCATTAATATTAATCTCTGCTGAAGATTGCATGCCGACGTTAAACCAAAAACCCGCAGCAACTCCCCGGCCCGCTCCTTGCGGCACGGGCTTGAGATAGTTTGGGTGCACTTTTGCAGCTTCAAGACAGGCTTTAAAACCAATAATTGGAAACTTGGGCCCGTAGGGCGCCTGAGTCCCTTCTTCGGCTGCATTGACCATACGAATATCAATAGGGTCCATAGCCAATGCCAAAGCGGCTTCATCCAAGGCACATTCCATCGCATGCATCGCTTGTGGTGCGCCCGGGGCTCGATACGCAGCCACCTTGGGTTTGTTCAACAAGACATCGAAACCTTCGACCGCAAAATGCTCGATATCATACGGTGCGAACATTGTCATAATACCGGGCATATGAGGTGCACCGGCAAAAGCGCCGGCTTCAAAGGCAATCCAAGCATCCGCAGCGGTTATTTTGCCGTCGTTACGCACTCCCAGTTTGATTTTCGCGACCGTCGCCGAGGTCGGACCTGTCGCACGAAAAACGTCTTCCCGAGTCATGGTCATTTTAACCGGACGGCCGGATTTTTCTGACAACAGTACCGCCAACGGCTCCAAATAGACGACGGTTTTACCGCCAAAACCACCGCCGATTTCACTGGCAATAAATTTCAAGTCAGACATATCTTTGCCCAAAATCTTGGCTGTGATACCTCGAAATTCGAAATGACCTTGGGTACAGCACCAAACAGAGCCGCGGCCGGTTTCATCAATATTGGCAACACAGGCATGGGGCTCGATATAACCTTGGTGCGCCATGGGCACTTTATATTCGCGCTCAATAGTAATATCAGCCTGCGCAAAACCCGCCGCCAAATCCCCTCGCGCAAGCCTGCCTACATTGGCAACATTGCTGGGTTTGTCTGCTTTCTTGGGGCCTTTTGTATAGTTGGTCTCATCCACCAAAACGGCATCATCCGCCATCGCTGACACCAGATCCAATACCGGCGAGAGAATTTCATACTCAACCTCGATCGCTTCCAGCGCAGCTTCTGCCAGCAACGGGTTTGATGCTGCAACCGCAGCCACAGCGTGACCGTGGTAAAGCACTTTATCCCTTGCCATCACGTTTTTTGCCGCATCCTCAACGGTGCCCCCACCCTCACCACCGACCGCACTGGCATCGTGGATATCCTGAAAATCTTTGCCACAAATCGCGGCAAATACCCCATCCATCGCAAGTGCAGCGCTCACGTCAATTCGCGTGATCCGAGCATGCGCGTGAGGACTTCGCAAGACGCGACCATGGATCATATTCGGTAGAATCAAATCGGCACCAAACCGTGCGCGACCCGTCACTTTATCCACACCGTCGGGTCGAATTGGCGACGAGCCAATTTGTTTGTAATTCACCGCTTCAGCCATGCCTGCACTCCTAATTAATCATGCGTTTGAATCTATCACGATAATACACGCTGTGGGAGCCTTGGCTGTCTCTTCCGTCGCGGTTCAGGCATCAACGATCCCAAAACCTAAAATAACCAACATGACCGACATGACCGCCATCAGCACAAAGGTACCTTGAGCGCCAATTAAACGCGGGTAGTTTGCACCTGCATAGCGCGCCAACCCCCACGCATGCAGGACCCTAAAGGCCACCAGAGCAATGCCGCAGCTATGCACAAACACCAGCGGCGCGCCACCCACTTCCATCAAATAAAGCAATACCAACGCCAAGGGCGCATTTTCCACAAAATTTGCCTGCACGCGTTCCGCCGCAGGTGGCTGCCAATCGGGTAAGCTGCGAGCTCGCAGGCGGGCGTATAAGACATGATTTGCCAAACCCACCGCCAGTAGACCAACTATGCCAGCGTAGATAAGCGTGGCAGGCATCAAGACAGAGCCTCAAAGAGGCCCAATAACAGACCCATCACCACCAGGCTGATGCCTATCCATGCGTATTGGTCAATCCAAAATATATGAAAAGCTGCATCAGACCCCGCCTCTACCGCGGGTTTTTCTTTGCGCAGCTGTGTGGGTAAGGGTGCAACCCATATGATCAATGCGCCTTGCACAAACATACCACCAGCCAGCGCCCAAAGGATTAAGCTGCTCATCAACTACCTCTAATCCTGCGTGCCAAAAGACAACGCTTCGTGATACCAACCGGCACCAACCACGGCCATGGAATTATTATTCGGTAAGCGCTGCGACCATCCGTCAGGGTCTGCCTGATATGCAGCCAATGCCTCTTCTGCTGCATCCGCATCCTCACCAATAAATTCATAGATGGTTAAATACTCACTCGGCGGCGCACCCAGAAAACCCTTTGCTGCTTTGAAACAACGCACCGAACTGATACTCGGGCAATTAAAGGTATCCTCTACATGGTTACCTAAATACCATTGTCGAAACGCTTCCTCCTGGTCTTGCTCCGGCTGCACTAAGCCAATCAGAACTAGCTTCTGGGTCATCTTTATCTCCTCACTCACAATCGATTAACGTTGGTCCGCACCCCTAAAGAGTAACTTTAGACAAGTCATTCAATCAATGTACAACCGCAGTTGTTTTGCTAAGCTCTGTCTTGCAACCAATGGGGGCCAGCGATCATGGTAGATGACATCACCAGACGCCTTAGAACATTAGAAGACATTGAAGCCATAAAAAAACTTAAAGCACAGTATTGTTCGGCCTGTGATGATGATCATAATCCGGAGAAACTGGGCCCTTTGTTTACCCGCGATGGCATCTGGGAAGCCTCCACCATGGGTCGAGCCACAGGACGCACCGCCATCCAACAAAAACTCGGTGAGTTAGGCCGCAGTGGCGTTATTCGCAACTCTGCACACAACGTATTCAATCCCGTCATTGATATTGACGGCGACCGAGCGAGTGGCCACTGGCGACTGATCATGCTGTATACCGGTATATACCCCGATGGCTCGCTGCATTATTCTCGGATCATTGGTTGGTATCGCGATGAATACCAGCGCATCGAGAATCAATGGCTTTTTAAAAGCCTCTACTGTGAAGTTGAAGAAGCAGCACCTTATACCCTCGACAACCCCAACCCGAATATTTGACCAACAGAATAATCAACGCACCAGCTTAACTATTTAAAACCGACCAGGGAGTCAATCTAAATGAGCCAAGACATCAACGAAATCCAGCAACTGGGGCAAATTTACGCCGATGGAGTCATGCAACGCGATGCGGACATCTGGGGGAATACCTTTGCAGAGGACGGCGAATGGCACCTTGCTCCAGGCATGGATCCAGTGAAAGGCAGAGACAACCTTAAAGCTTTTTGGACGCAGGTCATGTCCGGTTATCCCAATGTGCTGCATTGGGTACAACCCGGCATCATCACAGTCGAAGGTGAACAGGCAACCTCGCGCTTTTACGTGCAGGAGAACATCAAAGATGCTCAAGGTAACAGCTTTCGTGTCGCCGGCGTTTATAACGACACCCTCATCAAAGAGGACGGCGCTTGGCGTTTTTCAGTGCGCCGTTTCAGCACCATGTACCGCGGACCTGCGGATATGAGCGGAGACTGGATGGGCTATCCGCAATAGAGGTTAATCGGGGCCACCGCGACGGCGGCCTTTTAGCCTCAACCATACGGGGCTTGCGGACAACACCCGCAAGCATCCGCTAATCATTGACAACAAGAGCAATCAACATGGCTGAACTACAAATTGGGCAAAACCAACCACCGACACACCATGGTGGGCTAGAAAACCTAGACGCCGAGTACAGCTATTGGATAGAAGACTATGAGGGATTGATCCCTCATGACTTGCAGGGCACATTTTTCCGTAATGGACCCGGGCGTCAAAAAATTGGCGGAAATCCCTACGGGCATTGGTTTGATGGCGACGGCATGGTGTGCGCGTTTACCTTTAAAGAAGGTAAGGTTCATTTCAAAAATGCTTATGTACGCACGCCCAAATACCTACAAGAAACCGCTGAGCAAACCATCAAATATCGCGGATTTGGCACACAGGTTCCGGGCGGTTTCTTATCCAATGTTGGCAAGATGCCGGCGAATCCGGCCAATACAAACATCATGTATCACGCGGGGAAATTATTTGCACTGAACGAAGGCGGTCACCCCTGGGAGGTTTCACCGACAAATCTGAACACTGTCGGTGAATATGATTTTGACGGCGACCTCGCCCGTTCTCAGGTATTTAGCGCCCATGGGCGCATTCACCAAGCCACCGGAGATTACATCAACTTTGGTGCTGGTGTATCAGGCATGACGCTCAAGGGACCACAAGCCTGCTTAAACCTCTACCGCATCAATCCCGCGGGTAAGATGGTTAACCAAACCCAAGTGCCCCTGGATAACTTTCCGTTTTGTCATGATTTTGCCATCACCGATAAACACGCTTTATTTTTCATCGGGTCGATTGTCTTCGGCGGCATGGGCAGCGTCATGTTGGGCCTTAAGACAATCTCCGACGGGATTGTTTACAACCCTAAAATCAACATGCAAATACTGGCCGTCGACTTAGATACGTTTACCGTGTCTCGCACGTTTGATACCAACGAGCATGGCTCACTGATCCATTTTGGTAATGCCTTCCAAAGAGGGGAAGAAATTATTGTAGACGGCATGTTCCAGACAGGTTTTGCGGCCAACAGTACACTGGTCGATGTCTTTAACCCAGAGAGCCGTTTCAGTGGCGGATACTACAACCGCTATTTTCTAAACATGACTAACGGCCAGATGCGCACGGAACGGGTCAACGACGTCGAGAGTGAATTCCCTACCTTCAACACCAAATTAACAGGGCAAGAATCCAGCGTTTGCTATACCGCGTGCTCGGTTGACAATGGTGCCAACGGGTTTTTCAACGCCATTCAGCGCGTCGATTTCGACGGACACTGCGACCTGTTGACTTTACCGCCCGGTCATTACGGCTCCGAGCCCCTTTTCGCTCCGGCAACTGGCGCGACAAAAGAGGATGACGGTTATCTTCTGGAAGTGGTTTACAACGCCTACTCACACAAGAGTGAGCTATTGGTCCTGCGCGCGGACAACATTCATGATGTGATCTGCAAGCTACCGCTTAACCATCACCTTCCCCATCAATTTCATGGGCACTTTACCCCAGAGGTTTTCTGTTAATTATTGCCGGGCGCCTGCGTAAGCACGACTCGCCCGGTAATTTACGATCATTACCACTGCACACATCACAAGACCGATGGCACGGCTGTATTGGTCAGGATACAGCAGGCAGCCAGCCGCAACCCAACACATCAGAGCCTGCGTTCGGCTCAAAGGTCCAAATAAATAACGCTCAACCGCCGATGCGGTAGCAATAATGACCGCCAGCGTAATCCCGGCCGCACCCAACACCGCGGACCAAGAACGTCCATCAACCAACAAAAGCGAGGAATACGCCATCATCAGCGGGATAACAAAAAGCCCGCCCGCCAATTTGAAGGCGGTAACGGCAGACGGCAGCGGCGCCGCACCCGCGACCCCTGCCCCGGCAAAAGCAGCCAGCGCTATCGGCGGCGTGACGTTCGACGTTTGCGACAACCAAAAAATAATCATATGCGCGGTGATCAACGCGACACCTAATTCCTGCAATGCCGGGCCTGTCATCACCGCCAGCACAATGTAGGCCGCAGTAGCCGGCAAACCCATACCCAAAATCAATGCGGCAACCGCGACCAAAATCAGAGCCAACCAAAGCTGGCCATTGCTCAAACCAACCACCGACTCGGTAAACTGCAAACCAACACCGGTTTGACCAATACTGCCAACCACGATGCCGGCCACCGCGCACGCAACTGAGATAGGCACCGCGAGTCTCGCGCCTTGGTATAGGGCGTCAGCCACCGCAGACAAAGACACCCGAGAGTGATGGCGAAGCAGACTGGCGAGCACCACCGCGGCACAGCCACTGACACCCACCAAAACAGGAGAATAATTCCACAACAAAAGCGCCGTAATTAACGCCAATGGCAACAGAAAATGAGCCCCTTGCCGCATTACCGCCCACGCCCCAGTGGTATTGGTCATGCCCTTAAAACCCGCCTTGGCGGCCATGATATGGACATAAAGTAAAACTGAAGTGAAATAAAGCAACGCCGGAAGAAGAGACATCCAAACAATTGTGCTGTAAGACGTTTTGGTAAATTCCGCCATAACAAAAGCGCCCGCACCCATAATTGGCGGCATAATTTGACCGCCCGTCGATGCAGCAGCTTCAATACCGGCGGCCTCATGAGGACGGTAGCCCAATTGTTTCATCATCGGTATCGTCAACGAACCCGTGGTCACGGTATTGGCAATTGCACTGCCAGATATCGAGCCCATCGCCGCAGACGCCAGCACACTTGCTTTGGCCGGTCCACCACGAAAACGACCCGCTGCAGCAAAAGACAGATCGATCAAAAATTTACCTGCTCCCGTGACCTGCAAAAAGGCACCAAACAAAACAAAGCTATATACCGCGCCCGCGGCAATCCCGATCGGCGCACCGTATAAACCTGCCCCCGTAAAAACCTGAAAACGCACGATACGCTCAAAGCTGAACCCTCGAGTCGCCAACACATCGGGTAGGTAATTGCCAAATGCACTATAAAGAATAAACGTGAGCCCAACCGCAGTCATCACTGGACCCACAGCTCGCCGCGCGAGTTCAAGGGTTACCGCCAGAATGATCAATCCCGCCAAATAATCCTCAACCCTTAAGCCATGCAACAAGTGATCCAGACTTTGATAATCAAACCGCACAACCCGGATCGAGGCCCACACAACCGCAAAAACCAACACCATGTCGATACCGCGTAAACACAACGCCCTAAATGCGGAAGTGCTCGACAGAGAACCCGCCTGCACGCGTGACACGTTTGCCAAGGGGTAAACCAGCAAACCCAGCACCAACACCCAGGACAGATGCACCGGCCTGAAATATGTGGCCGGCAACAAGCCAAAAACAGACTCAAACGGCACCACTCCCGGCGGCACAAAACCAACCACTGGCCGCCACAGCTGGAACAAAGATAGCGCGACACCCAGCACAAATACCAAACGGCCCGTGGGCGCTAGCCAATCCAGCAATTTTCCACCTTCAGGCATGTGCAGAAGCCTCACGGTAGGTACAGGACAAACTATCCGGATCCGCACCAAGTTCAATTAACTCTCGATACTTACGAGTTCCCGGGTGCAGCGGCACCTGCGGCAGGCGAAGCAAGTTTTCGACGGTCATCGCGCGCGCAACGGGAGAAACTTTCAGTAAAGCGTCACTGTATTTAAACAAGGTACACACCAATTCAAAGGCCAAGGCCTCCGGCATCTGCGCATGCACAACCACCGCACTCCAAATCCCCAGACCTAACACCGGCTCCGCAATACCGGGGTAGGTCAACGGCGGAATTATGAAAGGAGCGTATGCCGGGAAGGCTTTCTGCAATTGTTGCGTTTGGTCGTCAGTTAATGCAACCAGCACCAGATCACGCGTCACCGCAAGCTCAGTCACCGCCGCAATGCCCAATCCGCCCACTACAAAGCCAGCATCAATTGTGCCGTCCTTTAAGGCCGCTGTGGTTTCACCAAAGCTCAGATTGGTCGGCACCAGATCACTCAACGGGACACCCAGGCCCTGCAAGACATTCTCCGCCGCAACTGCGGTACCTGAACCTGCAGCACCAATCGCCACGCGCCGTCCTTTCAGATCTTCAACGGACGAGATTTCGCTGTCAGCCAACGTCAAAATATGCACTACGTTAGGGTAGGCGTTGACCAGTACCCGCAACGCCAAGGGCTGCTTAAATCGACCCTGCCCAAGATAGGCATCGGTGACCACATCCGCCATGGCTAGCCCAAACTCGCTTTCACCACGCGCCACTTGTATCACATTAATCAGTGAGCCCCCGGTCACTTCTGCCTTAACATTGACCGCGGAGATATGCTTGGACCAAAGAGAGGCCATCCCACCGCCGAACGGGTAGTAGAGTCCGGCAGGTCCACCTGTCGCAATGGCCAACGTCGATTTTTGCCCAGCATCTGAGCCACAGGCAGTTAACGTAAAAAGACCCAAGGCCAGAAAAAACGGCTTACTCAACGCAAGCAATGCGCCCCGATTGATCCGCAATGCAGGCACTAATTTTCCGCCCCAGCAGCAATTCTCGCATCCATTTCCTGTAATGCTTTGGCATAAGGTCGGCGCGCAAACTGCAGAAGCAGCGTCCCCAATAGTCCAAACGCCAACGTCACACTGACAATGGAATAACGCACACCATCATCACCGGGAAACAAGACTTCATTGAAAAAACCAGCAATCGGCGGCCCCAATAAGTTACCAATTGAGACCACAAAGAGATAAATAGCCGCAACCTGCGCATGAATGGGTGCAGGAGCAATCACTGGCAATGCACCATTAGCAAGACCAAACGGTGCATTCACGCAGATCATGGCGGGCACGTACAAGACAAACGCCCACGCTGCGGTGGGCATGAACTGGATCATCACAATACAAACGACCGCGGCACAACCTGCCAGCATGCCCACGACAATGTTACCGTCATGCCAGCCTCGCTCATTTAGGGCGCGCGCCAACAGTGCCGCGCCGATTGGACCAATTGGACCGGTCAATAAAAATATCCACCCAAACGTTTGCGCAGCCTCTGCCGCAGGCAGCCCATGAACCCGCACAAAGTAGGAAACACTCCAAAAAACAAACGCATAACCCAGCAATGCATAGGCTAAAAATCCCAAGTGATGACAAGCAATTGCCTTCGTATTTTGTCGGTAAAATTGGCGTAATATTGGCCACGAGGAAACTTGCTTGGGATCTTGGCGACGCTCAGGTTCGCGCAACAATAAAAATAGAAAGGCCAACAACAAACCCGGGGCACCAACATATACAAATGTTTGCTGCCAAGGCGCCAGTTCACCGACCACCGGCAGGATCATAGGCTGCGACCCCTCAACCATACCCAGAACCACACCACCAATCAGAAAAGCAACACCAGACCCCATCACCGCTGCAGTTTGGAATACAGATAAAGCCAGTGGAATCTGTGAGCGCGGAAACAGGTCACCAACCATCGACACCGTGGCCGGTCCAAGAGAGGCCTCCCCCACGCCAACTCCTACGCGAGCGAACAATATCTGCCAATACTGACGAGACAGCCCGCAGGCGATGGTCATCACTGACCAGAAGAAAATGCCGCTGGCGATGATGAATTTCCGAGAATGGCGATCCGCGGCCAACGCAATCGGCCAGGCCGCCAACGCATAGAAGACGGCAAAAACCCCATAGAGCCAGCCTATTTCCGTATCGCTGACCCCGAGATCTGCTTTCATCGGTTCAACCACGATAGCGACCACTTGACGATCAACAAAACTCACAACTGACGCCAGCATCAGCAGTGCAAGAATCCACCAAGCTGACTTAGGTGCTTTATTTTTCGTCACGCTTTTACTCACGAAGTATTCCTAGTGAACAACATTCTAGTTCAGGTCCCGATTCCGGGTTAAAACGTGAAATATCCGCCATCCACCAGAAAAGTCTCCGCAGTATGATAGCTGCTGGCCGTGCTCATGATGTAAATGGCGATGGCGGCAAAATCTTCCGGCATGCCCCAGCGACGCACAGGAATTCGTTTCGACACATTTTCAACAAATTTCGGGTTGCTGAACGTGCCCTGCGTCATTTCGGTTTCAATCCATCCTGGTAGCAAGGTATGCGCAGTGACGTTATAACGCGCATATTCAACTGCAAGCGCTTTGATCATAGAAATGAGACCACCTTTTGCAGCAGCATAGTGTTCACCACGCGCCTGACCTGAAATCGCAGCCAAGCTAGCGGTACCCACAAGCCGACCAAAACCATCCCCTTGCTCTGCTCGCAGGCGCATATGTTTCGCCGCCGCCCGAAAGGTATAAAAGACACCACTTTGGTTTACACCAATAATTTGGTCCCACTCTTCTCGCGTCATATCCTCAAAGCCGGTACCGCGGCCGCCAATACCGGCATTCGCAAAACAACCATCAATGCGTCCATGTTCAGACAAGGCGCGCGCAAAACTGCGATTTACCGCGGCTTCATCGGATACATCACACACTTGAGCGGTGATTTTCGGCCCGATAGACGAAAGAACCTCAAGCGCCGCCGCATTTTTGTCCGCATTGGTTCCCCAAATACAAACTTCCGCGCCCGCCTGCGCCAGTCCTTGGGCCATCCCTAAACCGATGCCACCATTACCACCGGTGATCAGCACCACCCTGCCTGTTAAATCGAAAGGTTGAAATCCCATACTCTACACCCAGTTTGATCATCGTAACCGCCACGATAACTCATCCACCTATGCGTCTCTAGCGCTGCAAAAAACTCACCCTGGCCAGTGGTATACATCATGACGGGAATTGCCGCCGTCGCCGGATGGGCTTTAATCGCGGCAACGGCCTCCAGCCCCTCCATACCCGGCATCGTATGGTCCATGAATACCACATCGACCGCCGCGCTCTGGGGCATGTCCAGAGCGATTTCGCCTGATTCAGCTTCGCTTACTGCTAGGCTTTGCTTTTCCAACAATCTTCTTAAAGCCAAACGAGCGGAACGAGAATCGTCCACCACCAAGGCCCGCTTTATTGCCATTTTCTAGTTCGCCGCGCGCTTACAGGACCAGCAAAAGCCTCTGACTACTGACTAACGAGGGGAGGGGGGCGCCGCTCAGGCTAGCAACGCCAAGGCCCCGTTTTCGAACCACCGCGTTCTAGCCGCCGTGGGCACGCCATCGGATCATCACCCAAAGACGCTCGTGGAAATAGTAGATAAAAAACTTCAAGACAAACTCTATTCCCCCGATAAGCGCCGCGGTGTCTAATTCACCCGTAATAAAATATGCAATCAGCGACGTTGTCAGGGTCGCCACTATACGCCAGGAAAACGCTTTTGCCAGGCTTCGAATACGAGAGTCTTGTACAAGTTCAGACATAATCGATCACTTTGGCCACAGATTCTTCCAACGACAATTCACCTGTCGCGATATGCAACTCTGCCGTTTCCGGTGCCTCATAAGGTGAGTCAATGCCCGTGAAATGCGGAAGCTCACCCCGGCGCGCTTTTTTGTACAACCCTTTCGGATCCCGAGCCTCTGCAACCTCGATAGGAACATCACAATAAACTTCAACAAATTGACCTTCGTCGAACAAACTACGCGCCATATCGCGCTCCGATCGAAACGGACTGATAAACGCGGTGATCACTATTAAACCAGCTTCAACCATCAATTTTGCGACCTCAGCCGTCCTGCGGATATTTTCAACCCGATCTGCGTCCGTGAATCCCAAATCATTATTCAAGCCATGGCGAACATTATCGCCATCGAGAATAAAGGTGTGCTTGCCTTGGGCGTGCAGCGCTTGCTCAACACCATTAGCCAGGCTCGACTTGCCTGAACCACTCAACCCGGTCATCCAAAGAACACGGCCTTTATGACCGTTCAACCGCTCACGAGCGCTCTGATCAACCACATGCGCATGACGATGAATATTCTGCGCGCGACGCAGCGCAAAGTTAATCATGCCAGCGGCAACTGTCGAAAATGTATAGCGATCAACCAGCACAAAAGCGCCCAGAGATTTGCACGCTTGATAAGACTCAAAAGGTACCGGCTGATCAAAGCTTAGCGTCACTCGACCAATATCATTCAAAACTAAGGAGCGCGCTGACAACTCATCCAACGTGTTGATGTTATATTTGAATTTCACTTCAGTCAGCGTCGCGTTGATCCGCGTAGACCCCAACATTAACCAATAATTACGCCCGATATATCCTTCGTCGCCGTCCATCCAAACCAAAGACGCATCGAACTGATCCGAGACCTCACAAGGTGCTTCAGCAGCGACCAGCAGGTCACCGCGAGACACATCTACTTCCCGATCAAGGGTCAAAGTGACCGCTTGACCTGCCTGCGCTCGCGCGAGCCGGTCCTGATAGAGGACAATTTCTTTTACTTTGGCTTGCTCTCCCGAAGGTAAAACACGAACTTCTTGGCCTGCAACTATCGATCCCGCGGCCACGGTACCCGCAAAACCTCGGAAATCAGAACTGGGCCGATTCACCCACTGAACCGGAAAACGAAATGGCTGGTTCTCAACCTCTGGA
Organism: Gammaproteobacteria bacterium UBA4421; assembly: GCA_002389675.1. Lineage (GTDB taxonomy): Bacteria > Pseudomonadota > Gammaproteobacteria > Pseudomonadales > Azotimanducaceae > UBA4421. The sequence goes on from DGQF01000009.1 coordinate 200,679, forward strand.
TCCAACGAAACCGTCTCCAGAAATCCCAGCAGAGTCGGCCCCTGATACCAATGTGTATGTGTTGAACGCGCGATGACATTATCGCCTTGCAACGCAGACAGAGGGATGGGCGTGATCGTATTAAAGCTTAGTTGTTCCGAAAACTGCTGATAATCAGCGACAATTTGGTCAAATATGGCCTGATCATAGGCTACTAAGTCCATCTTATTTACGGCAAGAACAACGTGCTTGATCCCTAACAAAGATGCAATGAAAGAGTGACGACGCGTCTGTGTCAATAAACCACTTGCCGCATCGACAAGGATAATCGCAACATCAGCAGTAGAAGCGCCCGTAACCATATTGCGCGTATATTGCTCGTGCCCCGGAGTGTCAGCGACAATAAACTTTCGATGGTCGGTGCTGAAAAATCGATAAGCAACATCGATAGTAATGCCCTGTTCACGTTCAGCTGATAATCCGTCCACCAACAGGGCAAAGTCAATATCACCACCCTGCGTGCCTTGCCGCTTGGAGTCTTTTTGCAGCGAGGTCACTTGATCTTCAAAAATCAATTGCGCTTCATAGAGCATACGACCAATCAACGTGCTTTTGCCGTCATCAACACTGCCACAGGTGATAAATCGGAGCAGATCAAGGTTGGCTTGAGTATCAATATACGTCTGCACACGTTCTTCAATCACGTTTGGAGAGGTATCGCCGACAGGTTTCAATGCGCTCATTAGAAGTACCCTTCCTGTTTTTTCTTTTCCATTGAACCGGCGCTGTCGCTGTCGATGGCTCTCCCTTGACGCTCGCTCGTGCGGCTCTGCAATAATTCTAAAACAATCGTGGAAAGGCTATCAGCGTCAGATTCGAGCGCGCCCGTCAACGGATAACAGCCCAATGTGCGGAAACGGATACGACGAGTACTGATCACTTCACCCGGCAACAGCTGCATCCGATCATCATCAACCATCATCAGCATGCCGTCACGGTCTACCACCGGCCGCTCCGCTGCAAAATACAGCGGCACAATCGGGATATGCTCTCGATAGATGTACTGCCAAATATCCAGCTCCGTCCAATTCGACAACGGAAAGACCCGAATGCTTTCGCCTTTGCGTTTATAGCCATTATAGAGATTCCACAATTCTGGACGCTGATTCTTCGGATCCCAGCGGTGCGCTTCGTTACGAAAGGAAAAAACCCGCTCCTTGGCTCGACTTTTTTCTTCGTCACGCCGGGCGCCGCCAAATGCCACGTCAAATTGATGGGCATCAAGTGCCTGTTTCAAGCCTTGCGTTTTCATAATGTCCGTATGCACAGCACTGCCGTGGTCAAACGGATTGATATTCTTTTCAACTCCCTCGGGGTTGATATGGACAATCAGCTCCATACCCACTTCTCTGGCCATTTGGTCTCTGAAGTCGTACATCGCCTGAAATTTCCAGCGCGTATCCACATGCATTAACGGAAACGGCGGTGGGCTGGGGTAAAACGCTTTGCGCGCCAGATGTAACATCACCGAGCTGTCTTTGCCGACGCTGTAGAGCATGACCGGATTATCCGCCTGCGCCATCACTTCACGCATGATATGAATACTCTCGGCTTCCAGCGCATCCAAATGTGTCAAATCGTTATTTTGACGCTCCGGACTCTTTGGGTAGGGTGCAAGCTCCAACGTAGCGCGATACGGGGTTAACACCAACGTCAAAATTGTGCCATCGGACTGCACCATCTGCGCTGACTTACGCGCCGCCTCGATGCGCCTCAACCAGCCTGTTGCCTGCCCATGCGGCCAAATATAAACGCTCTTACCCGCACTTAACCTTGCTAATGCATCAGCGATTGTTTGCACATTGAGTTGCTCAACGAATCGCCAACGCCGCCCACCCCGGCCGTCATTAACAAAAACAACATATTTATCAGACGCAACCCTAGCAACTTGCAGCAGCAACATGGAGATACGCTTTTTCTTAGCCTGCGCTTCAACCGCATCAACAACCAGCCGCACCAGTGGGCGGTCCAACTCATCGCGCAAATCCAGCAAGCTGCGGACTGACGGCATCCAGAGCACCTTTTCAAGCAGCCGCTCGGTAGAACGCAAAGA
>DGQF01000009.1:202844-277480 GCA_002389675.1 Gammaproteobacteria bacterium UBA4421
ATTATTTTTATATTTGGTATTTTCTGAATATATTATTTATTTTTTTGGTTATTGCGACATATGAACATCTCTTCAATAACCCCCCACATAACCCTCTTTACGATGATCCGAACCACCCACATAGCCTTGCGACATCCGCTGTATCAGCTGAGCCCCCCCATAGGTACTTTCATGTGTATCGGGAACAAGAACGTGTCCCATCGCCGCCAGAGACTCCGCCACCGCCGGATCAAAGCCGGGCTCCAGACTTAGCTTTAGATCAGGATGAATAAACCAACGCGGCGCATCACTGGCCGCTTGCGGATTCTGCAGGTGGTCGAATATACGAGTCACCATCTGCACATGGCCTTGATGCTGCATATGCCCCCCCATGACACCAAAGCTCAAAATCGGCGCGCCGCCCGAGGTTACAAAACCAGGTATTATGGTGTGAAACGGGCGCTTACGCGGCCCTACGCAATTGGGATGAGCAGGATCTAAGACAAATCCGGACCCTCGATTTTGCATGCTGATCCCTGTCTCGGGAATCACCACACCCGAACCAAAGGCAAAATAGTTCGATTGTATGAAAGACACCATCATACCCGAAGCGTCTGCAGCACTCAGACATACAGTGTCTGGGCTCGTTGGCAGCTCAGCCACCGGGTAATTTTCCGCTCGTGGCCCTATACGCTGCGCTGCATCCGCCAATGCAGCGGGCTCAAGCAGCGCCTCAATACTCACGGTCATCGCCCGCGGATCCGCAAAATGTTTCTGCGCTGCCACGATCGCAATCTTCATCGCCTCAACCTGCTGATGGACCCAGCGCGCAGAATCTACAATTTCAGGGTCAAGATGTCGCAATATCCCCAGTGCGATTTGGGCTGCCAGCCCTTGCCCATTAGGCGGAATTTCATGCACCGTAACCTTTCGATAATCTATTGCCGTGGGCTGAACCCAAAGAGCCTCGTGGCTTTCCAGATCCGCCCGATTCATGACACCACCCGACCGAGTCGATGCCGCAACGATCGCATCCGCAATCTTGCCTCGATAAAAGCTCTCACCATGAGAATGGGCAATCTGCTCTAAAGTTCTCGCCAATTCGGGGCGATAGAACTTTTCGCCGGCAGCAGGTGCAGGCAAAAAGTGGGCTGCGAAGTCATCATACTGCCGGTATCGAGAAGCCAGCAACTGCCAGTAATGTGCCGACTTTGGTCCCACATAAAATCCATCTTGCGCATACCGAATCGCGGGCTCGAATAAATCAGCAAAAGGCAGGCAACCATAGCGATTGGAGAGGCTAACCCACGCGCTCACCGCCCCGGGCACAGTAACCGCATCCCAACCCAAATCAGGCATTTTCTCGCGCCCCGCGAATCGGGACAAATGCCAACCTGCAGGCGCACAGCCCGAGGCATTTAAACCCACCACCTTCTGCCCATCCCAGAGCATGCAAAATGCATCGCTGCCAACACCGTTGTTATTCGGTTCAACAACCGTGAGGGTAATCGCACTTGCCAATGCAGCATCTACCGCATTACCACCCCGGGCCAACATAGTCAGACCCGCCTGAGTCGCCAGCGGTTGCGAGGTCGCCACCATGTTATCCGCACTCACCGGTGCCCGCTGAGCCGGATAAGGTTGACTCACGTCATACATCGAGTTGAGCCAAGGCAAACATCATCTATTTAGGCTTTACTGCCCGGCGTAGGGACCACAGTCACCGGCATTTCTTCAGGCTCACATCCAAGCGCAATAAGCACTTTAGACATCCCCAAGAACAAACCAACCCCTAAACCCAGCTCGACCCGCTGGGCCTGCGTATAGTGGAGCGAAAGCTGCGCCTTCAGCTCGTCATTTAAGGCCTGGGGAATACCCACCAGCGCGTCTGTTAAGGCCAAAGCCGCAATCTCATGAGGTGCCAGCGTCTGCGCATAATTGTCCGCTACCAAAGCCGCCCTCGTCTCGTCCAGCCCTGCCGCACGGGCAGAGTCAAATCTCACGTTTTTTCAGTATCCACAATCCGTCATGCGCGCATTACGCAACCGAGTCATTTCTTTTACTTCGGCAGCCACCACGCCGTTCTGCCAAAATTCGGCATATACACCGAAGAAATCTCGCATCATCTTCGGCGCGTGAGCAGTCACTCCCGCGAACGTGGCAGGTTCTGCTGAGTCGACAGCGGGTAATCGAGGCGTTGTTGACATTATTTCACCATTGTTTCGTTATTGCTGACCAGCTCACCGTTATTCTCACAATTGCGATTCGCATTCTGGACTCGTTTCCGACTCAAGAGCTGGAATCTCGTAGACCAGCTTGAGCCGACAGTTAACATCAAAAAAAGCCAGCGCCGTTAATAACGCAACACAGCCCGGATGACCAAAATGCTGTGCTGCCGCTTGGACCTGATCATCGGTAATTTGATGAACACTATGCGGCATCTGTTCGGCGAGCTTCAGCGCAGATTGTTCACTTTCACTGAACCCGGCAATATGACCCCGGCTAAGCTGATCGTGCTCATTAGCGGAAACACTTGCCTGTGCATCAACAATTTGAAGCTCGGCGACACAGCTGTGAATATATGCAATACGCAAACGCGTTAGCGCAAGCACGCGCCGCGGCACCAATCCATCGCGCCAGAAAGATTCATAAAACACCCGGTACTGAGCTGACAGTTGTGGCCGATGATTTAACAAACCCTCCATCGCTGAGGCGCCTGGCAAACTATCTACTATGCTCATCGGCTCATCTCGTCTCTAGTGAATTGATCAACGCCAGCCACATTGTGGCGCTACCGGGTTGCCCAATCCTAAAAAAATATCAGTCACATTAACACTACCCTAGCGCTCATTTGCGTCTATATGAAGAGGCTGGCGAGCGTCGCGGTCATTAGCGTCACCACGGACCCCCCCAGCATGCAGATGAAAGCCGTTCGTGCAATATCATCACGCCGCTCGGGCACCAACGCGCCGAGCCCGCCGACTTGCACACCAATGGAAATAAAATTACTGAAGCCGCAAAGTGCAAAAGTTGCCACCGCTCGGGACTGATCAGAAATTTCCGAGCCTAATGCCTGAAGTTCGGCATATGCGAGGAATTCCGTCAGAAATATTTTCATCCCTAACAAATTACCTACCTGCGCAGCATCTTCAAAATCAGCGCCAATTAATAAAGCAAACGGGAAAAACAGCCACCCCAATAATCGTTGCAAAGTCAGAGCCTCACCCGCAACGTCAGGCGCAAAGCCCATCAACCAGTTCAACAACGCAATCATCGATACAAAGGCGATGAGCATGGCAATTACATTGGCAGCCAACATCAAACCGTCGGAGGCGCCTTTGGTCATCGCTTGAAACGCGTTCACCGAGTCCGAGGGCATATCCTCAACCATGCCGCCCATGGTCACCGGCGTCTCTTTCTCCGGCACTAAAATTTTGGCCACCACAAGCGCACCCGGGGCAGCCATCAATGAGCCCGTAATCAGATAACCGGCATCCGCGCCCAGCCCCACGTATACCGCCAACATACCGCCACTGATGGTCGCCATGCCAGCGGTCATCATCGCCATCAGTTCCGACCGCGTCATGGTTGGGATATACGGCTTGATCAACAGGGGCGCCTCGGTGTTCCCGATGAATACATTTGCGCAAGCGGCTAATGCTTCCGCCCCAGAGACCGGCAGTACTCGCCGCACAAGGTTGGCCATGCCACGAACCACAAGCTGCACAACGCCAAAGTGATACATCAGCGACATTAGCATCGAGAAGAAGATGATCGTCGCGGGAATCGTAAAGGCAATAAAGTGTTCCTCGTAATCACTTCCAAAGACAAACTCAGCACCCACCGCCGAGGCTTGTACAATTTGAGTAATCCCATCACTCATGCCCTGCAAAAACAATTGACCAGGCGTTGACCACAACACAGCAACGCCAATTCCCAATTGAAGCGCCAACCCGACAAAAACGGTACGCCAAGGAATCAACCCTCTGTCGGCGGACAACAGCCAACAGATAAACAGCAATACACCAATGGCCAACGGCACACGGAGCAAATCCAACAAATCAATCATGGCGCTGCAAACCCCTTGTGTGAACGTCTTCTAACGACACGTAATGCTCGGGCAAAAACCGAGGTGTGCACACACATAAAAATAATAAATCCCCTTTCCCAATATTTTTGATGCGTTGCGGACAATATGCCGGGATCAGCACACAGTCACCCGGCTCTACGATGAACGGCACTCCGCCATTCAACTCCATCAATCCCTTTCCCTGCTGCACCAGATAACGCTCCGCAACACTCAACTGATGCAGCTGTGTTGTTTCACCCGGCGCAACGCGACATTCGGCCAACGACACATCCGCGCACAGCGGAGTATTCATACGCTCTGAAATTTCACAACGTTCCTGAGTATAAAATGGCGTCAGCACCTCAGGTCGGTAACGCCCGGCAAAGTCAACCATAGTTGGACGCCTCTTCTGTCGTTTTATCATTTTAAATGCCACGCCAACCTGCTCAAGCCTAAACTTTCGCAGTAGTATGCCGGCGCACAGGGTACAATTTTAAACTGGACATCACCATGCAGAGCATCGACGAACTATTTAACCTCAATGACGAGCGGGTGCTCGTTACGGGCGCTTCGGGCAATATTGGCCGCGCCATTGCGCGTCGCCTAAATCAGGCCGGCGCGCAAGTGGCGTTGCATTGCCACACAGGCGAGAGCCACGCATTAGCCCTGCAAGCTGAACTGGGACCAGGGGCCATTGTTGTTAAAGGCAACTTGGCAACCGAAACGGGCGTTCAAACCGTCTTTGAACAACTCACCAACGCCGGTTGTAAACTTACAGGCATCGTCAATAACGCCGCAGATCAGAGCATCGGCCGACTAGCGGAGTTGTCCTATGCGCAATGGCGCGAGACACTCAGCACCAATCTCGACAGCATCTTTTTGACCTGCACAGCTGCTGCCAAACATATGACAGACGGTGGCTGTATCGTCAACATTTCTTCTATCGAAAGCCTCGACCCTGCGACAGGGCATGGGCACTACGCCACCAGCAAAGCCGGCTTAAATATGTTAACCCGCGCGTTGGCCTCTGAATGGGGGGCATCAAACATTCGCGTCAATAGTATTTCACCCGGACTGATTCACCGCGAGGGCATCGAAACCGCCTGGCCCGAAGGTGTTTCCCGATGGCGCGATCATGCACCGCTAAACAGATTGGGTGAACCTGAGGATATCGCAAACGCTGCGCTATTTTTGCTGAGCAAGGCAGCTCGATGGATCACAGGCGAAAACCTGGTCGTTGACGGCGGCATGAGCACACAGAGCAAATGGTAAGCAAAACCCGCTTCTTTCACCCGACAATGGGAGCATCTTGCGGTTGCCACTGCGGATACTTTTTCATTACCTCGTTAAATAAACAGCTGTCTAGCATCATCTGCAGCCACTGCTGTAGCGCCGGATAACCGCATTGATCAAACCAAAGCTTATCGACAAACGCAAACTGCCGGACAAACGGAAAAATACAGACATCAGCAAGGCTTAATTGATTACCAAACAAATATGCCCGTGGGGCAAAGCTGTTCAGACGCTGCTCTAAACGTCGCAAAAACCACAGCGCGTCATCCCTCGCCTGCAGATTCAAACCTTGACTTCTTGGCGCGTATTTATAAGCGTCAAGGTGCGGTTTAAACCTGTGCTCGCAGTCTTCAATCATCTGATCCATCTGCACGCGCACTTCCGGCTCTTCACTACACCATCCTTGCGGGTCATTTTGAGCCAAAGCCCACTTCACTATTGCCATGCTTTCATCCAGCGTCTGTTCGGGCAAAAGCAAAACTGGCACAGTCCCTTTGGGAGACGCCGCCAGCAAGGCATCGGGCTTATCCTGCAACCGCACTTCTCTCATCACACAGCGTATCGTTGCATAACGCAAAGCCATGCGTGCCCTCATCGCATAAGGACATCGCCTAAAGGTAAACAAGACTGGATAGTCGCCAGTATTCAACTCAATGGTGCTCCTGTCCCTCTGCGTGGGCATGCCGATGAGATATTTCAGTATTTGTCGCCTCCCGCACGCCATCAATTTCCACTGTGAAATGCAGGTGCTGTCCAGCAAGAGGGTGATTCATGTCGACATCAATCACTTTGCTGCCGACCTTTTTTACCGTCACACTGCGCGCGCCGTCTTTTGTGCTCAGCGAAGTTCGCATCCCTGGCTTCAAGCGATTGGGGTTCTGAAAATATTTTTTCGACAACCGCTGAATATCATTCTCTTTAGGCATTCCGTAGCCCCACTCAGGCGCAACAACAATTTCAAAACAGTCACCCTGCTCGTGACCAAGCAAACCCCGATCCAATCCTGGGATGACATTGCCAGCTCCCTGCAATATCGCAACCGCCGGTTCACCGAGCGCATCCTCCAGTGTATTCCCCTGGCTATCCTGCATACGGTAACGAAAATGCACCACGCTATTCTTCTCTATTTTCATACTGAAACGATCAACTCCTCTCTCGCAGTTATTTAATGCTGAACGACATGTCCACCATCTACGTTATACGCTTGGCCAGTAATCCATGCGCCTTGGTCACTACATAAATAGGCGACCATATTCGCCACATCTTCTCCGCTGCCGGGGCGACCCAACGGAATATTTTTGAGCAAATGACGCCACGCGTCACCGCGACCCACATCGTCCATGCGGTAAGTGTCAATAACCCCGGGACAAATGGTGTTCACCCGAACATTATAACGACCCATCTCCCTCGCCATGGATGCTGAAAATGCCTGTATGCCTGCCTTACTAGCCGCATAAGCTGCTGTATTGGGCGGCAGCGCCTTACCCGCAATAGACGAAATATTCACTATCGCCCCCCCGGCTTCACGTTCTTTCAGAACTCGACCAAAAGCCCGACTCATGTAAAAAGTACCATTTAAATTAACATTCATGACCTTGTGCCATTCATCCAGGGACAACTCAGTCACGGGCACCCGATCAGCCCCTCGAGCGGCACCAGCATTATTGATCACAAAATCAACACGCCCAAATCGAGACAAGGTATGCTCAACCAGCCGCTCTACTGAATCTGGGTCAGTCACGTCGCTGACCAACTCCAGCGCATCAACACCACAGCCCCGCACAGCCTCAGCCACCGACGCAATATCACGCCAATCGGCTTGCTTCTCATCCTCAGGATAGGCCTCAGGCTGCCTACCGGTGCCGGTCAATACAATATGACAGCCCGCCTGCGCTAGAGTCTGTGCAATCGGGCGGCCGATACTGCGCATCCGTCCTGCGCCCGTCACCACGGCTACCCGGCCCTCTAAGCCGCTTAATTGAAAATTCGACATCCCACTCCCTCCGAAAATTAAAACGATACGCCAAGCCTGACGGACAACTTCCAAATCAGTTTATTTTGCGACGCAGATTGCCATCCTAGAATGAACCTGTAGGATCCTGTTGCGTTGACATCCCCAACTAAGGATAACGCTATGCACCTGCTCATTGCACTCTTGACCACTTGTGCGCTTACAGTTTTTGCGCCCTCCAGTCTCGCCGAAACAACAGAAAAACTAAAATCAGCGCTCGCCAGTGATATACGAAGCGATGCCGCAAAGACACGTGATGCGAACCGAAAACCGATCGAAACCCTGACGTTTTTTGGTCTTGAAGACGACATGCGCGTTTTGGAACTGATCCCAGGCGGCGGTTGGTACACCGAGTTGCTCGCTCCAGTGCTGGCCGAAAAGGGCAAACTTTTTGTCGCCGTCGGGACTCAGGGCATTGAAAGAAAAATCGCTGATGGCCGTTTAAATCACGTTGAGGTCATCCGCGTCGACCAAGCATCCTCTGGACAGGCAAAAGACGGCCGCCGCTATGCGATGCAGGGACTCAAGATCAATGCTCAGAACATCGATCTTGTTCTGACATTTAGGAATCTCCACAATTTTGATCCCGCCACCCGCGCTGAATTAAATCGCGAGGCCTTTCGAGTATTGAAAAGCGGCGGCCGATACGGCGTTGTCGACCACACTCGCCGCCATATGCAAAAAGACAACGATGAAAACTGGCGCCGCATGGATCCTGTTTTGATGATCAAAGAAATCGAGTCTGCAGGCTTTGAGTGGATAGATTTTTCTGATCTACATTATCGTTATGACGACGAGTTACGCTATGAGGTCGGCCGGAGTTCCGTTCGCGGGAATACCGACCGGTTCACTTTGTTATTCAAAAAACCTTAATCAAAAACCAACACTCCCCTAAAGCTTACCGCTTTAGGGTGTCGGCTGTTCAGATTCGGCTTGCGCGACAAATCCTGGCCAGCCCGACATATAATCGATGAAGCGATCGGAGAGCCCCTCAGAGGCTAGGTAAGCTCGAGACACCGGCAGCTGAGTCGGCACAAAATCACTCTGGTGCCGGTACCGCTCAGGAAAATCATGGTGCAATATCGCAGCCCGACCCAACATAATCCAATCGACACCCGCAGCTAATACTGCCTCTGCTTCATCCGGATTGCGGATTTTTCCCGCCACGCCAAGGCGCGTCTGGCCTCGCTCCAACTCGGTGAAATGGCTCATCAAGCTGCGCCCTTTAAAGGCCGCTTCTTCCGGCTCTTTGAAAACATCCCAAAGCGACATATCAAGAAAATCGATATGCCCTTGGGTACACAAGCGCTGAGCCATCTCCACAACTTCCGGCAAACGCATCCCAAATCGCTCGGGCGATAAACGGACACCAAGCATGAAATCGGCCCCGCACTGCAAACGAATACCGTCGATGATCTCGAACAACAGGCGCCAACGGTTTTCTGCGCAACCTCCGTACTCATCTTCTCGGTGATTAGTCTCTTCACTTAGAAATTGGCAGATGACGTATCCGTGCGCGCCATGCAATTCCACGCCATGGAAACCCGCAGCCTCAGCGCGCACGGCGGCCGCGATAAAGTCGCTGATCAGCGTTTTTACTTCATCACCGCTGAGTGCGCGCGCACCGGTTTGTTCATCTGCGGAGGCTGATACCGGATGAGTACCAATTACCGATTCAGGCGAACGCATACCCGCATGATGTAACTGCACGATCGACACGCTGTCTTCGCTATTAATTTTGTCAGCTAAGCGTGTCAAACCCGGCAAATGGTCGTCTGAGAAAATGCCCAGCTGTCCGGGGAAACCTTTACCCACCGCTTGTACATGGGCTGCGCAGGTCATTGTCAGACCAAATCCGCCTTCAGCGCGCATGGTGAGCCAATGAAACTCTTCCTCTGATAATTTACCGTTTTCGTGGCTCTGAGAATTGGTCAGCGGTGCCAACATAAACCGATTCTTCATGGTGGGTCCGCGCAAAAAAGTCAGGGGTTCGTATAACGTGCTCAATGCAATGCCTCAAAATGGTTGTTTATTGTTCGCCGCCATGATCAATGGGCTCACGCGCGCCTTCCAAAAGCCCTATTTCGACCAATCGCTCAGTAAGATAGTCGTCAGCAGAAATAGACTGCGGATAGCGGTTAGGGTAATCCGGTCGAATGCAGCTGGCCAGGGTTGAAATTTCGAAGTCAGGATTGGGGTGACAAAAAAAAGGAATTGAATAACGACTCTCACCCCGATAGGCCTCTACAGAGTTCACTACCTGATGCGTGGTCGAGGGCAGCACGTGGTTCGTGAGCCGCTGCATCATATCGCCAATATTCACCACAATGGTACCAGGGGCGCATTGCACTGGAATCCAGTGTCCCGCCCTAGAGCGAACCTCTAAACCGGACTCTTCTGACCCAACCAACAGCGTAATTAGGTTGATATCTTCATGCGGGGCAGCACGCAATGACGGCGTTTCACGAGCTTCAATCGGCGGATAGTGCAACGCCCGCAAAATAGAGTTGCCCATATCGATTTTGTCATCGAAATAGTCAGCAGGTAGCTGCAAATATAAAGCAAGCACCCCCAATATTCGTCGACCAAGGGATTCAAGCGCTTCAAACAAACGATACATACGTGCCTGAAAAAGTTCGACCTCAGACGGCCAGACATTATCGAACAAACTTGCATGACGTGCGCAGTCGGCGGGAATTTCCCGTCCAACCTGCCAAAACTCCTTCAGGTCCGGATAGGCGCTGTTCTTTGCTGTTTCCACCCCAAAGCGCGTATAGCCCCGAGCCCCGCCTGGGCCAATGGTATATTTTTGCTTGACCTGTATAGGCAGCGCAAAAAAAGCCCGCATTGCCACATAGGCCTCGTCAATGGTTTGGTTGCTGATGCCGTGACCCACGACCCCGCAAAAACCAAATGCTTCGTAACCTTTACCAAAAGCCTCAACAAAGTCGGGTTTTCCGGGAAAATCACTGATGTCTAAAGTGGGAATCTGCATGCCGGCAAGTTTAACTTAAACCGGGGTTCTAACCACCCAGCAACAAGAAAAACGAGGCAAAAGCGGCGCTCATTAAATTGGCAATTGACGCGGCCAGTAAAGCGCGCACACCCAGAGTTGCAATTTCTGGCCTGCGCTGCGGCGCTATAGAACCCAGACCACCTAACAAAATGGCAATCGAGGAGAAATTAGCAAACCCGCACAACGCAAAGGTCACTACCGCGCGGGTATGCTCGCTCAACTCACTCCCGTGAGCTAATAAATTCACATACGCGACAAACTCATTCAACACCAGTTTTTGCCCAATATAGCTGCCAGCCTGCACCGCTTCATGCATCGGAATTCCAATGAGCCAAGCTATGGGTGAAAATACATACCCTAAAATCAACTCGAAACTAAGGCCTTCAACACCGATCAAGGACCCCATATACCCGATAACCCCATTAGCAAGGGCAATCAGCGCGATAAATGCAATCAACATAGCGCCAACGTTGGCAGCCAGCATGAGTCCACTGGTAGCACCTTTTGCAGCGGCGTCAATCAGATTGATAGGGCGTTCGTCCGCTGCCGATAACTCATCGACGTTATTTACCAAGCGTGCACCGCGTTTTTCTGGGACCACAATTTTTGCAATCGCCAAGCCCCCGGGGGCGGCCATGAAGCTGGCAGCGATCAGGAATTTCAAGTCCACGCCCAAGGTCACATAACCGGCCATTGTAGAACCTGCCACAGTCGCCAAACCACCCACCATCACAGCAAACAACTCAGAACGACTCATCTGGCTGATGAAAGGCCTAATGGCAATCGGAGCTTCAGTTTGTCCAATGAAAATATTAGCTGCAGCAGAAAGTGATTCAGGCGCACTGGTTTTCAAAATACTGCGAAACAATCCGCCAATAATGCGCACGACCCATTGCATTAAACCAACATAATAGGTGACGGAAATCAGCGCTGAGAAAAACACAATGGCGGGTAATACCTGGAAGGCAAAGATAAAACCCAGCTTGCCTGAGCCTACGTCACCAAATACAAATAAAATGCCATCGCGCGCATAATTCAAGACGGCGCCCACCGCCTCCGCCAAAGCCGCCAAGGCCAATTGACCCGCGGGCACATAAAGCACCAGCGCACAAAAAAACGCCTGTAATCCCAATGCCATCCCAACGGTACGCCAGTTGATGGCCCTGCGATCAACTGAAAAGGCATAGGCAACCGCGATCAATACCAACACGCCCACCAAGCAAATCAAAGCATTCAACATCTTCTATCATCCGTCAGTCTGGCTGAGAAAGCCGCAATTGGGCACCTGTCGTTGGGGCTTCATCTTACACAGTTGGCCGCCGCGATAAACCATTAACCCCACCTCTGTGCTGCGCCACCTGATCTTGTCTTCGGTTATAAATAAAGCCACTATGGTCACGCACCAAAGACCAGACCAAAAACCATGTATGACCTCTTATTTAAGAACGCCATCGTCATCGACGGCACCAATCAGCCTGCATTTGCGGCAGATGTCGCTATCGAGTCCGGTCTGATTCAGGTGGTCGATCGATCTTGCTCGCTACAACCGGATCATGCGCATCAAGTCGTGGATGCACAGGACCGATTATTGACACCGGGCTTTGTTGATATCCACACTCACTACGACGGACAGGTCTGTTGGGACAAACAGGTCACGCCAAGTGCCTGGCATGGTGTCACGACCGTCATCATGGGTAACTGCGGCGTCGGTTTTGCCCCTGTGCGCCCCGGCACCGAAGGAGACCTGGTTGCCCTTATGGAAAGTGTTGAAGACATTCCTGGCACAGCTCTGCATGACGGTATTTCATGGGATTGGGAATCGTTTTCCGAGTATCTCGATGTCATCGATACCCCCTACACCATCGATATCGGCACCCAAGTTCCTCATGTAGCAGTGCGCCACTATGTTATGGGTGACCGCAGTTACCACAAGGCCAGCATCCAAGACATCGAACAGATGCAAACAATTACTCGACAAGCGTTAGAAGATGGCGCACTGGGTTTCTCCACGTCACGCTTTTATGGGCATGTTGATAAATCGGGCAAACTTATCCCCGGCACGAATGCCTCTGCGCAGGAAATGTGTGCAATTGGCGAAGCGTTTAAAGGGCTCGATCATGGCACCATAGAGATCATCTCGGATCATCTGAACAGCCAAGAGGAACTGGATTGGATCGAACATATCATCAGAACAACCGGTCGGCCGGTCACCGCATTGGCGACCTCAGGTGAGGGCATTTTATGGTCGTTGGCAGCGCAACTGGCTGCTGATGGATTCGCTCTACGCCCACAGGTTGGCGCCCGACCCGCGTCTATATTGATGACTCTGGAGGGCACCATTAACCCGATGCGCCAACATATGGCATATCGAGAAATACAGCATTTACCCGTCGTCGAGCGCCAACGGGCGCTCCTCAATCCTACCTTTCGTCATCGTGTTTTAACGGAGGCCCCTATACTGCCGCGAAACAAAGATGCAGTTCGCTTCATGAATGACTTTGAACATATCTACGTCTTGGATGACCAATTATCTTATGAGCCCACCACCGCAGACTCAATTGCGGCCATCGCCGACTCGCAAAGCCAAACGCCATTAGAGGTGATCATGGACAGCCTCGCTGCGGGAAAAGTGCTCCTAGTGTTCTTCCGCGGCTATAATCACGACTTAGAACCCCAACGCAAAACCATCGAAGACCCCCTCAGCGTCTTCGGCCTTTCCGATGGTGGCGCACATTGCGGGGTTCTGGTAGACGCCAGCGTACCTACATACATGCTCAGCTACTTCACGCGAGATCGGCAGCGAGGACCACACATTTCTCTGCCGCTGGTCATTCACAAAATGACTCAGGATACCGCCCAAATGTACGGCCTGAGCGACCGCGGGGTGATTAGTCCCGGCTTCAAAGCTGATTTAAATTTGATTGACTATGCGGACCTGAAATTGCTGCCCCCTGAGATGGTCTATGACCTCCCGGCGGGCGGCAAGAGACTGATTCAAAAAGCACAAGGCTATCTGATGACCGTCTGCGCCGGCGAGATTACTTACCGTGACGGTGAGCATACCGGCGCCATGCCCGGCCGCCTGATCCGTGGCGGCCGATGAGTAACCGCTATTGCAAGCGAAGCTGAAAAATCGATGAATCAAACTCAAAGCCTGCCAGACTGGTTAACTGATCCGGTCACCAATACCATTGATGTGGTCAACGAGGCGGCCATACCCACCGCGCTTATACCGTGGGTTTATCTAGCCAATTCAATGACACAACAAATCACCGACCACTTCGGGCAGCAGCCAGCCGTCGCCGTTCATTTCAGCGGTCTTACCAAAACTCGCGACTGGGAAACCTCATTATTAAATCTGAGGCAAGACAAACCAACTGGCTATGCTCGACACATCAGCCTCGCCATCAATCACCGTCCGGTTCTGGCAGCCCGCTCAATTACGCGCAACGGCAACACCATCGAACCGTTGCTTGCAGGCCTGAACACCACACCGCTGGCGCGCTTGCTATTTGAAAACCCACTTTGGTTGCGCAAGGGACCCACCCTGCCGCTAATCGATAAATGCGGGAACATAGGTAGAGCCTCCACCTGGCACGCCAAAGACAGTTCCGAGTGTTTAATCGTCGAAGAATTCTTTTTATTCCAGCCTTAACTGGCAGGGCAAAAAAGCTACCACCCCACAATTTTAACTTTTTGTAACAGGTTTCAAATCTGCTATTATTTCGGGCAATTCTAGCGATTTGAAAATGAGGGATAGCATGGCCGAAACAGTCTCAAAAGGGGTACGCACCATGGACGAGGCCTTTGCGCAATTGCTCGAAGCAGATACCCATGGTGATCACATAATCGACGCATGGCGACGCAACAGCCCTATGCCTCCGGGCCCCTCCCTCATTCCTGTGGCACGATATATTGATCGAAAATATCACGAACTTGAAAAAGAACATCTTTGGGGCAAATGCTGGCAAGTCGCCGCCCACGAGGATGATTTTGCCAATGTCGGTGATGTAGTGCCCTACGACATCGCTGACAAATCTTACCTTATTGTCCGATCGGGTGAAGAGGACTATAAAGCGTTCTACAACGCTTGCCTGCACCGCGGCCGCAAATTGCGCGAGACTCCCAGCAAATCCCTTGATGAGCTCCGTTGCCCCTTCCACGGCTGGGCCTGGAATTTAGACGGTAGTCTCAAACAAGTCCCCTGCGCTTATGATTTCGCCGGCATGAAACGAGATGAAGAGTCTTTACCAGAAATAAAACTTGCACGCTGGGGCCGTTTCATATTTGTAAACCCAGACCCCGAGGCAGAACCCCTGGAAGATTTCCTTGGTGATTTCTCAACCAATTTCGAGCTTTTCCCTTATGACAACCGCTTTAAGCAAGCGCACGTTGCGAAGGTCGTTAAAGCGAATTGGAAAGTTGTTCAGGAAGCCTTCATGGAATCCTACCATGTGCTTATGACTCATCCTCAAATCCTCACGGGAGGGGCGAATGACTTATGCACTAAGTATGACGCCTTCGAGAACTACTCGCGAGCCATACGCTGCGGCGCCTTGGAAACCAAAGGTATGCCATCTTGGGAGGCCTACGAAGGCGAAAATGGCGCAACTTGTCTGCGCCATCCTCTGAATGGCTGGCTTTACGAAAAAATAGCCGAAGGGGTTGTGCAAGTAACCACACCGAAAGGTAAAAGCGGCACATTTACCGTTGACGCCCAGTATATTGACGGCGAGCTGACCGACGCTAACCCCCACATGACCCTATGGGCAGGCGGCTGCCAGTTGCCGGAAGACAACACCACCGCCCGCATGAAAGATCGCATACCAAAGGCTGTGCGAAATGCGGTGGGCAGCGATGCTTCCCCACGCGTCATCGGTGCCGAAATGCAACGTCAAATGCTCAAAGGTGTGGTGCCTTCCGTCGCCGATCGCATCCCGGATATTGAGTTAAATGCCTCAACATTTTTCACCGTTTTCCCGAACTGGCACCCCTGGGGCTCATTTAATCTGATTAATTACCGATTCCGACCAAACGGCGACAACCATGACGAATGTATAATGGAGTGTATGTACCTCGCCCCGATTCCCGAAAGCGGTGCATACGAGCCCGCGCGCGAAATCCACTGGCTCGGCGTTGACGAGGATTGGACAAACGCACCTGAATTGGGAATGCTCACAAAGATATTCAATCAGGACTTGCGTAACCTGCCGTATGTCTATGCCGGCATGAAAACAACCGCCAGAGAAAATCTCCGCATCGGCGACTACAACGAACTCAAACTACGTCATTGGCACAATCTTTACGCCCAACAAATAGGTGAGACCTAGGGTAAATCGCGGCACCTCAATTGGGTTGCGGGTGCACATCAAAACAGATGTGCAACTGCGGCAAATTCCGCAAAATGAAACTCGGCTGTGCCTGCGGCTGTGGGTGCTGGGGTGACAACCTGAAGTTTTGCATCTGCTGAAGTAGCGACGCAAACCCAAGGTTTAATTCCTGTCGTGCTAACGGCGCACCAATACAATGATGCACCCCGGATCCGAAGGCCAATTGCATTCCCGCTTTTTGCCGCTGCAAGTTGACACGATCCGGATCCTCAAACTGTCGCTCGTCGCGATTGGCAGAACCATAACGCAACATCACAAATTCGCCAGCCTTAATAGGATATCCCCCCAGCGACGTATCCGTTGTGGCCACTCGCGGCAGGCCCTGTACTGGTGATTCAATGCGCAACGCCTCTTCAACAAACGTCTTTACCAAGCCAATGTCGGCCTGGATTTGAGCTTGTAGCTCCGGCCGCTCACACAGCATCAGCATACCCCAACCAAACGTGCTGGCGGTGGTCTCATGTCCGGCGACCAGAAATTGATTCAAAATAGAGAGCGCCTCACCGTGCGTAAGCAACCGGTTACTGTCCTCCAAGCGACTATTAGCCAAAAGTGTGATCATGTCATCCCGCGGGTCTTGGCGGCGCGCTTCAATGAGATCAACCATCAAATGTTGAAGATCCAGAGCCAACTGTGCTCGATGCAACATTTCATCCGGCGTTTGGGGGCTCAAGCGCAAACCCGCCGCCGCCGCAATGGCTGCCTCATCAAAAAGCGTCCGCTCCGAAGAGGGGATGCCTAGCCGGTCGGCGATAACACGCAGGGGCACCGCAAACGCAAACGCGGACATGAAATCTACCGAGCCGAGCTCGTCGGTTGAGGCCGTTAGTTTGGCGATTTCTTCTTGAACAATCGACTGTACCTGCGCCTCACTTTGTTTGATCAAGCTACCGGTAAACAACTGACTGACCAACGAGCGGTATTTAGTGTGATCTGGCTCGTCCAGCGTCAACATCGTCGGTGGAATGGCAACCATTTTCCGCTCGATCATTTTAAGCGCCTGCTGCACATCCGCGGGCATACTGGCCATTGCAGCCTCGCGCGATAAGTTCAGGAAGCTATCAAACTGACTTGAAAACGTCTTCGTGTCCTTCAACGCCCCTCTGATAAGATCATATCGAGTGACGTAATGAATATTGAGTTCGGGCACGTAAAAAACCGGCGCCTCATTTCTTAATACTTGATAAGCCTCATAAGGGTTCACCAATGTTTCAAGGTCAAATATGTTCACGTCTTCTATCTTCGCCATAACTCGCCATCCCCATGATTGTTTATAAAGGCTTTTGGCGGCGCATCGTTTTGAATCGTTACTCGTTCGCCCTGCCGACTTTCCGGATAATAGTCCCAAATCGCGTGATGATGAACCGCCCGATTGTCCCAGAGCACCAGCGTATTTCGTGCCCACCGCACCCGACAGTGCAATCGCGTATTAATCTGAATGTGCCGATACAACATTTCGAGCATCGCGGCGCTTTCCTTCGCAGTCAGTTCATTGATTTTTTCAGTGAAGGGCTCGTTCACAAAAAGCACCGGTTTCCCTGATTCAGGGTGGGCAATCACCACCGGGTGATTGGCGCAGGGATAGATTTGCTCCAGACTCGGCACCACGCCGTAAGCACGCAGATCTTTATAACCGCTGTGATAGGCCGTCAACTTCAATAACATATCGCGCACAGGACGGGACAGCGTCGCATAGGCTTCCTGCATATTGGCAAATAGAGTGTCACCACCCCCAGAGGGTGGCACCTGAGTGATATACAGCGCAGAGGCTTTCGGCGGGACGGGTTCGCAAGATAAATCAGTATGCCAATCCTCACCATTGGCCACCTGTGTATCAGCGTTGATTTTAATATCAAAGATTTCAGGGTCACCGGGCATCCCAAGACGCGTCTTTGCTGGGTGTAACTGCAAGGGGCCAAAAAGACGTGCAAAGCGCTTATGCTCGGCGCGCGTCAGCTCTTGGTCGCGAAATACCAACACCAAATGCCGATGAAAAGCATCTGCCAACTCCGCGAACAGGTCCGCCGAAACCCGCGCCAAATCAACGCCGTGCACTTCCGCACCTAGCTTGGGCGTCAAAGACTCCAAGGTGAAGTGTTGATATTTATCAATCAACGCCGCATGCCTAGGGTCTCGAGACAGCTGGTGCGATCAAAGGCCGCCAACGCGCCGCTCACTGTTTTTTGCGCTACCAGGGGTGTATTTCTCCATTCCATCGATAAAAGTTTCCGGAGTCTTCTTTGCTCAAACCATCAATCACCTGCCGAATGCCGCTGGCGCTTTCTTCAACTGTAATCTGCGCATGGGGTCCGCCCATATCAGTTTGTACCCAACCCGGATGCATCAGACTTACAGTGATCGGATCGTCTTTCCAATCCAGGGCCAATATCTGTCCTACCTTACTCACTGCCGCTTTGGTTGTTGCATAAATAAACATCCCCCCCATCGGCCAAGTTGATGCCGCGAGCTGGCTGGTAAGAATCATTAAATTGCCCGCACCAGAGGCGGCAAGATTAGCTTTAAAGGCCTTTGCCACTAAAGCCGGCCCAATGGTGTTGGTATTGAGAGATCGATGCCATTCCTCGAGGTCCAAGTCGTCGAGCGACTGCCGTCCACCACCAACCGCACCCGCGCAGATCACCAAAATATCAATGGCCTGATCTCCGATTCGCGCCGCTGCTGCCGAAATAGACTCAGCATCGCTGATATCCAAGCCTTCTTTGCGAATACCTTGCGCATCTGTCATTACCTCATCCAGCAAAGTTGCCGCTTGCGTATCACGGACACACGCAATTACCTCATGTCCTCCAGCTGCGTATTGCTTCACCAACTCCAAGCCGATTCCTCGGCTAGCACCTACCAAAAGAACTCTAGACATCTGCTTCTCCACTTCGTATAAACTCAGCGCTAATTATGGAGTGTGGTTCAATTCGATGGCTACTGTTTATTCATCCACCTAGCGCCGCGCGTTAAATAATAGACCGGGCCTCACGTAATGGTTTTACCTCACACTCGACCGCGATCAAGACCTCCATTAAAAACGATTGCATCACGCAAATTAAAAACACAGCACAGCTAAAGGAACTCAAATCAAATGCAATTTTCCGAGCAGGTGGTCCTAATCACAGGTGCCAGTCGCGGACTGGGCTTAGCGTTTGCAAGATGCATCGCCCAAGCAGGTGCAACGGTTGTTTTGAACAGTCGCGGCAACGACAAGGCCGGCCAAAGTGCTGCTGCACAGATCGTCGAACAAGGGGGCAAAGCCATCCACATCTCCGGGCCCGCGGAAGCCGCCGCTGACTTGGTCGAGTCTGCAGTAAACCAATGCGGCCGCCTAGACGCCATCGTCCACAATGCCGGTTTTGTGCAAGATAAAACCTTACGCAAAATGACCAACGCCCAATGGGACGCCGTGCTGACTGTCCACCTGAAAGCCGCATTTGAATTAAGCCAAGCTGCCTGGCCCCATTTTGAAGACCAAGGCGGTGGCCGGCTTGTATTTATATCATCAGCTTCAGGTCTGTACGGTAATTTCGGCCAGGCAAACTACGCCGCCGCCAAAGCAGGCTTGCATGGTCTGAGTCAATCCATTGCAATCGAGGGTGAAGCCGCAAACATCAAGTGCAACTGTGTGGCCCCGTTTGGCGCGACCCAAATGAACAGCCAGAATTTCCCACAGGCACTGAAAATGGCTATCAAGGCCGACTATATTGCCCCACTGGTCGGCTATCTTGCCCACCCTGAATGTGCAGAAAGCGGCGGACTTTTCGAGGCTTCCGCCGGCGTATTCCGAAAAGTCCGCTGGGAAAGTAGCCAAGGCCTGGAACTAGATCCAGCAAAAGAATTTTCTATCAGTGACATTGCCCAAGGATGGGATAGACTGTGTGATTTCTCACAGAGCGAGCATCCCACCAGTATGCGCGATTCACTGCGCGGCATGTACGAAAGACGACTATGAGCACCTTAGACCACTTCAGATCCGAGACCCGAGCGTGGCTCGAAAATCATTGTCCGCCCGGAGCCCGAGGCCCGGGAACCATTCCGCTGGGCAGCACCACAATACCATTAGATAATGACACGCGTTTGTGGTTAACCCGCATGGCAGAACGCGGATGGACCGTACCCACGTGGCCAAAAGCCTACGGCGGTGCCGAGCTCGATCGTGACCAATACCAAGTTTTAATTGAAGAACTCAAACGTGTAGGCGCTCGTACGCCGCTCACCGGTCGCGGCGTGAACTATATCGGCCCCACCATTTTGGAATATGGCACCGAAGCACAAAAAGCCAAGTGGTTGCCGCGTTGCGCACGCGGCGAAGGCGCGTGGGCCATGGGGTATTCAGAACCCGGCGCCGGCTCTGATTTAGCCAACTTAAGCTGCCGTGCTGAGCTCGTCGGCGACAACTATCTCATCAACGGCTCCAAAATCTGGACCAGCGACGCAACCGATTGTGACTACATTTTTGTCCTGGTTAGAACCTCCCCGGAAAAACCAAAACATGAGGGCATTAGCTTAGTTCTTGTCGATATGCATCAACCGGGCGTTAAGGTATCTCCAATTCGACTAATTTCAGGTGTCTCCCCTTTTTGCGAGACCTATTTTGACAACGCCATCGTTCCCGCCGAGGACTTAATCGGCGGCGTTGATAATGGTTGGAGCGTCGGCAAACGGCTGCTGCAATTTGAGCGATCGACCCATGCCGGAATTAATATTTCAGGCTCACAAGGCGGGCGAGTTGAGGAAAGTAAGCTTCCCAAACTCCTGCGCGACTACCTCGGCACTGATGATAAAGGAAGAATCGACGACCCCCATCTAAGGTCATGGCTGACTAACTTTGAGATGAACACTCATGCGCAGCGCATCACGCAAAAACGAGCAATTGAAGAAATGCAATCACGTGCGCCCGGTTTCACGTCTTCTGCCGTCAAGCTGACAAACGCTTTAAATATTCAGGACGGCGACGAGCTTTTGATGGCCGCAACAGGCAGCCAGGGTTTGCGCTGGGATGCTGAAACCGCAGATCCAAAACAGCTGGCAATACTGCGAAATTGGCTTTATCAGAAATCGTTGACCATCGCCGGCGGCACCAAAGAAGTTCAGCTGAACATCATTGCTAAGCGCGTTCTGGGTTTACCTGACTAACGTAAAGTCTCAACGCGCGGCGTCAGGTGAGCGCCATTCACTCTCCAAGAGTCGAGCCCCTCGTAGTATATTACCCATGGCATAGTTACCTTCATGACAGGCATATTCGTAGACCTTATCAGCACTGCGAGTCCATGCATATTCGCCCCGCCAAGATGCCGTCCAAGCGGTAGGATCGTCAACAGTAAAGTCGTAGACTAACGTCCCGTCATCGCGCATATTAAAACGCTCGGTGACCAGCAAATTTTCATCCGCCCCGGCAAGACCGTTGACCGCACGAAAGTTTTTAGTAGACACAACCAACGTATCTCCCTCCCAACGACCCACAGAATCGCCCATCCACTTTCGATTTGCTGTCGGCATATGCGTCGTATCCATGCGAATTATCCGCGCATCATGGACCATTTCTTGCAAAATCATCACATAGTCGTCGGTCTGCAAAATACGTTTATAGTTGTTATACAGGCTGGGTAACATGGGTACAGTCGAGCCAAAACTAATTAAACAACGCTCTGACGGTGCAAGACTTTCAGGCCCATCAAAGGGACCTGGGCCACTCGAGGCCAACCACGATGCTGTCCCGTCATTGTCATGCGCAAAGGATTTATACGCTGTGCGCATGTTGGATATAGCTTCTGCGCTCCGCGGCGGTTGCCGGCCATTGGCCGGGTCATAGATAATTGACGTCCGAAATCGACCATCGATTTCAAACGCTTGCGTGCCCGGATCGATCCAAAACGCGTTATACCCGCCGACACCGCCAGCACCAGCTGTGTTGTTGCCATCTCCCCCCTTCTGCGGCGCGCCCCGGTTAGGATCACTTTCACGGTTAGCAAAATCAAAAATCGCTTTGGTGCGCGCGACCACTTTGGCCGCATCGTCCTGCGTCATGAACTTGTTATCACCAAATGCCTCTGGGCGATTCAGTGGGGTCAAGGTTCCTATATCATAAACACCCGAGAAATCAGGTTTGCCGCTAGGCGTTCGCTTGATCTCAGCGTGCGCGGACACCACTAGACAGGCAATCAACAGGCCTAAATACCCTTTCATCGCAAAACCCTCCCTCGAATTTCTTTGGCAATGCCATACAACGCAAGCGCGATCACAATCTAGAAGCCCAAAAGACGCGCATACCGATTTCTGTGGAACGCCTGGTTCCCGAATAACGTCTCCAAACTGCGGGCTCGTTTCAGATAGAAGCCTGCATCAAAGTCATCTGTCATGCCGATCCCACCATGAATTTGAATCAGCTGATTGGACATATCAAACAAAAATTCACCCACTTTCGCCTGCGCCAAAGAGGCCATTTCGGATGTATTGCCGTGATCGGCGTCTATGCTTTGCAGCGCAGCCTCACCGCATGAACGAGCCAACTCCATCTGCGAAAACAATACCGCCGCACGATGCCCAAGCGCCTGAAAGGACCCTATGAGTCGCCCAAATTGCTCTCGCGTTTTAAGATAAGCTAACGTCATGTCGAATGCTTGAGCTGCGGTTCCCAACATTTCAGCAGCCAGACCAGCTGCGGCCCGATCCAACAAAGCCTCAAGCAAACCAAAACCGTTATCCACCTCTCCCAGCACAGCCTGCGAGTCAACGCTAACGCCGTCGAATGAAAGCTGGGCATAACCGCGACTGTCGGCTGTATCCATCGCCGTGCGTTTGAGTCCCGACGATTCTGCAGACACCAAAAACAGCGTAATCCCAGCCGCTTCCCCGGCCTGGCCAGACGTGCGCGCCGCGACCACAAATGTTGTTGCAGCCATTCCCTCAAGCACAAACGTTTTGCCGCCCTGCAATACAAAATCCGCGCCTTCCCTGTCAGCTTGGAGGGCCAACTGCTGAGGATCATGACGCGGGCTTTCATCGACCGCCAATGTCAATATTTCACTGCCATCAACAATTTTAGGCAAAAAATTCTGCTTCTGCTGCGCATTGCCCCCGAGCAAAACTGCCGTTGCACCTACCAGTGCAGATGCAAACAAAGGAGATGCCGTTAGTTGCCGTCCTAACTCTTCTAAAATCACCCCAAATGTGAGGTAACCCAGGTCTGAACCGCCGTACTCTTCAGGAATAAGAATGCCCGTCCAGCCCATGTCCACCATAGCTGACCATGTCGCTGGCATAAATTTCTCAGGAATGCCGCTATCACGCATTTGGCGGAACTCGGCAACGGGTGCCTGCTCACTGGCCCAAGATTTCGCTTGATCCCTGATTAAGGTTTGTTCTTCTGTCAATGCTGCCATTGTTCTATGCTGCCTTTGGTTTGGCCGGCCGTATTTTCACTGGCCGGGATTTAACGTCAATTTCTACACACGCCCATTTACCGGCCTACCCTTTTTGAGTGGTTTCCGGTAAACCCAATATATTTTTGGAAATGATGTTGTTCTGGACCTCATAAGAGCCGCCGTATATCGAAATTGCTTTACCCCAGAGCCAATCACGCACCGTACTTAGCTCCTCCTCGGCAAATTGCTCACCTTGCCAACCCAGTCCCTGACTGCCCATAAACTCCAACGTCAATTCAGACTTAGACTGACTGATGGCCGTTGCAGAATTTTTAAGGATAGAGGCTGCGGCACTGACCTCCACCTTGCCTTTGGCTTCCGCTGTGATTCGCGAGACTGTCAAACCGTGCGCCTGTTCGGCCATCAAATGGCGCACCATACGTGTTCTCAAATCGGCGTCTGCCAGTTTACCCTCAGCATCTGTGCCCGCATATCGCATGGCCATCGCCGGCAACGATTCCTTCTCCGCACTGACCGCACTGCGAGCGCTTGTTTGGCTTTGACGTTCATGCTGTAAAAGACGTTTAACCACGCTCCAACCGTCATTCAAATCGCCTAACAAATCGGTTTTTTCAACCCGTGCATCGTTAAAGAATGTTTCACAAAAAGGCGACACACCGGATATAAGCTTAATTGGCCGCGTCTCAACCCCTGCTTGGTTCATAGGCAACATGACAAAAGAGATACCGTCGCGTTTCTTAGCACTTGGGTCGGTGCGCACCACCGCCCCGCACCACTGAGAAATGTCTGCGCCAGACGTCCAGACTTTTTGACCATTCACCATAAAACAATCGCCTTGGTCCACGGCTTTTGTAGCAAGCGAAGCCAGATCAGAACCCGCATTGGGCTCTGACAATCCTAGGCACCAGCGGATCGCACCGCTTGCAATCCCGGGCAAATGTCGGGCTTTTTGATCGTCCGTGCCATATTCTAAAACGGTGGGCCCGACCATAGTGACACCCATACCGGCAAGGATGGGAATAGGGTTAAACGCGCCGATTTTACCCATTTCTTGGCCCAACGCTTTTGCTTGCGGGTGACTTAATCCAGCGCCACCGTATATGACTGGCCAGGTCGGCGCTCCCCAACCTTTCTCCGCTAGACGCTGCCGCCATAATTCCAAATCACTCTCGTGAAGAGCATTTGCCGAGCCTTCCATCCCCATGCTAAAGCCAACTAAATTTTCGGGAAAATTGCTCGCCAACCACTCACGAACAGAGGTTCTAAATGCTTCTAAATTGTGCGCTTCGCTCATAATATTTTCTCTTTTGCCGTCACTCTCAACATTAAATTGTACCATCGCAGGGGCTAAAGGCACCCCCCGGCACAGACCACCTGCTGCCCGCTACACAGGTTCAGCGATAAAGACCGGGATTTTACGGGTTGTTTTTGCCGCATACTCCGTATACGGCGGAAATGCTTCCTCACTAGCCGCCCAAAGCGACTCGCGCTCGGCATCATCAAACACCTCGCGCGCGCGCATAGCCGTCACAACCGTTTGATCACGAATTTCCACCAGCGGGTTATCTCGAAGATTATAAACCCACACCGGGTTTTTAGGCTGCCCCCCCATCGAACCGACCAAGACATACGCCTCACCAACCTTTACACGCATCAATGGTATCTTGCGAATTGCCCCGGTTTTGTTACCTGTATGCGTGACGATGATGCACGGCATACCGGTATCTAACAAAGTGGACCCTTTGGTGCCACCGCTACCTTCATAAAGTTCCACTTGCTCGCGCACCCAGTCAATTGTGGGGGGTATATACTGCGCCATGTTTCATCCTCGTTTTAGTTAATCTCTGATCGATGCGCCGGTTGTCTCAATTCAGGCCAACCGCCTCAGCACTGGCTGCCCAAAATTTTTCTCTTAACTCCAAATCTTTTCCGATCGGAGAAACCTCCTGCCGCTCACCTTGGTTATAATATTCACCGGTAACACCTTCCAGTTCTTCATCACTGGCCAACATTATGGTTGTTTGGGCGCCTTTGGCAGGGGCAATAAAAAACCAACCGATGACCTTGCGCACCAGCCACGGCAGGTCGCGAACGATATCTGTTGCAACGGCTCCTGGATGCAGGACGTTAGAAGTCACACCGGATGCGGACAAACGTTTCGCCAGCTCAAGACTAAACAGAATATTCCCCAACTTGGACTGATTATAGGCCACTTGGGCGCTGTATTTATCAACACCACAAAAGCTGTCGAAATCAATTTGACCTTTTGCGTATAACATCGATGAGACGTTGACAATACGGGCCGGCGCGCTGCTTTTCAGGCAGTCCAGTAACAAATGCGTCAGCAGAAAATGCGCGAAATGATTAACCCCTATTTGCAGTTCAAACCCTTCTGCCGTTCGTTGCTGACGAGTGGGAAAGGTCCCGGCATTATTAATCAGCACATGCAACGCGTCATAACGAGAAAGAAATTCTGCAGCGAGCGCGCGAACGCTGGAAAGCGCGGCGAGATCTACAGGTATATTCACCGCCTGTGTCACTGCAACGGCGTTAATCTCGGCCAGCGCATTGTCCGTTTTGGGCCCCTCACGACACGCCAGCACCAACTCTGCCCCCTGTCGCGCTAACTCAATGGCGGTCACCAAGCCGATACCGCTGTTACCACCCGTAATCAAAACCCGTTTGCCGTGCATATTTCCTCCCTGTCTTACCTGAACAAGGTACCCTACCCAGCGCACGCATCGCAATGCCATGCGACCCTTTGGCAGAATTTCAATCTATCGCCCAAACCGCTTTGACGCGTACCACAGATACAAGCCGGTGAAACTGAGCACTACCAAGGCCAATCCCGCAAACGACATAAACCAAACCCCAATCTGGCCAAAAAACCGACCGCTGTGCAAATCTTGGAGCAATCGCTCCCAAGACAATTGTGTAGCGGCATAGCGCTGAGCTTCTTGCCGAGTCGGCGCTCTAAAGCTTGGGATTTGCCAAACGCCAGCGGCGCCAGTGTACTGACGCCAGGTCAATCCGAGGTCAGCAGAAAACTCGATGCCTGCAGACGATTCAATCAGTAAATAAGGGTCATCCGTGCGCCCAAAAGCGGTAATTGTCTGCGGCAACGCCAGGCGTTCCACTGGAACCTGTTCTATATTTGGGATAATCAGCAGTTCTTCGGAGGTCGCAAAAATGGTCCATTGCGGCATCGAGTATGCCCCGAGCAGACGGCCGGATACGGTCATCTGCCGAGTCGCAGTCATCAATGTAGCATCCGCTTGCAGGACCTCTGCCTGCTGGACATCTGGCAAAACAGTCACCTGCGCGGGCGCCTCGACACCATATCGGTCCTGCACCCAAGCCAATGACACCCCTTGGCTGCCCAGCCGCAATTCAGCAGTAAACTGCAGCGGCAAGCCCGTGGCCACAAAAACCAGCAGAGGTAACGCCACACAGATGCCTGTTAACCGATGAAGCGTCCGATGAGACCAGAAACGCACGCCAGTACCGCTAACGCGCGTCGGCGAGCGTAGTCTGTGCCTGTGGGGTTGCGCGATGCATCAAAAGCGCTGCCTTCGCCATTCGCTTCATGGCCTTAACGGACAACGTCGCACCAGTAATATTGTCAACTTTACCGCTCAATTGCTGGTCTCGATCTAGCCAAAGATTGGCGAACTGAGAAGTGAAAAATTCATATTTCACTTCCCACCCTCGACTTTCACGAAAAACCAAGACCTGCACATCTTCAATTCTGTTGTCCGTGATGGTAACTCCAGCGGTGATCGGACGATCCTTTCCGATTTCATCAAGAATCCAGACCGTTTTACCCCCTGCCCCCCAATATTTGAAACGCAAACTTGGCGCGTGCCCTAAAATATTTTTCAATTGAGTCCGCAAGTCACTTGAGGGCCACAGCGTCTCTTGGGCCGGCGGTTCACCCGCAAAGCGTTCGGCTACGTAAGTCGAAGCATTGATGTATACCTGATCAGCCTGAGCAGGCGCGCCTGCCGCCGCCATCGGTAGACAGAGCAACGCCGCACAAAGCGTAATAAATCCGATAATCATTCTCATTTGCATAAACGACATTGTGCCAAAAAGATCAAAGATTGATACGATTATTTACGTGATTTTGACTTAAAATTGTAAACCTACGCCCAAGTCGATCGCTTTAAAATCCCTGCCTTGCGCCGCAGAGACCTGATGCGATCGGTCGCGATAATCGATCTTGAAGACGACATTATCCGTCGGCCACAGATTCATACCCACTTCCCATTGCTCAAACTGATCTTGTTCACGATACCCTTGTAGATCTTCGAAACGGCTGTAAACACCCATTGCAGTGAACAAATTACTGGTAGGCAAAGCAAAGCGGTAAGATGGCTCAACATACCAACCCGATTGATCATCAGCACCGGCCTGACCGATCAAATCACCATCGATTTCCCACTGCGCCCAAAGTGCACGCAATTGAAACCCGCCCTGATTGTAAATGGCATGGGCCGTCAGCAACCTACCTTCACCCACGCCATCGCCTGCCTCCTGGCTCATGTCCGTCTGGTGCTGATACGCACCTGACAACTGCAATCCGGGCACACCAGAAAAGCTCAGACGACCGGTAAACGCCAAATCTTCTGCGCTAGCATTTGACGACTTTTGGCGGCCGCTACGAATTCGGTAACTGCTGCTACCCGATGTTGGCATCTCCAAACCCGAATGAACTGCAAAATCCCATGAAATTCCACTCGCGTATTGACCGCTAACTGCCGCTCCGTTTTCCCACCAAGTCGCCGGCAGAATAATGCTTTCTACGTTATTACGTTCAACCCCGTAAAACGTATTGGGTTCATGGGTTTCATTGAGAATACCCACGGGTAGCAAAAACAAACCCGCCTTTGCCTGATGATTTCCGTTGAGGTCAACCTCTATAAAGGCTTGTTCAATTTCGACTTCTCCGGAGTTGCTCCCATCTGCAGTGTCTTTCACCAAACCATGCTCGACCTCAAGTTCAGAAAAGAAGCGAACCCGATCGTTGTACTCATGGTTTACATACAGAACATACCGATGTATGTCTGTTTCCTTCTTATTTCTGCTGTCATCTTCAGCATCAATATTATTGTAATGAACCTCAGCGTAACCACCTACTCGAGTACGATCCCACCAATTCGCCCCATCAGCGTTGCCAGTAGATTGCTGTTCGACAAACTCCACCGTCGAAACCAAGCGTTCTTCGGTAATCTTCACATCAGCATCTGTACTGGCCAATTTGGCTTTTGTTGCATCAAGCTCTTGGGTTAGCAATTTTATTTGCTCCCCCTGCGCGGCCACTAATTTGTACAAATCCACAAGACTTGGCTCTTGTGCATACGCACGGGTTGACCAACCCGCACCAAGGATACCCAAAATCACCAACGCACGAACTAACACCATAACAATCTCTGCAAATGAAAGGAGTGCGCACTATACCCACTCCAATTCTAAATGCAAATCTTTCTTATTTAGATTTACGAGAACGACTTCTCATTTGATTGTCATCACGACTACCCAAAAATATAGGGCGCAAGATTCTCCTGGGCACGCTTACGAAACTTATGCCATTGCCCGCCTCCATAGTAAGCCAGACTACCCGGTTCAGCCTGACCTTCGCCGTTATAATAGGTAATACAATCACGCAACGCAGCGGTGGCAATGTCTGCATCGCGACAATGCGCCGCGTATTGGTCTTCCGCCTCTTGCGCAACATCCACCACATCATCACCGCGCTCGCGCAACGTCTTGAGCATCCAAACAATGTAGTCCGCATGTTGATCAATGGCATCAGTGAAGTTAAAACTACCGCCGCCACCCTGCGGACCGGATACAACAAACAGGTTGGGAAATCCATGGTTATGGATACCCAGGAAGGTTTTTGTGCCTTGTTCGCGCCACTTATCCTGCAACGTTATGCCCTCGCGGCCCGTGATCATGTTAAAGGTCGAAGTGGCCATCCATTGAAAACCCGTAGCATAGATCAATACATCCAGCGGATAGGTAACGCCCTCGTGCACCACACCTTGTTCGTTAATACAATTGACACCCCGAGGCGCGGCATCCACCAAGGTGACATGGGGAAGATTAAACGTTGGCAAATATTCATCATGAAAAGTTGGGCGCTTACATCCATAAGGATAGTAGGGTTTTAGCGCTGCCGCCGTCTTGGGGTCCTCAACAATTGCATCTACCCGAGCACGGATCTGCTCCATAATCCGAAAGTTTGAGCCCAACTGTCGCTCGATCATTTCTTGCGCAGACAACGGTTTATCGAAAGTTTTACGCGCTTTAAAATCGGGTACTTTTCCGGCCAGATAATCATCATTTGCTTTGATCGCACTGCGGCCCGCTGAAATTTTGGCAAATCGAGCACGGCGCGCACGCGCCCATCCAGGCTCCTGCGCCCACTGCTGGCGCTCCTCCTGAGTGGTCTCGCGCTGGTCTCGGACATCGATTGAAGAGGGTGTGCGTTGGAAAACAAACAATTCTTTGACCGTTTTGGCAATCTCAGGCACCACCTGAACCGCGGTTGCACCCGTACCGATAATACCAACCCGCTTGTCTTTCAGGTCTACATTGTAGTCCCAGCGGGAGGTGTGAAATGCGCTCCCTTTGAAGGTTTCCATGCCCTGAATACGCGCCAACTTGGGTGTCGTGAGAATACCATTGGCAAGCACCACATATTTGGCCTGCATGGTGTCTCCGCGATCCGTATAGACCGTCCAACGCTGCGTTGATTCATCCCAATTTGTCTTTTCTACCGTGGTATGGAACAGACAGCGGTCATAAAAGCCAAAACGCTGCGCCATGTCTTGGCAATAGGCCATAATTTCAAAACCAGAGGCAAATTTTACCGAGGGGACATAACCCATTTCTTCCAACAGTGGCAAATAGCTGTAGGCCTCCACATCGCAGGCAATGCCGGGATAACGATTCCAATACCAGGTGCCTCCAACATCCCCTCCTTTCTCACAAAACCGAACATCTTCGTACCCGGCCTCCCGCAACTTGTACCACAAGAGCAAGCCTGCAAATCCAGCGCCCACGACAAGAATTTCGCAGGTATCATCCAGCTTTTCGCGTGCAACAGGTTCAGCTGAATACACATCCTGCAGGTATTTACTGAATTCGCCTTCCATGGGCATATAGTCGGCAGCACCGGCTCGCGCTTGCTTAAACGCGTCGTACTTCGCTTGTTCTGCTGCATCAAACGCCGCGCCAGGAGTCGAAGCCGGCAGAGTTTTCAACGATTCATCACTGACCAACGAATAACCCTGTCCCGCAATGCGATCCGTCGATTTTGCAGCGCGAGTTTGGAAGGACTTCAAACCTGTCCGCGGATCTATTTTTATTGACATATCAATATGCTCCAAGTGTTCTATAAATCATTCATGGGTTGCTGTTTGTTGACCATTGACTCACGCCACCTCCGCTTAGGCACGGCGCGTGCAGATCACAGGTGACGCTCGCCAAGGCATGCGGCGCGCAAACCTTAACTGTTCCACCAAGGTTTATCCGAGTAAGAACGCAAATCAATCTCGTGGGTCCAAACTGAGCGGTGCTGCTGCGCAATATGCCAGTAGGTTTCTGCAATTTTTTCCGGCAACATCAGCCCGTCATGCTCTCCCCCAAGGCGCTCACGCAGCGCTGCAAATTGCTCTGATCCTAACATTTTACCCAGCGTATCCGGCGCATCGACTGCGCCATCAATCACAATATGCGCAACATGTATATTCTGAGACGAGAACTCTGCGTTTAAGCTCTGGCATAACATACGCCTACCGCCCATCGCCGCTGCGTGCGAATGCTGACCGCCGTTGCCTCGCACGGCTGCAGTGGACGAAGTCACCAGCAGCGTTCCACCGCCACGCGCCACCATTGACGGGAACGTGGCCTGCGCCACGCGAAACAGACCAAATGTCGCCATTCGCCAGCCCAATTCAAAGGCTTTTGGCGTCGTGTCTAGCAACGATCGATTGCCAATTTGAGCGCCCAGATTGTAGATAACCACCTCAATCGGACCGATGTCCGCCTCAATGGCAGAAACCCGGTCTTCAATCACATATTCGTCAACTGCATTTAACAAATGGCCCGATGCGGCACCGCCCGCGCCCCTGATATTTTCAACCAACCGGTCCAGTCCTGCCTGATCACTCCGACGACACAATGCCGCATGATAGCCTTGCGCCGCAAACCGAGCCCCTACGCATCCCCCGATACCCGCACCAGCACCCAAGACCAAACAAACCGGCTGCATAAACTTTCTCCAAAAATCACTGACTGCGACGACACCCTTTAACTGCTCGATTAGAGCAAATTCATCAGCAGCCGAGCAACGGTTATAATTGACTCGAACACAAATTTACATGCGTGATGAGCGCAGCTCCATTAAGATCATACCCACCCAAGTTGACATCATTCAATCCAAGAGAGCATCCATCATGGCTCAAACGCAGGACCACACCTACATCGGCACTCGGCCTATTCGCCCGGACGGCCTAGAGAAAGTCACCGGAAAAGCCAACTTTGGCGCCGATACCACGCAACCGGGCATGCTGCACGGCGCTGTCCTTCGCAGCCCACATGCACATGCGCAAATCAACGCCATCGACCCTGCCGACGCCTTAGCTCTCGACGGCGTTTACGCGGTCGTCACCGCGGCAGATTTCCCGGCTCGGACAGATATCAGCGTCGGCAGAAAACGTTTCTTCGAAAATATTCTGGCGAGTAAAAAAACACTCTACAACGGCCACCCTATAGCGGCTGTTGCCGCACAGACCAAAGCCTTAGCAGAACAAGCCGCGCAGCTCATCCGCGTCGATTACACGGTCTTGGAACACGTTTTAGATATGCGCGAGGCCATGCAGCCCGAAGCGCCTTTACTGCATGAGGATATGTTCACTCAGGGCCTGCCAACCCCTCCTGAAAAACCATCCAACATTTCACAATTCACCACCCTGACCAAAGGGGATGTTGCCGCAGGTTTTGCACAGGCTGATGTCATCATTGAACGAACCTTCACTACCCCAATGGTACATCAAGGGTATCTTGAGCCACATGCCTGCGTCGCCGATAAACAGGCCGACGGGAACTGTCATTTGTGGTGCTCAAGCCAGGGGCATTTTGGCATCCGCGATATGGCGGCATTGGCACTGGGGATGGACACCGGCCAAATTTGTGTTCAACCAGCCGAAATTGGCGGCGGCTTTGGCGGCAAGACAGTCGTCTATCTGGAGCCGCTTGCCATCAAATTATCCGAAAAGACCGGACGACCCGTGAAGATGGTCATGACGCGCGATGAAGTATTCCGCGCAACCGGGCCCGCGCCTGGCACGATCAACACGGTTAAAATCGGCTGCACGCGAGACGGCAAAATCACTGCTATGGCTGCAGATTTACTGTTCGAATCAGGAGCCTTTCCCGGCAGCCCACTGGGCGCAGGGGCTATGTGTATCTTTGCGCCCTACGATGTCGCCAACATCCACATCGAGGGTAATGAGGTGGTTGTGAACAAACCTCGCGTTGCCGCGTACCGCGCGCCCGGCGCACCTCAAGCGATGTTTGCAGGTGAGTCAGTTCTGGATGAGTTAGCCCAGGCGCTGGGCCTGGACCCCATTGATTTGCGGCTTTTAAATGCCGCAAAAGAAGGGTCACGTGCCACCTATGGCCCAAAATTTAAAAAAATCGGGTTTATTGAATGCCTGCAAGCGGCCAAGTCTCACCCGCACTACAGCCAGCCGCTAGGTGCGAATCAAGGCCGCGGTGTCGCCGCTGGGTTTTGGTTCAATGCAGGTAACAATTCCAGCGCCGAAGTTCATGTTGCGGAATCTGGCATGATTCAAATTGTTGAAGGCAGCCCGGACATCGGCGGCAGCCGCGCTGCGATGGCAATCATGGCGGCAGAAAAACTGCAGATTCCCTACGAGCGCATCAAAGTTCGCATTGGTGATACTCAAAGCACCGGTTTTTGTAACACCACCGGCGGCAGCCGAACCACATTCGCGACCGGCATGGCGGTGATTAATGCCTGCGACGACATCATCAATCAACTCAAGGGGCGAGCGGCTCTGACCTGGGGTATTGAAGCTGATCAGGTCGACTGGCACAACGGATCGGCTCATCCAAAACCGGGCATCAACGTCGACGCACCGCCACTGACGCTTGCTAAACTGGCGCGCGCGTTTCCAAAAACTGGCGGGCCGATTTCAGCGCGCGCCTCACTCAACGCGCAGGGCCCCGGCCCTTCGTTTGCGGTTAATCTCTGTGACGTTGAAATAGACCCGGACACCGGCAAAACACACGTCGTGCGCTATACGGCCATTCAAGACGCGGGGCGCGCCATTCATCCCGATTATGTCGAAGGCCAGATGCAGGGGGGTGCCGCCCAAGGGATCGGCTGGGCGCTCAATGAGGCCTATGTTTATAACCACCAGGGCGCACAAGATAATCCGGGCTTCTTAGACTACCGAATACCTGTTGCGTCCGATCTGCCGATGATCGACACAAAAATTGTAGAGGTGCACAGTGACACCCACCCCTACGGCGTGCGCGGCGTTGGCGAAACCCCTATCGTCGCACCACTGGCGGCTGTCGCCAGCGCAGTAAGTCACGCGATTGGCAAACGCATGCCTGACCTGCCGTTAACACCCGAACGTGTACTGGATGCACTCGAGCAAACCCGCTGATGAATAATGGCCTACATGACAAGGAGCTATAAGACCGTGAGTTATAAATTACCTATCCCTGCCAAGGGAACACATACCCAACCCTTTTGGGACGGCACCAAAGCAGGGCAGTTAATGTTACCGCGGTGCACCGACTGTAATCGCGTGCACTGGTACCCACGTTTTATTTGCCCGTTCTGCCACTCATCTGATCTTGAGTGGATTCAGGCCAGCGGCGAAGGCACCATACACACCTACGCAGTCCAACATATGGCATTCGGAGCTTGGGCAAAAGAAGCCCCTTACGTAACCGCCTATATCGACCTCAAAGAAGGCGACCGCATGCTGACGGTCCTGCGCGGTGTGGACCCATTGAGACCCCAAGACATCAAGATAGGCGCCGCGGTCACCGTTGAATTCGAACCCGCGGACGACGACACACATATTCCTTTTTGGCGCTTAGTAGGAGAATAACATGCCCGGAAAACTATCTAGAGCCGCGGCTATCGTCGGCGCAGCAGAAGCCAATGAAATCGGTTTTCTCAAGCAACCCGTAACGTCACTACAGTTGCACATAGAGGCGATCAAGAATCTCAGCGAACAAACTGGCGTACCGATCGCAAAAATCGAAGGTGTTTTTTCCACCGGTTGGTCATCAGAGCTGTGTGAACACCTGGGCATACGACCAAAATATATCGACACCACCGCAGTGGGCGGCTGCTCCTTCGAGATGCATGTCCATCATGCTATGGCAGCCATCCACGCCGGCATCATCGAC
The DNA here is from genome assembly GCA_002389675.1 of Gammaproteobacteria bacterium UBA4421. Taxonomy (GTDB): domain Bacteria; phylum Pseudomonadota; class Gammaproteobacteria; order Pseudomonadales; family Azotimanducaceae; genus UBA4421. The sequence continues at coordinate 237,460 of DGQF01000009.1, forward strand.
ATCGCGGTGGTTTCTCATGGCGAGAACGGCCATTCCGCGCAGAAAATCGGCGGTCGCGGGATTGCCAACTATGGTCTGGGCGGCGGGGCAACTTCGCCCGGCTTTGAAATGACCGCGGCTTACGGCATCGGGGGCGCATCTTCCAACTACGCCCACGCCATGGTTCGGCATATGCACCGTTACGGTACCACCACAGAGGATTTTGCACATATTGCCAAAGTCACCAGAGACTGGGCCACGCTGAACCCCCGTGCTGCCATGTATTCCAAAGAAAAACACCCCTTTGGCGGACCCATTACGGTTGAACAAGTGGAGTCATCACGAATGATCACTTGGCCGATGACCATTTTACATTGCTGTATGGTGGCCGATCACGGCGGCGCGGTGATGCTTACCAGCCCCAAAATTGCCGCCGGACTAAACACAGCACCCGTATGGGTCGCCGGCGCAGGAGAGAGTATGGGGCATTCCAACATGCTGGAGATGCCAGATTTCACCGCAACATCGGCTTGTCATTCTGCGGATGCCGCCTACACCATGGCCGGCATGGGACCAAGCGAGATGGAGCTTGCCTTGATTTATGATTCTTTCACCATCACCGCAGCCATTACTGCTGAGATGTTGGGTTTGGCACCAAGAGGGCAAGGCCACCTGCTCTGGAAAGAAGGGCATGCAGCGCCAGGTGGGCGTCTACCCATCAACACTAACGGAGGTGGCCTATCATTTAACCACAGCGGCATGTACGGTATGCCCCTGCTCATTGAGGCCTATCGCCAATTATCTGGCACAGCAGAAGACGGTGTCCATGGCGACAAAGGCAAACAGACCAACGCCCGGACCTGCGTGGTCAACGGCACCGGCGGGGCGCTGTCCACAACCGGCACACTGGTTTTAGTCTCCGATGAATGACACCGCGGACAATGACTGTTCGATCCGCGCAATCCATTTCAAATTTAGAACTTTACAAGGATCATAAAAATGGCAGAAGTAGCCCTAGAAAACCCTGACCTATTTGAGTTGTCAATGTCCGAACAAGCACGTCCCTTGTTAGATGCCGTCAAACAACATATTCAAGAAAACGTCGCGCCAATTAGCGAAGAATTTTACGCGCTGGACAAGGAAAAACAGGAACGCTGGGCATGGCACCCTCGTCAAATGGAGCTCTTAGACGGTGCCAAAGCCAAAGCTAAGGCCTCTGGACTGTGGAACTTTTTCCTCCCCGATGCGGAAACAGGCGAGGGCTTGTCAAACTTGGACTATGCCTACATTGCCAACGAACTGGGGAAATATCCACTGGCATCAGAAACGCTAAATTGTTCAGCACCTGACACCGGCAATATGGAAGTGCTCGAACGCGTTGGCACTGCGGCACAAAAAAAACAATGGTTGGAACCATTACTGAATGGAGAAATACGCTCTGCATATGCCATGACCGAGCCCGCGGTTGCCTCCTCAGACGCTAAGAACGTGAGCACGCAAGCGGTGCTCGACGGCGACGAGTGGGTCATCAATGGAGAGAAATATTATATTTCCGGCGCCGGCGATCCACGCTGCAAGATCATGATCACCATGGTTAAAACCAGCCCTGACGCTGCGCCGCACAAACAGCAATCCCAGATTTTAGTGCCCATTGAAACCCCCGGCGTGAAGATTCTGGAAGGTATGGAATCGTTCGGCGAGGATGACGCGCCACACGGACACATGCATATCGTTTTTGATAACGTGCGGGTACCCAAAGAAAACATGTTACTCGGCGAAGGCCGGGGATTTGAAATTTCTCAGGTACGGCTCGGGCCAGGACGAATTCACCACTGCATGCGCTCGATCGGGGCGGGCGAAAAGGCTTTAGAATTAATGGTACGGCGCGGCCTGGGGCGCACTGCATTCGGGCGCCCAATTTTACAGCTGGGCAAAAATATTGAGCTAGTCTCTCGCGCACGCATTGAAATCGATGCATGCCGACTCATGGTACTTCAGGCAGCAAAAGCGATGGATGTTCTGGGCAATAAAGAGGCCCGCATCTACGTCAGCGCCGTCAAAGCTATGGTGCCAGAAAAAATGTGTAAGATTATCGACGAGGCTATACAGATCCACGGCGCCACCGGCGTCTCGCAATGGACTCCCCTCGCCCGAATGTATGCCCAACAACGCAATCTGCGGCTGGCAGACGGGCCAGATGAGGTTCACCACATGGTCGTCGGGCGACATGAAAGGAGAAAATACGAAGGCGAGCGCTATACCGGTATCGACGATAAATTGGTTTTAAACCACCGCAAGTAATCCAACTGCGAAAGGGCCTGGGCGCATTTATGCTCTAACGGCAAAGCATGCCAAGGCCCTTATTTGGACAATCGCGGCGATTTAACGGCAAGCCGGGGGCTCGTCTGCTACACCTTTGATTAATCAGTCAGCCTGTCGCAAATTTACATTAAACAGATATTTGGCCTGGTTATAGTCCATCTTGCCATTTTCCGCGCGAAAAGAGTCCTGCACACAAACGATCGTTTTAGGCCTTTTATAAGCGGCCAACTGCCCCCTTAAATGATCATACAAATCCGATTCAGACACTTCCGCTGGTGCACGTAACTGCACGACAGCGTTCACCGCATGACCCCACCGCTCATCAGCCACACCAAACACAGCGCAATCAAGAACCCGCGCATGACTTTTCAATGCTTCTTCCACTTCTTCCGGATAGACCTTTTCTCCACCTGTGTTAATGCAGTGGCTGCCTCGTCCCAAAAGGTTAATAGTCCCGTCAGACTCCAAAGTGCACCAGTCGCCGGGCATCGAATAACGCACCCCATTGATTATTGGGAAGGTTTCAGCAGTGCGCTTATCGTCTTTGTAATAGCCCAGAGGAATTGGGCCTGACGTCGCAAGCAGACCTGCCTGACCAGAGCCCGGCTGAACTTCCAGATGATCTTCCGTAAATACTTTCACGTCAGGCCCCAGCTTGAACCGCCCCGTTTGCCCGGATTCTCCGGCACGCATTTCCGAACCGGCCAATCGCGACCCTTCAGATGAGCCCAATGAATCCCTCGCGATCGCGTTATAAAAATACTTCAGTAATTGAGCTTTCGATTTTGCGCTCCACATTGCACCGGCCGATGATAAGGTTGTCACTGAAGACAAATCATAGCGATCCGCAGACTCAACTAATGCTTCAATCATGGGGACGCTAAATGCATCTCCCACCAACACAACCGTCGTCACCTTGTGCGCGCCAATCGCAGCCAAGCAGGCATGCGCGTCGAACCTGGACCCGGGCATTAACACCACACAACCACCTGCACACAATGCAGACAATACCGTGGTGAACCCAGTTGAATGCATCATCGGGCAGACCGGCAGCGTCACTGGAAAACGCGCCGACCCAGCCACCGCACGCGCGTGCGCTGCCGCTGTTTCAGCTGCCGCCATACCGATGACAGCTATTCTGCTTTTATGCGGCCACATAACCGCTTTGGGATAACCCGTGGTCCCCCCCGTATACATAAAGTACAGGTCGTCACCGGACCGCGCCAGGGTCACCGGTGCGCCTTCACCTTGCAAACAGAGCCGCTCAAAGCTCAATGCTCGCACTGAATCCTCCGCCGGGCCTACCGCTAAAAACGCTTTTACCTTCGGCAATCGCGGTGCCAACTGATCGATCTGGCCTGCAAATTCTTGATCAAAAACGACCAACTCAGCATCAGCGTTATCGATAACATAATGCAGTTCCTGATCAACATAGCGATAGTTCACATTGACATGCACCAGGCGCGCCTTAAAACAAGCGGCCAGCAACACGACGTAAGCTGGGCTATTGCGCAGATAAAAGGCGACTTTACTGTTAGGCATCAGGCCCAGCTCAATCAAGTTTCGCGCCAATCGATTTGCCTGAGTATCGAATTCTGCCCAGGTATAACGCTTATCCGCATAAATAATCGCCTGTCGCTCAGGCACTACCTGAGCGACAGACTCCAGCAGGTCACCAAAATTAAGCGTCAAAGAACATTCCTATTCGACTTGCCCGAGGATCAGTGGGCTCCGCTATGCGTTGATCGCTTTATCAAACGCAGGGCGCTGTGCAATGCGCGCAACGTAACTTTTAAGATTAGCCATCTCCTGCGTCACACAACCCAAACGATTAGCCATAAAACAGGCATGCCCCAACATGATGTCTGCCGCAGAAAAATCCCCAATCAAATATTCTTTACCTTCTAACGCCTCTTCTACCGGCACCAGCGAGCGATTCAGCAATTTTTGTGCTTGCGCCAATGCTGTCTCGTCGCGACGCGCGGCGGGCAACAGAACAGTCTGCACCACTATTGTATTGACCGGCGGCATCACCATACCCTCGCAATAGTGCAACCACTGCAGATAAGCCGGAAACTCCGGTGCATCTGTCGACGGCTTCATACCTGCATTTTTATGCCGCTCAAGAACGTACTCAACAATGGCCCCGGATTCATAAATACTGACATCACCATCGTCCAGCACGGGCACTCGCCCGAGCGGATGGCGACTACGGTGTTCATCAGATTTCAAATCTTTCGGATGAAAATCCATACGATTCAACTTGTAGGGCAGCTGTAACTCTTCCAGCAACCATAAAATTCGTCCCGCTCTAGAGTTAGGGGCAAAATGAAGTGTCAGCATTAGGGTTCCTCTTTTTTAGGCGGCCGCTTAACCGGCGGCGCGTTGGGCACCGAGTTGAGAATGAGTTCATCCGGCGCATTCATAATCGCTTCATACATTCCAGCTGGATAGTTCGTCATGTGGGGGCCTGTCGTTTGCCTCAAGTCAGGCTGACCAACCGCTCCACCCTGATCAGCATAGTCACTGGGATTTTTAAAACGCGCCAGTTCCTGCGGCGTGATTCCCGCCAGCTCGACCACCTCTGGATCAATCCAAACTTCATTATCTATCGGCTGCATGGAATAACTCAATTCCAAAGAAAGGCTCTCAGGACCTGCAAAATAGATGGAGCAACACATACCGTGCTCAACAGGACCCATGACCGGAACACCTTTTGCGCGCAGACGGTCTCTCATGGCCAATAGTACCTGATGATTGTCCACTTTCAGCGCCAAATGCTGCATCGTGCCACCGGCGCTATTAGCGCCCGGATTGCCCGCGTGTGATGTTCCTAAAACACCCGCAATATCCTTAATCTGCGGATTGGAGACAAACGCAATTGAACTCTCATCATTTAATCGCAAAAAACCATGCCAGGTATTTTCAGCCCCATGCATCCAATATAGCGCCTGCAATTCCATACCCAGTTTATCGGTAAAAAACTCGATTTGTTCTTTCATATTTGACGTGCACACGGCCAGATGATGCAAGCCTTGCACTTTATTCACCATACGCGCTTTCTCCCTCAACAGACCCTATCTCGCCAAATTCGCGGGACCGCCGTTAGCATAACCCGTAATAAGCGCGTTTCAACACACGCACTAAAATTTCGTCGCCGCACGCGCATCATAGGCAAACAACCTGCTTGCGGTACGTTCACCCGCTTTAGCCGCAACAAGGTTACGCATCCAAGCACCGACCCCCGACAGGTGGAAGACTCGGGCATGTCGTCTGGAGCCCCTTTGAACGTAGGCTGTCCTGGGGCGACGCAATTTCTCATAACGCTGCAACGCCTCAGCAACGCCTGCAGCGGATTTCACGCACGCCGTCAGCACCGCAGCATCCTCAATGGCCATAGCGGCACCTTGCGCCATAAACGGCAACGTAGGATGACAGGCGTCACCCAACAATGTCACTCGCCCCTTCCCCCATTTGGACATGGGCGCACGATCATACAACGCCCATTTATAAAGCGATTGGTGATCGGCTTGGTCAATTAAATGCTGAACATCATCATGCCATCCCGCAAAATCCTTTTTCAGCTCAGCATAATCTCCTTTGCTGCTCCAGGACTCGACCTGCCAATTAGACTTCTCAACAACACATACACAGTTAACCAGCTCTCCGCGCCGCACATAATAATGCACAAAATGTTTACCCGGCCCCCACCACACAGAGGCCATGGGTCGGATCCTGTTTTTTGGCAACCGCGCCGCGGGGACCAACGTGCGCCAAGCAACCTGACCGGTAAAATGCGGCGGTTGCGCACCCCATAACAAATCGCGAATGGTTGAGTGAATGCCATCCGCACCCACCAGCAAATCGCCGCGCTGCACACCCTGAGAGAATTTAATTTCAACACCGCGGCCGTGCTGCTCAAAATTGTCCACCGATACACCCGCATGGCGCACGATATTCGGCGACAATTTCACAGCCTGCAAAAGCAAATGATGAAGGTCACCCCGATGGATGTGGTAGTAGGGAGCGCCATAGCGTTCCGCCACCTGAGCGCCCAAAGCAGTTTGCGCAATCAGTCGACCGCTGCGAAAGTGTCTAAACTGGCCCCCTTGCGGCAAAAACGCACAGCCCTCCAGAGCTGAAGCCAAACCCAAGCTATGCAGCACCCGCGCGCCATTAGGTGATAATTGCACACCAGCGCCCGCGTCACTGTCCATCACGGCGCGTTCAAAAATAGATACTTGATGTCCCTGCTGTGCTAGACACAAAGACAGCGTCATGCCGCCGATGCCACCGCCAACAATCATGACGTTAAGAGGTCTCATTGTTCGACTCCTTTCGCGTTACTTGATAAGGACATTTTCACCACAGGCCAAAGGTTCGCTCGGAGCCGCGCTACACTGCAGAGGCACGATAGCGCCTCACTGCTATCATAACCATTACAAGCAAGCGCAGCAGGACGTTATAGGCTAGACTTTGCGCCCCGCCCGACACATCGCTGTTAACGATAAGCTATGAGCAATTCTGAGTCACAAGATTTTTCCAGCATCAACCTCTCCGCTGCACAATTGGAGAATCTGCAGCAACTCGGGTACACCAAAATGACACCAGTGCAAGCGATTAGCTTGCCGCCAATACTGCAGGGCAAAGACCTCATAGCACAAGCTAAAACCGGCAGCGGAAAAACTGCAGCATTTGGTTTGGGACTGCTGCAAAAAATCAACGCCAGCGACCTTCGAATCCAAGCACTCATTTTATGCCCCACTCGTGAGTTGGCCGATCAGGTGGGTAAAGAATTGCGGCGTCTTGCCAGAGCCACTCCAAACATCAAGCTGGTCTCCCTGTGTGGCGGCAAACCTTTTGGCCCTCAAAAAGGATCACTGATTCACGGAGCCCACATCGCAGTCGGCACGCCTGGCAGAGTCCTTGACCACCTGAGCAAAAAAACGCTGCGTCTACATGCGCTAAAAACATTTGTGCTTGATGAAGCCGATCGAATGCTTGACATGGGATTTGCAGAGGATATGCAACATATTGTCGAGCATACCCCCAACCATCGGCAGACATTGTTATTCTCAGCAACCTTTCCCGATTCTATTCAACACATCAGCAGACGCTTCCAAAAAAATCCAACCCAAGTCAAAGTTGAATCACAACACCAAGCCGAAGTTATTGAGCAAATTTTCTATCACGTCCAAAAACACGAGCGCAACAATACGCTGTTGGCTTTGTTTGAACACTACCAACCGCAATCCACGCTGGTATTTTGTCGCACTAAAATTCAATGTGACCAAGTTGCAGCCCACCTTAATTCACACAACATTCAGGCGTTAGCTATTCATGGCGATTTCGACCAACGAGAGCGCGACCGGGTATTGCTCCAGTTTTCCAACCACAGTTGTCCTGTGCTTGTCGCCACGGATGTTGCTGCGCGCGGCTTGGACATTAAATTATTAGAGGCTGTGATCAATTACGAGCTCCCCCACGATCCTGAAATTTACGTCCATCGCATCGGCCGCACGGGTCGCGCAGGCGAACAGGGTCGAGCTTTCAGCCTGTTCACCAGCGCCGAACAGCAGCGTATCAACACCATTGAAACCTTCACTAATGCCCCTGCCATTCAAGACGTTTACGCCAGCCTAAACCGGCACAGCAACCTCAAAATCTATGGCGCAATGACCACAATCGAAATTAACGCCGGACGTAAAAACAAAATTCGTCCTGGCGATTTGCTGGGTGCCTTAACCGGTGATGGGGGACTCCCGGCGGAGGCCATCGGTAAAATAGATATCTTCGATCAAGCCAGTTTTGTGGCGGTTAAAAACAGCTCGGCTAAAGCGGCCGTCGAATATCTGGATCAGGGTCGGGTCAAAGGCAAAATAGTGCGTGCGCGCCGTCTGGTGTAAGCATGCTGACGCATCAGACCAACATCGACTGATCTATCGGGTGAAACACATCTGCGGCATCGATTAACGCCTTCGCCGTTAAAGCCGCCACCCCATAGACCTCAACCTGCGCCCCATAAACGGCACGCACCTTATCAAGCAGCAAATCAAAATCACCGTCCCCCGACAACAGCACCACCCGATCCAATTTAGGGGCATGCTCTATGATGTCTAACGTAATGCCTACATCCCAGTCACCCTTGGCCGAGCCATCGCCGCGCTGCACAAACGGCTTTAATCTGACGTTGAAGCCAATGTGCCGCAGCGCAGCCTGAAATTTCTGCTGGCCTATATCGCCGCGGGATGTGGCATAGGCCGTGGCTATTACCAAATCTCCCGTCTTGGACAGACGCTGCCAAAAGGAACGATAATCAAATGTCCTTTGATACGTATCTCGCGTGGTGTAGTAGATATTCTGCACATCCACAAACAATCCAATTTTATCCATGTCTCCACCCGCTCCAGTGATCTGGACCATTATGGGCTGATGACAAATTAATGCTAACCCACCGCACGTTGCAGAGGGTTAACGTTGACCTGTCTTAAGGTTGCCGCAAAACCTTATAGTGACTGGGAATAGCCCTTGAAAGTATCAATTTTTTAAAAAAAGCGTCAAAATCTAGCTGATAACTATGTTGTGGCATATCAACAGTCCGCCGCAATTTTTCAATAGACAACGCTGGAGAAACTACATGAGCGAGGTCGACTCTCGATCTGCAACCCCTACCGATGCGCCCGTCCAAATGCCTTCTGCTGAAGGCGCGCAAAGCAAAGGGCAGATTCCCTCAGCATACGATCTCCCCTTGGCGGACATCATGCCGATCAGCCCCCGCTTGTTTCGCGAAAACCGCTGGCAGGAATACTTCGAGCGACTGCGCGCAGAGGACCCCGTTCACTTTAATGAAACCGATATGGCAGGGCGCTTTTGGTCTTTGACCCGATATGACGACATCAAACGCGTCGATACAGATTGGCAGCACTTCACCTCCTCCAAAGGCATCACTTTGGGCTTTCCAGTGGATGCCGAACTGCCCGAAGGTATGCTCGAGCTCAGCACGTTCATTGCACAAGACCCACCCATACACGATGTTCAGCGCAAAACAGTAGCCGGCGCCGCGGCACCTGGCAACCTCGCCAATATGGAGGCGCTCATCAGGCAACGCACGGGGCAGGTTCTAGATCAATTGCCTGAGAATGAAACCTTCGACTGGGTGGATACTGTCTCTATTGAGCTCACTACCATGATGCTAGCCACCTTGTTTGATTTTCCTTTTGAAGATCGACGCAAACTGACTCGATGGTCGGACGTCACGTTTGCCGTACCTCAACCTGGCGGCATTGTTGAGTCCATTGAGCAACGACGCGACGAGCTATTGGAATGCTTGGCCTACTTCAACCAACTACGTGAACAAAGAAAAGGTATTCCCGGCAACGATCTGGTCTCCATGCTGGCTAACGGCGACGATACAAAAGACATGCCGCCAATGGAGTATCTCGGCAACCTCTTGCTGTTGATTGTGGGTGGCAACGACACGACCCGCAATACAATGTCTGGCAGCGTGTATGGACTGAACAAATTTCCTGAACAATTTGCTAAGTTGGTCAAAAACCCGGGATTAATTCCACAAATGGTGGCTGAAATCATTCGTTGGCAAACACCACTGGCCTACATGCGACGCACGGCCAATCAGGACTGTGAAATTCGAGGCAAACAAATCAAGCAAGGTGACCAACTGTTGATGTGGTATGTCTCAGGTAACCGTGACCAAGACGTTTTCGACAATGCTGATCAGATCGACATCGAACGTCACAATGCGCGACAGCACTTATCCTTTGGCTTTGGCATTCATCGCTGCATGGGTAATCGACTTGCCGAGCTTCAGTTAAAAATACTGTGGGAAGAAATTTTACAGCGTTTTCAAACCATCGAAGTGCAGGCCGAACCCGAGCGCACGCTCTCCTCGTTCGTCAAAGGCTATACACACTTACCCGTGCAAATCACCCGCAAACATTAAGGCTATACACTCATGAGCTATGACTACCTGATTAAGCATGCGACCATCGTAGACGGCACTGGTGCCGCGCCCTTTGAGGGCAATATTGCGATCCAAGACGGGCTAATTGTGGATGTCGGAAACGCCACCGGCAGCGCCAAAGAGACCATCAACGCGCAAGGGGCAACCGCGGCACCTGGTTGGGTTGACGTTCACACCCATTATGACGGTCAAGTCAGTTGGGATGATCAGCTCGATCCGTCGTTCAGCCACGGGGTGACCAGTGTTGTCATGGGCAACTGCGGCGTAGGTTTTGCGCCCTGCCCACCCGGCGGAGAGCGGGGGATGATCGAATTAATGGAGGGCGTGGAAGACATTCCCGGCACAGCTCTTTATGAAGGAATTGAGTGGGGCCGCTGGGAGACATTCCCGGAGTATATTGATTACCTGGGAACCCGCCAATACACCTTGGATGTCGGCACTCAAATCCCTCATTCGGCATTGCGCAACTACGTAATGGGCGAACGCGCATTAAATCATGAAGACGCCACCTCAGCCGACCTAGTTCATATGCAACAAATAGTTGAGGAGGCCCTTCGAGCTGGCGCATTGGGATTCTCGACATCAAGAACCATTGGTCATCGGTCTATTGTGGGTGAACCGATTCCGGGCACCTTTGCCGAAAAATCAGAGCTATTGGCCATTGGCCTGGCGATGAAAAATGCCGGGCGCGGCGTTTTTCAAGCGGTTCCAGCTGGTGTTGTGGGAGATATTGCCGGGCCAGAACATTGGACAACCGAACAAGAAGTGGAGCTGTTTGCGGAGATTGCAGAATCTTCCGGACGCAACTGTACATTTACTCTGGTGCAAAATTCCAACCGGCCTGACCAATGGCGCAATTGCCTAGACATCGTTGAACAAGCCAACGCACGAGGGCTAATGCTGCGACCACAAATCACAACTCGGCCCATCGGGTTGGTCACCAGTTTACGCACCTATCACATGTTCCAAAGACGGGAAACCTTCCTCAAGCTGGCCCAACTGCCCTTCGAACGTATGTTGGCCGAAATGCACAAACCAGAGGTAAAAGCCGCCATTCTCAGTGACGCTGACATCCCACCGACACAAACTGGCGCCATGGCCAACGTCTTTGGTCTCATGGCAATGGCCGCACCCAATATGTTTCCTATTGACCTGCCCATTAACTACGAGCCGCAGTCTGACAGCAATATCGGCGCCTTGGCCATGGCAGCCAACCAAGACGTCGCTGAATTTATGTACGACTTTTTGATTTCCAATCAAGGCAACCGATTTGCCATCCTCCTAGGCGCAAATTTCGTCGATGGCAGTTTCAGTGTTATGGAGGAGATGATTCAACACCCGGATACAACCATTGGTTTGTCTGACGCCGGCGCCCACGTCAACCTTATCTTTGACGCAGTCAATCCTACTTATCAAATCACCCACTGGGTTAGAGACCGCACACGCGGCCCACGCATGCCGATTGAGCTGATGGTTCATAAACAAACGCTGCGCAACGCCCAACTGTTTGGCCTGCATGACCGAGGTCAAATCGCGGCTGGAAAACGAGCTGATCTCAACCTCTTTGACTTACAAAAATTAGATCTTGGGGAACTACAGGTGCATCACGATCTGCCCGCCGGCGGATCGCGCATTTTACAACCCGCAAGCGGATACCTAAATACCTTTGTCCACGGTGTTAAAACTCGCCAGCATGATCACGATACAGGCGCAAGACCGGGACGCGTGATTCGCGGCTAGGCCTTGAGAGAAAGCAGGTACGCCTGAGAACAGGCGTGCCGCCAACCCACCGCACTCAAACCAACTGGTAGCCCTGCGCACTCAATGGCATGGATCGAATACGGTCACCGGTCGCCGCAAAAATAGCATTGGTCACCGCCGGAGCCAAAGGCGGAAGCGCAGGCTCCCCCAAGCCAGTCGAGGGATGGTCGCTCTCAATAAAATGAACCTCGATCTTAGGTGTCTGAGCAATCCGCGTTACCGGATATTGATGAAAATTGTCCTGCTCAATCACGCCTTTTTCCATCGTAATCTGTTGCCCTGCCATTGTGCTTAACCCGTCGATTATCGACCCCTCTACCTGACTCAGTGCACCGCTACGATTGATTATTGGGCCAACGTCTACGGCGACAACCACCTTATCGACGTGATAATTACCGCTACCATCCACCGACACTTCTGCAACTTGTGCAATATGCGCCGCATGACAGAAATAAAATGCAAAACCCTGCGCCGAACCTGATGGCATTGGCTTACCCCAAGCGGCTTTTTCAGCAGCCATTTTAATCACATCAATGGCACGTCCGGTATTGAGGGCATTGACATTACCCTCAGCTGTCCAACGCCGCGCGCCCATCAGCTCAATCAAGAACTCAACATGATCGCGCTGTGCCAAGACGGCAAGCTCGTGAATGAAACTCTGTTCCACAAACGCATTGGTATTGGCTCCCGGTGCCCGCCAAGCGCCGCACGGCGTATCTAAAGCAATCATCGACTGACGAACTCTGGCTCGCTCTAAAACCGTCATCGGCAGCTCGTTACCCCTGAAACCTGAACCAATGACAGGTTTCTGATCATGCGCAAAACCAATGTAATGTTGATCCCATGCGGCAAGCTTGCCATTGGCATCAATTGCCGCACGCATATTCTCAAACCCACCAACCCTAAAAAAGTCATGGTGAATATCATCCGTGCGCGTCCAAGTTAGCTTAACCGGGCCGTCTACCCGGTAAGCGATTGCCATCGCTTCGGCAGCAAAGTCATGGATGGCCCTTCTCCCGAATCCACCGCCAAGACGCTTCAGGTTAACCTTCACGTTTTCCGGTGCGATACCCAACATATTGCTGGCTATTTCTTTAGCCTGTGCTGGAAACTGACTGCCCATCCAAAGTTCCATTGAATCTGGTTCGCCACCCCGCCCCTTAATGAAATGCGCGGTGCAATTCATCGGCTCCATGCAAACATGTGCTACGAAGGGAAATTCATAAAACGATTCCAAAGCAAGATGACTTGGATCTGACATCGCAGCCTCTAGTTGATCATCATCGCGCTTGACCTCCCCGTGATCTGAACGTGCCAACGCTTGCGCTTGTTGAACCATCCCCGACCAGCTGTCATCTGATGACGCGGTTTCATCCCACTGCACTTTTAATTTGTTTTTTGCATCAATGACCGACCAGGTATCGTTGCCGATGATGGCAACGCCCCCTCTTAAAGAGGCCATGCCTTGTATAAACGACATTGAGGCCTTGCCGGCCCGCGCATCGGGTTGCAAGATAAAAGCGTCCGTCACCCCCGGCAGCTTTTTGATTTCAACTTCATTAAATGCAACAGCCTTCCCCCCGAGCCGAGGACAACGCGAGTAGGTCGCATATTTCATGCCTGGCAAATCCACATCAATACCAAATTGGGATTGGCCTGTCGCAATCACCAAGTTGTCCACACCACCCACCGAAGTGCCAATAATGGTGTAAGCACGCGGATCTTTAAAAGACAACATTTCTGGATCAGGCATTTCTTGCTGCGCGGCCAACGCAGCCAGTTGACCGAACGTTCGACGGTTGCCCGAAGCATGCACCACCTCGCTGTTTCGCGCCTCCAGATCTTGCGTATCTACCTCCATTAACAGAGCCGCTGCAGCAATTAACATCTCGCGTGCCGACGCACCCATCTCGCGCATCGCCTGATAATTTCTGGGGATAGAAGTAGACCCTCCTGCACCTTGAAAACCAAACTGGGCGGTGTCTACCGGTGCCTGCAAAACTTTCACATCTTCCCAATTAGCACCCATTTCCTCGGCAACAATCATGGGCAAAGAGGTCATAATGCCTTGCCCCATTTCGGGGTGCGCCGAATAAATGGTGATCTGCCCGTCAGCATCAATCTGTACATATACGTTGAGCGCTTTCGAGCGCACCAGAGTGTCTTTTTCTGCGGCTAATACCGATATTGGCAGCGCCATCTGCAGTAAAAAACCACCCCCGGCTAAAGCGCTGGCTTTAAAGAGCTTGCGCCGACTTAATTTAACTTCATTCATCCTTTGTCTCCGATTGCACTCGGCGCGCTTGCATCATAGTAGGACGCTGCCGTATGCACCGCTTTGCGAATTCTGATGTAGGTGCCACAGCGACAATAATTACCCGCCATCGCGGCATCAATGTCCTCATCACTGGGCTGAGGCGTGTTGGACAGTAAAGCCGCTGCACTCATGATCTGGCCCGACTGACAATAGCCACACTGCGGCACATCGTGCTCAATCCACGCACTTTGTAACGGGTGCAAATCGCCACCATCAGCAAGGCCCTCAATGGTCGTTACGGCCGAAGTGACCGCAGCAATAGGCAGCACACAAGAGCGAACGGCAACACCATCCACGTGCACGGTACACGCGCCGCACTGCGAGATTCCACAGCCATACTTGGTTCCCTTGAGCTTTAATTTGTCTCGCAACACCCACAGCAGGGGCATTTCAGGACTAACATCCAGTTCATGCGTTTGCCCATTTACCTCTATTTTAAACTGCGTCACTTTTTCATCCTCAAAAACTATTCCCCTAGGATACCCTGTCACGAGCCAGGACCGTACTCGAGTGGCTCAAATGGATAGAAATTTTAAGCCCATAAAAAACATATCGTGCGGATACAGCTATTCCCAGCGACCTAGATCAACTAGGATGAAAGTCCAAACAAAAAAAATTGATGAGGCTTATGGCTAAACCCATGATGGCGTTTCCGCAACTCCGGCACCCATTCACAACTAGCGCCCTTCACCCTCCGGGCAGCACCAGTGTACTTTACCAAGGCAAAACGCTGACCCTGAGCACTACCGGTGCGGACGACGAACTCCTTATACGGGCAGAGGACCTAACCCGAATCAATGGTTTTGAAGTCAAAGCTGAGGGCGTATGCCTTGGAGATCTATGTATTCCGCTGCAAGACACCTTTAACGTAACCCTTGCCGACCAGAACTGGTTCAACCTCAGCGCTTTCGCACGTTTCATCGGCCAACCGTTCGTTGCAGACACCCAAAATCGAGTCTGGAGCTTTGCCGAAATACCAGCAAAACGCGAATCCACGCTATCAGCAGCAATGGCACCGGAATTTGAATTGACCGATCGCAAGGGCGCCGTCATTCGAATGTCAGACTTCAAAGGTAAAAAAGCACTGATCGTCACTTGGTCATCTTGGTGAGGATGCTATCTAGACGTGCCCGTGTGGCAACGTATATATGAAGAAATCGACAATCCTGATTTTGTCATCATCTGCGCCGCGCAGGACACAGGGGGCGAAGCCGTTGCGGGGCCCATTTTTGACGCGGCTGGCGCAACCTACATACAAATTGTGGACGAAAATCACCGCATCAGCAGTCTGTTCAACTTCGTCAACGTTCCCTCCTCCGCTTGGATCGACGAAACAGGGCGGATCGTCCGAATTGATGAAGGCACATACTCACAAATCCATGCCATCAGCGACGGCCAAGAAACCATCACATTTGGCAACGACGTTTATACACCGGCGTTAAAAGACTGGATCGAGAACGGCGAAAACAGTCCTTATATCAACGCACCAGAACAGGTCAGCGAGAACATACGCACTCACAGCAAAGAGCAATTGAAAGCTGACGCAGCCTTTTGTCTGGGCAACTTTTTTCGAGTTCATGGCCACAACGATCTAGCAGACCATTACTGGGCGCTCGCCCAGACGTTAAACCCAGAGAGTATTAACTTCTTCCGACAGAATTTAACTCTGACTGAAGAAGGATCTGCGGGAAATACATTCAGACAGAGGATCAGCGAGTATATTAGCCAAGGCAAAGACTACTACCGACCTTTAGATATATAGCCCGTGAAAAGCTTGCTGGAGAACCTCTTCAGCAAGCGATTATGCCTCTACCACCAAATATTAGCTGCCGGTCCAGTTAGGTGCCCGCTTTTCAGCAAACGCTTTTGGACCTTCTTTTGCGTCATTGGAGCTAAACACTTTCTTCGACAGGGGCTCCTGCATTTTCCACAAACTTTCCTCGTCATAACCCTGCGCCGCTGCGCGCACCAGCGATTTGGAGGCAGATACCGCCAAAGGCGCGTTTTCAGCAATCCGTTCAGCCCATCCAAGCGCAGCATCCAAAGCACCGCCTGCCTCGGTCAGTTCGCTGAGCATCCCATTCTCCAGCGCCACCTCAGCCGTGATGGGTTCTCCAGTGATGGCCATTTCCATGGCTCGCGTATACCCCACCCTCGCCGGCAAACGAAATACACCGCCGGCAGCAGCAAACAGGCCTACTTTGACCTCGCGAATACCTATTTTAGACCCTTTCGAGGCAACTAAGAGATCACACGTAAGCGCTATTTCACAACCACCGGCTAATGCAAAACCTTCAATGGCTGCGATCAGAGGCTTTGAACAACCTTCCCGAATAAAAGTGGTCAGCGGCCCAATATCCTCACCCCGGGCAAACGCCTTCAAATCCATACCCGCACAAAATGCGCGGCCGTTGCCCGTAATGATTCCCGCCGTCAACGAATCATCGTCATCCAACGCCCTAACCGCATCCAGCAAGCCATGAGACAGTTCACCATTAATGGCATTCATCGCTTCAGGTCGATTCAGCGTGATGATCATCACTCGCCCACGCCGCTCCACCAAAATTGCTTTTTCAGGGGTTTCATTACTCATACTTGATCTCCTTTAAATCTCAGTCTCATCAATTTTTGATGCTGCACCAACAACTTTCATCAATCATCGGCAACCCTTCTTACAGAGCTTACAGCGCTAGCTCACCTGCTGCTCAAATTGAACTTCAGGAAACCCAGCTTCCACTGACTCGCGCATCCTATCGTAGTAAACATTGGCGCCACCAAAATAGATCAGCACTCGCGGTTTTTTGTCTTTCAGGTTTGCACCCATCATCCAGGAGTTCACTTTGTCGCCTTGAGCCATCAGTGTTTGTTCATGAATGGCTGCAGTCTCCGCCACCCATGCATCTTCAGCCGATTGCTTTGGTTCGCAAATTGCCAACCCTTCTCCTTCCATTTTTTTGAGGCAGTCAGCAATGTACATCGCGTTTTGCTCAATCGACGTCGGCAGGTTGGCAAACGGCGCCTGCGGGCCCGTCACCATAAATAAGTTTGGAAACTCCGCAACAAAGACCCCCATAATCGACGCCGAAACCTCTTCCCATTTATCCTTCAGCAATAGACCGTTGCGACCACGAATGGCCAGCGATTCTTGGGCACCGGTATACGCTTGAAAACCTGTTGCCAGAACAATAATGTCAAAGTCATAGTCGTTTTGCGTGGTGCGAATTCCTGTGGATGTGAACTCAACAATCGGCTCGCGATCTTTGATATCTACAAGATTTACGTTTTCGCGATTAAATGTTTCGTGATACCCGTGGTCCAGAGGCGGACGCTTGGCAAAAAAAGGATATCCTTTGGGTGTCAGCATATCTGCCACGTCAGGGTCCCTAACCTTTTCTAGCATTTTACGGATCACAAAGTCCCCTGCAATGCGATTTGATTCTGCATTGGTGAGCAGATCGTCAAAAGTCTCAAAAACAAATCTGAAGCTGCCCCGGGACCAATGCTCTTCGAGAATGGCCTGCACTTCGTCAGCCGGTGTGTCCGCCAGATCACGCCCGACGGGGCTGTCGAAGGGCATACCAAAGACATGATTACGACGTTTACTGATGATCTCGTCATAATTGTCCTTAATCTCTTTTTCCCAATCGGATGTCATCTCTTTTTGCACAGCAGGCATCACAAAGTTGGCGGTGCGCTGAAAGACCGTCACACTTTCCGCTGTTTGCGCGACAACTGGCAGCATTTGAACCGTGGTCGCACCCGATCCTATAATCGCTACGCGTTTGCCCGCATAGTCCAGCCCTTCGTGCGGCCAGCGAGAGGAATGGAAACAAGGGCCTTGAAACTTATCCATGTTTCTAAAATCAGGGATCACCGGCTGAGAAATCATACCCATCGCGCTGGTAAAGTATTTGCAGGTGAATTCGTCGCCGTCGGCCGATTTAATCAGCCAAAATCCTGTGTCTTCCTGAAAATCCGCACTTACAATTTCCGTATTAAGCTGGATATGTGGCCACATATCACACCTGTCGGCAACAAAATGCATATAACTGAGATTTTCTTCCCAACCGGGGTAGCGAACAGACCAACGCCACTCTTGCAGCAACTCTTTTGAAAAACTCAAACAATAGTAATAACACTCACTGTCACTGGCAGCGCCGGGGTATCGATTCCAGGTCCAGGTACCCCCAATATCTGTCGCCTTATCAAATACGCGCACGGATAGTCCGGCTTCGCGCATATAGTGGATCAATCCCAGTCCTGCAAAACCCGCACCGACTGCGATCACATCATAATCTGGTTGTTTTTGCGCCAATGTCATTCTCCCTTGTAATTAAACGATCACTCACCCTGCCGTCTAGCCACTAAAGACGTCATTAAACCGTCCCTTGCGACCTTCAATTGACAATAAAACACCTCTCAAGGCGCTATGTTGGTCCATGTTATTCTGGCAATTTCACCTGCTAGCACACCTATTGAACCCGGCTCAAAGGTCGCAGAGCGACCAACCCAAACAGGATCACCCGATTTCGCATCAAAAATAGTTGTGACTAGAATCAACGTGCTGCGCGTATCACTATATCCTTCCTTCACTAAAGTGACGGTGCTGCCATACAGCTGCCCATAGCTTGGATAATAAGGACCGGTGTAATAGGTGACAGCTGAAGGAGGCACATACGTGGTTTCGACGTCCGCTCTTTCGAGCTTGGTCGCGACAACATAATCGATATTGTGTTTAGCCACGTATGCCTCGACCGCTTCTCTATCGGGCACTTGATCTCCGAGCACATCAACGCTTTTTACGCTCTTCAACCCCCCTTTCGTCAACCGCTGCTCAAACTCGTTTTCAAAAATTAAACGATAGCCTCGATTGGTCGTCGCGCCGATGATCAACACATGATCAATAGAACTGCGACTGAAGCTTTCTGCTTGCCAATGGTCGACGGCCTTCGTGGTGCTGCACGCGGCGAGCGCGAACATCACGGCGAGCGTTAAACTCACATGCGTAAACCTGACGTTTGTATCGTGAGTCCACATCTCCCCCAAACTCTGCAGTCGGCTCCTTGCCATCAAATTCACCTTTTTACCTACTTATAAATCCGCTGAACTACTCGAACACTCGACCCGGCCGCAAAAAAACCACGTCCTTACGGCGCCTCTAACCCAGCTGGGTGTGGCACAGCCGAGACAGCCACTCGCCATCGCAAGCCCGAAACGAAAAGCACATAGGACACACTCGAACTAGCGCATTCCACTGCTTAAACCTGACTTATTTTTGGCTCAGGTAACTTATCACAAACTAATCATAGCGTCCGCCTGATTCAATCAAGCAAAGGTCTAAGCAGACCAACCCAAGGCGATGCTGCGGGTAAAATAAGCCGCACAAAGACCCGTGACAACAACTCAGTCGAGCGAGGTCAAACGAAACAAAAAGGTTTGGTCAACTCGCTCATTTTTGGGCGGGGCGCCGTATTTTTCCTCCCAAGCCTGCGAGAAAAGCTTAAAGTGAGCTTCATCCGTGACGCGCTGCGCCTTGAACGCATATAGCCCAGCCTCAGACTGCAAGCGAACCGCGGGATTATTCTCAATATGCGCAACCCAAGTCGCATAATTATCGCCCGCGAAAATGTGCAGGTCTCCATCAACTATGACCGTCCATAGGTTAACCGAATACGGCTGCTCTGCCCGCGTTTCAAGCTGTATGATATTATCTGCCGCGACACCTTCCCAACTGCTCGGCGTAGCACTCAATGGGCCCTCCAGCGCGCCCCCCGACAACGGAAGGTACTCGGCGCAACTCGCTATTAATAACAGGCTTAACGTTCCCGTGATTCTCGCTAACAACATTCAGACAGACCCTTTTTTAAATTTATTAAACCTAATGTTTTTATTGAACCCCATAACCACCTCGACACCTCGGGTGGTCAGCAAAAATCATCCTCAGCACAACTTCAGCAATTAACTCGATGCACCCCGATGTCATCATCTTAGGCGCTGGTGCAGCAGGATTAATGTGCGCTTTGACCGCTGCTCAGCGCGGGCGGAGCGTACTTGTGTTGGAAAAATCCAACAAAGTCGGCAAAAAAATCCTCATGTCTGGGGGAGGCCGCTGCAACTTCACCAACTATCACGTGACGGCCGAAAATTTCATCTGTAGTAACCCCCACTTTGTAAAATCCGCACTACATCGCTACACCCCTGAAGACTTCATTGATCTGGTCGAAACACACGGTATCGAATACGAAGAACGTCGCCACGGCCAGCTATTTTGCCAAAATTCGGCCAAAGACATTGTGACGATGCTGTTGGCTGAATGCCATTCAGCTGGCGTCAATATTTTAACCCACTGCAACTCAGTCGACGTCACACCCACCGCGGAAAATTCTGGCTATTGCCTGACTTTTGAGCATGATAATACACGTCAAACCCAGCGCTGTGAGTCACTGGTGATTGCAACCGGCGCCTTATCCATTCCAACACTGGGCGGAAGCGACTTTGGCTATGCCATTGCCCGCAAATTTGGCTTAAAGCTGATCGAGCGGCGCGCCGGGCTTGTACCCTTTATGTTCACAGGCAGCACAAAAAACTTATGCGAGCGCTTGTCCGGGCTCGCGCTGGAGATCGAAGTGCGCTGCAATGATCAAAGCTTTACGGAAAACATGTTGTTCACCCACCGCGGGTTGAGCGGGCCGGCAATTTTACAAATATCCAACTATTGGCATCCAGGCGATCTCCTGATTATCAACCTTTTTCCCGAAATCGATGCACACCACTGGTTATTGGACACAAAACGAAGTCAGCCTTCAATTCATCTTAAAACGCTTCTCAGCCAAGTGTTGGCCAAATCTTTGGTCACCGAGTTGATGCAAGAATTTTGGTCCACATTAGACGGGAGACGCCTGGACAGCATTGCAGATGCCCAACTACGTCAGGTGGCTCAACAATTACAGCATTGGGCGCTTAAACCCGCAGCCACTGAAGGTTACCGAACCGCAGAGGTCACGCTCGGTGGCGTCTGCGCCGACGGAATCAGTTCCAAAACCATGGAGGCGAAAGATCACACCGGGTTATTTTTTATCGGCGAGGTCCTCGACGTTAGCGGCCATTTAGGCGGCTTCAACTTTCAATGGGCCTGGTCCTCCGGGCATTGCGCAGGGCAATGTGTCTAGGCCCCTCCCCTAAGGCAACGCAAATACGATCAGGAAGTCATTAGAGGGCAGCGGTGAGGTGAAATGACCACCCGCCGCAACAGCAACATACTGCCGACCCTCGTGCATATACGTCACCGGCACAGCGTTGCCTGTCGCTGGTAATTCATGTGCCCACAGCACAGCCCCGTCATCCACATCAAATGCCCTGAAATAGCCATCTGAGGTCGCAGCAATGAACACCAAACCCGAGGCCGTAACGGTCGGCCCACCGGCCTCTAGCCCACCTTTGACAAATAACGTCACCGGCCACGGCGCCAGATGCTTCAACGTGCCTAACGGCACACTCCACAGAATTTCACCTGAGGATAAATCAACAGCATCCAACGTTGCCCATGGAGGCTTCGTACAGGGGGCACCCCAGGGAGAGATTAACGGCTTCATTTCTGCACAATAGGGCGAGCCTTTTTGTGGAAATGCCTCACCGCCCGCACACTCAGCCTGCGGCACAAGTTTCACTTGAATTGGCGTGCGTTTGGTATTCGTAATCATAATTTGACGCTCAGGATCCACTGCAGGAGCGCCCCAGTTATTACCGCCGAGATTAGACGGGTACATCACCGTACCTTTTGT
This sequence comes from Gammaproteobacteria bacterium UBA4421, assembly GCA_002389675.1. Taxonomy (GTDB): domain Bacteria; phylum Pseudomonadota; class Gammaproteobacteria; order Pseudomonadales; family Azotimanducaceae; genus UBA4421. The sequence goes on from DGQF01000009.1 coordinate 259,601, forward strand.
CGTCAACGGCGTATATATCGGCCCGGTTGTCGCCTGCGACAAAAGTGCACGGCATTTTTGCTTATCCCAGAAAGTGAACCCCCACGCGTCATCCGGGGTAATACCCAACGGATGCAGAGGTTTAGGTTTGAGCGGGAAAGGTTGTGTTGGCGATAAATATTCTCCGGGCACCTGACCGGTTTGCGGAACAGGCCGTTCCTCCACTGGATGCAATGGCTCACCGGTTTCTAGATCAAGTACAAACGTCAGCCCCATCTTTGTGACCTGCACAACCGCCGCACGCGTTTGCCCATCGATTGTGACATCGGTCAATGTTGGCTGCGCAGGGACATCAAAGTCCCAAATATCATGATGCACCGTTTGGTAAGACCAGACGACTTCACCCGTGGTGCCGTCAAGCGCCACCACCGAACTGGAGTAATAATCCTGATGTCCCTCACGATCGCCTCCGTAATAATCCGGGGAGGAGTTACCGGTTGGAACAATGACTAAGTTTCGCTCGCGGTCCACCGAGATGGTCGACCAAACGTTTGTTGTTGCTGCGACAAATTTCCCCTGCGCATCACGCTGTGGCAGGTCGGGGTGAACGGGATTCCAACCCCAGACAAATTCTCCAGAACGAATATCGTATGCGCGAACCACACCTGAGGGTATGTCTTGCCGAATGCTATCGGTCACATACGCGCCAGTCACAATTAAGTCGCCTATAATTGCTGGCGCACTGGTAACGCCATATTCACTGCCGATATGTGCAGTAAGTCCCTGAGTCAAGTCCACTTCACCACCATCACCAAAAGATTCGCAGGGCAGCCCGGTTTGCCCATCCATAACAATCAACCGTGCATCAAGGGTCGCCAGTACAATGCGATGCTCACAGACCAAGCCCTGCGGTGTTACCGCCCCCCAACTGCTGACACCGCGGCAATTGGTCAAATTCTCTTGGGTCATATCAACTTCGGGGTCAAAAACCCAAAGCTCTTCACCGGTAGCTGGATTCAACGCAAACACTCTATTGTAGGGCGTGCAATAGAACATCTTGCCCTGCGTGACAATCGGTGTGCCAATGAATGAGGTTGGCCGGCTCGATTGCAGTTCTTCGGAAACCACTTCCGTTAACGACTGCACACCGCCTTTAAAGTCACCGGAGCGATGGACCCACGCCTGCTGCAGGCGCTTGACATTTTCGCGGTTAATTTGCGTGGCCGGTGAATAGTGCCCGCCACCATCACTGCCCCCGTAAGCCGGCCAATCAACCTCTTGCGCATGGCTGACTGCACAAAAAATCAAAATCAACCCAAGACTAAAATATCGACGCATCACCACGCTCCTTCGCAACCCTATACAGCCATCGTTACCAAACCTGCCAGCCATGCCGCCAGACCAGCCATTGACCGGTATCAGTCTTACGCAACACATCAAAATAGCGTGCTGAGGTCTGCGACGCGGTCAGAGCGCCAGGCTCAGAAACGCCAACAGACGGGTTTTTAAGGTTTAGGCTGATGGTATAGTCATACTGAGCCACGGCAACATCACCCATCACCTCTACCTCTGGCGCCTGATCAACTTCTATCGTGTAGGTCGCCATCGCAAAAACAGGACGCAAAAATTCGCTATAGCTATCCGCAGTGTCAATCGCCGGTGCACCCGGAGGCAGCATCCGCACTTGCGGGTGCAGCAGACTAACGTAGGCCTGTCTGTCACCTTTCTCCACGGCATCACGCCAAGTGGCATAGAGACCTTCTATTTTTGCAACCTCATCATGCGTGCCCGGTTGCTGCTCAGCGCAAACAGAACCGGCACTGACTGAAGCCAGCAGCCAAATGCCCAAAAAACCAATACGCATACCCCTCTCCGACGATATTTTTAGTCAGGTTGCTCGAAAGGAAAATGAATTGCAATAAGCGTCAAGCTGACAAACTCGCTTGAGAACCAAAGCCCAACCGCGTTACCTTTACACCTCGTGTGCCTAATCGTTCCCTTGAAGAGCCACTAACCCGAAGAGCCTACACAATGAAAATTTTTAACCTAACCGCCGTTGCCATCGCGGCCTTGTGTTCAGTGGCAGACTTGAGCGCTGGACAAAACCCTATTTCATCCGCCAATTCAACAGAAACTCCAGCCGCAACCTTTGATGCGCAAGCAACATTCAACAATCGCTGCGCGCATTGTCACGACGGCAGCGTTGCCAAAGCACCTCACCAAATCAAATTTCAACTCATTGGCGCAAAAGCCATTGAATCTGCCCTAAACGAGGGCGTCATGGCGACCTATGCATCAGACCTAACCCGCAACGAGATCAAAACTCTGGCTGCTTATTTGGGGGGAGAAAGCATCGCTCGTATACCCGTCAAACGCTGTGAGGCGACCGAAATACCCGCAGTCAAGCCGGTCACAGCAGGCTGGAGCCTGTCCAAGCAAGGCACGCGCTTCATACCGGCTGATGTGGCCCAACTGAGTAAAAATGTTCTGGGTGACCTTCAGCTTAAATGGGTTTTTGCCTACCCAGGTGCCACGCGCGCGCGCAGTCAACCCTCGCCCTTCGGCAACGCACTGCTGGTTGGCAGCCAAGATGGCACGGTTTATGCCCTCAATTTAGAGGACGGCTGCACACATTGGACTTATAGCGCTGATGCAGAAGTACGCAGCGCACTTGCTATCAACGAGACAGGCACGCGCGCTTATTTTGGTGACATTCGAGGCACCGTTTACGCGATCGATCCATCAAACGGCACAGAAATCTGGCGCGCTCGAGCAGACGCTCACCCTGACACAACGTTAACTGGATCACCCACACTTCACCAAGACAAACTCTATGTACCGCTATCTTCCACAGAATGGGGCAGTGCCGCTGATCCCGGATATAGTTGTTGTACTTTTCGGGGTGGCGTAGTCGCCTTTGACGCCGCCAATGGCGAAAAATTATGGACCACCTATGCCATCCCCCAAACCCCTGCCGCGACCGGTCGAAATAATGAAGCCGGCAGCCCCCTATTTCATCCCGCAGGCGCTCCAATATGGAATTCCCCAACGATAGACCCCAAACGCAACCAGCTTTACGTTGGCACCGGCGAGGCGTATACATCCCCAGCTGCCGATACAAGCGATTCAGTTCTGGCCATTGATCTGACCACCGGCAAGATCGTCTGGCACTACCAGTCGCTCAGCGGAGATGCCTGGAATATGGCCTGTTTCATCGGTGGCGGGGCCAATTGTCCCGAGGAGGACGGTCCTGATCTAGATATTGGCGCACCCCCAATATTGGTATCGGTCGATGGCCAAGACCGGGTGATCGCTGGTCAAAAATCTGGGCACGTTTTTGCCTTAAATCCAGACAATGGTGAACTCATCTGGCGCAAAAAAATCGGTCGCGGCGGATTTGCTGGAGGCATTCACTGGGGCCTCGCTGCACAGGGCACCACCATCTTTGCACCCAATGCAGACACCACGTTTACAGGGCGCTTTAAGGGACCACGCTCGCCCGGACTATACGCGTTGAGCGCCGTCGACGGAAAAATCATGTGGTATACGCCCGCGCCAGAGGTGTGTGAGCCGAACGATCGACCCGCCTGTGATCCGGGTTTATCGGCAGCCGCCACGGCGATACCTGGCGTCGTATTTGCCGGTGCCTTTGACGGACACCTGCGCGCCTATGACAGCAGCAACGGCGAGATTTTATGGGACTTTAATACCAATGCCGAGTTCGCTTCTGTCTCGGGGGAGACCGCCGCAGGCGGCAGCATCGAGTCCGACGGCCCGGTGATTTACCGAGGGCACGTGCTAATCAACTCCGGCTACTTATTCGGCGACCGAATGGCCGGAAATGCATTACTGGTGTTTGCACCACCGACCGATCGTTGACCACAACGATCCAGCCACAAACGTCACAACCGCAGCAAAAAAATCATGGTTAATTCAGCTCGCTGAGCAATCGAATAAGCTCAAATTGATCATATCTCTCAACGGTCTCGGCACCAGGCGGGCAACGGCCACGCCCTGTGCAGGTGTCAGGGAAATTAGTTTCACTCAACACATAACCCTGATTTCGACTGTGTTGATACTTAGTTAGGATCACCAAAACCAGATCAGCCTCGGGCCAGACATAGATCGCTTGCCCATCGAGACCCAGCGCGGCAGACACGGTCACTGGCACGGGTTGACCAAAATATGCGGCATTGAGCTGCCACCACTGGTAGCCATAGAACGGACTCTTTGCCGACAGACTTTGCGCGACAAAGGCGCTGGAGAGAATCTGTTCATCTTCCCATAAACCACCACGCGCCATCAGTACGCCAAATCGAGCGAAATCTTCAGGGCGCATGTCCAGGCCCATGTAGGTCAAAGGCTGGGCACCGGTAGGGTCGAGCCACATGCCGATGCGATTGACGTCAATGCCAATTGGGCTAAGTATCTCCTGGCGCAAAAATGCATGCGCATCCAGCCCTGCCGATCGCTGTAATAGAGGTTCAAACAATTGCGAGGTCGGGTTCGAGTAGACAAACCTTACGCCGGCAGCCGCGGTCTTGTCGGTACCGATCGCAAACGCAGTTTGATCTCGGGCCAAAAAGAGGCCGGACCGATCGGGAATGCCAGCACGCATCTCCAAGAGTTGCCCCACGGTCACGTCCTCTTTGTTTGACCCACGCCATTCGGTGATAAAGTCGCTGACTTTTTGGTCGGCACCGGTGATCCAATTTTGGTCAATCGCGACGCCGATCGCAGCCCCATAGAAACTCTTCGCAACAGACCAACTGGTGCCGATGGTGTCCGCCGAGACACCCTCCGCAAAACGCTCGCCAATGATCATGCCATCCTTGACCAAAGTCGCCGACTGGACGGCTGAATCGGTATAAATGTGAGAAAATAGCTGGTCGATCTGGGCGCTATCCAGACCTACGGTCTCCGGCGTAACACGCTCAAGAGACCAACTCTCATCAGCTCCAGTTTCGCCCGAGCCCGTTTCGTCCTGATTCTGCCCACCGGCTGCGTCGTTATCCGCACCCGCAAAACTCGTAGGTGTTGATTCGGACTGACCGCCGCCACCGCCGCATCCAATAAGGCAGAGCAGCAAAACAACAAGCGATGCGTGGGTCATAAGCAGGTAACTCTATTTTTGTCTGTGTTTGAAATCATTATTATCATAGCCTGAGCACCGCAATTTGAGCTATGTCCACAAGAAGCCATATCCCGTCGTTACATAAGATCGGACAAACACCCGCGTTCGGGGCACATTGACGAGTTTCTCTTGCAACTTAACATGCGCCAGATCCACACGGTGCTTTTCAGCCGAGGCATCATCTGCAAAAGCGGCAACAAATAATAAATCCCCCGACTGCACCCCAAGTGCACGCTCACTGTCAACACAAGCCTCACCTGCGCTGTATATTAACGTGCCTGACTCTTTTAAATAACAATATCGAGCATGATCGCGCGTCAATCTCAGGTAAGTTTGGCGCGAATTGTCATCGGCGAATCGCGTGGCAATTAAGGTTACCGCAACACCGGCTGCAAATCTTTTGTCGTGACGTTCTGGCCGCCGCCACCAGCCATAGTCTGGCAAATCCACAAACCGCAGGCTCCTAACCCGGCTGCGCGTCATATCTGTTTGACCCATCCTTTGCCTCAAAGCCGCATGGTCAGGACGCTCAGCAAGGGTTTCGCGCGCCGCCGTGCCGTTCTCGAGACGTTCAAAAATAACTACCTGTTCGTCGCAATCCAATGAGCCCATGGCAGCACAGGCCTGCAGGCCCGGTTCAGCACCCAGCGCATCTTGCGTCCGTTCTGACCAGTTCTGAAGCCACGCCTGTTTGCTTATGGTTTCAGCTGCTATTTCATATTCAAACAACTGGGTGTGCAGAGGATCACCTTTCATTTTATCTGTTAACCGTTAACTCTAAACCTAAATGATTTCACTGATTTTTCAACCGGCAGCCTGCTCTGCAGGTGATCCGGACAAGGCGCCAGTGCCGTTTGCGAAAAATACTTCCTATCAAAAACAGCCTGCCTTACCCTGCAGGTCAAGACGCAGCAGCTATGCATTGAACCGGCTCAACCCGCGCTCATAGCTGCTTGATTACCCCAACCTAGAGATAGGTCGTAAAACGAGACCAGGCCCGCGATGAAACACGCCATTTTCCGATTGCTGCTGCGCTTTTCGAGCACGCGTGCGGGCGGCCTGTTGTTTGTTTTTTTGCTATCCCCTTTAGATCGCTGGTTGCTCACGAAAAGTTCAGGGCGGATCAGCATCGCCGGCTTGGGGGCACCGACATTGTTGCTGACCACCATCGGCCGCAAAACTGGAATAAATCGAGCAACCCCGCTGTTGTACCTGAAGGACTCTGCCACACCAGTCATTCTTTACGTCATCGGTTCCAGCGGCGGTCAAGCACAACCACCCGCGTGGTTTCTAAACCTGCAGCATAATTCAAACGTCACGGTCACGCGCGATGGCATCGCCGCGCCTTACAAAGCGAGCACTGTGCACGGCCCTCAGCAAACCGAGCTCTGGCGACAATTTACCCAATTTAATCCAGGTTTTACGCAGTACCAAAACCGCGTAAAGCGGACCATACCCATCATCAAATTGACACCCCTTGACCGCCAACCGTAACCCTGTTTCCCGTTGCAAACTAAAAGGTATACGCGCGGCTAACCCATCTTAGGCGTTGAGCGACGCAGACCACGCTCACGAGCCAATTTAAAGGCCGCCGCTGTTTCGGATTCCACCTCTTTGCGCTGCTGCTCGCTGAGCGCCTTAAACTCGTCAACCCACCAACGACGAGTTACCTGCGGAAATGTGCCCATTCGGTTGACGCAGGCGTTGGCCCCGCGATCACGGCCCGCGTTATAGCCCGAACTCACTGGATGCTCTACACCAGGGCCAGCAAAAGGGATTAAATCACCCTCCATTTTGGGGAGCAGAAAATAAGGCATTGAAACGCGGGTCTGACCAGCAGGAATCAGCGTGGTGTTGACTCGATGAAGCGTCGCGCTATAGCGCCCCTGACTCAAATGCATCAGCGTGCCGCCGGTATTCACAATTACCGAACCGGGTATTACCGATACTGGATAATCTCCCGGAGCCGTACGACAGGTCACGGGAGCATTCACCCATTGACCCTCATCCGCGACCACCTGCAATCCAGGTCGATCGTTAATCAGTAACGCAATAAAAGGCGGCCCATCAATGTGTGTGCCGACATTTGGACTGTCAAATTCATCATATGCTTGGCGCACCTGCTCCTGCGCCTCCGGAGAAAATACATCCAAACTAAAATTGTGATTCAGGCTTGCGGCCAGATCCGGTTCGGAGAAATCGAAATACTTGCGAAATTCCCGGGGATCCACACCCAGCGATTCTACAATGAGCTCCGACAGGGCGTGAGTGAGTTGGTGATAACTGTTGTTTAGCGTCTCAATCAGCGGCCGAAATCCCGGCAAACTGTCGGTTTTGGGCCAAGTATTCGGCCCACGGAACAAACGCTTATGAATGGGCTGGGAGGCATCATCATGCGCACAAACAGGGGTCTGTTCAAAACCATATTGAAAATTTTCGATTACCTGTCCGTGCCCGCGATCAGCCGGTGTGGGCAGCGTATAGCCACGAAAATAAGGCGTATTGGAAATATGTGCGGTCTTTTTGATCTCCATAGGTGCGTCAAAAAAAGCCCTAACTTGAGTAAACGCGTGCTGCTGAAATTCATCATCAAAGCCCGGCGCATTGGTCAGGACCAAAAAACCGCAGTCCGCAAGTGCATGCCTGAGATCACCCATAAATTTCTGCTTGTTGTTCGCCAGATCAAGCCAATCCACAGTAGGAAGCTCAGCAACCGGCGATCGAGCACTGTTTTGATTTTGATTCATAACGCGTTGTACACAGCTTGAATCAGCTTTAAGGATCGAGGATCACCCACAACGCTATCGTGCATTTTGTTCATGACAAAAGACAAACTCAATGCCGCGTCTTGATCCACTAGGATGACTGAACCACCCCAACCACCCCAGTAGCAGGCATTTTTATTCGGCGACAGCGGCATAGCCTCTGAATTCAACCCAAAGCCCAGCCCAAAAGAAAGCGGGACACCAAGCACAAGGTCGGTACCCGATATTCGGGGCTTCATCACCGATTCAGCGGTGTCCTGCGAGAAGAGCTTTACCCCAAAAGCGCTACCCTTACATGCCAGTGGCGCTTGCAGTTTGGCGACGGATCGAGCGTTGCCATGACCATTGGCAGCAGGTATTTCCGCACGCCGCCACCCCGGTGTCCATGAATGCGCCGCGGGCGCAAAGGGGCTACTAAACGTTCGCGCAGCGATCGTACCTGCTTCTGCGCTCGGCGCAGCGCCGCCCTCGAAGGGAACGAGTTTGCCGATCCGCGAAAACTCGCTATCGGGCACCCCAATAAAAAAATCCGCATCCAGAGGTGTTGCGATCTCCTCTTGAAAAAAAGTGCCCATCGTTTTGCCGGTAATTCTCCTGACTAATTCACCCAACAAATAACCTTGAGTGATCGCATGGTAACCCGTCGCCGATCCCGGCGGCCACCAAGGCGCTTGCGCCGCAAGCAAGGACACCATCATTTCCCAATCGTACATCTGATCCGGTGTCATTATCTTGTCCATGCCGGAGAGCCCCGCGGCATGGTTCATCAAATGCCAAATTTTAACGTTCTCTTTTCCGTTCTGCGCAAACTCCGGCCAGTACTGAGCAACCGCATCATCAAAATCGAGCAACCCTCGATCGGCCAAGAGCAAAACACATAAAAACGACATAGTCTTGGTGGTGCTCCAAACGTTAACAATAGTGTCCTCTTGCCAAGGCTCTACCTGAGCCTCATCAAGATACCCGCCCCAAAGATCTATGACCATCTCGCCATTAATCGTGAGCGCAAATGAAGCTCCTAAATCTGCTCCACTGGCAAGGTTGTCAGCAAAAATATCTCTCACCGCGGAAAAACGTGAATCACATTGTCCAAAAACATCCGCCATCTCTAACCCCTATAACCAAACAATTTCGAGTCTCGTTGCCCTTACCCTTAAATAAAGCTCGCCTAGACCAAGCGCGAATCTATCGGTTGTACTATACGAGTCAGACGCGGACAAAAAAACCCTGAACGCTGTCAGCCAAAGTTAGCAAACAAAATCGTGAGCAATCCACATCCAGCAGAGATGTTATCCGTGCTAAAAAGTTCGCCCCCGCTCCCCGCAATCGCTGGGCATGCCTTTCGGGGTAAGCACTGACTCTCTCAAAACACCTTAAATTGGTGCAAATTTAAAAATCGAGTCCCAACCGCACTGCAATCAAAATCAAAATCGCACAATTAACCCCCAACAATTTCGATATTTAAGGACTAGCGCACAGCTAGGGTGTGTGCGGCTATCTGATAAAGCTCTATACTAAATTCCGACAGCGTTCACTTTGAGCCTCCCCATGAATGGAATTGAGCTTTGAAACCGCAAACAAACTGAAAAATGATCAACGAGAACAAGTTAATAGCGCTGGGCGCAGACATCAAACCTCAGTTGATTGTAGTCGTAGATACAGAGGAGGAATTTGACTGGTCCAAGCCCCCGGACCGGAACGCCACTTCCGTTTCTGCAATGTCGGAACTCTATCGTGTGCAAGATATTTTCGACGAATACAATATCGTCCCTTGCTACGTCATCGACTACCCGGTCGCGGCTAACCCGTCCAGCGTCGCCCTATTAAAAGAAATTTTTGACGACAAACGATGTGAGATCGGTGCTCACCTGCACCCTTGGGTAAACCCCCCGCACTGTGAGGCTTTGACTTTTGCTAACATGTACCCCGGCAACCTGCCCAAAGACACCGAATACAACAAGCTCAAAACGCTAAAAGAACAAATCGAACAGTCTTTTGGTGATAGCCCACATATTTATAAGGCCGGAAGATATGGCATCGGACCCAACACCGCTCGCATAATGGAATCCTTGGGCTTTGATATTGATGTTTCCATTTGTACAGGATTCAACTACGAAGCTGACGGTGGACCCGACTTCAGTCAGTATACGTCGCACCCCTACTGGTTTGGTCAGAACCAAAAACTGCTCGAGATACCTTTGTCTGGCGGTTTTATCGGCGCTGCAGGCCGACATTCAAAGACCCTCTATGATATAGCCGGCCATCTCGATTTATTTAAAGCCCGCTGGATTCTATCTCGCCTGTCAATTGTTGACAGACTGATCCTGTCACCAGAGGGTTATACGCCTGCAGAGCATGTGAAACTGACTCGATCTTTGCTCGATCAAGGGTTGCGAACCTTTACCTGGAACTTTCACAGTCCCACCGTAGTTGCCGGGACGACCGGCTATACCAAAAACAAGCGAGATGTAAACGCGTTCCTCGATTCTTTCCGCTACTACTTCGATTTCTTCTTCGGCGAGCTGAACGGCGAAGCGACTACCCCCACGCAACTCAAGTCTTTTTTAAAAACCGTTCAATAACCCGCACGGCGCACCCGCAACCTCTCATAAATTGCCTCACTTTGGGGCAGAATCGATCAATTCACTGAGCGTCTTTTCTTTTCCATCTAGTCCAAGCTTTTCATCCAATGCCTGCACCTTTTGTGCAATTCTGCCAGCTGTGCCCTGGTTCAGCCGATGTTTCAATACATGTGCCGCCAAAACACCCAACAGAGCAACCCCGGCAAGCGCAGAGAATAAAAAGGCATAACCCAGAACACCCGGATAGCGATCCAACAATGCGCCCCACAGCAGGTAAGCAAACGAGGTCGGTAGGTAGATCATAAACGCGGCGATGGCAATTGCTGCGCCTGAAAAACGCTGCGGCAGGCCCATTTCACCGAAGGGAGCAAAATACAGCGCGCGCATGAAAAAAAATGTAAAACCGAGCGCGGCCATAACCAACATGGCCGGCACAGCAAACGCATTAGACGCTGGCAACAGAGTCATCAGCACGCTTAAGAGAACCACCATAATTAAGCCAAAGCGCATCCCGCCTACCGCGCCACCAAAAAAACGTTGCGCAATAAAACCGGCCGGTAAAGCCATGCCGATGCGGCCACCAGAGGTAGACGCAATGCCAAAAAAAGAGATCGCGAGAACCGGCAGAACATGCAAGTCAGTCAAATACGTCAAAAAAAACGGCATACTGGTATAGGCCACATAGACCGTAAAGCCGACAAAGCCGGCCAGCCAAACTTCTGGCAAACGCAGCATAATGCCCATTCCCGCAACCACCTCTTGATTGGCTTTAGTTCGGTCTGAGCCCGATTTCAAGAGGGTTTCGTTCGGCAACATAAACCACGCGACCACCCCCAGAACAACCATAATCGCCGCGTTCACCATAAACGCGACTTCCAGCCCTAAAAGGCTATAGCCCAATAGGGTATACAACCCAACCGTCAGCAGATTTTGTAACAGCTCGATGCCTCCTCGACCACCTTCCAAAAGGCCAAAAACCTTTCCCTGATTTTCATCAGAGGTAGACTTGCGCACCGCTGAGAGTACCGCTGGCCAGAACGCACCTTCACACCAAACAGCCAGCATGACAAATAGAAAGCACAGCACCGCAAAATCTGTCGTTGTGCCCAGAAAAAAAGTAGTTATCCCGCCCAAAACCATATTCACTGGAATGAGTATTCGCGCGGAAAAGCGATCCTGCGCCCACGCTAATGCGACATATAAGATATTGTGAACGATGCCGTAAATTGACATCAGAATGCCAAATTGAGTTTTAGAAATCTGCCAAAGTTCAAGCATTTGCGGCAGCAATACACCTTTCATGGCCAGCACAGAAAAAGCGAACTGAGAACACAGCACCAGCACAACAAAGTTCGCCAGCACCTTCTTCGACGAAAACAGAGCAGCACCTTGGTCTGGCCTGGGATTTGTCACAACAGCACCTCCATGTGCCTTTGTCTTGGCCATACAGCGATCAAAATTTGATCACCATACGCCCTCTCGTGCCGCCAGCCTCAAGCTGCCGGTGCGCATAACTCGCCTCTTCAGGTGCGACAGCTTGCGCCACTCGCAATGTCAATTGACCGCATTCAACCTGCTCTCTCAAACGGTCTAACTTTGCATAAGCGCCGTCATAACCGGTAACCCACGTCGCCGTAAAATGAATACCCCTGACATCTCCCCCCTTAAAACCACGAATTGCCGTGAAATGCCCGCCGTCTTTAACCGCATCAATTGCCAAGCCATTGAGCAGGGCACCGTCAGCAAGGCCATCAACACCCAAAGGGAAATGTTCTCGTATTTTTTCAGCAAACCGCTCGCCTCGACTGACAATAACGTCTGCCCCCAGCGCTACCAACAAGTCGCGATCAGAATCCGCTGCATCGGCGATAACCTGCAACCCTGCTGCCTTGGCCAATTGAATCACGTAACCGCCATATGCGCCCGGACCACCGGTAACCGCAAGTACTTGGCCAGATTGAAGACCCAGCAAATCTAAAGACATCCTTGCCGTGAGCGCATTCATTGGCAGCGTACAGGCTTCAACATGAGTACAACCCGCCGGCGCGGGCACCACCGCGTTCTGATCCAAAACAATCTGTTCCCGATAGGCCCCGTGGATGCCACTGGGCACAACCATGGCCATCACTGGATCACCCACCTTAATCCCAGTCGTAACCTCTGCGCCCACTTGATCTACAACACCCGCGGCATCCATGCCTGGCACATAGGGCGGCGGCTTTTGGCGCTGAAACTCAGCTCGCATACCATTTCGCGCAACAATATCTGTCGGGTTGACAGCCGCCGCATGAATGCGAATTCGGACCTGCCCAGGACCTGCACTCACCGGTGGCACATCGATAATATGAAGCACCTCGGGACCACCATGTACCATCAATCCAACTGCCTTCATTCACTACACCCGATGCTGCATTTAAGTGCTCATAGTGCAGGCTTTGATACGCCCGGACAAGCACTGGATCGAGCAAAACGGATCGGCACTCGCAGCCCAAGCCATTGGCCGGTCACGCCCAGTTAAAATTTTTGGGTACCGCCATGCCCGCCAATTTATCATGCTACCATTCGCGGTTTAACGTTTGAAAAAGGAAGCATCTCTGTGGGAAATCTCGACGGAAAAGTGGTTGTTATTACCGGGGCCGCCCAAGGACTCGGCGAAGCCGACGCACGAATCCTGACCGAACGAGGCGCTCGTGTTGTCATGACTGACATCAACGACGAGCGCGGCGAGGCGGTAGCCAAAGACATCGGAGCAGATTACCGACATCAGGATGTGAGCGACGAAGACAGTTGGGATGAGTTGATGTCCCACATCAACGCCCGTTACGACAGACTTGATGTCTTGGTCAATAACGCAGGCATCGCCGTCATCGCCAATATCGAAAGTACAACCACCCAACAGTGGAGCCAGACACTCAACATCCATTTAAACGGCACATTTTTCGGCTGCCAGCGGGCAGTTCAGTTGATGAAAAAAGACCAGCAGGGCGGATCGATCATTAACATGTCCTCTGTTGTGGCATTACAGGGCTATGCCGATTATATCGCCTACGCAGCGGCAAAGGGTGCCATCCGCAGCATGACCAAATCTATCGCAGCGCATTGCCTGGCCAAAGGCTACAACATACGTTGCAACTCAATCTATCCAGGCAGCATCAGCACACCCATGGTGCACGCCGCCCTTGCCCATAGCGCCGGCATCGACTTCGAGGCAGCGCAAGATCCCGAAGCGCTGCGCCTGCAATTAGGCATCGGCGAACCTAACGACGTCGCTCATATGGTTGCCTTTCTGGCCAGTGATGAGGCCAAACACATTAACGCGGCCGAATTTGTTGTGGACAACGGTATGTCTAGCGTGGTTAGAACCTGACCCAGCATGTCATACAAACTGATCCAGCAGGACCGTCAGTCCAGTGCCGCATTTGGGACCATTTCGCATCTTTAGTTGACACCTTTTACCGCCGTTTTATGCTGCACGGCACAACGACAATCCAATGATTATTCGAGGAAGAAAAAATCGCGCCACAAACTTTAAAAATTTTGCAGTTTACCTGCCCAAGCGGCTTTTACGGTGCAGAACGCTGGATACTCGCGTTGGGCAAGAATATGAACGATCCAATGATGCCCTGCGATCTTGCGATTACGTTAGAAGCAGATAACGGACATGTAGAACTCGCGCGTGAATACTCGGCATTGGGGAAAACGGTCCACCAAATTAAGGTTGGAGGTCGTTTTGACCTGCGAATGATTTTGCAGCTTGCAAAGTTGATCCGGTCACAACAGATCGACATCATCCACACTCACGGCTACAAATCAGACATCATCGGCTTGCTTGCCGCACGCTTGTGCGGAATCAAGGCGATATCTACCCCCCACGGTTTTGTGGGACTTAATGATTGGAAGCTGAAGCTGTACTTCACTATCGGCAACAAGTTCCTGAAGTGGTTTGACCGAGTTGTTCCGCTGTCACGACAGCTGTGCAGAGATATGCAAGACCTTGGCGTCCGCCAGGACAAAGTAGATTATATTCAAAACGGCGTCGACATCGACGAAGTGGACCAACTGATAGTTACTGCCGCCGATGAAAGCGAAAAACCGATGCATAAACAACGCATCGGCTTCATCGGCCAGATCACCCAGCGCAAAAACCTGGTGGATATCATCGATATTTTCAACACCCTGGCCGCGAAACATCACAACCTCGAGTTAGTGCTACTGGGTGACGGAGATCAGCTCGAAGAAATGCAGGCCTACGCTCAAGCTTCCGCGGCAGCAGAGGCCATCACATTTCTTGGTTTTCGGGAAAACAGACTGAACTGGCTCAAGACATTTGACCTATTTGTGATGACATCAAAACTTGAAGGCATACCGCGCTGTCTCATGGAAGCGATGGCCATGCAAATCCCCGTCGCTGCCTATGATATCCCTGGCATAGACCAATTGGTGACCCACAACACAACGGGGCTGCTGGCTACTTACGGTGATCAGGCGGCACTGGCCGACTGCTGGGAGCAATTACTCCTCGACAAAGCCCTTTCTGAGCAACTGGCAAAATCCGGCCGACAGTTTATTGTTGAGCACTTTTCAGCTCAACGAATGGCGCATGAGTACAGCGAGCTCTATCAAGATCTGCTGACTTGACCTGAGCATTTATCCACACAAAAACAAGTCGCCGCCTAGTCCACAACAGCCTGTTGGCCAACAATGCCAACCCAAGGCCTATCGCTAGGCAAAGGTCTGGGTGAGTGTATGCGTCTGCTGAGCAGCCAAGGTGAATCCCTGAGTGATTGCTGACTCAACGCAAAGCATGCTTTGGAAACCCTCGTCATGAAAATCTTCAAGTTCCGCTGATTTTGCACGCCAAGGATTCCACACTACAACACTGTCATGGCCGCGAGAGTTAACCTCGATTGCATAATCGGGTGTTTCGATCCAGCAGCGGTTTCCCGGGTGCACGTGAATCCGATCCGTTTCGGCTTCGAAAAGGTAAGGATTCGGCGTCACTTTACGAGCAAAGTCTTCAGTTTTGTCTAGGCATTGCCCGCTCAATCCCTTAAGACACGTGTTGTGAATATCTGAGATTTCGAAATAACTGTGCAAAGCAGCGCCAAAGTTACGCGGCCTATCGCTTGTATTTCGGGTGCTTAACGCAAGTGTGAGCTGTCGACCCACTGTGATGCTAAGCTCTAACTCAAGCCCATCTTCGTTCATTGCATTTTGTATCGCGCATGGGCGCAGGCGAACGATGGTGGCATCGTCTGTATCAACGCTGCTGACAAGCCGCCACTGTTGGTTTCGCACGTAGCCATGCGCGGGTAAATTTCTAGCGGGATGATCGCCGAACCATGGCCAGCATACTGGCACGCCACCGCGTATGGATCGCGTGCCATCCAACCAAGCATCGCGACTTAACCACAACCGTTCGCGCTGGTCGTAGCTCGGGACATAGCTGAGCAAATGTCCACCAAATAGACTGATCGATGCATGAGCCCATAGGTTGTTGACACAGATTAGTTCAACATGATTGGCTGGCGTTTCAAGCGTGACACTTTTACTCAATTGAGTACTCAAGGCGATATCCGGCGATTCGAGGGAAAAACTAGGTTACCATCAGCGTTTGTACCACGCCGAATCATTTATGGTGCCCTAACCGTTGTTGGTTGCACCATAACCACGCCTGAAAATGACCTCTGTCAATGCAAACATTATCCCTAAGCCCAAAGATGCTTGGCCATTGCGCGTACTGAGACGCACTGTCTACGTGGTGATAATGGCCATGGTCATCGTAATCACGCTCCTGAGCACAATCAGCAGCAACCAGCCTCTGATAACGTTATCAAAACCATTAACCGGCAACGAGGCAGCGGCCGCCAACCGGCTCATGCGAACAATCATCAAAGACATCGCGCGCGCGGAACACCACTTGGTCGCCACAACAATCACAGAAAACGCGGCCAATACTATCGTGGCCTTTGCGCAACGAACAATCAGTGATGTTGTCGCATTCGCGGGACAAGTTGAGATCAACAACGGCAAGTTGACCCTAAACGCCACCGCACGGATACCAGAAAATCCACTAGGCCGATACATCAACCTCACGCTGACGTTGATAGCTGAGGATAGAAAGCTCATATTTGATACCTTGAGCGTGGGCGAAATCAGCCTGCGCGGCCAATGGTTGATCGCATCGGCACGCTGGTTGGTGAACCAAACACTGGACAAAAAACTTGGTGATCAGCTATTTGCCGCTGTTCACCACGTAGACATATTGCCCGGCGCGATCCAAATTAATTACGGGCCCCTCGGCGATCTGGTTAATCAAGCCGGTGGGCTCAGAACACGCGCTTTTGCAATGCGCGATCAGTTCCAGTTGCTGAGCGATCCCGACAGCGTACACGACTACTTTGCACATATTTGCGACCAGGGCAAAGCCGCACCCGATGCCCAACTTGGCGATTACCTCGCCTGGGCATTTAGCTACGCCCGATATCGCACTGAACTGAGCCAAAAACCAGCCACCGAAAATAAATTAGCGCTGTTGTCCCTATCTATCTTGCTCGGCAGTGACCTCTTCGAAACACTGATCGGTGATGTCGCGCAATCTCGCAAAGACTGCCGCCCTGTGGGAGATGCGGTCACCGTGCTGGGCCGCAAAGATTTACGCCAACATTTTATTGTTTCAGCGGCAGTTCAACTCATCACAAACACGGCAACGAGTTTCGCCATCGGCGAGTTAAAAGAGTTAGCAGACGCCGGAAAAGGTGGCAGCGGATTTAGTTTCGCAGACCTTGCCGCAGACCGCGCAGGACTGAAATTCACGGATATGGCACTCGACCCAAAAAGCGCAGAAAGGATCCAGCAGCATGCACAGGCGCTGCGTGATCCGGCATTTTTTTTCCCGGATATCAACGACTTACCCGAAGGATTAAGCGCGGCACAATTTGCCCAAAACTACGGCAATCTAGACAGCAGCCTGTACTCAACCGCACGCGCAAATATCGATGCGCGTATTGCTCAGCTGCCGCTGTACAGCCTCAAAAAGGGGCCAAAAACACTGTAAAATTTATTGACGTAGTGCCGGGTGAAAACACATCCGATTGTCATGATTTTTTACACTTACCTCCCCCCAAGATAAACCTATATTCGTAACCTATTGATCTGTTGATATTTATCTCCTTTGGCATTCAAATTGCATCCTTCGAAGAACCCTTTGACACCCTAAAATCAACAAAACTTAGGTATTTCCTTCATCAAATCCAACAGCAGCTGTCTTTGTGCGACCGGTCGTAAGATTATCTTTGACAGGATCCGCCTTCTGATCCTTATCGCCATGAGCGGCCTTCCCGGCACAGCTACTTTTGCATCCGTCAACTACGACATCATCTACGTCAATCAACCGCGTGCTGGTGATCATGCGCATATC
>DGQF01000014.1:0-4150 GCA_002389675.1 Gammaproteobacteria bacterium UBA4421
ATTCCAGAATTTAATGACTTGCCGTTCTCTGAGCTAACGGCGCTTGCCTGCCATGCTCAAATCATTTGCGTGCCCGCTGGCCGTGGCTTGATTCGTCGAGGTCAGCCCATGAGCGGATATTATTACCTGATTAAGGGCGCTCTATTTTGTGAAACCAAAAAGCACATCCTGCGCAGCGCGGGTGATGGGCCGCTGCTGCATTTTTATCCGGGTGAACAAGGTATTCGCAGTTTAACAGCGGTTGAGGTGTTGTATTTGGATGCCACGAGCCGCGCGTTTGCATTACAAAAGCCTCAGCACCGGCAGATGCCCGTTCTGACTTCGGATCCTTGGTTGGAACGATTCTTGAACTCCCCTTTGTTGCAGCGTGTGCCACGCCCGGTTTGGCAGCAATTAATTTCTGGGCTGTCTCGTCAGGAGATCCCGGCCGGTAATGCGATTGTTAAAAAAGGCGAGCGGGGCCGGCATTGTTTTATTATAGAAACGGGCCGCGCGATGATTGAAGTTGCTCAAGTGACGCCTGCAGTGCTGCACGCGGGCGATTTTTTCGGTGAAGACGCTTTGATTTTGGGTCAGACGCGCAGAAGCACGATCAGTGCAATCGATCATGTTTGTGTACGTATTTTAGATGAAACATTGTTTGCCCGCGCTCTGCTGAAGCCTTTGGTGACATTTGTGCGTCATCCCTCCGCAGGTGTGCGCCTTAATTTAAGTCATCGGGCTGCTAACGGCTCATTCGTTTTTGATCAGTCTGGCGCAATGTCTGGGCCGCATGATCCGCATCTGACTTACTATGTCTCAGGTGGCAATGCTGGCGAACGTATGTTGGGTGCTTTTCAGCTTATTCAGCGCGGTCTTACCGCGTTTCCATTGGCGTAGGGGTTTGTTAAAAGGCTGCGGGCATGGTTAAGGGGCCGTTTTTAAATGCAGCAAGCCACCGCAAGCGATCAGCTGCTATTATTGGCGGACGTATAAAAGTATGAGCAGTACAGGGGGCGGCACGTGGCGGATGCAATAGATCAATGGATACTTGGTGTTGATCGAGCGCTTAAGACTTTGACCGGTGGTGTTGTGGCAAATCGACCGAACCCGTCACAGGCTACCCCGGAAAATAATCTCTCGCCCGCGGAAAAGTCACATGCGGCAGCTTTGATGCGTGTGAATCACACGGGTGAAATCTGCGCGCAGGCGTTGTACGAAGGGCAAGCGCTGACGGCGGATTCGGATACGGCACGTAAAACTCTGCGTGATGCTGCACAAGAAGAACGAGATCACCTGGCTTGGTGCGCGGAGCGCTTGCAAGAACTTGATGCTCGCGGCAGCGTTTTCGATCCCCTGTTTTACGGTGCTTCGTTTGTTATGGGCGCATTGACCGGATTGGCCGGTGATCGCGTCAGCTTAGGTTTTGTTGAAGCCACCGAAGAGCAGGTAGTTGCTCATTTGGATCGGCATATGCAGGCATTGCCCACTGCCGACCATAAGAGCCGGGATATCATTAAACAGATGCGTCGCGACGAAGCGCGCCACGCTGAGCAAGCGATGGCTCAGGGTGGTGAACCGCTTGGAACACCCGCCAAAGGTTTGATGGCTATGGTCTCCAAGGTGATGACTGAAACCGCCTATCGCATTTAAGTGGCATCTGCATTTGTCCAGTAGCGCCGGTTTATTGAGTTTTGTTTTGGTGCGGTTATGGATCACATTTTGAGTCGATAACGGTCGTGATGTGCTTAACCAGATGTTAGGGTGCGTCGCGCGGCGGACCTGCTAGCTTAATGGACGGTGATGTGCGCGCGTTTGATCCCGTAAAATTAGGGATAGCCTGAAATATTTTTGAGCACTGGCGCTTGTTCTGATGGTTTTTTTGCGAAATAACAGGGCTGTGTAGCCTGAATCGCGTGAACTATGACCGTTGATAATGTGAAACAGTGCCGTTCGTCGTCTTAATCTTAAAATGAGCGTTTCTTCACGTATTGTTTATCCACGCTAAATATTACGAAGGAACGGAATAATGCTCGCACTAAGAAAAGACCAAACCAGTCGCACGCTTACTTCAAGGGGCCCACTGACCGCCAGAGGGTTCCAATTCAATGGCATGGCAGAGAAACCAGCAACACACTTGGACGCATTCTTAAGCGCCGCTCATCGCCGTAAGTATCCTGCCAAAAGTACTTTAATCTATGCCGGTGACCAAAGTGATTCTATTTATTTTATTCTCAAAGGCTCGGTGACTGTTTTAGTCGAAGACCAGTCTGGTCGCGAAATCATTGTTGATTATTTAAACAAAGGTGATTTTTTTGGTGAGATGCCGCTGTTTGTTGATGACAAGCCGCGTTCGGCTTGGGTGAAAGCAAAGAGTGAATGTGAAGTAGCTGAACTGTCCTATGCAAAGTTTAAAGAGCTTGCCGAGCGGCACAGCGAGTTGCTTTATGCCGTGGGCCGTCAAATGGCCGAACGTTTGAACCACACGACCCAAAAGGTCAGTGATCTGGCGTTCCTTGATGTAACAGGTCGCGTGGCGCGTACGCTATTAGAACTGGCCAAACAACCTGATGCGATGACGCATCCTGATGGAATGCAGATTAAGATTACTCGCCAGGAGATTGGCCGGATAGTTGGATGTTCGAGAGAAATGGTTGGACGCGTTTTGAAAACTCTTGTTGACCAGGGATTGGTCTCTGTCAAGGGTAAGACCATGGTGGTCTACGGAACGCGTTGATCAGAGCAAGGGTTGCGCTCAGGATGAGCCGACGTTTTGCGAAAAAGAAACGGGACCCTTTAGGGTCCCGTTTCTTTTTGCAGATTGGTCAAATGGATGCGTTGATCAGTGGTGCTGTGGCTAGGACCTGTTCCCCCAGGTGCTGATTTTTAGCGCTTTTGAATGCGTCAAAATCACCAATGACTATTTGCCAAACAAACAGCTGTTGGTGACCCTCTACCTCAACCGGAAAGGGTGCAAACCCCATTGGAGCGATGCTGAAAGCGGCCTTTGACTGCGTGTGTAAGTATTGACTGACGAAGGCCAAATAGGCGTCTAAATCGTGTGGCGGACACATATCGATAAAGGCGACGACAGGTTGCTTTTCGATGCCTAAACGTCGCACTAATTCAGCGGGGAAAAGCCCCCCTGTCCAGCGCGCGTTAATCTCTGTGATGACAACCTCTTCAAGAGATGCTGGGGCGCTTTCGTTGCGGATAAAATAATCAATGCCTAGATTATAGCCGTCGGGGTGGGTAAATCCGTGTTGGCGCGCGTACTCTCCTACGTTCAACAGTTGATCGCGGTGTGCTGCCGTGAGTGATACTGCCCCTCCCATCAAATTCCCTACCCATAAGCCATTAGCAAAGAGCAGTTTGCGTACATTAGTAATCTCTAGGTTCTCGTTTGAAACCAAAAGATCAACGGTCATCTCGGTGTAGTGTTCCAAGTTTAGACGTTCTTGAAGCACCAGCGCCATATCCGGTGGGTATTCGCTCAAGTGCTCTAGCGCCTCTTCTGCGGTTGCTACGGTCGTCACGTTGCGGGCGCCGGCGAGACCGAGTGTTTTTAACATCACCGGAGTGTCGTGTTGACTGAAAAAATCAGCCACTTCGGCGCTTAGCAGATCACTTTTTTGAGCGATCAATGTGCTAGGAACCGGCAAACCAAATCGTGGAGCGTGTTCCGCAAAATGCGTTTTTGAGTTCAGATTTTGACTCATTTGTAGCAGCTGTTGGCTTTGATGTATGCACCAGTTAGAGCCGCTGATCATATACAGAGTTTCAGTTTTTCCGTTAGTAGGTGTTTGCGCTACGGAGGGGTAGAAGCTGTGCATCGGGTGGTAGGATATATTCGCCAGCGGTAATGGCGCCAGTGCGAGAATGGAAAAGAAATGGTGATAGGTTTTCAGGGCCTCAGCCCAGGGTGACTCTTTGAAGGCTGAATAAAGGCAAACGTCGTCACCATCATCTGCAATGTACAGCAGCGCCACTTGAAGCATAGCGGTCAAAATTTGATTTGACGCGTGATCTTGTTGTTGTTTTGCCGTTAGTGTGTCCAAGTCAAAATGTAGGGAGCAATCATCTCCCGCCATGCTGTATCGAGTTGGTATGCGTTCGGATCTGGACATTCGGTTGGGCGCAAATGGACCTGAAAGGTTTATCATTGGTTTGC
>DGQF01000014.1:4260-35931 GCA_002389675.1 Gammaproteobacteria bacterium UBA4421
GTAACCACGGTTGTATGAGCGGGAATATGCGGCAACAAGTCAATGGTGGTGTCTAGGCTTGTTTTGAAAGTCCGAAGGTTGCGATTGTTGATGCCGATTATTTGAGGGCTCAAATCTATTGCTACGTCTAGTTCCTGCCGGTCGTGTACTTCGATGAGTACGTCCATACCCAAATCTGTTGCCACTTGATACAAGGCACAAAGGCGTTTGTGATCTAAGGCAGCCACAATGAGCAAAATACAGTCCGCCCCGAGGGCCCGAGACTCATAGATTTGATATTCGTCTATCATAAAATCTTTGCGCAAAATGGGGAGGTCGACCGTTTCCCTGATATCGATGAGATAATCATCAGATCCCAAGAAATATTTTTCATCTGTTAATACTGACAGGCAGCAGGCTCCCGATTGCGCATAACTGCTGGCGATGCTTACGGGTTCAAAATGCTCTCGAATAACACCCTTTGACGGTGATGCTTTTTTTACTTCTGCGATCACGCCCGGTACCTTTTGAGCGGCGGCCTGAGTCAATTTGGCGGCAAAGCCAAGGGGGGCAGGCATAATTTCGGACTGTGATCGTATCTTCGTGAAGGGCACGGATTGTTTTTTCTGGGCGACTTCACGCTGTTTTGTCTGGATGATTTTGCTGAGGATGTCACTCATGTTTCTAACATCATGCTGCTGATGCGGACCAGCTCGTTCAAACATTCGTTAGCCATACCCGTCGAAATTGCGTCTTGTGCCATGATGATTCCGTTTTTAAGATTTGTAGCCACACCGGCGACGTAGATTGCAGCGCCTGCATTAAGGCTCACGATATCTGCTGCAGCTGAATTGGGCTGAGTAAGTGCTTCTTTCATGAGATTGAGGCTGCCCTCTTTAGAGGTCGCGCAGAGGTGGCGGATGTCATCGGTTTTGGTAATGCCGAATTGATCGGGTGAGATGTCATATTCGATGATGTCGCCTTGCTGCAGCTCAACCACGTGGGTGGGCGCATCGAGGCGAATTTCATCCAGGCCAGCACTGTGCACAATCATGGCGTGCTCGCTGCCTAGAAGTTGCAAAACCTGAGCGATTTTGAGTTGCCAGCGTTGATCAAAGACGCCGATGACCTGCCGGCGTGCGCTGGCAGGATTTGTCATAGGGCCCAGTACATTCATCATTGTGCGAATGCCTATTTCCTGCCGCACCGGTGCGGCAAAACGCATTGCACTATGATGTGCCGATGCAAACATGAACCCGATGCCGATTTCGTTGATACATGTGGCGATTTGCTCTGGGCGCAGGCCCAAGGCAACACCGGCAGCTTCAAGGACGTCAGCGCTGCCACTGAAACTGGTCATTTTCCGGTTGCCGTGCTTGGCAACCTTTGCGCCGGCGGCGGCGGCCACAAAGGCTGCTGCAGTGGAGATATTAAATAACTTAACGCCGCTGCCCCCAGTGCCGCAGGTATCTACAAGGTGGGGGTGGCTGACATTCACTTTGGTTGAGAGGGCGCGCATGGTGATCGCCGCTCCTGCTAACTCTTCTGCCGTTTCGCCTTTCATTCGAATCGCGGTTAAAAAAGCGCCTATTTGGCTGGGAGTAGCGTTGCCGGACATGATGGATTCGAACACACTGGCTGAATCTGTCTGGCTTAGATTTTTTCCGCTGACAATGTGTTCGAGTGCAATTTTAATGTCCATCGGTTGTCCTGTTGAGAAAATTATCGAGTAGCTGATGGCCGGCCTGCGTCATGATGGATTCGGGGTGGAATTGAACACCCTCGATGTCCATACTTTTGTGGCGAAGCCCCATGATTTCATAGTCTTGGTCATCGCTATCGGTCCAGGCCGTGACTTCCAGGCAGTCTGGCAGAGTGGTTTGTGATACGACCAGCGAGTGATATCGAGTTGCGCGAAATGGGTTCGGAAGTTCTGCAAAGATGCCCTTTCCGTCGTGGTAGATGGATGAGGTTTTGCCGTGCATCACCTGCGTTGCTCTGATGATATCACCACCAAATGCCTGCCCAATGCTTTGATGGCCCAGACAGATCCCCAGAATGGGGATTTTACCGGCAAAGGTTTTGATCACTTCCAGGGAGATACCGGCTTCGTTAGGTGTGCACGGACCGGGTGAGATAACAATCTTCGCGGGAGCTAATTCGTGAATATCGTTAACGCTGATCTGGTCGTTCCTAACAACCTTCACCTGGGCGCCAAGTTCGCCAAGGTATTGAACGATGTTGTAGGTAAATGAGTCGTAGTTGTCGATCATTAAAATCATAGCGATAGCCTAAAGTGGGCGCGTCGTTGCCGGTGATCAGTGCGATTAGATCGTGCGGACGGGTTCATTGCCATTCCAATGGTGCGATGCGTTGCGTATTTTGTCGTAGAACGCCAATAACGCATCGCTGCTCTCGTATACTTCGATGAAGTGTCCCAGGGTATCCGTGGCGTCAAGAAATGAAAATTCAGTGCCCGTTTGTGTCATGGCCCGTGTGGCCAGATGAATATTATGTTGGGCAAAATACTGATAAGCCTCAGGCAAATTCTCGACGATGGTTGCCACGTGGTGCAGGCCCGTTTTACCCGGAGGATATAGATCTCTAAATGGAGAAGGTCCATCACTGTCTTGTTGAACGAGCTCCAACATGATGTCGCCCCATTGGCCGTAAGCGGATGAGTGAACGAACGGGCAGGATTTGCCTCGATGTTCACCCCATGCCAGTTTGATGTCGCGAACAATATAAAAGGGGCCGGCCCCGAAAGTAGCCGCCATTTTTCTGGCTTGGTTTTCGATGTCGTCGACGAAATACGCGACTTGGGCAATGTTTAAATTCAAAGTCATGATGTTCTGGATTTTTCAAAGGTTTCCAATTTCTGTTGTATCCGAGCTAGCGCATCTTGAGTATCGCGCAGTTCTCGCAAAATTTCTTCCGCACTAGCTGTCGGAGTCATTTCGGCGAGCCGTTCTGCTTTAGCCTCTTCGAGATTGTTTAGTACAACAGCGATAAACAGATTAATGATGACAAAGGTGCCCAAAACAACAAAGCTGACAAAGTACACCCATGCCCAAGGTTTGATCGCCATGGCGGCGTACATGATATCGGTCCAATCCTCTAGAGTGACAATGCGAAACAGAGAAAGTAATGAAATCCCAAGGTTGCGCCAGTGCGTGGGGTCCACGTCATGGAATAGGTGGTAGCCGGCAACGCCATAAACGTAAAAAACGATCGACATCAGTCCGATGACATGACCCATGCTTGGAATGGAGCGAATGAGCGTGGTAATGACCAATCTGAGTTCTGGTAGAGCAGAAATCAGGCGAAGCACTCGGAGCAATCGCGCCAGTCTTGCCAAGGTTGCCAGTTGCCCTGTTGCGGGGATTAAGCTGATGATGATGATGCTGAGATCAAAAATATTCCAGCCATCGTTAAAGTAGCGGCGGGTGTTAGGGTACTCGGCGGCGATTTTCAAAACAGCTTCTACAATAAAAACGATCAGAAACAGCTGGTTGGCGATTGTAAACCACTCATGAAAGGCAGCCGCAAGGGTGGCCGATGTATCTAGGCCAATCACAATGGCGTTTAAGATGATGATGGCAGTGATGGTGTTGTTGAACCATACACTGCGCACGATATGAGCTGCTCGCTCCACAGTTTGATGTCCTCAGTAAAAGAAAAATTTGATGGATGAGTTATCCCGTTCAGTCTTGAAAGTTGTTCTCAGCCATGGCGGCGGCGCGAAAAATCGCGCGCCCTTTATTGAGGCTTTCTTTCCATTCCAAGCGAGGTACTGAGTCAGCAACAATGCCGCCTCCGGCCTCAATGTATAGTTTGCCGTCTTTGACCACGGCGGTGCGGATAGCGATGGCCGTATCCATGTTGCCGTTCCATGCAAGATAGCCAACAGCGCCGCCATAAATGCCGCGTTTTACCGGTTCTAGCTCATCGATTATTTCCATTGCGCGTACCTTGGGCGCCCCGGATAGAGTGCCTACGGGAAGGGTTGCGCGAAGGAGATCCATTGCCGTTTTTCCTTCCGCCAGTTTGCCTTCTACATTGGAAGAGATGTGCATGACATGTGAGTATCGCTCGATCACAAATTGTTCGGTCACCTCAACAGAGCCTACTTGTGCCACCCGACCTACGTCATTGCGGCCCAAATCGATGAGCATCAGGTGTTCAGCGATTTCTTTAGGGTCGGCCAGAAGTTCCTTTTCCAATGCGATATCTTCGGCTGGCGTGTGGCCCCGCCTGCGGGTGCCCGCCAGCGGGCGATTTACAATAATACCATCTTCCAATCGCGCTAATATTTCTGGTGAGGAGCTTACGATCTGAAAGTCGTCTAGATCCATAAAATACATATAAGGCGAGGGATTGAGACTGCGTAATGCGCGATACAGGTTGATCGCAGGGGCGGTAAACGGGCTTGCCATTCGCTGTGCCAGCACTACCTGCATGACATCCCCTGCCCGTGTATAGGCCTTGATGCGTTCAACTGATTTTTGAAATTCGGCTTCGCCTGTCTCTGAAACAAAATCACTTTCTTGAATGGGTGCATTGGCTTGGCTTGCTGGAATAATTGGAGCCGGATCGTTCAACGTTTGGATGCGCTCGGCTAAGCGCGCTTGGGTACGTGCAATAATGTCAGGCTCGCTAGGATCGACCAAGCTGACGAGCTGCATGCGACCTTTGACGTTGTCAAAAATGACGACGTCCTCACTGACCATCAATAATATATCGGGTGTATTTAGGGTGTCTGGCGGTGCACTTTTGCTTAATCTTGGTTCAACATAGCGCACCGTATCGTAACCAAAATAGCCTACCAAGCCGCCATAAAAACGAGGTAGGTTTTTTGCCTGTGCAACTTGATAACGAGCCTGAAATTTTTCAATAAACGCCAGCGGATCTGGGGTATCTAAACGCTCGATAACTTTGCCACAGTGCGATACTTCGACGGTATTGCCGAACACCTTGATGATGGTTTGCGCCGGTAGGCCAATAATCGAATAACGCCCCCATTTTTCGCCGCCTTGGGAGGATTCCAACAGATAAGAGTAGGGACCGTTTGCCAACTTCAGATACACGGATAACGGCGTGTCGAGATCCGCGAGAGTCTCTGCAACAACGGGGACACGGTGGTAAATGGGGTCTGTATCTGGATCGTTTTTCAAAGCAGTTCTCTGCAGTCGTCGATAACGCCGTTGGCAGCCAAGGTGGTGACATCGGTGCCATGGTTATAGCCATTTCTCAGGCAAACAACCGCGCAGTGACTGGCTTTGGCGGCTTTTACGTCGGTATCGGAATCGCCGACAAAAAGTGCGTTGCTGGCGCTCACGCCGAGATTGTTGAGCGCAAAGTTGACGGGCGCGGGGTCCGGTTTAGCGTGCGGCGTTGTGTCACCACAGACGATTAGGTCGAAGTATGAGTTCAGTCCAATTTGTGCGATTAATGGCTCGGCCAATGAGGTAAGTTTGTTGGTGACAACAGCGAGCTTGGCGCCTCTATCCTTGAGTTGTTTTAATGTAGGCTCCACTCCGGGATAGATTTGGCTATGATCGGTAAGGTGGTGGGCGTAATAAGTTAAAAAGTCTGTCAGCAGCGGGTCGATATCAGCGCCTTCGATCTGGTGGTGAACCAGTGCCTGGTCGATCAGAGTTCTAGACCCGTAGCCCACCCAGTGCCGGGTCAACGAAATATCCACAGTCGCCAGCTGAGCCTTTGCCAAACAAAAATTCAGGGCCGCGTTGATGTCCGGTGCGGTATCTACCAAGGTGCCGTCCAAGTCGAAAAGGTATGCGTCATAGCTCTGCATGTTAGGGATACCTGTGGGAATAATTTACCTTGGGGTCAGTTTGACTTACCCAAACTAGCTTGCCTTATTGGCGATTTCTCGACGCATGTCGGCGATGGTTTTTGCATAGTTGTCACTGCCAAAAATTGCTGTGCCGGCAACAAACGTGTCTGCCCCTGCCGCAGCGACAGATTGAATATTTGTGGTCTTTATGCCGCCATCTATTTGCAGGCGAATTGGGCGGCCGCTGGCGTCAATTATTTCTCTGATGCGTGCGATTTTGTCGAGGCTGGATGCGATGAAATGTTGCCCCCCAAAACCAGGATTGACCGACATGACCAGCACCAAATCAACCAGTTCAATAATTTCGGATAACACCTCCAGTGGTGTCGCTGGATTAAAGACAAGTCCGGCTTTTGCGCCGCCTTGCTCGATAAGTCCCAGGGTGCGATGCAAATGCTCCGTGCTTTCGGGATGTATAGAAATATAATCTGCACCCGCCTCTAAAAAATCTTCGATCAGACGGTCGACCGGTTTGACCATGAGGTGCACGTCTACGGTTTGCGTGATGCCGGCCTTGCGCAGGGACTTCAACACCAAAGGGCCAATGGTTAAATTGGGCACATAGTGGTTATCCATCACGTCGAAGTGGATGCTATCTGCGCCTGCCGAAAGTACGTCGCGGACTTCTTCGCCCAGGCGGGAAAAGTCTGCAGCTAGAATTGATGGTGAGATCCAAGGTTTCATATGGTCAAGTTTACGCTAAAACGAGGAGGATGACTCCCTTCAGGTCGGATTTCTCTTGGTAATGTTCTGCTGCAGGCCTGGGTTGTGCTTGGCGGCTTAACTGGGCGCCTTCACCTCCCTTTGGAGCAGGGTATATTCTTGCAGTGTACCGATGTCGTGCCACCGGCCCTGATGTGTCTGCGCGCCCAAGCGTCCCTGTGAAATGAGGTCAAAATAAAGGTCGCGCAATGAAAAGTGTCGTTTGCTCTGTCCGCTGAATAACGCCGGGTTAAGCAGCGCAATCCCGCAATAGACGTAGTCGTTGCCGCGCCCGGTGATTTGGCCGTTCGTAAACTGAAAGTCGCCGGTTGGTCGGTTTTTTGGGGTCGGTGTGATGACTAAGTGTGCGAGGTTGTCTTGCCTTGGGCGGGCGGGTAGTTTTTGGAAATTAAAATCCGTCCAGATATCACCATTGAACAGATAAAAGGGTTGATCCCCCAAAAATGGTAAGGCGTTAACAATCCCGCCGCCTGTTTCTAACAGTTCGATTTCATGGCAGTAGGTGATTTTCAGGTCGTACTTTTCGCCGTTGCCCAAGTAATTACTGATCTGGCCGCCAAGATGATGCAGATTGATCACGATCTCGTCCACGCCGGCCTGTGCAAGGGCCTGAACTTGCCACTCGATAAGGGGTCGGCCTGCCAGGGTTAACATTGGCTTGGGGGTCAATTGCGTCAACGGGGCCAGTCGTGTGCCCTTACCTGCCGCTAGTATCATGGCTTTCATGGGGTTTGTGGGCGCGCGAATTCGAAAGCCTGTGCACATCGAGTGAGCACCTGCGGTAGCGCGTGTAGTTCTGGATAGCGGCGCGTTTGGTCAAGCAGTTGATCGAGCACGGGAGCTATGTAGCGTAAATGAGTGGTTTTACCATCTCTGAGATGCAAGCGGGCGAATATGCCGATGGCTTTTAGTTGACGTTGTATGGCTGTCCAGTCGAACCGCTGCTTGGTTGTGGTAAATGAGGCATTGGTTAATGCGGGGGTAATGGACATGAAGTAGGCGAGCCAGCTATCGACCTGCGATTCTTCAAAAGTGTAATAACAATCTCTCAGTAATGAGGCGATGTCGTACATAAGGGGGCCACGCAAGGCATCCTGAAAGTCGACAATCCCCAGCTTTTTCTGGTTATAAAGCACGTTCCGGCAATGGTAATCGCGGTGGATGCAACAAGTCGGTTGGGCATCAATGTCGTCCACTAGGATCTCGCAAATGCCGTCGAAGGTGTCTTGATACCCCGACAGGCCAAGCATTTTGACCATAAACCAGTGGTAAAAGATGTGCAGCTCCTCGTGCATCCGTTCTTTTGTATACGGGGCAATGTGCTCGGCGCTCGCGGTCGCCACTTTAGGCAATAGGTCAATTGCCGCTTTCAAAGCTGCATTCTGAGAGGATTTGCCATAATGTGATTCAAGGTCCGCGGCTCCTAGATCAGTCATTAGAAACCGGCCGCTCGACTCCTCATGGGCGATCAGGCTCGCGACTGGAATTTGATGAGCAAAAAACGCGGCGCCAATGGCGATAAATAAATCATTGCGTTCTTTTTTGGGGGGGCTTTCCATGAGGATAAGCGAACGCTTTTCAGTCGTGATGCGGTAGAAGCTTCTGTGGCTGGCCTCGGCCTTTAAAAGCGAGATGTCTCGAACAGACTCGGTGGATCCGGATAATGCAGACTGACACCAAGAAAATGTTTCTTTTGTAAGCGTAATTTCTTTCACGCAAGCATTATAACCGGCGTTGCAAAGCTTTATCATGCTTCGATGAAAGTTTACTTGCGCTGGTTAATGAGGCTTGGGTTAGTCTGTTGTTGGGCGGGAGCGCTCGGTGTCTCTGTCGCGCAAGCCAAAGCGCAGTTGTCGCAAGCGGCCGGCTCGGCGGATGCCTCAGCTCAATTATGTCTGCCCAATGCTAAAGGTGATGGTTGGAATTGTCAGGCCGACCAAGGCCAGGCGGTCGCCATAGAGGTGCAAGTCCCCATCAAAGGGGGGCCGGCTGTTGTTGTCGAGCCTGCCGCGCAGCTAGAACTGAGTGCAGATCCCGCCCTTTTATACCGGCCCACGCCGGCGCGGCCGGTGGCATCGAGCCACCGCCTGACGCCTGGTTTGGCCGCCAGGCTTTATATGCCCGAGGCTACTTCGGATAAGTCTGCAGTATGCGCCGGTCAGTATGTCGTGCGTGAGTACCCCCACCCGCGCAGCAGCAACAGCAGCGACTTTGTGCTGGAGGCGTCTGCGGACCAACTGACGGCGGAGGTAGATGTGCGTGCCTTGCTGTCCGGAAACGTGACGTTGGAGCAAGGCAATCGACGAGTTGTCAGTCCAAATGCAGAAGTTGACTATGACAATAGGGTGGTGCGCTTTGTTGAGGGCGCGCGTCTGGATGAGCCGGGTTTGGTAATCCAAGGTCAGTCGGCAACCATTCATCTAGACAGCAATCGGGTTGAGCTCAATGACGCCGAGTTTGTGCTGACTGATGCCAATCTTCGTGGGGAAGCGGATGCGTTGGTGCAAGGCACTGATGGAAATCTTTTACTCACGCAGAATGAGTTTACGCGCTGTGTGCCGGGCAATAGCGGCTGGGAGCTTAGCGCAAAACGCTTGGAGATCGAAAAAGACGCAGTCTTTGGAACGGCTCGGCACGCGGTGTTGCGGCTGAAGTCGGTGCCGGTGTTTTACACACCCTATTTGAAGTTCCCAGTATCCGACGATCGTGTCTCCGGATTTTTATTTCCTGACTTGGGTTACTCGGGGGATGACGGCGTGGAAATATCCCTGCCCTATTATTTGAATTTGGCGCCAAATTATGATGCTACCGTAACGCCCATATATGTTGGCAAGCGAGGAGCGGGCGGTGAAGTGGAATTCCGTCAGCGCTCTGTTTGGCAAGCAACCACTTTAGGTGGCGCCTATCTACCCAAAGACAATTTGTATAACGGATGGATTGATCGTAGCGATTTTGACGATATCAATGGCGAGTCGGTTTTTGGGCCATTCAAGCCCGCTGACCGATGGTTGGGCAGGGTTGATCACCGTGGGCAATTTGGCGCATTTCGCACGCGGATAGATTTTACCAGCGTCAGCGATCGAGATTATTTTCGGGATCTTGGTACAGATCTCGCGCTCTCCAGCCAAAGAGCGTTAGAGCGGCGGGGAGAGGTCCAATTTAATCGCGGGAATTTGTCTATGCGCCTGTGGGCGCAGCGATTCCAGCGTCTGGATCGCGTCACTGTTGAAGATTATCAGCGGTTGCCCGAGCTGGATTTGCTCTACAGGCGCGCGTTGAGGGGTCCTTTCAGCTTGAGTTTAGGGGCCAAATGGTCTGAATTTGATCGCGATACACAAGGTCTGGTTGGCCTGGCGGCGCTGACCGGCAGCCGCACCCATGTTGAGCCTCGTCTGCACATGCGCATGGATCGATCGTGGGGATTTGTCAACGCAACGGGTGGTTACCGTCATACCGCGTATGATCTGAGCTTAAATCAGGCCGGCTTGGGTGGTGCTGAGTTGGACAGTTCGCCTGATCGGGGTATTGGATTGGCAAATCTTGATGCGGGATTGTTTTTTGAGCGCGAGGTCAATTGGTTGGGTCGAGATGTGGTTCAAACCCTGGAGCCGCGTGTCTACTATCTGTGGCAGGCCTATGAAGACCAATCTGGTTTGCCAAGATTTGATGCCTCGCAATTGACCTTCAGTTATTCGCAGTTGTACCGGGATAACCGTTTCGCGGGGCTGGATCGGGTGGGTGATGCTGACCAGATATCTACAGGGCTAACCACACGCTTTCTCTCACCCTCCAGCGGTGTAGAGTATGCTCGATTGAGTGTGGGTCAGATCTTCTATTTTGATGATCGGCGGGTGACGCTCTTTGGCCCCCCCGGTGGCACGGATGCCCGCAACACTTCGGCCATTGTAGCAGAGGCATCGGCGGCGCTAGCGGGGCATTGGCGGCTTACGGGCAATGTGATTTGGGATAGACAATCTGACCAAGTGGACGAAGGTGGGTTTGGGCTTCAGTATCGGCGCGATAATCGGCATATCATCAACTTAGGATTTCGGAATCGCCGTAGATCAGACATTGAGCAATCGGATCTGTCGTGGTATTGGCCTGTGACCAGAACCCTGGGTGTGTTTGGGCGCTGGAACTATGACCTTGTCAGTGGTCGAACCATTGAGGCGTTTGGAGGTCTTGAGTATGGCGATTGTTGTTTGCAAGTGCGCTTTATGGCGCGCCGATTTTTAGATAGCCCGACGGCCAATGAGTTTGATCAAGTTGATGCAGATAAAGGTGTTTTTTTGCAAATCATGTTCAAGGGTCTAGCTGGTTTTGGCACGACGGTAGATTCGATATTTGAACGGGGTATCTCAGGTTATCGTGGCCCCGAGTAAGCGTCTTTTCTGACCGGCTAAAGTGCTGTGATATAGTGTTGAAAAAGGAGTATTTATGACCAGCTTCCGCCACCTAGTGAATGCGGCTTTGATGACTGCCGCGCTGTTCTTCAGTTGCAGCGCAAGCGCTGTCTATCAGGAAATAGATGCGATTGTTGCGGTTGTAGAGGAGGACGTGGTTCTGGCGTCAGAGTTGAAGAGTCGTTACGACCAAGTGGTTCGCCAGATGAAAGAGCAAAAGATGCAGTTGCCGCAAGACGAGGTTCTGGTGTCGCAGATCATGGAGCGCCTCGTTTTGGAGAGCATTCAGCACCAAGAGGCGGCCCGCCGCGGGGTTGAGATCGATGATGAGACGTTGACCCGAGCCGTGATGTCATTTGCGCAGGGGAATAATTTAACGTTGGAACAGTTTCAGCAGGCGCTAGCTGCGGACGGCATCGGCTATCGTCAATTTAGAGAAGAAATCCGTTCTGAGATGCTGATTTCTCGCCTACAGCGTAATCTGATCAACCGCCGTATTTCCATCTCCGATAAAGACATTCAGGGATTACTCAATTCACCTTACTATCAGCAATTGTTCTCTGATGAATACAGGGTTGGCCATATTTTGTTGTCGTTGGCGGAACGCGCCTCTGATGAGGCAGAGGCCAAAGCTGAAGCCGAAGCCGCGGAGATTGTTGCTGAACTGCGAGGCGGTGCAGACTTTGCGCAAATGGCAATCGCGCGTTCGTCAAGCAGTCGAGCCTTGGAGGGTGGTGATCTAGGTTGGCGTCGTGCAGGTGAATTACCCTCGTTATTCTCTGAAGATGTTTTGGAAATGCAGGTGGGTGATATTGCGGATCCTATTCGAACCTCGGGCGCGATCCACATTATAAAGTTGTTAGAGCAGCGCGGTGCTGGTACGCAGACGATTATAGAGACTAACGTTCGCCATATTTTAGTTCGGCCGTCTGAAATTCGCAGTCCGCAAGAGACTCAAGAGCTGATCCAGGAGATCAAACAAGAAATTGATGGCGGCGCAGATTTCGCCGAGTTGGCGAAAACGCATTCTCAAGATCCCGCGAGTGCGCTGAACGGCGGTGACTTAGGCTGGTCGCCGCCAGATGCGTTTGTTGGACAGTTTGGAGAAGCAATGGCAGCGCAGGCTATTGGCGGTGTCAGTGAGCCCTTTTTGACTCAATTTGGTTGGCATATCTTGCAGGTTTTAGACCGTCGCGAACAGGATATGAGTGACGAGGCGCGCAAAAACATGGCGGTTGAAATTCTGCACAAGCGGCGTTTTGAGGAAGAGCAAGAAGAGTGGTTGAAAGAGATCCGCGATGAGGCGTTTGTTGAATTACGGCTATAAATTCTATTTTTAAAATCCTTGGGGAATGCTGATGTTAGTGGTCACCCCGGGTGAACCTGCCGGGATAGGCCCTGATCTGTTGGTGCGTTTCGCACAAAAGCGGCGTGAGTGCCCGATGGTGGTTGCCGCTGACGCGGATATGTTGACGCAGCGGGCACGATTGTTGTCGATGCCGCTAGAGATTAATGACAATTTACAGATGCCGTCTTGCGAGCCGGGTCGGCTCTCTGTTGTGCATTGTCCGCTGGCGCAACCTGTGATTCCCGGGGTTTTGGACCCGGCAAATGTCCCCGGGGTGCTCGGAGCTTTGGATGGAGCGATCGCCGGTTGTCTGCAGGGCCGCTACAGCGGATTAGTGACGGGTCCGATGCAGAAGTCTGTAGTCAATGATGCCGGTGTCTCCTTTATTGGACACACTGAATATCTGGCGGCAGCTAGCAATGTCGAAGACGTGGTTATGTTATTGGTAGCGGGTGATTTGCGGGTTGCGTTGGCGACAACCCATCTGCCGCTTTCGCAGGTCCCCAGCGCGGTAACCTCTGCTCTGTTGATGCGGCGCTTGCAAATATTGCATCAGGATCTACAGACGAAGTTTCTGTGCCCCAATCCAAAAATTCTAGTGGCAGGACTGAACCCGCATGCGGGTGAAAGTGGTCATTTAGGTGGGGAAGAAATCGAGGTAATTACGCCTGTCATAGAGGCATTGCAATCTCGCAAATATCGCGTTGTAGGACCGCTACCGGCGGATACGTTGTTTACCCCTCAATATTTGTCGGGTGCAGATGCAGTGATGTGTATGTACCATGATCAAGGCTTGCCGGTCTTAAAGTTTGCAGGATTTGGCGAGGCCGTTAACGTGACTTTAGGGTTGCCGTTTGTGCGTACTTCGGTCGACCATGGTACGGCGCTTGATAAAGCCGGCGGCGCTGATGTTTCAGTGGGTAGTTTCACCGCGGCGGTTAATTTGGCTGCCCAATTGAGTCAGTTGTAACCGATGCGCGCGCGTAAACGATTTGGTCAGCACTTTTTGAGTGATATTGGTGTCTTGCACCAGATTGCCCAAGTCCTTAACTTGTCTGCTCATGATCGAGTTATGGAGATCGGGCCGGGTAGAGGTGCATTGACTGAACTCCTGATAGATCAGCCGAAGCTCTACCGTGCAGTGGAAATAGACCGTGACCTGACACCTTTGTTGGGCCAGCGTTTCCCCAATCTTGAGTTGACCAACGATGATATCTTGCGCGTCAATCTTGCTCAGGTGCTGGACGAAGGAGCGCCATGGCGGGTTTTTGGGAATTTGCCGTACAACATTTCGTCCCCATTGCTGGCCGTGCTTACGCGCTTTTTGCGCGATTATCCGGCGCGTGTGGCTGATTATCACTTTATGTTGCAGCGGGAAATGGCCCAACGGATCACGGCTCAACCCGCAAGCAAGGCTTGGGGGCGTTTAAGTGTGATGGTGCAGCTGTATTTTTCTGTTGAAATCTTATTTGATGTATCACCAGAAAGTTTTTCACCACCGCCCAAGGTATGGTCGAGCGTGATTCGAATGATCCCGCGGGTCCAGCCAGTGACGGTGGACGTATCGACGCTGGAAAAAATACTCAGACTGGCGTTTTCCGGGCGTCGCAAACGCTTGTCCAACGCGCTTAAGTCGCTGGATATAGATTGGTCGAAAACTCAGCTCGACCCGGGTTTACGGGCGGATAGTGTCAGTACACAAGATTTTGTGGCTTTGGTGAGTGTGGTCAACGACTCGAGCGAACCGGGTCGTCTTTGACGTCGGTTTTGTTACAACGGCTATAAGAGGAGGCCTGCGTGTGCCAACAATAGAAGTCAACACTGCTGTGCATTATCTGGAAGGGCAATCGGCGGCGTCGGAGCAGCGTTATGTCTTTGCTTATCGGATTACGTTGCGCAACGCGGGCTCTGCATCTGCCCAGTTGCTTAGCCGGCATTGGGTGATCACGGACGCAACGGGTGCTGTCGAGGAGGTGCGCGGTGAGGGCGTTATTGGCGAACAGCCTCTGTTAAATCCGGGTGAAGAATTCGAATATACAAGCGGAACCATGCTCAAAACCCCGGTGGGGACGATGCAAGGCGAATACACGTTTGTTGATGACCATGGTCAGAATTTTGAGGTGCCTATTCCCGTGTTTTTGCTCTCCGCACCCAATCTCGTTCATTAATCGATATGCGGGTCTATGCGATAGGCGACTTGCAGGGCTGCGATGAGGCGTTTGTGGCGTTGTTGGATAAAATCAATTTTTGTGCGAACGACAGGCTTTGGTTGTTGGGAGATCTGATTAACCGTGGTCCGGATTCTCTGGCGGTGTTGCGGCGTGTGAAGGGCATGGCTCGGCAGTGCCGGATTGTGTTGGGAAATCATGATTTACATTTTTTGGCAGCCTATTACGGCGGTCGAAAACCGTTTCCTGGGGATACCTTCACAGACATTTTAAACGCACCTGATGTGGCGGTTTTGGCAGATTGGCTGCGGCGACAACCACTTTTACATGTTGATGCTGATTTGGGATATGCCATGACGCACGCCGGCATTCCGCATTTTTGGGGGTTGCAACAAGCCCAAAGTTACGCGGAAGAAGTTGCGCGTGTGCTCTCGGGGCGCGACCCGCAGGTGAGCTATCTAACGTTTTTCCAGCAGATGTATGGCAATGAACCGAACCATTGGGATCCATCCCTGCAGGGCATGGCGCGCCTGCGAGTGATCACAAATTACCTGACGCGATTACGTATGGTTGATTCAGCTGGCAGGATGGACTTTGACTATAAAGGGCCATTGGCGCAAGCGCCGGATAACTTGCACGCGTGGTTTCAATTGTGGCCACAAATAACTCATATGCCGCGGCTTTTGTTTGGTCATTGGGCTTCGTTAAATGGTGTGACGGGTCGTGATGATATTCTTGCTCTAGATACGGGGTATGTATGGGGGCGTGAGTTGACTGCGTTAGAATTGATCAGTGGCGAGCGCACTTGTGTTGCAGCGCATGAGATAAAATCTTCTTGCTAGCGGTTTATTTTTTTGTTCTCGGGCCTTGCGTGAGTAGACAACTCTTGCAAAGCTCTGGGTTCACGCTTTTTTTAGAGAGCCCATCAAATTGCTTGTTTATCTGGTAGGCGGGGCTGTTCGCGATGCACTCTTGGGCCGTTCTGTTGGTGACCGGGACTGGGTTGTGGTCGGTAGCACCCAAGGGCAGATGGAAAAACTGGGTTATCGCCAAGTTGGCCGTGATTTCCCCGTTTATTTGCACCCGGAAACAAATGAAGAATACGCTTTGGCGCGCACCGAGCGGAAGCAGGGCAAAGGGCATCGCGGATTTGTTGTCAACGCGGCACCCTCTGTTACCTTGGAGGAAGACCTGCAACGTCGAGATTTAACGATTAATGCTATTGCGCAGGATCACAGTGGGGTAATGATTGACCCCTATAATGGTCTCAACGATCTTCAAGCGCGGGTGTTGCGCCACGTTTCACCGGCCTTTAAAGAGGATCCCCTGCGTGTTTTTCGTGTTGCACGTTTCGCCTCCGTGATGCCGGGATTTACCGTTGCCCCTGATACTCAGGCATTGATGCGCGAAATGGTGGGCGCGGGTGAGTTGGGTGATTTAGCGCCTGAACGGGTATGGCGAGAGTTTGAAAAAGCGCTTGCATCGCCAGCGCCCGAGCGCTTTTTTGCGGTGTTGTCCGATTGTGGTGGGCTCAAAGATTGGTTTGCCGAATGCGCGGGCAAATCAATCTTGTTTCAAAGTCAATCCGCTGAGTTGCGATTTGCCGAGATGCCTTTGGCCGATGCTGAGTTTTGCTGCTTGGCGGAGCGGCTCAGAACCCCGCAGCGTTATTTGCAGTTTGCTCGTATGTGGCTCGCATGGGGGGATCTGCTTGCGTGCTGGACAAATGCTGATGCAGCGATGCTCGGTGATGCTTTTGAATCAATGCGAGTAGCCCACCATTGGGATTTGCTGACGCCTTTGGCAACGCTTGCGCAAGTTAAGCACGGGATATCTGTGCAGGGGCTGTATGCATTGGCGCGACAATGGGAGCAGGTCAAGCTGGCTGATGACAGTTCCCTTAAGGGTCGCGATTACGGTGTTGCGTTGCGCCGTAAGCGCCTGCAGGCGTTGGACCGAGGCCGCGGGCTATGAAATTGATCGCACAATTTTTACGCCGACGCCGGACGCATTTGCTAAGGCGTCAGGCTTGGTCACTGAAACCTTGACGCTTGACGCACCTGGATAGGATAACGTCAGGTCAGCGATTTTTTGCGCCAAAGTCTCGACCAGCAGGCATTCGGCTTGTTGGGTGAGTGAGGTAATGGCGCTTGCCAGATCCGCATAATCCAGCGTGTCCGCCAGCGTCTGTGAGCACGCGGCGATGTATGTATTCACGGTGACCTCAAGGTTGATGATGATCGGCTGTTTTACGATTCGCTCATGCGGCAGGACTCCAATGATCGTATCGAAGGTAAGGTTGTTGATGAAAATTACATCTTGAAACATGGGATGGATCCGTTGGGCGAGGATGGCGTGCTAGCCGCTGGGCGAGTCACCCGCTGGTATGGGAGCCAGTTCGATCATCGGCCAGCGTGGGCGCGTTTGAATGGCGAGCGACGATGTTTCCCCTGCCGCAAGCCGCAGAGCGCCCGCGTAGGCGATCATGGCGCCATTGTCTGTGCATAGCGCGTTGGGCGCATAATAAACTTGAGCATCCAAATCCTGTTCTAGTCGAGCCCTTAGCCTTTGGTTGGCGCTCACGCCGCCGGCTATGACAAGGTGTTTGATGCCGCTTGCTTTAACTGCACGACGACATTTGATGAACAGGGTATCAACAACCGCTTGTTCAAATGCGGTGGCAATGTCGGCGATGTCTTGACTGGATAACGGGGTGTGTTTTGCAACTGTGTTGAGGGTATGGGTTTTTAGTCCACTAAAGCTGAAATCCAGTCCGGGTCGGTCGGTCATTGGTCGTGGGAATCGAAATCGGTTTGGATCGCCGTTGAGGGCGGCTTTTGCGATCATTGGACCGCCGGGGTAGCCTAATCCCATCATTTTCGCGGCTTTATCAAAAGCCTCGCCGGCCGCGTCGTCGAGTGATTCGCCCAACAGTTGGTAGCTCCCTATGCGGTCCACTTTCACCAGTTGGGTGTGGCCGCCTGACACGAGCAGCGCAAGAAAAGGCAGCGGCGGTACTTGATTTTGATTGAGCAGTGGCGCAAGCAGATGAGCTTCCATATGGTGTACACCGATTGCCTTTGTGCCCAGAGCCCAGGCCATGGATCGGCCAAAGGTGGCGCCAACTAAGAGGGCCCCCATTAGGCCGGGACCTGCGGTATAGGCAATGCCGTCTAGGTCATCCAGAGTTTTGTTGGCTTGCGCCAATACTTCGCGGGTCAAAGGCGATATCTTCCGGATGTGATCGCGCGATGCCAGCTCGGGAACAACCCCCCCGTAATCTGCGTGCAGGTCTACCTGACTGTATAATATGTCACTGAGCAGACCTGCGCGGCTATCGTAGACCGCAAGGCCAGTTTCGTCACAAGATGTTTCTATACCGAGTACTAGCATGGCAAGCATTGTAGACTCGGTGGTCATCTAAGTGTAGACTTCGCGGCCCTGTTTTACACAATGACCAAAAATGCCTCACGTAAAAGTTCGAGAAAACGAGCCCTTTGATGTTGCACTGCGACGATTTAAGCGATCCTGTGAAAAAGCAGGGGTATTGTCCGAGGTGCGTCGTCGCGAATTTTACGAAAAGCCAACCGCAGTGCGCAAACGCAAAGCGGCAGCGGCGGTCAAGCGTCACGCAAAGAAGCTGCAGCGAGAGTCCCGGAAATTCGAACGGGCATTTTAGCCCTTAGAGTTCCCAGCCGACGAAGGGCTTAGGCCCGCGGCCTGATAGTCGCTGTAGCCTTATATGAGGCGGAAAAACGGGGCCCCGCAATGGATAGTCCCGTAGAAAGGCACGCTATGTCAGAACTGAAAAAAATCATCTCCGAAGCCACCATAGCCGCGATGAAAGCGCGAGAGAAAAAGCGCGTGGCGGTTCTGCGCATGGTGAATGCAGAGTTCAAGCGCCTGGAGGTGGATGAGCGCCGTGAGCTTGCAGACGCGGATGTGATTGGCCTGCTCAATAAAATGATGAAACAACGCCAAGATGCGTTTAAACAGTTCTCAGACGCGGGCCGGCAAGACTTGGCTGAACAAGAACAGTTTGAAATGCAGTTGATCCAAGAATTCCTGCCTCGTCAAATGGATGAGGCGGAACTGCAACAGTTGATTGTGAAGGCCATCTCGGATTTAAAGCCTGCGGGCATGCAAGATATGGGTAAGGTGATGGCCGCCGTCAAAACAGCGTCGGCAGGTCTGGCTGATATGGCTTTAGCAAGTGCCTTAGTTAAAAAACACCTGTCCTGATCGAGGCTGCAAGGCCCTAATTTTTCTGCGAGACAAGGAGTGTCTAGTG
This sequence comes from Gammaproteobacteria bacterium UBA4421, assembly GCA_002389675.1. Taxonomy (GTDB): domain Bacteria; phylum Pseudomonadota; class Gammaproteobacteria; order Pseudomonadales; family Azotimanducaceae; genus UBA4421. Next base: position 23,030 of record DGQF01000014.1, read on the forward strand.
TCAACGCCGGCGCAAAAAAGCGACAACTCAAATGTGATTCCTGTGGTTTTAGCCGGAGGGGTTGGGAGTCGGTTGTGGCCTGTATCGCGGACCCATTTCCCGAAACAATTCCAGAAATTGCTTGGTGAGCAGTCGTTTTTGCAAGACACCATAAAACGGGCGATTACAGCAACCCAGCAGGCTCCGATTTTGGTGTGCAATGAAGAGCACCGTTTTTTAGTTGCGGAACAGTGTCGAGAGGTTGATCTGGCTTGGAATCAACTGATACTTGAACCTGAAGGACGTAACAGTGCGCCTGCCATCGCGCTCGCAGCTTGGCACGCCGTCGCTCAAGATCCAGATGCAGTTTTACTGGTGCTGCCATCGGATCACTTGATTGCTGATGAGGTGGCCTTCTCGCAGGCGGTATCTGTGGCCGCGCAAGGTGCGCGCGCGGGTGGCTTGGTAACGTTTGGCGTTAGGCCGCAGCGAGCCGAAACCGGTTATGGTTATATTGGGATAGAAGACGCCTCGCGTGGTCTGCAAAGTGCATTATCTTTCGTCGAGAAGCCGGATGAGGTGAATGCCGCGCGGTATTTGGCGGCAGGAACTTACCTGTGGAATAGCGGTATGTTTGTGTTGGGTGCTCAGCAGTATTTAGATGAATTGAAGCGATACAACCCCGATATGGCTATGCACACGCAAGCGGCGATGGCCAATGCACAGTTGGATATGGACTTTTTGCGCCCGGGGCCTGAATTTTTATTGTCACCTGCCGATAGCATTGATTACGCCGTAATGGAAAAAACTGACCGTGCGCAGGTGGTACCGGTGAGTTTTGGTTGGAACGATATTGGTTCATGGTCGGCAATATGGGATGAGTCGAAGCGCGACGAGAAAGGGAACCATTTGATGGGCGACGTGGTGTCCTTTGATACATCTGATTGTTATGTGCGTGCATCCGAGCGACTGGTAGGGACCATCGGTGTGGAATCTCTGGTCATCGTCGAAACCGCTGATGCAGTGTTGGTGGCGCACAAAGATCAAGTTCAAGACGTTAAAAAAATCGTAGCTACGCTTGCGAACCGGGATCGCAGCGAACACCTCTATCACAGTGAGGTGTTTCGTCCTTGGGGAAGTTATGAGGGAATTGCTGAAGGCAGCCGATATCAAGTCAAGTGCATAAAGGTAGCCCCGGGTGCATCACTGAGTTTGCAGCTTCATCATCATCGGTCGGAGCATTGGATTGTGGTGCAGGGCACAGCGCGTATCACGCGGGAAGATGAAGTCTTCACGCTAGGTGAAAATGAAAGCACTTACATACCCCGTGGGGCGAAGCATCGGCTAGAAAATCCCGGAAAATTGCCGTTGGAATTGATTGAGGTGCAGTCAGGCCCCTACCTTGGCGAGGATGACATCGAGCGATTTGATGACGTCTATGGTCGATAGTTAGCGCCCTGCCTGATTGGAAGGTTTTAGATGATGTAGGCGCATTTCATAATCGTCGCTGCCCCGGCTTGTGTTAACCTCTTGCGACGACTAACGAGACAGGCTACCGCTCTTGGCCGGGCGAATACCCCAATCTTTTATTAACGACATGCTGGCTCGCGTTGACATTGTTGACGTGATACAGAGCCGTATGACTTTGAAAAAAGCGGGGAAAAACTACTCGGGGTTATGCCCGTTTCATGACGAAAAAACACCCTCATTTTCTGTTAGTCCAGATAAACAGTTTTTCCATTGCTTTGGGTGTCAAGAAAGCGGCACCGCGCTAACCTTTATTATGAATTTTGACCGGTTAGAGTTTGTTGAGGCTGTAGAATCGCTGGCTCAACAATTGGGCCTTGAGGTGCAGAGAGAGGCAGGCCGTGGTCCGCCGCGCCCGCAGGTTGATCCTGATTTGTATGCGGTCTTAGAAAAAGCGGAGCAGTTTTATCGTTACTCATTGCGCAAACAGCCAGTAGCGGTTGATTATCTCAAGTCACGTGGATTGACAGGTGTGGTGGCGCGTGACTTTGGCATCGGGTATGCACCCCCGGGCTGGCAGAATTTGCAGGAATATCTCAAGACGCCCAAGGGCTCGCCGCAATTGCTTGACGCGGGTTTAACCATTGAAAGTGATTCAGGTCGTGCTTATGACCGGTTTCGTGATCGTATTATGTTTCCAATTCGGGACACACGCGGGCGAGTCATCGGCTTTGGTGGCCGGACGCTCGGCGCCGAAGAGGGCCCCAAATACCTTAACTCCCCGGAAACTCCTGTATTTCATAAGGGTTCAGAGCTATACGGGCTTTATGAGGCACGCCGCGCGCTGCGGCGCATCGACCGATTAATTGTGGTTGAGGGCTATATGGACGTGGTGGCGCTGGCTCAGCATGGTGTGGCCAATAGTGTGGCTACATTGGGCACCGCCTCAGGCGAAGCCCACTTCCAAAAACTTTATCGTTATGCTGATGAGGTGGTCTGTTGCTTTGATGGCGACCAAGCTGGGCGTGCGGCTGCGTGGAAGGCGCTGGAAAATGCATTGCCGACTTTGAATGAGCATCGTTTGATCAAAGTTGTTTTTTTGCCCGACGGAGAAGATCCGGACAGTCTGATCCGCAGTCAGGGTAAAGCCGGTTTTCTGCGCTTCATTGATAATGCGATGCCTGGTTTGGAGTTCTTGTTTCAACGCCTTTCGCAAGGTTTAGACTTGTCTAGCGTGGATGGACGGGCGCGTCTGGCTGGGTTGGTTGCGCCCTATTTGAATAAGGTGCCTGAAGGCTATTTGCGCACGCTGTTGGAGCAAAAACTCAGAGAGTTAACAGGCCTAGATGCGCGCGCCTCGAGCGCTAGACGTATGCCAACTGATGTACGCTCGACCCTAAATAATAGGACTCAAAAGGTAAGTGACCGCTTACTAACTTTGTTATTAAAGCAACCGGAGATTTGGCTGAAAGTGGATGCTGCGGATCGCTCTCGGCTCTTTTTGCATCGCGGCGATCTTGGTTTGCTAGGCGAGTTGGCGAGTTATATCGACACGCACCCGGAGGCAGATATTGAAGAAATTTTAGTACATTGGTCTGATGAACCGTCCTATGAAGAATTGTTGCAGCGTGCGCAAACCGTGCTTGAAATTGAATCTGGCGTGATCTTGGGAGAGTTTAAGGAGGGTGTTGTTCGATTGACCGAAATTTTAGAGCAACAAGCGCGTCGTCGAGCATTAACCGCGCTTAAAGAGAATCCGGATGTAGAAGGATTACGTCAATTCATGGCGCTGCGTAAACCATAGTTGGGGGCGGCCTTTTGGGTGCACGGGTGGCGAAATTGTCATTCTTTTAGCTGGTCTAATTCCTATTAAAAGCAGTATACTGGTTTGTTTGATCCAAACATTTGATTCGCGCGTGCTTTGACGTATATGAGGCCAACTATGGGCCAAAGTGAGGCATGCGGTTCAAAAAAACGAGGGCGGTCTTGTAAGACGCAACCCTTCCACCAGACGGAAATTACCACCTCCGAGGTCATATGAGCAATCAAATCTCGACCGCGCAACAGCAGTCACGACTTAAAGAACTTATCGCCAAGGGCAAAGAGCAGGGCTTTTTAACCTATGGCGAGGTTAACGATCACCTCCCAGATGATATCTCGGATCCTGAACAGATCGAAGATATTATCCGTATGATCAACGACATGGGCATCACGGTGTATGAGAATGCTCCTGATGCTGACGAGTTGCTGAGTACCGAAGAAAATACAGCCGATGAACTGGCCGCTGAAGAAGCCGCTGCGGCGCTTGCCGCTGTTGAGACAGAGGCCGGTCGCACCACAGACCCCGTGCGGATGTATATGCGCGAAATGGGTACCGTGGAGTTGCTGACGCGTGAGGGCGAAATTGCCATTGCGAAGCGTATCGAAGAAGGTATTCGCGACGTGTTGACGGCACTTTCTTATTTTCCAGGGCCGGTCGAGTATATCTTGGAAACCTACGATGAGGTTACCAAAGAAGAGAAGCTTGCAGATCTGCTGGTTGGGTATTTGGACCCGACAGACCACGTGCCCGCCGCGACCCAAGTCGGCGCTGACGGCGCGAAAGCGACCAGCGATGATGATGACGAAGAAGAAGGAAATAAAGGCCCAGATCCGGAAGAGGCCAAAAAACGCTTTGGTACGTTGAAACGTCAATACGCCAAAACGCAAAAAGTTCTCGCGGAACAGGGTCGCAGTGGCGACGAGGTCAAGGCCCAGATGGAAAAACTGGGTGAGGCATTTTGCTGCTTCAAACTGGTGCCCAAACATTTTGATCTGATTGTCAGCATGGCGCGCGATGCTTTGGTGACTGTTCGCCGCCACGAGCGCACGATCATGAACTGTGCTGTTCGGCATGGACGTGTACCGCGGGATACTTTTCGCAAAGAGTATGTGGGCAACGAGATCAGTGTTTCTTGGATCAATAAATTGGTGAAGGCCGAAGCGGATTACTCCCCATTGTTGGATGCGCAGCGAGACGATATCTTTCGCGCCCAGAAAAAATTAAAAGCGCTCACCAAACAAACCGATCTGTCGGTTTTAGAGATCAAGGACATTAACCGCCGTATGTCTTTGGGCGAGGCTAAAGCTCGGCGCGCCAAGAAAGATATGGTTGAAGCCAACCTGCGATTGGTGATCTCAATCGCTAAAAAGTACACCAATCGCGGGCTACAGTTCCTAGACCTGATTCAGGAAGGAAATATTGGATTGATGAAGGCGGTGGATAAGTTTGAATATCGCCGCGGCTACAAATTCTCTACCTATGCAACGTGGTGGATTCGTCAGGCCATTACACGTTCGATTGCCGATCAGGCGCGCACGATTCGTATCCCGGTTCACATGATTGAGACGATCAACAAGCTGAACAGAGTTTCCCGCCAAATGCTTCAGGAAATGGGTCGTGAACCCACACCCGAAGAGCTGGGCGATCGGATGGAAATGCCCGAGGATAAGGTTCGCCGGGTGCTGAAAATTGCCAAAGAGCCCATTTCCATGGAGACGCCCATTGGCGATGACGAAGACTCTCATTTGGGTGACTTTATTGAGGATACAACCATCGGCTCACCGGTTGAGTTGGCGACGGGTGAAGGCCTGCGTGAAGCGACCAAGGATGTGTTGGGTGGATTGACGGCGCGTGAAGCGAAAGTCTTGCGTATGCGTTTCGGTATCGATATGAATACGGACCACACACTTGAAGAAGTGGGTAAACAGTTCGACGTCACTCGGGAGCGAATCCGTCAGATTGAAGCAAAAGCGCTACGCAAGTTGCGCCACCCCAGTCGTTCTGAGCATCTGCGGAGCTTCTTGGACGAGTGGATGGACACTAAGGGGCGCGGCTGAGAAAGCTGTTTGGAAAACCTCAGGCGCTTGGCTTGGGGTTTTTGCTTGTCGGTGTAAGGGCAGGTGGTAAACTAAGCATATGCAGGGCCTATAGCTCAGTTGGTTAGAGCAGTGGACTCATAATCCATTGGTCCCAGGTTCGAGTCCTGGTGGGCCCACCATTTGCGGTTACTCCCTAAGATCCGCCGGTCTTTAGCCGGCCCGTGATACACTCCAAGCAATGTGTGTTTTGCTGCATAAAATGGGCTGGGTGCAGTCCACAAAGCCTGCGCTCGCCGTTCGCGGTCAGTTGGTCGGATTAATGCTTGAGATGATGCACCTCCAGATTCAACCAATGGCAGTTACCTGATGCGCTGGGGTTCGGCCTTAGTTGCGGCTGCAAAACCGCTTGACCGGATACATTGGATGGCAGTTCTTGTTGTTGCCTGTTTTGTCTCTGTGCTCATATTGCCATCGCAAAGTGCGGCGAGCTATCCAAGTTATGTGCTTTCGCTGGTCATGTTGGTGTATTGCGCTCAGTGGAAAGATGTCTTGGAAACATCGTTATTTCGTCTGATTATCGGTTTGTTAATCTGGCTTTCGTTAAGCGCTTTGTGGTCTGAGCCCTTGGTTTGGCGCGAAGCCTTTTCTGTGTGGACACGCACTGTGCTGGTGGTTTGTTTTGTGGTCGCGGTTGCCGAATGTCAATTGCGTGGGCATATGCAGCGCTGGCTGGTCAGCGCGCTGGCGAGTGTTGGGGTATTCGCTGTGCTTACGGCAATCGTTGTCTTCTACGTCACGCGTCCGCTGGACGGTCGCTTGAATGGATTAGGGCAGCTCGATACACACGTTATTGCTGCTCTGGTCTATGGGTGTGTGGGCTTGTTTGCGCTCAGATTGCTTGTGTTGGAAAGCCGGGCGCCACTCACGCGGGTGGGGGTGGTTATGTTGTTGGGCATAATCACCTGCGCCATCTACCTATCTGATTCTAGAAATGCTTGGGTGAGTGTTTTAATCGGATGGCTTGTTTATTTGATTGCGTTAGTGGTTCGGGACCGACAGCAATTTGTGGCCACAATGATGACTGCTTTTGTCATTGGCGGTGTGTCATTTTGTGTATGTCTCAATGATGAGGTGCTCCGCGACTGGATGTTGCCGCGTGGAGATAGTTTTCGCTTGTTGATCTGGAATAGCACGTTAGAGCGATTATTCGCGGGTTCGTGGTTGTTTGGTCTTGGCATTCTGACGCCGGACGGGGCTTCCCTGGGGGGATCAATTTTCACCCATCCGCATAACATGTATCTGGCAGTTTTTTACCAAGGTGGTGCGGTTGGTTTGCTGCTTTATCTGGTTTTATTGTTGCGCTCAGTGCAGATTTTGCTGAAAAATTTTACCAGTTCGGATGCCAAATTAGCGTTGGGTATTTTGGCGCTTGCTTTGGCGGCACACTTGCTTGATGGGCACAACTTGATCGACAAGGTAGGGGATACGTGGTTCCTGATTTGGTTGCCAGTGGCGATTGCTCTGGCCCATGAGTGGCACCAACCGCAGCACCGAAATCTTGTCTAGTCGGCGCGGTGTTGCGTAATTGCATCCTCAATGACCTGCGCGGTCGCCTCGCCTGCCTTTTCCCATGAAAAATCTAAACATCGCTTGCGAGCTGCGCTTTCGAGTTGCCTTCGCAGGTGGCGGTTGGTCATTAATTGGCTAATTGCGAAGGTGATTTCATCAACGCGTAGCGGGTCCACCAGATATCCTGCGTCTGCTGCGACTTCTGGCATTGCAGAGAGGTTGCTGGTGACCACTGCTTTTCCGTGTTGCATGGCTTCGATAAGAGGTAGTCCAAAACCTTCATAAAGTGAGGGCATCGCCACAAATTCGCAGTGGGCGTAGAGTCCATCTAACGCATTGTCGCTGACGTTTTCAATGAGGATGACATGATCATTCAACGCGTTTTTTTTGATCTCGCGGGGCAAGTTGGTTTTCCATCCTCGACCAGCGACGATCACCAGTTTTAACTCGGGGTGAGCGGTAACGACCTGTTTGAAGCTTGCGAGCAGACGAATGTAATTTTTTCGCGGCTCCTGGGTGCCAACACTGAGAATAAAAGGTGAATTGAGATTGTTGGTTCTTGTATGGGAATCGGGAAAACGATAGGCGGCTTCGTGGACTACGCTGGTTTTGCCGCCTGCTCTGGGCAGGTGCCGGATTAGGGTGTCGTGGGTGTGGCGTGAAACCGCAATTATTCTATCGGCCCGTTTTACAGCCTGAGGCATGAAGATCGTGTCCACCAGCCTGCCGAGCGTGCGCATGGTTTGTGGCGCGTCGCGCCAAGTTAGATCGTGGATCGTGACCACGCTAGGGCATGTCACGCGCGCGGGAAGTTGATGTCGCGGGCCAAAAAACGCATCCAGACGATATTGACAACTTAAACGACCAACTCGGCTCTGAAAGCTGATTAGATCGGGGATGCCGGGAACGCCAAACGGTATTATTGTGGTTTCTGGCCAGACAGATTTGATTGGCGCACCGGTGAAGAGAAATAATTTCCAATCTCTTAAGCGGCGAAGCTGATTTACTATTTGATAAGTGTAGCGGCCGATGCCGGTACTAGGGTGTTCTAAGGGTCGGGCGTCTATTCCCAGTCGGTACATGTTGACTGTTCTCTGATCGGTGACCGGGCGTTTACCCGGCCGCCCGCTGAGGATGAAGTGTTTCATAAAGGCTGGTATATCGCCCGCCCATCAATGTGCCGTTAAACAACGTCTCGTAGCGTGCCCGTGCATTGCGACCCATGCGAGCCGCCGTCTCAGGTTGGTGCCACAAAATATCTAATGCGGCTCTTAAGGCTTTGTGTGAGCCCGGGGGAACGACAATGCCGGTTTGTCCGTCAATATTGACGTGGCTGGTGCCAGAACCGACCTCTGTTGAAATCAAAGGTTTCCCGTACATAGCACCCTCTAAAAGAGTCACGCCGAATGCCTCGGTTCTCATATAAGAGGGGAAAACGACACCTCTACAAAGCTTTAAGAGGCTGATCTTGTCTGCGTCTGGTAGGTATCCAGTAAAGATAACATTGGTTAATCCGAGATCATCGGCTTGTTGTTTTAGAGCCGCTTCTGTGGGGCCAGAACCCACAATCACAACGGAGAAGGGGGCATTTTGGATGGCCTCAAGCAAGATGTGGAGGCCCTTGTAGTAGCGTAAAACGCCGACAAACATGAAAAATTCTTGATCGTATTTTTGCTGTACGGCCTGCATATATGACGGTTCAGGTACCGGGTAAGTGCTCTCATTGATGCCGATCGGAATAATGTTAATTTTATCTTCAAATTCCAGCAGGATTTCGCTGGTCGCAAAATAATTTGGTGAGGTGCAAATTATTTTATCGACAGAACCTAAAAACTGGCGCATCAAGGGAGTGTATATGACGTTTAGAAAACGCTGGCGAACGATATCGGAGTGATAGGTTAGCAGGGTCGGTTTTTTAACCTTGCAGAGAAAATGCAGCATGTCTGCGAAAGGCCATGGGAAATGATAGTGAACGATATCAGCCCATTTCACCAATTTCGAAAAAACTGAAAACGCGGAAATCGACATGCCGCATGATGCCACCTCGAGTGTTAATTTTGCTCTGAATACCTCAGCTTCGTCTCGCTTGATTGGCCCCAAATCCTGCGCCGTGCTCAAACTGAAAACGCGACTTTCTACACCCAGTGGTTTCGAGTTGCTACAAATTTGGCGAACCACCTCTTCTAACCCTCCTTGGGTATCTGGAAAGTAGGTTCGATAGACGTGGAGTACGCGCAAATTGAAATTCCCTTTCTAATCACTCATGTGGTTTTTTGCGTGGCGTGAGGATGCTGCATTAATTGGGCGTTACCTATGGTAGCAGATTAAAGAATTATTTTTTCTGGCGCAGTCGTGTTGCGTGTTGTCTGCGTCTTTTGGTGGTTTTGCTCTAGGGGGTTATGCGGCTGAATTTGGCAAAACCGATTGGGTTTATCCGAGGTTGCTTGCTAAAAATATAGGTTTAATTCCATCACAAGGGTAAGCGAATTTTTACTGGCATCGGGTTTCGGCTGCCGGTTTTTTTAGAGTTGATGCGCGTCAATTTCAGTTGGCCTGCGTTGTATGGTGCCACCATGAGATTGTTTTCTGAAGAAACGGCGGAGAAGTGCTGGAACTCTGCGGTAACCGCTTGTGGGTTTTTCATGTCATACGTCACTGTAAGTCGCAGGTTGGCTATTTTCAGGCCGGTCTAAGATCTTAATCACAAGGATGTTTAGTAATGAAATTAAAAGAGTTGGTTCAGCAAAATGGTGCCCGGGAACTCACGATTGATCAATTGGATCAAGTGAGTGGTGGCGCGCCTTCGGTTCAGTGGGGTGTATCCACTGGCGTAGCTGCCGCATTTACGGTCGGCGCCGCGACGGTAAGTGCGCCGCTGGTGGCAGGCGCGCTTGCGATGGGGGGGGTGGTGGCCGCGGGCATGGCTGTTTATTACGCAATTTCTGAGGACGGTGATCAAGCCACTGGTTAATGTTAATGCTCGGCGAGCGCTTGATGCGCTCGCTTTTTCTCTAAGAGGTTAAACAATGAAAAACTCGAAAATACTGGCCGTCAGTCTTGTTCAATATCGCTTCTGGCGATGTGTCTTAACGGCAATTTTAATCGCGGCTTTGGCTGCTGCGGGCACGAGCCTTGCGCAGCTGATGATGGTGGGTTCGGCAAATTATTTGTCGCTAGGCGCACTTTGCGTGGGCTTTGTTGGCGCTCAGCTGCATGAACGCCTGTTTAGACTGATATCGGACTAGCCCTTGATGTTAGCCACGACGTAATCAGCAAGCGTGTCGGCGGGCACGCGTTGTTGCGCCATTGTGTCGCGGTCTCTCACCGTTACCGTGCCGTCTTCTTCAACAGTCTGAAAATCGACCGTGACACATAGCGGGGTGCCCACTTCGTCGTGCCGGCGGTAGCCTTTGCCGATGTTGCCAGTGTCCTCGTATAAAATTCGGCCTAATCCGAGTGCCTGCAGTTCTTTTTTGATTGCTTTGGCTTTTGCGACGATTCCCGAATGATTTCTCTTAAGGGGTAGGACCGCTACTTTTATGGGTGCGAGATGGGGTTTGAAACCCATCACTGTGCGCTCAGAACCATTTTCAAGTGTTTCGACTCGGTAGGCTTCGTTCATCACAGCCAATACACCGCGATCTACGCCTGCAGAGGGTTCAATAACGTAGGGGACGCGCCATTGTTTTGATTCAAGATCCTGCATCACAAGCTTGGCGTTGGTATCTTTATTGGGTTCAACCTTGGCGTGAATGGCAAAGTCCTGTTGGTTTTTGGTGTGCGATCCAAGATCGAAGTCTGTTCTATTGGCGATGCCTTCTAGTTCCTCCAGGCCGTGTGGGAAACGATACATCACGTCGACGGTGGCTTTACTGTAGTGGGCTAACTCGTCACTGGGTACGTGATAGAGTTCCAGGCGCGAGGCATCGACGCCTTGCTCGTGCCACCATTTTAGTCGTGAGGCCACCCAAGTTTCGTGCCAACTTTCGTCTTCCCCGGGTGTAACAAAGAATTCAAGCTCCATCTGCTCGAACTCTCGCACTCGAAAGATAAAGTTTCTAGGAGTAATCTCGTTACGGAATGCTTTGCCGATTTGAGCTATGCCAAAGGGTAGTTTGGGCGATGTTGAATCTGTGACGTTTTTAAAGTTAGTGAAGATGGCCTGAGCCGTCTCTGGGCGAAGATAAGCGAACGAGCTGCCATCATCTACGGGGCCAACCTGTGTTTGGAACATTAAATTGAATGGCCGGGGCTCGGTTAGATCGTCAGATCCGCAGCCGGGACATTTCTGTTGATCCAGATGATCAGCTCGCCAGCGGCTCTTGCACGCGCGACAATCAATCATCGGATCTGTGAAGGTGGCTTCGTGGCCTGAATGGCGCAGAACCGCAGGGTTGGTCAGAATGGCAGCATCCAAGCCTTCTACATCATCGCGCTCGTAAACCATTGCTCGCCACCAGGCGGCTTTGAGGTTATTTTTGAGTTCAACGCCCAGTGGCCCATAGTCATATACGCCCTGCAGGCCGCCATAGATATCACCGGATTGGAAAATGAAGCCGCGACGTTTGGCCAGCGCAACCAGTTCGTCCATCGATTTTGCGGTCACAGCGGAGTCTCATATTATTCAAGCGCCGGCACTATACCGAAAAAGCACTGGCAATGGGTAAGCTTTGTTGTTTGGAACCTCAATATGAACTGACGCGCGGCTTCCAATTGAGGATACTTTCTGGTTTGCTATCGGTGATATGCGCCAACGTTTGATGGGATAGGCGATAAACTTAAGTAGAAGATTGTCTTTGATATACGAGCGCTTTCTGTTCGGAAAAACCGGTTTTGAATGAGTAAAAGGAGCGTCATGAACGACCAGGTGCACATTGTACGAAAATGGTGGGCTTCCGCCTTGATGATAGGGGCAGTTGTGGGTTTAGCGAGTCTTTTGGTGGGCGCGTTGGGCACTAAAACGGGAATATGGGGGTTTGAGGGTGGCTTCATGCTGCTTGCCGTTGGCACTGTTTTGGCAGCGGTGGTGTTTTTTCTCGGTGTGATAGCGTATGTGTACAGTTGGACGAAAAAACTGCCGGCCGAGCGAGGGGCGGTTCTTGTAGGGTTGATCATCAGCGTCGCGATATTGGGTCTGATGTTTTCGCAGTTCCGCGCAGCCACCTCGGTGCCGTCAATTCACAATATCAGTACAGATACTGAGAATCCGCCTCAATTTGATAAAATTATCCCGTTGCGAGAGGCGCAAGGAGCCAATCCACTGCAATACGACACCGCTACGTTGGCAGATGCACAGCGCAAGGCTTATCCACAAGTACAGCCGTTGATATCCAATCAGTCTGCGCAGGAGATGATCGCGCGAGCGGCAAACGTGATGCAAGGCATGGGCCTTGAAGTGGTGGATATCAATCCGGCAGCAGGGCGAGTCGAGGCCACGGACACAACCTTTTGGTTCGGTTTTAAAGATGACGTGGTGGTTCGCGTTCGATCCGAGGGTGCAGGTTCTGTTGTGGATGTCCGCAGTGTATCGCGGGTGGGTCAATCGGATTTGGGCAAGAATGCTGAGCGTATCAGTGAGATCCTAGCTGGTCTGAGAGGAGACTAGCATAGCGTTGATATTTTTCCTGTGCTTAAGAGCGCCTAATACCTACAGCGTTTAATCCGGTAAAAAGTGATCCTAGCTACTTTGTGTAAATGGGGTGGCTTTTGGCTTCTTTTTATCGTTCTGCGGTTGTTGCTTCGCGCCAAATTGAGCAACGTTATGCGGCACCTTGGCGCGTGCCGCAATTGCGACGCTGGGCGCTGGCGCTACTGGTCGTCAGCGCGCTTGTATTGGCTAGCTTGACCCAGCTGACGTACGCTAAAAAAATTACGGTTCACGGGGTCGTTCAGCCGACTTCGAAACCTTTGGTGGTGCGCAGCAGCAGCACTGGTTCGATTGCGGGTATTTTTGTAGAAGAAGGCGCGCAGGTGGTCGCTGGTGCTGCGCTGGTGCAGATCGATCAGCGTTCTTTTGCCGCCAACGG
>DGQF01000016.1 GCA_002389675.1 Gammaproteobacteria bacterium UBA4421
CAGTTCTCTCCTATACAACTGACTTTTTTAGGACGCAAAGAACGTCATGATGAGCTGGACTCCTTAACCTACGACGCCTTCGCGACACAGCTGGCTTGGAAGCGCCAAACGGTCGAGGAGATGCAAACGATTTTCGACTACGCAAGCCTGGCACCACAGGAGCAAATATCATACGACCTCTGGATCTATCAGTATGAGCAGATGGAGGAATCCAAGCGTTTTTTCTACGACAGCCTGCCCTTCAGCCAAATGGGCGGGCTGCAAAGTTTTATCCCCACCTTTTTAATCAACTTCCACAAAGTTGAAGATACACAAGACCTCAAAGCCTATATCACTCGGGTCAAAGCGGTAGCGCCGCGAATGCGAGAAGCCTTGGCCAATGTTGAACGCTCCGCAAGCCGGGGAGTCATGCCACCGCTTTTCGCCCTCAACGGCGTTATACAGCAAAGCCAAGCGGTTATTACCGGCGCGCCTTTTAACGCCCTCGCATCGATCGACAGTGACATATGGGCTGACATACGCAAGAAAACGGCTAGCCTCGTCGCACAAAATCTGCTGAGCGCATCCCAAGCAGAGGCACTTCTGGACGACGCAAAACAAGCCCTGATCTCAAATCTAAAACCCGCCTATGAGCAAATTATTGCTTGGGCTGAAGCACAAAAAGACAGAACATCAACAGTATCAACTGGCATCGGTACACAACCCAACGGCGCTGCATACTACAAACACCGCCTGGCTACCCAAACCACCACCGATTTAACCGCTGACGAGATTCACCAAATCGGTTTGCGGGAGATTAAACGAATCCGTCTGGCCATGCACGAGACCATGGCTGAGCTAAACTTCGACGGCGATCTCGCCACATTTTTTAATCACGTCAGAGACGGGAAATGGAACTACTTTCCTGATACCCAAGCTGGGCGCGATGCCTACATCTCTGAAGCGACTGCCGCCATTGTAAATATCAAAACCAGACTTCCTGATTTTTTCGGCCTGTCACCCGAGACTGATCTCATCATCAAGCGCGTTGAAGCGTTTCGTGAGCGCGATGGCGCCGCCCAACATTACTACCCGGGAACCCCAGACGGATCTCGGCCCGGCATCTATTATGTCCATTTATCGGACATGGCAGCGGTTCCCAAAAACCAACTAGAAGTCATCGCCTACCATGAAGGCCTACCCGGCCATCATATGCAAATCGCTATTGCCCAAGCGCTCGACAATCTCCCCAAATTCCGGACCCAAGCCAACTTCACCGCATATAGCGAAGGCTGGGCGCTGTATTCTGAGGTCCTAGCGCGGGAAATCCCGGGCACATTTCTGGATCCCTATAGCCGTTTTGGACAACAAACTTCAGAAATCTGGCGAGCCATTCGACTGGTTGTTGACACGGGTCTGCATGCCAAAGGTTGGACGGCACAAGAAGCCATCAACTTTTTCATGCAAAACTCACCCGAGCCGTTAGAAAGCGTGACATCGGAAATTCACCGCTACATTGTGATGCCCGCGCAAGCCACCAGCTACAAAATTGGCATGCTCAAGATTCAACAGCTACGCAAAAGAGCCGAACAAACCCTCGGTAAGACGTTCGATATTCGCAGTTTCCATGACGTCATTCTCGGCGCAGGCGCTTTGCCGCTACCGATTCTCGAGCGAGTTGTCGAGCAATGGATCGCGGACTCGCAAAATGCCACCTAAATCAACGGCAACAGATTTTTGGCTGAATCCGCCCTGGGCAGGGAGCAAACCCAAATACCGCTTGGGCTTGGCGCCTATTCATCTCAACCAATGGTTCGACACGCCCGGCTCAACCAGCATCCGCGAGCACAAGCAACACATCCTCGCCAATCAATATACCGACGCCGTAGCGATCGCGGACAATGGCGATGCTGAACGCGCCCTCAGCCCATACCTGGCGACCAATGAAAACGCCTACCCAGATCCGATAGCCAACATGGCTGTAGCCATCGACGATGATCTTTGTGTCATCAAAACCACCGACCATCAGCGCCTCGTCGCAGCCTGTGTCTGCTCTCCAAGCTATTGGCACCTCAACGAAAAAATCGGTCACTCACTGCACACCATTCACGCATCAGTCCCTTCTATGAACCGAAAAATTGGCACACCGGTAACCCACTTTATTGACAACGCCCCCCTACTGCAGCCGTTCGAACGCTGCAACTGGTTTGTGCACGGCGACAATACACGTTTCCACGCTCGACCGGAGGCACTACCCCAGCACGCTGTGCGAGATTGGTTTATTCGCTCCGAACGAGAAACGCTCTGCCGCCTGAGCGAAGACTATTTACTTTTCACTATTAACCCGCGTTTTTTCCCGCTAACAGACCTTCAACAATACCCCGGGGCAGCCATTGATCTTTACCGCAGCATCCAAAACTTTGACGCCGATGAGATCGACTATTTTGGCGGTTCGCAAAAGTGCGCCACTCTCCTGGCGTGGTTAAAGCAGATAACGTTTTGATCATGATCGCTCACCACCCGTATGCGCACAGAAGCTATGACAGGCATATATTGGACTTTTCTTCTCACTTAAGATGGCCTAAGTTGCTATCTATGAGGTAACGCTTTTTGTAACTACAGCGACACGCAACCATAGAAAAAAGAAGACAACCCAATGAAAAATTTTGCAGGTAAGGTCGCCGTAATCACCGGCGCGGGCTCAGGCATCGGACGCTACCTAGGGATATTACTGGCCCGCTCAGGCTGCCAGGTAGCGCTATGTGATATTAATCCGACGGCACTCGAAGAGACCGCCAATATGGCCAAAACCTACAACGTCCCAGTCTCGACACATCAACTTGATGTCGCAGACAGACAGGCTATTCTGGCTCTGCCAGAAATTATTTTAAAACGCCACGGTCAAATAGATCTGGTGTTTAATAATGCCGGCATAACCATCGATTCTGACTTCTCCGACCTGCCGGAAGACGACTGGAATTCGGTTATGGACATCAATTTACATGGCGTTGTTAATATGACACGCGCTTTTCTACCCCTTTTAGAGGAGCGGCCCGAAGCTGCGCTGGTAAACACCTCGTCTATATTTGGCATGGTTGCTGTCGCTCGACAGAGTGTCTATCACGCCACTAAATTTGCCGTGCGCGGCTTCACTGAAGCCCTAGTTAAGGAAATGAAAGCTTCTTCGGTGCAGGTACATTGTGTGCACCCGGGACATATCGGGACTAACATTGCGGCATCCGCCAAGGTTATTGCCACGAACAAAAACCAAGCTCCCCCTCTGCTGGGCAAAAAACTATCCGAAGAGGAACGGGGCAAAGCTTTTCGGGATCACGGTATGCACCCCAGCCGCGCAGCAGAGATCATACTCAGTGGCGTACGCAAAAGACGCAGTCGCATCTTCGTTGGCTTGGATGCAAAGCTGATCGACCTGTCTCAGCGCATCATGCCTCAACATTATGAAAAGCTCTGGCCGTTTATCTTCTTGCCAGCGCTGGGACTGCGCAACAAAAAACCAGTCAAAGGCCTACCCCCGGCAGCAAAAGCCTAGCAAGGCTGTCTGCCTATCAGGACTCGTTCATCATGGCCAGCAGTTCATCGCGCTGCTGTTCCATGAGTGCGTTATCGCCTCTAGTTTCAACATTCAGGCGCACCACCGGCTCGGTATTGGACATACGCAAGTTAAACCGCCATTGCTCAAATTCAACAGAGATGCCATCAATCTCATCAACCTGAAGCGCCTGAGGTGCGTAACGCGCTAAAACACGCGCAATCAAATCCGCCGGATCGCCAACCGTGCGGTTGATTTCTCCACTACAGGGAAACAGCGCCGCTCGATGGGCGACCAGATCCGCCAAGCTCTTACCGCTTGAACTGAGCAGGCCAGCTACAAGCAGCCAAGGGATCATCCCCGAATCACAATAAGCAAAATCGCGGAAGTAGTGGTGCGCACTCATCTCTCCGCCATATATGGCGTTTTCATCACGCATCCGTTCTTTGATAAACGCATGACCCGTTTTAGTCACTACGGGTACACCACCCATCGAATCGACAATATCCACCGTATTCCAGGTCAATCGAGGATCATGAACAATTTTTTCGCCCGGGTGTTTTTTTAAAAAAGCTTCAGCCAACAAGCCAACAATATAGTAGCCCTCGACAAAATTTCCGTTTGCGTCGAAGAAAAAACAACGATCAAAATCGCCATCCCACGCTATCCCAAAATCAGCCCCCGACTGACGCACTGCATCTACCGTGGGTGTTCGGTTGGCTTCGAGCAACGGATTGGGCACACCATTGGGGAAGTGTCCGTCGGGGTTGTGGTGCAAGCGCACAAATTCAAACGGAAGACGCGGCGCTAAAAGATCTAACACGGCGCCTGCACCACCGTTACCCGCGTTGACCACAATTTTCAATGGCGCCAGCGCCTGCCGATCAACATACGACAATAGATGCTCGATATAACCAGAACTGTTGTCGATCTGCCGGTAAGCCCCCACCTGGTCTGCGTCTTTGAATCTATTTGCTTGCGCAAGCGCTTTAATCTCTTGCAAACCTGTGTCTCCACTGATCGGCACCGCACCACGTCTGACAAATTTCATGCCGTTATAATCCATCGGATTATGACTGGCCGTCACCACAATGCCCCCATCAACATCCAGACTCTTTGCCGCGTAATAAATTTCCTCTGTACCACACTGACCAATATCCAGCACATCTGCGCCCGCCGCGCGGAGGCCGTCGCTAAGCGCCGCGGACAGGGCTTGACTGCTCAGACGAATATCATGGCCAATAACCACGCGCCGCGCGCCAACCACCTCAACAAATGCTCGAGCGATTTGTGCCGTAATCACCTCATTGAGCTCATCAGGTACTCGCCCACGAATGTCATAGGCCTTAAAACAAGTTAAATCCACTATAAACCTCAGATCTTTTTATTGTTAACCACAACGAACTTTGCGCTCATCGCCTAGCGTTTGATACCCACTGGTTCAAAAATCCTTGATCTCAACCGGCCCTAAACCCAGCGCTTCAAGCTGCGGAAGAATTTGACTGACATCACCCACAATTAGCCAAACAAAACTTTCAGGTTTCACTAAAGCGGCGGCCCGATGTACGTTTGCTAACTCCAGCATTTCATAACGCCGCGTCAGACTCGCCGCATAATCCAACGGACGGCCGTATCGCGAAGCCGCGGTCATACTTCCCAGCACTGCGTTGGAGGTTTCAAAACGTCCCGGCAACTCCCGCGTGAGTCCAGCAATTACGCGGGACATTTCCGCCTCAGAAACCCGTTTTTTGCTGTTGAGCAACGTGAGCTCCTTCTGTAATTCCTGCACCGAATCACCGGTTCGGTCAGTTTGAACCGGCGCATAGACCAGAAAGGGCCGCGGGCCAAGAGCGCCCATGAGCAGGGTCCTAGCACCATAAGCCCAGCCTTTGTCTTCGCGTAAATTCATGTTGATCCGAGACGTAAAACTCCCCCCCAAAACCTCGTTCATCACCTCAATTGCCAGATCCTGCGAATCGCCCAGGCCAGGCACAAGGTGTCCAGCCAAAATAAGCGATTGCGGCGCTCCAGGTTTGTCCATCAACACATACCGTGGCTTGCTCGGCAAATCTACCGCGGCTATATTTTTTCGCGGCAGCGGTTGTGGTGGCACACGCCACCCGCGAAGCACTTTCTCGAGCACCGGCACGATATCGTCGAGCGTGGTATCACCCACAATAAAAATCTTGGCATTATCCGGTCGCAACCAGCTGCTCTGAAAAGCGACCAAGTCGTCCCTGTTGAGTGATTGGATCGAATCAGCGGTTCCAGACCCGGTATACGGAATACCGTAGGCATGATTCTCCCCATAAAGCATAGGTGGTAAAACTCTCAATGCCAGCGATACAGGCTGCGCTTTTTCTTGCTCGATAGCCGCTAAACGCCTTACCCGAAGACGCTCGATTTCTGCATCAGCAAAACTGGGGCGTTGAATCACATCAGCCCAAAGCTCTAACGAGGGTGCTAACTGGTCAGCCAGCGCAGATAACGAGATCGATGTCGTATCCAAACCGGCGCTCGCCGACAACCTCGCACCTAATCGTTCTGCCGTGGCAGAAACCTCAAGAGCACTGCGCTTCGCCGTGCCTAAATCCAACATTTCTGTTGCGAAGGAAGAAACACCTAATTTACCGCCCGAGTCGGCCGCATAGCCCGCGTCAAACTGCATCGTCACTTCAACCAAGGGAAGCGCATGACGTTCCGCTAGAATCACTTCCACCCCGTTACCAAGGGTCGCCCGCTGTATTTCCGGGAAAGTTAGCGCCGGCAGTTGGTTCGGCAGTTTCGGCAATCCCGCACGCCGATTCACACCCTCATCACTATGCTCAAGCGTTTGTTTGGGTAATACATTTACCTGGTGCCATCCAGCGCCCAACCAACGCCTAGCCGCAAGCTTAACCTCCTTAGACGTCGCCGCATTTATCCAATCCAAATATTGCTTAATGAAGAGCGGATTATCCGCATAAAGCGCGCCCTCGGCCAAAATGGCCGCCTTACCGTTAAATCCTCCTACCGTCTCCAAACCCCGAACAATACTGGCATTGATCCCTGCCACCACCCGTTCAAGTTCTGCCTGGCTCGGGCCCGATTCGAGGAACGTCGACACAATCTCGTCAATGGCCTTGGTTGCCACATCCGCCGTTTGCCCTGCATTCAAGGTCAATGACAAATCAAATACGCTGGCCAATTCAAACGGCGCAACGCTCACACTGACACTGGCTGCAATCTCCTGCTCGTAAACCAGCTCAGAGTAAAAACGCGAATTACGCCCTCGCCCCAGCACAGCAGCAACAATATCTAACAATGCTTTATCCTTTGCTGTGCGCGGCGCGACCACCCAAGCACGATTGGCCATCACCGCAGGCACGGCATCGTATTGCACTTGCTTGGTATTCTGCAGGCGCGTGGGAATCAGAGATTGCATTCGATCCACGTTTGGACCAGCTGGGATATCACCAAAAAAAAGTTCAACTTTCTCTTTTGCGCTCGCCAGATCGATGTCTCCAGCCAATGACAAGACTGCGTTATTGGGTCCATAAAAATCTTTAAACCACTGATGCACGTCCTGCAACGAGGCGGCGTCAAGATCCTGCATCGAACCAATAGTTGAATGTCGGTAAGGATGGCCCTCCGGAAAAAGACCCTCATATAACGGATAGTTGACCCGCCCATAGGGTTGATTGTCGCCCTGCCGCTTCTCGTTCTGCACAACCCCACGCTGATTGTCCAGCTTCTCTTGTGTCACCGCCCCTAACAGATGGCCCATTCGGTCTGATTCCAACCAAAGCGCATAGTCCAAGGCAGGGGTGGGCACAGATTGAAAGTAATTGGTGCGATCCAGCCAAGTGGTACCGTTGAGCCCCGTGGCGCCAATCGCCTGCATGGCTTCAAACCATTCACCGTCATAATTTTCCGACCCGTTAAACATAAGGTGCTCAAATAAATGTGCAAAGCCCGTCTTACCCGCCGGTTCATCCCTTGAGCCGACGTGATACCAAATACTGATAGCCACAATCGGCGCCTTGCGGTCCTCATGAACAATCACTCTGAGACCATTACTCAGAGTGAACGTCTCGTAATTTAAATTAATTTCAGGTCCCTTGGCTTGCGCCAGCACTGGCACCCACGCAAGGATCAGCACACCCACCAACCCTCGTAACATGCTTCGCATCATCCGCTTTCTCATCTGCCAATTTTTCATCGTCAACTCTCCCGCAACAGCGGCTGCAATGGACCTCGATGGCGCGCAACGATACAACACGCTTTTCCACAACTAAAGTCTCAACGGTGAACAACTTGACCTGGGCAACTACAGTTCTTAGCATGAATCTCGCATTGGAGTTATGACATGCAGCCTGAGCATCCCTACGTTTACCATCTTGTACAAGCCGCCCAATGGGATCGGGCCAGCGCCGAAAATATCACCTATTTTCCGCCAACTTATGATCAAGACGGCTTCACCCATGGCACATCAAATCCTGACAAACTGCTCAGTGTGGCCAACCACTTTTACCTCAACGTCACAGGCGATTGGTATTGCCTAAAAATGACCGTAGAGAGCCTGAAGATGACTGGCGTGATGACAGTTTACGAGGGGACTGCGCCGGTAGGGAGTATTCCAGCAGATTTCGACGGCGCGCATGACGAACTTTTCCCCCATATTTATGGGGGCATAACCGCGGCGGCAGTGATCGGGTGTTATCCTGTGAAGCGGCTCCCAGAGGGCACTTTTGTCGACATCACCGGCATCACGAACGCCAGCTAACTTGACGCTTTGCCAAGCAGCAGAACAATCAAGGGTCTTGTTTGCAGAGCATCGATACGTACATATCAATCAGCTGCCTGTCCCGCACCCAATTCGGCATCTTTTCCGCCAAATCCGGCTCGCACTGCTGTACCTTCAGCGCCAGTTCAAACAAAGCCGCAGGATTGCGATCAGCAATAATCAGCCCACCTTTGCTGTCCAGTTCTTGCTGCGCCCAATTAATATCGTGCTGAACCAAAAAGCCCAGCAAAGCAATCAGCATACAACCCGCTTCGACCCGCGGAAATGCTTTGAGTCGCTGCCGCGATAGCAACTGAGGCACACCTGGGTCAACGCGATCCAAATGCAACCGCCCGATACATAGCTCAGGCAAGAAGCCCGAACTCGCGCTGAGGGCCAAGCTCAATCCTTGCGTATCGCGAGGCAGGCAGACATATGCGGCGTCTGCACCACGGCCTACCTTTACCCACAACACATCAACCACCGAAGCCGCAGCCACCCAAGTCTTTACGCCAGAGACCAGGCCATCAGCGTCTTGGCGCACCGGCGTCAATCCGTCCGCGCCTTCACTGACACAAAAAGCCGCCCACTGCCCATTGGCAACACCAAATTCACTGCGCATCGCGCCCTGATACCCGGCCATAAACACTTCGGACATGGACGTGGCAAGCCCACCGGATTTAGCCAACCATTCATGCGCAGGCAAGGATGCATCATACTGTCTTTGCCAGCGCTCGTAATACGCACGTTCGGGCCTAAAGCTCATGATAGAAACCGTTGTAATTTACTCACCTTCATCCGCCGCGCCAGCCCCGGGATATCATCTTTAAGCGATGACCACACTTTCTGGGTCTCCAACATGCCGCGCCACCATGGCCCTAAATGCCACACGCCCGGACCCGTACTTCACCAAATCCGCTTTAGCAAAAAGCGCAGCCTCGCGGCTTATCGGTTTGGGCGCACGCACTTTCATATGTGCCTCCGCCACCCGTTCCATCTGTATAAAACTACCCACTGCCTCGGCAACGCTGGCCGCGGCTGTGAGTAACCCATGGTTTCTCAATATTATCGCCCGCATCGGACCCATCGCATCAGCAATACGTTGCCCAGCAGCCACACTCTGAACCTGAACTTCTTCATCATCGAACAACGCATGGTCCTCAAAGAAAACGCAGGATTCCTGTGTAATTGGTTGCAAAAGCCGGGCTTCAGCCGAAAAAGGTGTGCCCCAGGCGGTATGCACATGAACGGCGCTCACCGCCTCCGGTCGTGATCGCAAAATAGGATAGTGGATATAGTAACCCGCGACATTCACTGCACCTTCGCCCTCGGCCAGAGACCCATCAGGCGCAACCAAGACAAGATCCCGGGTCGTCACGCGATGATAGGGTACGCCATAGCGCAACATCCAAAAATGATCTGTTCGCTCGGGGTCACGGGCGCTGATATGACCATCGCCAGCATCCCCCCACCGATTCGCTGCGAGCAATCGATAACCCAGCGCACAATCGCGTAAGCGCCGCGCGCGAATCTCTTGGGGTGTTCTTTGCTGCGACTGATCTTTTTCACGCTGGGTCATTCTTATGTCGTCTCTTTGAATTAATGAAAAGCAACAGACATCCGATTGGATTTTTAGCCTGCTCCATGACTCGCTTCTAGCACCGGATTATACCATTTTGTCGCTTTAGTCTATTTAAACTGGCTCAGCTGAGCAAAGGTTGATTCGCACATTCAACCCGCAGCTTTTTTGATGCTGCAGGTCAGTTTTTCTTAAAAAAACCATTGTCTCAATTGTTCAAGGCACCCGCTTCAATCCAACTCTTGATTTGATCAGTCACCGTCTCGGACAAATAAGGTCCACCCAGCGGCATCTGTCCGCCAACGCTATTTGTGCCAATGACCTTTTGGTAGAGATAACTATTTTGCGCATCTCCGGCCTCAATGATGTTCAGTGAAGGCACCTCGCTGCTACTCACCCCAACCGTATATTCATACGTTAGTCCCGCCTCTAAACTCAGTCCCTGAGAGGGTGCTCCCCCACCATGGCACCCCGAGCAAAGAGGTGTAAACACACTCGTTTGCAGCTCTGATAGCGTCGTTGCTGCTACCACCGGAGCTGAAGATGCAAAATACCAGTTGTCGAAGAATACGGTGCCGTTGCCTTGCACTTTAAATTGAATCACATCAACCAAGTCAACCGCGCTGGCGAAGACACTTAAAGGTATGTCCACACTGACCCACTCATTCGTGACCACAGGGAGCGCATAGGGCAATTCTTGCGGACCTGTACTGACCAGAGAAAAGGATAAATCCGTGGCATCGTTGGTCCAAAAATCCAGATGAATCGATTCATAATCGGAAACATCCAAGGGCGCGGCAAATTCGGTACCTTGATAATTTAGCGCCGTATATTTCAACGTATCATTGCCGTCGATGGCTTCGATGGCCACCGCCGTTGTTTGATCCCAATCCGGGTCAAAATTTGTGCCCTCGAGGATCGAATAGCTATCGCTAAAAATCGCTAGCACATTCTCAGGCGCAAGCAGAGGTATCGGAGCTGCGGTGGCCGGGCGAACAACCACAGGCTGATCAGGATCCGCAGGCAAAACTTGCCCCCCATAAGTCAAATCATCCCAGTAAAACCCCACCGACTGCGTGCCACCGCGCGTGCCCTCGTCATAGCGCACAACAAACTTACCGTAAGATGCCAGCGGATCGATAACACCCCCGGAGGGCTCGGAAAAATCAAAATAAAGCGTCTCCCATTCACCGATTTTTTGTGTTCGTTCAGTGGCTTCAACAAAAACCGTCCCATCATCAACAACTTCCAATGCCAACGTCACCCGTTTATTGGCGGCTGGGCTGGAAAACTTCATAGCCACAACCGAATCATCTGCGGTCAAACTGACGGTCAGATCTGGCAATACCTCAGTGCCTGCAATCACCCAACTGCCTGCACGAGGGTCAGCATCTGCTCCTTTCTCGGAATATAAAACCCGGTTATCCGGATCTTGCGGATCTACAACCAGTCCCGTTGCAACTGCAGCAGATGGGTATTCGCCAAACGTATAGGACGCCGTGACATCTTCGAAGTCTAATTTGAACTGAATCTGAGGCGCACAAGCATCGGCACCCAAACCGCCGTGGGTCACGTCATCCCAGTAAAAAGTTTGCACCGAACCCGTTCCCGCATTGTCTGCGTCATAAAACACAACAATCTTGGCATAACTCGCCGAAGCTGAAATCTCACCCGCTGACGGATTAGACATATCAAAAGCCAACGTTTCCCACTGTTGCGCCTTCGTGGCGACTGCCGTCGCCTCGACAAAATTGGTATCGTCGTCCAGATCTTCTAATTTCAGTTTGATCGTTTTGCCTGCCTGCGGACTCCAAAAGCGCAACGTAACCAACGCATCCGTCGCCGAAAGAGGCACGATTTTATTCGCCTGCGTCGGCGATCCTTCAATCACAAGCGAGCCTCCCCATGCCAGAGAGGCGGCATCTTTCTGGGAAACCACAACCGTGTTGCCACCCGATACTGGATCCACTGTCAGCATGGACGGTGCCGCAGTCCGACCTGCGCTAGAATCTGGTGCAAAGTCCACAAATGTAAACACGGATGCCGGATTTTCGAAATCGTAAATCGTTTGCAGCGGCGCCTCACAGGCCAACGAACAACCATTCTGGCAATAGCGCAAGTTTTTATCGTCCGTCAAAGCGCTCACAGAAGCACCTTCCTCGCCGCTCAAATCTGCAAAGGTGATGGAGAAAGTGACCGTGCCCTCATCATCATCCTCGGTCATCACTATACTGGCTTGCCAAGATCGTTCGCTGCCTTCAACCAATGCCGAACGTCCACCAATCGTCACCGTTGGCAGCGTTAGCCCTTCACTGGCCTCAAAAATCAGCAAAGCAGTCTCACCCAACGCCACCTCGTGGGAAGCGTCTTGAGCATTGGCAAGCGTTACAGAGGTCAAAAATGGCGCGGTGCCATCCGGTCCTGAAACGGGATCAGCGCCACTGTTGCCGTCATCGCTCGCCCGCCCGCATGCAACCAACAACGGCAGCAGTAGCCAGAGACTCCAACGAACGGCACAAATGCGCGGCAACATGCTTCCCAATATGTTGTCTATGCAAAGCGATCGAGAAAATTTCATGCGAATCCCTGACGGTTTTATCTGCGGTAGCGTCAGTATAAGGGGGTTTTAGGTTCGCGTAGCGCAATCACCTATCCTTCTCACGCAAAACAGGGAACTGTGTCCCAACTTTATCGATCACACTTGAACTTACCGCACACCTTTTTTGCCTTTGCCTTTTCGAATCCGCAAGTTGCCGGGAGACTCTTACCTTGATAAATCGATTATGGATAAACGATGCCTCGGATTACTCTCGCACTCGGCCTCCTTGCCTGCTCACTTACGGCATGGGCCGAACCTTATATCGCAATAGAACAGGGGCTGCAGTGCAGTGCTTGCCATACCAACCCCAGCGGCGGTGGCCAACGCACCGCGTATGGGAATATCTATGCACAAACACAAATGCCCGCAACCGGCAACGCCGCGGGCAGAAACGTTTGGAATGGCCGTTTAGGTGAATGGTTTTCAGTTGGGGCGAATGCCCGATATTCAGCGACCCAAACGGATATTGACGGCCTAGATACCAATCTAAACTTCGCCACCGAGCGCGCATCCCTCTACCTCGCCGCTGAGGTTAACGATCGATTGACCCTCTACATCGACCAACAGGTGGCGCCCAATGGCTCCTTAAACCGAGAAGCGTGGGCTAAATTTCAATTCGGCAGTTACTACCTCAAAGCGGGAAAAATGTGGATGCCTTTTGGATGGCGCTTGGAGGACGACGAAAGCTTCGTCAGGCAACTCAGCGGTATCAATATGACACAAGGTGATGACGGTGTGGAGCTTGGCTGGGAATCCTCTGGCTATACCGCACAAATCAGCGTAACCAATGGCAATGGGGGCCGAGCTGAGCGCGACGATGGCAAACAAATTTCGGTTCGACTGAGCAAAACATTCAACGCCATGACGCTGGGCATTAGCGCGCTAACTAACAATACCGATAATGTTGACCGACAGGCCTTGGGATTGTTCGCAGGCCTGCGCACTGGCCCCGTGAGTTGGTTATTCGAATATGACATGCTAAACGACGATCTGCCATCCGGCATTGATGTAGACACTGATGCCTCGTTGTTCGAAGCCAATTGGCTGATCAGCAAAGGGCACAATTTGAAATTCACCGCAGAATATTTATTCAACATCGACATGGGTGATGAAACCGACGAGCGCTACAGTGTTGTTTATGAGACAACCCCCTGGCCCTTTACCCAGATCAGAGCCGGGTATCGCCAGCGTGACAGCGACAACCCAGACCCTCTGCGCAATTACGGCGAGGGTTTTGTCCAGATACACGGATTTTTCTAACCAATCCACTTGGCGCGGTCCAGTGTAATGTTGGGCGCGCCGCCAAGGCCACTTATTCGCTTTTTTAACCAGCAGGTGGCTATTATTACCTAATTGTTTAGTATGCTACTCGAACGGCAAAAGAGACCCAAAATCTACACTGAAATGCAGTGTACTTTCGACACGTTGCGCAAATCAATTTGAGTGATCTTCCCACTGACCAGCCCGACAAAACAAACTCGAAACAACTTCGAGCAACAACACCAAAACTGGCTACTGCTCAACAGCGCCTCAGGCCTGCTGGCCTTAACCGTTCTAGCTTTTGGTATCGACTATGCCAAGCCCGTTGTCCTGACTTGGCTTGTCGTAAGCTACGCGGCGCTCATTATCCTTTGCAAGCCCGAAAAGTCGCCAGCTGATCTGGCCACGATCAGCCGAGTGATTTTAAGCGCGTTAGCGTTTGCCTGGCCCGCAGGTGGCACAATTATCTTATATCTATTCGTTTTCGCGGCTATCACCGACGCCATCGACGGTTGGTTAGCGAGGCGCCACCATCCTACGGAATATGGCGCGGTTTTAGACATGGAAGCCGACCAGCTGTTGATTTTTTGCCTTGCTGCAGTCCTGAGTACAACCAGTGGACTTGGCATCACCTTACTTGTGCTGCCGGCTCTAAAATATGCCTTTACGCTCGCACAAGCTGGACTCAAGCTAAAATTCGCAGACCCAAAACCGATGGATGGCGATAATTCTCGAGCCAAGACAATCTATGTATTGGGCTTGCTCGGCTTGATCATCAATCTCATCCCAGGCCTTCCTGTGGCTTTCGGCGATATCATCCTAACCATGGTCACGCTGTTGATCTCAGCTTCGTTTTTCCTCGACTTCGTGTGGCTGGTCCGTCATCGAGAATCAGGTATCAAGCCGTGAACAACAGCGCGGCACAAGGACCGCTTGTAGCAACCCAGGAAATCTTCCATGCCCTTCCCTGGTTCGTTTGTATTCTCCTGACACTGACCGCACTCACCGGATACGCTAGTCTGGATGCGCTAATCTTACTCACGATAACCAGCCTGGTGCCTAATAGTTGGCGAGTTGCGCGGACAACGCTCAGTTTTTTCACCGGCGTTGTCTTCGCTATCGCCGTCTTACTCGCGTTTGCTGATTCTGCCCTAAACTACTTTTTCGCACGTCGCGTCGACATTCAGTACGACTTGCTATTGATACCCACAGTTTGGGATCTGGTAGCCCAATCATCCGGATTCTTTACCGCCTTTTTTGTATTCGCTGCTGGCTTTAGTCTGCTGGCCGCCCTCGGCTGGCTCGGTGCCCAAGTGATCAAAAACAGCTTGCCAATCACCTCACTGCGCAGCGTGCGAATACCACTGCTGATCGCAACAGGATTTTTTGTTTGGGCGGAAGTTCCCAGTAAGTCCCCAACCAGCAGAACAGTCAGCGGCATCCAAGGTGCGGTAAATATTCACAACCGTGAGGACCCTTTTGAACAGGTTCTATTAGCGGCGGAAAACAAAGTTCTTACGTTACCCTGGAACCTGAAACAGGTATCTGGTCAGGACGTCATGCTCTTATTTGTTGAATCATACGGGCGCGTTCTCTGGGACGATCCAGCCGCCCGCGCGGCGTTCGAACCCATTATCGAGCAGGGTCAGAAAGATCTGGAAGCCGCGGGGTATTATATCGCGAGCACATTTATGCACTCACCAACCTACAGTGGCCGCTCCTGGTTGGCACACATGAGCGTGCTGACGGGGGTGACAACCCGACATCAATCCGAATGGCAAAGAATGCTCACTAGCCGAGTGCTGCCTTTGGCCCATTATTTCAACCTTGCCGGATATGAAACCGTTACAGTCGCGCCAAATATCGATTTAACAGAATGGCCAGAGGGGGACTTCTTCCAATTCAAGAGGAATTTCTGGGCGCCACATATAAACTATAAGGGCCCACGTTACGGATGGTCGATGATGCCAGACCAATACCTGCTATTGCAGATCCATAAACAAATTATCGAACAAAGCACTGACCCCGTATTTGCCGAGGTCACATTAACCACAAGCCACGCCCCGTTCATTACCCCTCCATTTGTCGACGAAACACCCCTGAGCGAAGAGACGCTGATTGCAAAATACAACAGCCAGAAGCCGCCCAAAGGTGGCCTATTTTGGGATTTAACCCCTGAAAATTACATCAGCTCGGTTAATTATTCACTCAAAAGCCTCTGGCACTTTCTAGCTAAAGAATACCCAAGGCAAGGCACGTTCATCGTTTTAGGTGATCATCAGCCACCCAATCCTGTGCATCGGGTTAACGCTCGCTCTCTGGGTCACCATTGGGATGTGCCTTTTCACCTGATCACCAAAGATAAAACGATTTTCAATCGAGCGCTTGAATCTGGCTTTACCCCTGGCTTAATGCCTGACGAAAAAGCTGAGCCTGATCCAATGGAGGCTTCCTATTCGCTGCTCTTAACTCTATTTAGCGAACAACCGTAACGTGCCGATACAACACCATCAAATCGATACAGAAGCACTTTGGCCGGCCTTGTTAGAGCTGCGCGAGTCGATGCATGCCAATCCAAGTTATGCAGAAAAAATAAAAAGCTGGCACTTGCTCCGCGACTCTGGGAGCCGGTGGATACTGCGCGAGGGTGAGCAGAGCACCGCTTGGGTTTTAACCAACAAACTGATCAGTTTGAACTTACAGCAGGACCTGCCAGCCAATTTTTTCGATACTCTGGGGCTGGCGGCAAGGTATCTGGAATTACTGCACCAACAATACAACTATAAGCAGAGTAACGAATTTCAGATCACTGCCAGCTGCGCACAAAGTCTTGACGGTTTCATCGCCACAAACACCGGCGATTCACAGTGGATCGGCAATAAACAAAATCTTGTTCATGCTCATAAACTACGGGCCTTACATGACGGCATCCTCGTTGGATCCGGCACTCTCCACAACGACGCACCAAAACTCACCGTGCGCCACGTTGAGGGCAAAAACCCAAGCAGATTTATCGCCACCCGAAATCCAAACCAACATCAGGAAGCTTTGGGCAAATTAAATATGCAAGGAACCTACGTTCTTCACTCACAAAAGCTGGCGACACCGGATTTACCCGAAGCGATTTGCTTTCACCATATCAAGAAAACCGACGAAGACGGATTTCTAAAACCGCAAGATATTGTTAAGGTAATCAGAGACTTGGGACTTCACAGCCTTTTGATCGAAGGCGGCGGCAAGACCCTTGCACACTTTTTGAAAGCCAATCTTATACAGTCAGCCGACGTGCAGATCGCGCCTATGTTGTTAGGTGATGGCCTAAAACCATTTGCCACGCCGCCCGTCGCAAGGATAAGTCAAAGCAAAGTCTTCCCCGCAAGGACCTTCACGCTCAACGACCAGGTTCTTTTATCCATGAACTTTACTGGCGACAACTAAGCGCCCGATGCACTAAGGAAATTATAAAATGTCTTTTTCACTGTCTGTTAAAGAACACGTCATGATCGCTCACAGCTTTAAAGGCGAGCTGTTCGGGCCAGCCCAGCGCCTGCATGGCGCTACCTACGTGATTACCGCTACCTTTTTCACCGAGCAATTAGATGAACACAATCTAGTGATCGACATCGGTGAAGCTCACCGCGTGCTCAAGCTGGTTCTGGAGCCATTAGCGTATCAAAACCTCGATGATCTACCCGCCTTTAAGGACACCAATACCACCACGGAATATCTGTGCGCGTGGATTCATCAACAAATCAAAACGCATATCAGTGAACTTGCCATCGACCGAATGCGAATCGAGTTAAAAGAAAGCCACGTCGCTTGGGCCACCTACGAGGCGGCCCTTTAGTACTTAGCAACCCTTGGACACCCGCTCCGCCGTTAACTCTGACAAAAAATCGGTAATCAGCTGCGCGCTATCGTTCCAACGCGGAAAACCTTGAAAATCATTCAGGGCCTGCTGCCCAAATTGGGCAAGCAGTGCACGATCATCGACAAAACGCTGCAGGTATGACAGCAACTCAAGCGGATGCTCAGGCGCCACAATAAACCCAGAGCGACCATGATCAACCAATTCAGCACTCGCACCGGCTGAACTGGCGATCAGAGGGAGTCCCGCGCCCATCGCTTCGACATAGACTATGCCAAAAGGCTCATACAGCGAAGGCATCACAAATAGCTGGTGCGCACTAAATATCTTCGGCATCTCGGCGAAAGGAATCGCACCCATCACATTGATCTGCGCGCCTTCTGGCATCGCTTTGACTTCGGCGTTTATGCGCGCAACATAACGGGGCTCAAGATCTAGCCTACCAACCACCGTCAAACACCAACCTTGCGGCGGAATTCGAGACAAAGCATCCAGCAGGACGTGCAACCCTTTTCGCTCAATCACATTACCGACATAAAGGATTTTTAATCCGCCAGAGGCCTTGGCGCGCACTGCAATATCTGCAGGTCCAATTTCAGACAACCAATGATCCCTGCCTGGGTAGGCCACCACGGCGGGCAGCTCCTGCCGGATGAGCGCCAATACTTGCCTGGCCGTGTCTTGGCTGTTATGAACATGAGCGTCAACAGAGTTGAGAAAGTAGGCTTCCACAACGCGATACAGGTAGCCCAGAACTGGCAGTTTAGGTTCAGTGGAGCGCAGAAGATGATTCAGGGAGACAACGGGGATCTTTTTCTGCCGGCTCAACCCCCGGACCAATAAAACGACAGATGGATGGCACAACTCATCAACCACCAGAACATCCACAGGAGCTTCTCGCAAACGACGACGCCACGCCGGCAAAAAATTGTCAACCAAATGCCTGCCATAAGATCGCGCGGGCAACGCCAATACAATCACCTCATGATCCTGACGCCGCCAAAATTCGACCAACTTGCGGTCGTAGAGATAGCCACCGCTGATGACGTCTAAGTGGTCATAGATCACTAGGCCAATTTGCATCAACCGTTTGACCGTTTTGCAGAAAGAAACCGATAGCAGACCTTTCCTGATCTATAAAGATGCTCCAGCGCTAATCCTCCCAAAAAAATACGTCGCTTACTGACCCCATGACCCAAAACAACCGAAAGTGCGCGCAGCAGGCTGCCG
Organism: Gammaproteobacteria bacterium UBA4421; assembly: GCA_002389675.1. Classification (GTDB taxonomy): domain Bacteria; phylum Pseudomonadota; class Gammaproteobacteria; order Pseudomonadales; family Azotimanducaceae; genus UBA4421. Next base: position 18,831 of record DGQF01000016.1, read on the forward strand.
GGCCAGCGTCTAGATTTCACCATCGGCGTGAAATTTTCGTGCCGCTCAAGCACTAAACCTGCACCTTGAATTGCCTGCTCAAACTCTTCGCGCGTATAAACATGCGTCAATGCCCAACCGGACGACCAGATCCCCGCTAAAGGATCATCGCTGATATCCGACTCGGCCATATCCTCAAGTAAAATAAGTCTACCTCCCGGATTGAGATGGCGGCTCAGATTCGCAATTGTCGCAGGCAAGTCGTGGCTGTGCAGCAAGGCCTCTATGGCAACAATTAGATCAAAACTTTCCTGCAAAGGCTGATCGTAACTTTGCGTCAAAAAACGTACCCGGCGCTCCAATCCAAGCTGAGAAGCTTGAGCTTCTGCCACCCGACGCTGCTCGTCACTCAGCGTAATACCGAGGCCTTGATGCATCTGTGCAATCAGCGCAAACAAAGTACCTCCAACACCGCAGCCGGCATCCAATATGTTCGACGGGTTATTCAGCGATGCCTGCTGAACAATCCAGTCGTTGGTGCAGGTCAGGCCCGCTTTGCGCCATTCGGCTGGAATTGTTAGATTTTTATGAATGGCAAAGTTACCCGCACTCACCTTTGCGTTTTCACCACGCAAAAGCGCATCGTATACATCAGCAACGGCTCGATAGCCTTTCATTTCTTACGCAAGACAAAGACAAATTCGTAGGCGCGTCGCAGAGGTCGAAAACCACGCCGCAGCTTGAGCGGGTCTGGTTTGTATAGACCCAATGTCGCGACCTGCCCAGCTCGCACAAACGGCCATTGATCCGGATACACCGCCTGCAATTTAAATTGATTGGCTTCAAAGCGCGCTTGCCAAGCCTCAAGCGTATTGGCGCCCTGGTGACCCTCGGTATTTCGGAACCCCAGCTTTTCAGCAACCAAGGTCCACCATACCGTTTGACTGTTGCGTACCAGAAAACAAAACGTGGCATCGGGTTTGCCCACGCGATGAATTTCTTTCAGTACCGCATCTAAATCCAACATGCGCTCTAATGATCCAAGGCAAGTCACCGCGTCTGCCGAGTGATCAGCAAAAGGCAATGCCTCAGCGTTTCCCACCTGTGTTTCAGCTTCAGGAACATAGGATTGCGCCATTTCTATCGCCGCCTCAGAGATATCCACACCCATGGCATGCGCACCGTGGTCAAGTGCCTGTCGCAGCATTAAACCGGGGCCACAAGCGACATCTAACAATGTCTGCCCGCGACGCAGTTGCAGCAGCTTCGCATAGATACCATAAGCTTCCAAAGGTCGCAGATATTGAAAGCCCTTTTTTTTGTAATTTGCGTCAAACCAACGTTTAACCTGCTGTTGCTCGCTCATTGTGTATGTATCCACCTAGGCTCTATTTCTTGAATCACCCGAGCCACTATAAATAGCGGCGGGTCTGCAGCAGAAACTGCTCATAACTTGCGCCATATTCTTCCCTTAAAAATGACTCTTCCAACCGCACTCTGAAATGCATATTCGCTAGGAAAATCAAAAAACCCGCCGCCATTTCCCAGCTAGGAAACAGCAACCATAACCCAAAAAATGTCATGACCATGCCGATTAATACCGGATTGCGGGTCACGCCAAAAACTCCTGAGCTATGCAAAGCCTGAGCGCCGTCGATCGGCGCCTCGGTTTCCTGCAACCTGCGCGCGGCCAGTATCCCCGCCCAGCGTCCGACTAAACAAAATAGGGTGCCAACGGCTAGCACGAGGCCATTTAACGGCAGCTGGAGGCGATGCAACTGTTCCCCAAACAGCGGCCATATCGCTTGCGCAAGAGGCAGCATATATACGACCACACTGATTGCCGTGGGCAGCAACAAAAGCAACAATTTAACCGGCAGAGGCCAGCCCCGCACGCGCGCCACCAGTGACGACGAAAACGGCCGCGGTGGGACGAAAAAAAGTTGCCAGGTTGATGCCACACTGGGCACACGGATCACAGCAATTTCGTAGAGCAAACTCAGATAAATGACCGCTGTAAAACACCTTAACAATAAATCCAAACCTGATGCCTACCTATGCTTTACCCCCCCACATGATATCCTGCACCAGCCGAGCGCGCCAAGCATACCTCAGGGCTGGCCAACCGCTGGGAGAAAAAACCGGAAACATAATTTATGCAACCCAGGCTTTAGAACGGTTAAGCTTTGACTGCAATACTCGTACCCGATTGACGACATGCAGTTGAGCCAGCAAAACGCACTGCCTAATAAGACTATGAAACATTTAACCAACATCCTGCGGCATAAAGTCGGTCTAGTCATTTCGCTGGCCATGTATTACTGGCAACCAGGCAAACTGAAACAGCTGCGGCGATTTTTTAGAACCTATTTACCCCCGAATGCGCTCTGTTTTGACCTCGGGGCTCACCTGGGTAATCGCACCAAAGTCTGGCGGCAACTCGGTGCAACTGTCGTTGCCATTGAGCCGCAGGCCAGCTGTTTGAAATATCTCGAGCGCCGATTCGGCGATGACCCTGAGGTCACGATATGCCCAGTTGCAGTCTCCAGCCGGGCGGGCCACACAACCCTTTATGTAAGCGCGCTCACACCCACCGTCACCACCTTGGCGGGTGCCGAATGGCAGGAACAAATGCAAAAGCTCAGCTCATTTGAGTTAACTTGGGATTATGCCGTCGAAGTTGAAACCGTCACCTTAGAACACTTAATCGAAACCTACGGCATACCTGATTTTTGTAAAATTGATGTCGAGGATTTCGAATTAGAAGTACTCATGGGTCTGAAAACGCCGATACCTATGATGTCTTTCGAATATCTGAGCACCCGCATCGACAAGACCCTCAAATGTATTGCGCGAGTTGAGGCAGTGGGTAATTATGAATTCAACTGGTCATTGGGCGAAACCCATCAAATGATGTGTGAAGAATGGATTTCAGGCGAAGCACTGGGCAAGCATCTATCAGCGAGTGCCCAACTGGCCACCTCTGGTGGAGACATTTATGCACGAAGGTTGCCCCATGCCTGATACCGCCTTAGCGCTGTGGCATGAATCGAGCCAGGCAACAAATATTCGAATGGTGCAGAAGCCCCAGGGGCAATGGCTGGAAGTGCACGCTGTTCACTCGCTAATCAGTATGGGGACCGAGCGTCTTGTCTGCATGGGGCGCGTACCTGCCGCTCTGGAACATGCGATGGCGGTACCTTATCAAGAAGGCTCACTCAACTTACCGGTGAAATACGGCTATTCTCTCGTGGGCCGCCTGCACCAACCCGGCGACCCGAATCATCAGCGCCTGGTCCACCTCTTACACCCCCACCAAACAAAGGCTTGGGTTGACCCTGACGATATTTTTTTAATTCCCGACGGCGTCAGTGCCCGCCGCGCCACCTTGGCCAGCAATATGGAGACCGCTGTTAATGCTATTTGGGACGCAGGAGTCAGCGTCGGCGACACCATACTGGTGGTTGGTTATGGCTTGATTGGCGCATTGCTAGCTGAACTGATCAACAAAATCCCCGGCACCACAGTCTACGTTGCAGAAAAGCAGCCCACCCGATGCAAAAAAGCCATGGATATGGGCCTACAGTTGTGGGAAACCGATACCGACAGACAGGCACAAAACATCTGCGACATCGCCTTCCATACCAGCGCCCAACAAGAAGGCTTAGAAACGGCGATGAATTCAGTTGGCCAAGAGGGTATGGTGATCGAATTAAGCTGGTACGGGGACCGACCAATACAGGTGCGTCTGGGCGGTATGTTTCATGCCCAGCGCAAAGCGATCCGCGCCTCCCAAGTCTCATCAATCGCTCACCAAAAACAGCTACGCTGGGATTTTCAGCGCAGGAAAGCGTTAGTCTTCGAGCTTTTGAAAGACGAGAGATTTGACCAGCTACTGACCGACAGCATCAATTTTGACGCATTGCCGGAGTTTTTCTCTAAGCTGCGCACCGGCCCTCCACCCGGAATGGGCTGGACCATCACCTATCCCTCAGCGTAATCACAGGTGGTTCAGTGCGGGGACAATTTATGTTCCAATTAAGCTCTGCGTTTTTTAGATTAACCCTAGGGGAAAGGCCAGTGAACGAGCCAAACCAGACGTTTCGCTACACCGCCAAACGGGTGGAACATATTATCGTCCGGCCTTTCAACTTCAAGTTCCCCGAAAACATCAACCCAAGATGGATTCCCGGTCAGCAAGTGCGCTCGCATTTGTTTAATGGCATGTCTCTCACCATGCCGTACTTGGAACCCTTCCTAGTTCAAACTCTACGCGAGGCGGCCCTAGCCATCGACAACAAACCTTTGCAAGCGGACATCCGCCAATTTAACGGGCAAGAGGCCAGTCACTATAAATGTCATCGTCAACTGAACGACCTGTTAAAACATAACGGCTATCCTTCTTTGGAGATAGTGGAAGCCCTTTTAGCTCAGTCCTACCTATCGCTGAGCAAAAAGAGTTTGCGCACCAAGCTGGCTTATAGCGCGGGTTTTGAATGTATGACCAACGGATTCACCCACTGGATGATCAACCGACGCCGCTCCTTATTTCCGCGAGCTGACCGGCACATTACCTCGTTCTGGCTTATGCACATGGTCGAGGAGACAGAACATAAAACTGTGGCTTTCGATGCATATATGGCGTACTCCGGTGCGTTCTGGCCACGCGCCATAGGCGTACTACACGGCTCTGGTCACGTCGTAGGTTTTGGTCTGCGGGCGATGTGGACAGCCATTAAAGAAGACGGCAACCACCGAAAACTGCGAACCGCCTTTGAGATGATGCGCGAGGTAGGCACCATGTTTTGGAACGTTGCTCCATATCTGCTGAGGGCGCTTTCACCGAACCACAATCCAAGACGAGAAGGTGATCCGCAATGGATGAAAGACTGGGTAGCAGGCCATGCTATGTTACCCGAGGGTGCCCAGCTGCCGCTGATCGACACGAGCGCATTTGATATGCCGGTTCCGTTTAATCACACGAACGCAATGGCTAAAGCGCAGTAATTCACATCCGAGCCTTCACGCTCGCTCACAAGATCAAGGAACGCCCGATGGAACGTCTTCAACAAATCATGCTAATCAACGGCTTCATGGTGATCCTCTTTTCCATGCTGGCCGGGTTCATGCTGATGTTCTCGCTCCTGGGCGGCATGGAAGTTTGGCCGGGGCATATTCTTTCGATCCCTGTTTATGGCAGCAGTGAGGGGTGGATACGCGCGCATTCTGGTGGCGCCATGAACGGCTTACTGGTTGTTGCCGTTGGCCTCGCGCTGCCTAAAATTACCCTGAGCCTGCGCCTTTTGAAGCTGACCGGGTACGGCTTTATCTACGTCGCTTGGTCATTCACAATTTTTTACTGGTTCGGCAACGCCGCTGGCAATCGGGCTCTGACATACGGTGACAACCCACTCGGGCCAGCAGATATATTTGGCGTTATCGGCTTCTTACCCGCACTGCCTGCTGTTGTCGTTGTGGTGGTGATGCTGGGTCTCGCCATCAAAGGACTGTGGTCAACAAACCGATAACCCTACCCATTGGTGCTTGATTCACCCGCCATTGCTTTACGCCGCTCATCGCGCCTAGCAATATGGTCACGCATACGCTGCTGACGCGCTTTCGTGAGTGGATAATTCCATAACAACGGCAATGCCACACACGCTAAAATTGCCGGAACCACGCTATAAAATAGTGCCACCGCCAGCTTCGCTGTTTCTGTATTAGCGGCGCTCGTTGGGTCAAAGCCAAACCACACCACAGCATTTGTCGCCAGAAAAACACCAAAGGCAACCGCAGCTTTGTTCACCATACCCCACAAGGAAAAAAACAATCCCGTGCGCTGCTCACCCGTGCGCAACGTATCGATATCAACGACATCAGCCACCATCGAAGCTGGTAGAAATACCAGCGCGCCCACCGCAGAGCCTTTGAGCATCATCACCGCAAAAAAGATCCAATAATGCCCCGGGCCCAACAGCGGGATAAAGAGGCTCCACAGCGACAACCAACCAATACCCAGCACAACAGTTTTGTGCTTACCCAACCGGCGCGATATTGCAAACCACAAGGGAATCGCCAAACTACTCGAAACATAATAAGCAAGAATAAAAATCGCATACCGGTCGAAGGTTTCCTGCATCACCGAGGCAACAAAGAAAAATGACAAGGAGGCAGTCATCGATACCGCAGCAACCAGAAACAACAGCGAAATCACGAGCCGGCGGTATGGACCGTTTGCCCATACAATTTTCAAGCCTCGCTTTAGTGGAATAGCCGCCACCGGAGCGGAGCGTGCCGGCAGTTCTTGCACCCAAATCAATGCCGGTAGACTCAGCAACGGCATCATGACAACAACAGCTGCCGCAACAGCCAATAGCGCGTTGCCCGCCCCTGGCCTACCAAACCCTATTGACATGACCAGAGGTATTATCAGCGCTAGCAACGTACCAACATAGCCAAAGGCCTCCCGCCAACCGGTTACCCGAGAACGTTCGTCGTAATCCAATGAAAGTTCCGCTCCCCAAGCGCGATAGGGCAGATCTACAAGCGTGAATCCCAGATACAAAGCACTGATCCAAACAAACAGATACAGGTTAGATACTGCCTCCCCACCCAAGGCCGCCCAGAGTCCAACAGAAAAGGAACTGTCTGGCACAAATAACATCCACAATGCCAATACCTTTAACGGCATCCCCAACACCATCCAAGGTTTACGTCGTCCAAATCGGGTGCGCCATCGGTCAGAGGCCATGCCAATCGCAGGATCGGTGACCACATCGGTCAATCGAGATAACGCGATCAACGTGCCGACCATTGCCAAAGACAAGCCTAGATTCTGCGAATAAAAAGCAGGTATATATAAGGCGATGGGTAAGCCGACAATGGACGTGGGCAGGTTCACTAACCCGTATAACGCCAAACGCAATCGTCCGGCATTCCCCGCAGATGCTTTTACTTGTGCGATCGTTTTATCTCCGGATTAATATCACTGTATTACCCTCACTGTAGAGAATGGCTAAACGCACGGCAAGCAATGACGCCCAACCATTATCCGTGGGTACCTAGCTCCCTTGCGGACAACAGCGGTTTAATCACAAAGCACCACGCTGTTTCAGTTATACTGCCCGCGGATCCTCCTACCGAGGAAATCAAAGGTTCCCTAGAACGGATAATTGCTATCTATGAAAGTACTGGTAGTCGGCGGCTGCGGATTTATTGGTTCGCATTTAATCGACGAGCTCATTGAACACGGTGCATCTGTGAGCGTTCTCGATCTCAAACCTGAGCGTTTTAGAACGCCTCTGGCTGGCGTTCAATACATTCAGGGCGCGATATCCAATATTTCACTACTGCGAAAAGCTTTGTCCGGCATAGACGCGGTCATCCATCTGGCCAGTTCCACAGTACCGGCCACCTCAAATCTTGATCCTGCGAGAGACCTAGATGACAACTTAATCGGCATGGTGCGCATGCTCGAATTGATGCGTGAGGTTGGCGTGGGTAAAATCATCTATCTATCCTCTGGGGGCACGGTATACGGACTCCCTGAGGCCGATTTTATTGAGGAAACTCATCCCAATAACCCGCTTTCAAGTTATGGCATCGTCAAGCTCGCCGCAGAGAAATATCTCCATATGTATCACAAGCTCTATGGGATCGAATACGTTGCACTTCGCGCGTCTAATCCCTATGGTCCTCGACAGGGCAATACAGGCATTCAGGGTATCATCGGCACATTTCTTTGGAAGACAGCGACAGGACAAGCGCTGGAGATTTGGGGAGACGGATCCGTCGTTCGTGACTATATACATATTAGAGATCTGGTCACTTTATGCCTGCAAAGTTTGAAATTACATCATTGCGGTGTGTTCAACGCCGGGTCAGGCCAAGGAACATCCGTAAACGAAATTGTTCAGCTGATTTCGCAAGTGACCGGTAAAAACCTGACCCCAAATTACCAACCGTCCCGTTCTTACGACGTCCCCTATTCAGTGCTCAGCATAAAACGCGCCGCTCAACTCCTGCATTGGCAACCCAAAATTTCGTTGGTCGCGGGCATTGAGGAAACTTGGGACTGGATCAACAAACAACAGCTATGAGCAACACTCAGGAAACGACTAATTGACTAAAAATAGTGCCCATATCTCAATCAAAGAATTCTTTGACGACGATTATTATTCGACCCACTATCCGGATGTGAGCGAGACCGGTTTGTCTGGATTAGATCACTATTTAACCACCGGATGGCAAGAAGGCAGGAACCCATCAGCGAACTTCAATACCGCTTTTTATAGAAAATATTTTCAAGAGCAAAGCCAGAACGACCTCTGCCCATTGCTACATTGGACCTTATATGGGCGTCATGCGAGCCTGCCAACAAGTCATCCAGAATTGGTGGCGCGGCGGTCTGATATTTCAAACAATCCACAGAGTTCAGCAGATCTCGCCCGCCCGGGGAACTTAGATAAAGCGGTCGCTCGGATTCTCATGCAACCTTATTTCGATACCGCATTTTACTTAACAGAGCACCCGGACGTGGCCAGCGATGGCATGGATGCGTGGGTGCATTTTCAAGATTATGGGTACAAAGAGCGCCGCAAACCGAACCCCACATTTGACTGCGCATATTACGAAGCCCAAATCAACGCAGACATAGATACTGCCTCCCTAAACCTGCTCCTGCACTACGCCACCATCGGCCGATTGCTACAAACGCCAACTTCTGCTGAAAGTGAGCTTGCTCACAAGCAGTCCAGCGCAGACTTAGCTTTATCGAGCACGCTCACCGAGATTTTGTCTCGATTAGGCTACCAGCTAGACGGTAATTTCCTCAACAATGGAAAACTCAAACGAAAAATTCTGCCCATTTTTTCGGCACAAGCCTACCGAAAAAACCACAATCTGAAGCCTGAGGATGTCTCCGACGCCGATGCCTTATTTCGATATTTAGCGCTTGATTTACCCGCAGGCAAATCACCCAGTGCCTTATTCTCCGAGCAATTTTATACGGCGAGTATCAACAGCCAAGGCCACCGCCCAAACTTTGAAGAAACACCCGCCCTTCACCATTGGCTATCACAACCTTGGCACCAGAACGTCTCTCCCATAGCCGGTTTTGACCCTGAGGACTACCTAGAGCTGAACCCAGACCTTCAAAACGGTACGGCCGACGCTCTTGACCACTTCCTCAACCACGGGCAGTTCGAAGGTCGCAGATTTTCCAAAATTGCGACGATCGAGAGCTCACGAGCACCCACGCCCGCTGACGAATCATTTTCTGCGCCGCTGAGATTTCTCGAAAGAGTGAACTCAAACCCCGACGCAGTAAAAGAACTTTACCAAATGCGAGGATTCTTAGCATCGCCAGAACTGACAGACTTGGTTGCACAAGCCAATAACATCGACCCTAACATTGGCATGCTAGACAACACCCTAAGCTCTTTTTTACCACCATGGCACGACTCAAGTTGGTCTCATTTCGAAAATATCCTCCATTCAACGCCCTCTGATACATTCGATAGTGTGGTACTCATGCCTTTTTGCAAGCTAGGAGGCTCTGACTTTGTAGCAGGCATACTCACGACAAGCTTGGCCAAGCAAGAGAATGTTTTGGTAATACGCACCGAGACAAGTGATTGGGAGCGACCGGATTGGTTTCCCACGAACATCACTACGCTCGATTTATCCAAACAATTCCAAGCTATGGAAAAACATGAACGCGAGCGCGCGTTGTACACCCTGTTGATGTGGATCCGGCCAGCCCAAATATTTAATGTGAACAGCCGATTGGGCTTTGATGTTTTGGTTCGATTTGGCGAACGTTTGGCAGTTTATATTCGACTATTTGCATACTATTTTTGCGCCGATCGAACAAAAGAAGGGCGCGAAGTGGGCTACCCCGTATGGTACTTTGCGAATATTCTGCCCCATCTAAGTGCTGCACTATGCGACAACCAAGCGCTGGTGGACCAACTGGCTCAACGCTATTGCCTGTCAGGGCGTCATTTGACCAAAGTTAAGTGCATCTACACGCCAGCCACTGCCCTACCCGACGGCGAATTGATCAATTCTCGGCCCCGGCAGCCTAATTCGAGGACGCGCAAACGGATTTATTGGGCCGGCCGGTTGGATGCCCAAAAACGCTTCGATCTTGTGATTGAAATCGCCCAATTACTCCCCGAGCTAGACTTTGAATGTTGGGGCAAAGCCGTACTGGACGCACCACCAGATCTCTCAAGGCTCCCCGCAAACATACACGTGCATACTCCCTTTCATGCCTACCAAGACTTGGATCTAGAAGCTGCAGACGGCTGGCTCTACACCTCCGCATGGGACGGCATTCCTACATTGCTCATAGAACTGGGCAGCAGAGCAATGCCAATTGTCGCTAGTGCTGTGGGCGGTGTGGGAGAGTTAATCAATGCAGACACTGGGTGGCCAATTGCCGAATCAGGCCTCGCAGCAGATTATGCGGCGGCAATAAGCCAAATGATTGCCCAGCCTGAGGAAGCATTTACCAGAGGCAAAGCACTGCAGGCGTTAACTCAAAAACAGCATAACCATGAAAACTACGAACACCAGTTAAACCTAATTTGTGGTACCACCGACGCGGAGCGCAAATAATATGCAACGTCCCGATCTTTCTATCATCATTACCGCTCATAGAGAAGGGATCATATCTGGCGCAACCGCAAACAGTGCTCTCTCCGCCATCTCACACGCTTCGAAGGATTCTAATCTGACCTGCGAAGTTATACTTGTCTTGGACAATGCAAATCTGGCCACCAGTGAAACGCTCAGGCATGCATTTAAGAACTGTCATCTAAAAATAATAGAAACTCAAACTGCAGACCCCGGCCAAAGCAGAAATGCGGGAATTAGCAGGGCACAGGGGTACGCTTCAGCGTTCCTAGATGGAGACGATCTTTGGAGCAGCAATTGGCTATCAGAAGGCTGGAAAATGCTTCAATCGCGACCAGACTGCATCGGACACTCCCATTGCAATATGGTTTTTGGCGATCAAAAAAATTTATGGTGGCATGTGGATTCAGAGGGTGAATTGTTTGATCCCGACTACCTGCTGTGGGCCAACTATTGGGATGCCCTGAGCATCGCCCTCACCGAAACTTATCGAAATTATCCATTTAAAGCGAACGACCTAGCGCTGGGCTTTGGACATGAAGATTGGCATTGGAACGCGCATACTATCGCGCAAGGGGTTGCGCACAAACCGGTGCTCAATACCGTTCACTTTAAACGCCGCAGGCCAAACTCAGTCATGGCGAGCGTCAGCAAGGCTGATGGGACCGTCTGGCCTATTTCAAAATAGTTTTTTCGAAACACACACTGCCGACATTGGCTTACGACACTATTTGAGTTCAGTGAGCCCGCCTTGTGCTAACGCTTGCTATCGATCTGCAAATTATCGCCGCAGGCGACGCGAAAAAGTGCTGCCGATACCAGTGGTGCAGAGCCTCCATCGTCGGTTCATAGCAACGGGCATACAACCCAAGCAACCGGTTCAACACAACACATCTAATGATATGTCGTTTGTGTTACTTTGATTAACCCATGAATGATAACCTAGCGCTCTTGCGGAGAAAAATTTCGGGATGAAGTACACCTTCCATATCGGCACGGAGAAGACGGGCACAACCTCCATCCAAAAAGCGCTATGGCTTGACCGACCCAACCTGGCGAAACGGAAAATTCTGGTGCCAACTCTTTTCGGAAGCCCTAACCATATGGAGTTGGCCGCGGCCATTTGTCCGTTTTCAAAAACCAACGAATTGCAAATCATCGAAATGACCCGGCAAGCCTGCAGTCATGAGGAGTACAAAAAAAGGCTTCGCGATCAAATATTTCAAGAAATTCAGGCCGATGATTTCGAGCGCGTTGTCATCTCGAACGAACACTGTCATTCACGCGTGGTCTCGTCCATAGATGTTGCACGACTGCTTGACCTCTTTGACGCGGACCCCAAAAACTGTGAGATTATCGTTTATTTACGCCGTCAAGACCGCCTTGCGGTTAGTCTCTACTCTACTGTCCTCAAGCTTGGCGGCAAAATCGATCTCTTCCCACAACCAGAACATGGCGTCCTGCCATGGTACTTTGATTATGAACGACTCCTAGATTTATACGCTAGGCAGATACCCAAGAAAAACATTCATGTCCGGATTTATGAAACAGGCGGCTTCCATCAGGGAAACGTCGTGAATGACTTCTACAACCTGGCCCGCCTGGGCATCACACCAACCATCACCCCAGAGGAGAATAAATCGTTATCTCTGGCGCAGGGGTTATTTCTGGAATTATTCAACAAACCGTTTCCGATCCTGTCAGGCGACAAAATGAATCCTGAACGCGGTAATATCGAAATGGTTATTAACGAGGTTCTACCGGAAAAAAAATGGTTGCCAAAACGCAATTCAGCAACAGAATTCTATGCACTTTTCAAAGAGAGCAACCAGCGAGTAGTTGAAAAATACCTGCCGTTACACGATCGGCCAACGCTGTTCGAAGAGGATTTCACTGAATATCCGTTGAAGCCCGTTAAAAGCACGCTTTCCCAAGAAGAATTAATGCAATTTGTTGAGGCAATCTGGCGGTTTCGCAACTGAACACATGACGGCCCTGGCCGCGCCAAAGCCCGCTTGCGTCAATCGCACCACCGTATCGACTTGACCTAGTCTCCCTTGAATACCCGAAATGCCTCACGCCCCAGCTCCGCATATGCTAGCTGCGCAGATCAACCATCGAACTTGAGCAAATGAGACGGGAAAACCACTGGTATATTTGGGTCTTGTCTGTGCTGGGGCAACTGCACATCGCCACGCCACGCCACGCCAATGATTTGTTGCGTGTGGATTAGCCTAATCGAAAAATCAGCCTCTTGCATCACGGCTAGACCGTCAGCCACATGGGGCGAAACCAAATCATGAAAAATCACCACGGCATCGTCAGCCAAAAAAGGGATTACCGCCGCCGCATCAATTGCTGGCGCCTCGCCATCATGATCCCCATCAATAAACGCCAAACTCCAAGGTGCGGACCCTGCGGAGAACGCCTGCTCTACTAGGCTCGGAGAGCCACCTGCCCACAACGTATAATCTTTTGCATCGGTGATCGCATCGAGCACCTGCGCAACATCAGTCAAACGCTGAGCATCTATAAAAGCCGGATCTATGCAATCTAATTGCAGTCCTGCACTCAACAAATGTGCTGCGGTCCAGCCAAAATGAGTGCCTATCTCCAACCCCCTCTTGCCTTTGAACTGCATTGCAATGGTATACAAATAGGCTGCTTCCTCGACCGAGGCGTTGCCCGTGACCGCGCCGCTACCTCGCGTATCACTGCGCCAAATATGAGGAATCGATTTACGTAAATAAGGCCAAGCAACAGGCCACGGAGACTGGGCCTGCGCATACGGGAAAAGTGACAATAGGTTCGGTGAAACAAGCCCTTCAGGTAAATAATCGTAGCGTTCAATCTCAACCTTACCCAAAGGCTCAGTTTTTACAGCCCCTATGCCCGTGTAGTCTATGGGCCAGAACATGGGCCGCTGATAGCCGGCCTCATTACTATCAAAATAGGCATCGACAGCCTCTTGTGCACCCAACCAGTGACCATAGTCATCAATGATTAACATACCCCCAGTACGCAGACGCGGGTACAACTGTGTGAGTTCATGATAAGTGCTGTCGTAAAAATCAGTGTCTAGACGCAGCAACGCTATTTGCAAGGTTTGCGTTTTAGGCAGCGTATCGCAAACATCCCCAGCTACGAAACGGACCAACCGCATGTCGTAACCAGTCGACGTCATATTTTCCAGCACTTCAGCTTTGGCTGCCGACGCTTTGAACTGCTGAGCTTCTGCAGAACCGGACGCTCCCTGCAAAAAATAGGACGCATGTTTTCCATCTCTCGTACGATCGCGAGGGCCCGGCTGAGTCATTCCACAAAACGTGTCAAACAGATAAATTGGGCGATTCTTGACACCCCGCTGCATCAACGTTAACGCAATGAGCATGGCACTTCCGCCACGCCAGACGCCACATTCCACCATCGCACCATCGATGTCACGGTCAACTACCGCATTGACCGCCAACCAAAGAGCATAACCCCTCTCTGGACCTGTCATGGTGTACGCCTGAACAATCTCCCAGAGCGCTAAAAAGCGCTCCTCTTGTTCATATGCTGGCCGATTTTGTGTCAAGTAGGTCGCTCCTTAAATCAACGGCGGGCCTTTGCAAGCAACGTCTTGAGTCGCGGCGTGATAGCTAGATTCGCGCGGCCTAAGAATTGAAGATAATCTGCAAACAGTTCTTCCCTGCGCTCCAAATAAGTATTGAGCGCATCTCTGGACAAGCTCTCTTCTAACCATTCTTCTAAATTCAAAGGAAGAACATCAATACGCACCGAGGGCAAACACATCGCCTCACAAAGCTCATCCGTTCGAGCATCATGCACACAAAACAAGGTTGGCCTCCCGGCTTGCAACGCAATCATATTTCCATGCATTCGAGTGCCCAGCGCCAAATCATAAGCCTTGGCTTTCTCCAACCACGCGCGCGCATCAAAGTACGCAGTGACCGACTGCAAAAGAGAGTCCAAACTTCTTTCGGGATTAACCAAAGGCGCCAAGAATTTATGCAGGCGCTCACGATCCAAACCCGCATCCACATCAGCATCGTTACGCGCCAATTTCAGCAATTCCAGCGGCGCCTGCACAACATTCTCAACATGCGCGTTCGGAAAACTGCTATTTATGGCCTGATTCAAGGCATTGGATACGTTCGAGTAATCATTGCTCAACAAAATTTTGTTGACAGCATGGCCTTTCCAGGGCGTTAACCTATGACCCAAATCCGAGGTCATGAAATTAGAAACACAACCTAATACCGCGGTGTTGTCTATGCCAATATCATGCAGCGCTTTTGCCGTTTGCGCACCGCGTACGCCAATAGTTTCAGTCTTGCTCGCGAGCAGCTTTAGGTATTCAACGGAGCCCTCGGGCAGACTCCCTACCGAGCTGTCCAGCTTGGCCTGAAGTCCCAAACCAAGCGCAATCACCGGCACTCTAACCGCATCTAAACGATCCAGAAGCGGACCAAGATCAAAATTTGAATTCACATGATTGGCGTAGAGAATCACCACCGCATCACATTTGTTGACCTCCACCGGATTAAAGTGAAAAGGAAAATATTTTTTTTCATGCGCCACGACATGCGATTGAAACGCATACCAGAACACTAAATTACCCGTATTGTTACCACATCTGCCAAACAGCGTTTCCGTTCGTGTTTGATAGGATCGGTCAATAAAACCCGGGGTACCCACAACAGCAAGTTTCATTTATCCGGCAACTCCAACCATGGAAACGTTTTGTTAAATTGCTTAATCAACTTATATTGCCCTTCGTCGGTATTTGTATTCGTGCGTAACATTGAAGCGCCGTGAACTCGGTAACGGCCCAAAATTTCAGGGATGTGGATGCCGAAATGTCCGGCCTCTTCCAGTCTAAGCCAAAGATCATAGTCTTCCCAACCCTCCCGGATAACTTTATACCCTCCCATCAACTTGAGGTGCTCTCGTTTAATCAGGGCCATCGCATCAATATAATTGCCTTTTTTAAAACGATTCCGACTGAAAGTTGCGGCGCCCATGATGCCGCGTTCATTTTCAAACATCTCCAGAATCGAGTAAGCAAAAGCTGCCTGACTCTGCGCGAGCGCCTCAACATGTGTTGCAACACACCTGGGATAAATCAAATTGTCAGCATCAACAAAGAAGATCAAATCGCTAGCCGCCAGAACTGCGCCCGTGTTTCTAGCGCAGGACAAACCCGCGTTGGGTTGATGACGAATCAAACGACTGTTTATAAAGCGCCCCTCGTGGGCACTTAACCAAGACAAAGCAACCGCTTCAGATGAATCTGTGCTTGCGTCATTAACAATTAGCAGCTCGATCGACTCCAAATTCTGGCGATGTATTGAATCCAGGGTGGCATTGATATGCTTTTCGTAATTGAACAGTGGCACAACCACTGAAACAACAGGTGATTGCGCATCCCCATGTTCACAAAAAACTACCTCATGGGGCGAAGCCGTTATAGCCACGCGTAATCCTTAGAAGCAATCTCCTGGCGCAACAGCTGCGTATGCGTATGTACTTGCATGAGTTGCGCTTGTCCTTCGCGTGTCGTCAGTAAATGCTTCAACAAATCCGGCAATTCACTCGCCGGCGCCTCCAGATAGTGCTCCCCCGCTTTTAAATAAGGACTGTTATAACAAGCTTCTGTGACCACAACACAGCCGTTCATCATTCCGTACAGGAACAGACGGTGCCATTCGAAGTATGGCATCTCATCGCGATGGATATTCAGCAAGATTTTACTATTTTTAGCCAACTGCGTTAGATCACTTGAGCAAATCGCATCAGGATCACCCATTGCTATTGGTCCGTCGAACCCAGGACAGTGGATGAACGTATTGAACTGACTAAGCGTCGGCGCCAGTTCCGCTAGCATGTACTCCCGCCGGGGATTAGAAACAGCAACCAGCATGACATCGTAGCCTCTCTGATTGAAAAGCGGGGGATAAGTTAATTCGCGAATAAATCGGCGGGCTGACAAACTTTCCGACAGCGGTTGTCTGACCTGATCAAAACATGAACCGGGAAGCGACAACATAGGTAAAAAAGCACAGCGCAGGCCCAGCTGCGTCAATCCAACGGCCGACATTGGATTAATGTCTAAGCAGCCGATCTTCGATTTTTGCATGAACGTCAAAGCTAACGTAAACCAACTGGTTTGCCATTGTTCCGTATTCAAGCAAATCGTATTTTCAATTCGTTCAGCACTCCATTGCCGTCCGGGGCCATGGACCATAAATTCATGAGGCGCAACAACAAGGTCTAACGATGCTGACGCATCATCGTCAATTTTGTATCCAAGATGAACCAAATAGTCACCGACGTAACCGGCAATGTCGCTAAAGAAAAAATTCCCTCTATCGTAGCAGTGCAATCTCACGCTTTGACCGCAAGGAATCAGCGCCGACAACGCCAACGGTAAAGCCTCTAGTCCCTTTAAAAAAGTATTAATGCGATGGGGCGCCAGCGCAGCACGGCCTTCGTTTTGGCCATTGAGCAAAAAGTGCACAAATGGATGAACGCCCGCGCGCAGGACATCAGGATGCAACGTCTGATAATGCCGGGCACTAAACAGCGCGCCGGGATCTCGCACTTCAGCGGGGAAGCTGCAAATATAGTCCGAGACTAAATCCTCAGGCGTTTTTATGACATCTGAATATTTTTCGCCGTAATAGGCGCTATCAAAGAAAACCGAGTCTTCAAATCGATTGCGCAAATCGTCCGAGACGTCCGCTTGAACCTTCGCCGCACGCAATTTGCGCAAGCGACGAATTGGACGCGTCACCCGCGCTAGGCAGCGCCATAACCAGCGCAATACCGGCGACTTCGCATAGTAAGCCTGCGCCCACACTGCCAGAATATACGCATTACTTAATTTGATCTGAGCCAGTTCTTTTTTCAGCAAAGCTAATTCACGAGCTTGGGATTCTTTTTCTTGGGCTGACATTTTGTTCAAACCTCTGGCACCGGATAGCGACTACGCACACTCAGTCGGGGATGATAATAAGGGTCACCCTCATCAAACTGGATACGCTCCACCAACGCCTTTTTCTCTGTTTCGCTAAGATTGTCCGCCCCCCTAGTGAGCGATTCATGGTGTGTAAATCTGATCGATGGGTCATATACGGTCCGAAAACCTGCGCCACGTGCCCTTACACAAAACTCCACATCGCCAGAATACCTAAGCGCTTCATCAAAGCCACCCAGACGTTCAAAAAGATCCCGTCTGACCGCCATAAAAGCGCCCGTTATGGCACTCACCGTACGTCTCACGCCTGGGGCCACAAAGGGCGCGCTGTCGCACTGCCCCAACGTGCAGTCTCGATAAATGTGGTCCGCAAAACCACCCATCCCAATCACAACTCCAGCATGCTGTATTTGCCCAGACGGAAACGTCAGCAGACCACCGACAATACCCACTTCAGGGTCATTAAAATTGGCATCTAGCTGGTCTAATACATCGCGTTTAAGTAAGGTCATATCGTCGTTTAGAAACACCAATATTTCCCCGCTACACGCTCGCGCGCCCTGATTGTTCACTTGCGACCAGTTGAACACGCGAAACACATCTTGCACCGCTATCTGCGGGTTCGAACGTTTTAGTTCATCAAGCACATCATGAGTTTTTGACGCTTCATCGGCATTGTTCAATACAACAAGATCAATGCGACCCAGACATTCAAGCGCAAAAATTTGTTCGATTAAATTTTTCAGCAAAGCGGGCTGGGATTTGGTGGGGATGACAAACGAAAAATGACGCCGGTTATTCGAAGTCGGGCGCACATCGTTGGATAACAATTGTTGCCGGTCGTATCGACTGACGCCCACAAACGCAACATGTGCGACACTCAAACTGGCGTTCATGCGCAGCGCGGATTTGTTATCCAGCAGATCCGGGTGAATTCTCAGCAGCCTCGAACGCAGCAAAAAATTAGGCCCTATATAATCATAGGCATCCAGCAGAATTGGATCAAAACATGGCTTGAACTGCGGCAAGCATCTTGCGCCATCTCGCAATAGATCATCATCTCCATACACCAGATCCGCGTGCGCCCGTTCAGCACCTCGCATTAATTGCGCCAAAAAACCCGCGTGCGTCAACGCATCATCTCGGGTCACATAAACATAATCAGGCGTATCGTCATTAAGTTCCAAAGACAGGAATGCGCTGAAGGGGCGAACGTTAGGACAACCGCTGAAGGCTGCAATTATGCTGTCTTCAGATTCCGCTCGCACCCAAATAGTTTGCGTATCACTGATCTGGGGTGAAAGCTGCGCAATCACTCGACGAGTCTGCGCAATCTGGGTTGATAACAAGATGACCCCAACGCCGACAGGATCGGCAGGCATATTCGGGCCAGCGGCCAACCAACGCCGGTAAAAGAAACTGGTCTGCCTCATCGTGAAATGAAGCCTATCCCGTGCCCTGAGAACACAACTGCGCCGCGTCCCAAAATCCGCTGCGGGCCGCAGCGCGACTTTCACCAAGCCCCAGAAATAACCATCGAATAAGCAGCGCGAAAGACCAATGACGTAATATAAACAGCGTATCGTTGAGATCCTGCTACGGCTAACTGGCGGCGTACGCTTCGAGAATATCAGCGGTATCTCCCTCCATGTGCGTGGCGCCTTCCGATATCCAGACCACTCGATTTGCAGTCTCTCGCAAGGTGGCGACATTATGTGACACTAAAACCACCGTCCGGTTCGTAGTAATCATTTCTTTAATCGCTGCGGTCGACTTAATGCGAAAATCTCGATCACCCACGCCGAGCACTTCATCAATAAGAACAACCTCGTTTGATGCGAAATAAGCGACCGAGAATCCCAAACGTGCCTTCATGCCGGAGGAATAGGTGCCGAAGGGTTCGTCTATAAACGCCTGCAACTCAGAAAATTCCTCAATCAAGGCTAAGTTTTTCTTCGCCTGCTCTTTGCTTAAACCCAGCAGCAGTCCGCCTAATATTGCGTTTTCACGGCCCGTCAGATGGGGCAGGAACCCGACCTGCAAAGACAGCATCGAAATCCGCACGTCTGCTCGGGTAATGGTACCTACAGCGGGTTTAAGCACACCGGCGATCAACTTCAACAGCGTCGTTTTTCCTGCTCCGTTTCCACCGATGATTCCTACCGTTTCACCGGGATAGACATCAAAAGAAATATCTCGAATAGCGCTATGCTCCGCCCGCCGCCCCCAAAAACTGGCCCCGGGCTTACCATAGCTAAAACCCACATGCCTCAAAGAGATCAGCGGTTTGGGCGAATTCGCGCCTACCATGGCGCTTTGGCATACTGATGGTCAAACAACTTAAGCAACGTCGCGCCCAAAATTAAAAGTACCAAGCCTACGGCACTGACGTACGCCAAGTCATAGAAATAGGGGCCCTCATTACGCAAAAGTATCAATCTGGCTTGTTCGACGATCACCGCGACGGGGTTAAGCCTCAAAAGATCCTGCCACTGCTGGCCAAGGTTTGCGATGTCAAAAAATATACCCGACATAAACATCATTGCTCTAAGGCCATTATCCAACAGTATTTTCAGATCCGGGACCAATGGAATCACTGCGCTCACCAAAAAAGATGACCCCAGGACAAATAACGACGCGGCACCAAGCACGGGAACCAAACCAAACCAGCGTTCGGTGGGCACAAAGCCATAGAACACTAAAAAAAACAGCAACAAGCCGACGATGACTAGGAATTTCAAGGAATTGTTAATAAAAGCCACTGTCGGGAAAACGTACTTTGGAACAACTACCTGAGAAATAATTGGACGGTTTTGACTAATCGCGCTTGCACTGTGGCTTATGCTCGACTGTATCCAGTGCCAAATAGTGACACCAACCAGCAGAAACGGCACAAAATCTTCCGTATTGCGTCCAAAAAGCACACCAAAGACAAAGTAATATACGGCCATAAACAGCAGCGGTTCAAAGACCCACCAGAGGTAGCCGGCGTAGGTCCTATTTGATTCTGCTTTTAACTCCGCGTAGACCTTAAACGTAATAAGGCCCCAAATGCGTTGGCTTGTCATAGGTTTGTAGCGTTCTGGCCCTGCATGCTGAAGTTGGTTTCTACCTTATCCGCAAGAATACCAAACGCGCTATCAGCAGCTCGATGTTCACCGGCACCCCCTCAGCAACGTTCGCCTCTGTATTGGTATGGCAGACTCATTAGTCTAGCGATAAATATATAAGAGCAACAGGGATATGATTGTTTGAGTGAACTTCAAGGTAAATCCTCCAAGCGATATACTCCGCCCCTTTGGCCGGTCAGACTAAAGGCTAGGCGTAACAGGATAAAGGGACGGCGCGTCGGAACCCTATGCACGAGCTCAAACACGGCTATTTCGAACACAACGGGATTAACCTGCACTACGTAGAGGCGGGCTCAGGACCACTGATCATTTTCTATCATGGTTTTCCGCTGTTTTGGTTTTCCTTTCACCACCAGATGAACGCCTTGAAAACTGACTACCGAGTTGTTGCGGTAGATGGACCGGGCGTCAATCTTTCATCTAAACCCGGTGATTTAGCTCACTATCGACTGCCCCAGCTCGCTGAACAATTGGATCACCTCGCCCGCCATCTCGCAGGCGATGATCGATTTTATTTGGTCGGCCATGACTGGGGCGGTGCTTTGGCTTGGTCTTACGCACAACACTACGAACAAAGGCTGCACAAAGTAGTGGCGATCAACGCTCCGCCCACCAACCAATTGCTGCAGCTGCTTGAAACCAACCCCGAACAACAAAAGCGCTCCCAATACATGTACAGCATGCGCAGCGGCAAAACACACAGGCTGATCACTGAAAACAACGCCCAGCGCCTATGGCACAATGCCTACGCGAAATTTCGCAAGCTGTCTCACTATACCCAACAACACGACGACACGTTCAGGCAAGGGCTTGCTCAACCCGGAGCTATTGATGGCGGCATCAATTGGTACAGGGCAAATATCCCCGAGCTGGGCAACATAGGCCAAGCACACTATTGGCCTTCACGAAACGCAAAAACCCAAACACCAGCACTACTGATCTGGGGGGAAGAAGATGACACTTTTGTCGACAGCTTTATAGACGACCTTCCCCACTTTGCAACACATCTCGAAGTGTGTCGCCTACCCAATATCGGTCACACACCCATGCTAGAGTCACCCGACCAAGTCACCCACGTGCTGCGTGATTTTTTCAGTCGTTGAGCGCATTTCATCTCGGACTGTCTCATAGGCAACACCATAACGACCTTTTTCAGCCGCTATAACAGACCTGCCCTAAGCCCAGCTCTGGCAAGCCAAAAGCACCAGGATCACGTTATACTGAGGAACCTTCAACTGCTGCGCGAACCTGATACTCCGTTATGCTGACGCTCTATACCGCCCGTTCGATCATCACCATGAACGAATCCCTACCCCGCGCAACGGCGATCTTGGTCCGCGACGGCCTGATCATTGAGGTAGGTGAAGCCAAAAACATGCAACCGTGGTTTGAGCATGATGAGGTTCTCCTCGACACTCAGTTTGCAGATAAGATCATTTGCCCAGGCTTTATCGACCCACACCTTCACCCGAGCATGGCAGCGGTGCTCTTGCCCATGGAGTTCATTACTGCCATGCGGTGGAAACTCCCTTGGGGGGACATCGAGCCCATCACCACATCGCTGGGCTTTGACACACGCATGCAGGCTTTGGATTCAGAAAAACCGGCCGACGAACCCCTATTCATCTGGGGGTTTCATGCGCTGTGGCACGGCAACATGAGCAAAAGGCGCATCAACGCCGCCAGCGCCACAAGACCCATCGTGGTCTGGCATCGATCTTTCCATGAGCTTTACATGAACGATGCAGCCATGGCCATGGCCGGCATCAATCCCGAGGATATTCAGCCAGGCATGCAAATTGATATCGACAACGGTCACTTCTTTGAAGCCGGATTGGGTTATGCCATTAGTCGTTTAAATCCCTGGATTTTAGCACCAGAAAAATACGCAGCAGGATTAAAACGGCTCAAACAAGTTGTTCATCACGGTGGCCACACCACCATTGCTGATCTGGCGACGGGGCTATTTAATTTCAGCGCAGAAGCCGCCGCTCTAGCAGAACATTTGGAGGGCGAAAATGTGCCTTTTCGAACTCGTTTGGTCGCGCACGGCACAGTGCTCACCAAAGGCGGCAAAAGTCCCGAGGACGGGCCCGTGCTCGCCGATCAGCTGCTGGCCCGCAATAGCCACCGTCTGAGATTTGGCAAGCACATCAAGTTATTCAGTGACGGCGCTTTTTTCAGCCAACTTGCCCAGCTACAGCCACCTGGCTACATCGATGGCCACCGCGGCGAATGGCTGGCCACACCCGAAGAATTAGAACGCCATGTGCGCGCTTACTGGCACGCGGGCTATCAAATACACGTCCACGTGACCGGCGATCTTGGCGTCGAATTGACACTCGACATTCTACAAACCATGCAGGATGAAAAACCCCGCTTCAATCACGGCTTCACCTTAGAACATTTTGGCTTCAGCACGCCCGAGCAAATTCGGCGCATCAAGGCCTTAGGTGCTCAGGTTTCCGCAAACGTCTACTACCTGCATGAACTCTCGGACAGCTACACAAAATCCGGCATCGGCTACGAGCGCGCCTCACAAATGGCTCGCCTAGGCAGTTGCTTCCGCTTGGGCATCAACACCACGGTGCACTCGGATTTCACGATGGCACCAGCGGAGCCATTGAACAGCATGTGGGTGGCTGTAAATCGCGAGAATCACGCCGGCCAGATTATGGGCGCCGAAGAACAACTGACTCAGGCGCAAGCGCTCGCTGCGGTCACCATCAACGCAGCCCATGTCATCGGGATGGCGGATATCACCGGAAGTCTGCGCGCCGGAAAAAAAGCAGATTTCACGATCTTGGATGAAGACCCACTACTTTGTCCGGCCCAACATCTACGAGACATTAAAATTGCAGCAACGGTATTTGAAGGCGAGGTCTTTCCCTTGCCATGACACCACTGCCGGTCACCATCATTGGGGGGTATCTTGGCGCAGGCAAGACTACGTTTATTAACCGGCTGCTGAACCATCGCGAGTTGCCTGCCCGAACCGCAGTTTTGGTGAATGATTTTGGCGAGATTAACATTGACGAAACGCTGATTCGCAGTCGCTCGCCGGAAGGCACCATCATCGGCCTGAGCAACGGCTGCATTTGTTGCAGCATCACCGACGACCTTAGCGCAGCATTTGAACAATTGCGCGACCGCTCCCTCAAACATATCATCTTAGAAACCAGCGGCGTTGCTGAACCGGAAAAGGTGCGCGCACAGTGTCACTATCCGGGATTTTACCCACGCTCATGCATCGTCATGGTCGACGCCGTAACTCATTCATCAACAGCGCATAACAAATATGTTGGCGATCTGGCGCGTGCTCAGGTTCAACAGGCAGGCCTTATCATCATCACGAAAAACGGGCTGAATCCTCAATTTAGATTACCTATTTTGAAACCCAGTCTGAGCGCAGATGATAAAAATTTGGTCCGCAAAGTATTGGCTTGGCAAGATTCATCAAATGCCATCAATGCAGACGCAGGCAGCGGGGATTCACCCATCATGACAAACTTGCATCATTCGTTGGCATCATTTACCAGCCGAACTTGGCATCAAACCGATCGCCTCACTCGTAATGAATTGGCACATAAACTAGATTCACTGAGCGAACAAACTCAGCGGGTAAAAGGCTGGGTGAAACTTGATGAGGGCATTGTCCAGGTCAGTCGCGTCGACAAGCACCTGAGGGTTGATCTGGTGCCCGCGGAAAGCATCCCACCGCCGTTCTTTGGTCTGGTCTATATCTCCTATGAAAAACCACTAGAGCAAGACGGTGCACATTAAACCGGCCTAAACCCGCATCCGCAAAGCCCGTTCGTCATAAAAAGGCGCCAGCTGGACGCGCACCGGATAACGCCGCAACGCAATCTCCACCTCAAATACACCGCTGTCGAGCCAGGCCTTGGTCACTCCTTTTGGATGTTCCAACGCAGCGATCGCCAGACTTTTATTCACGCGGTGGCCCCAAGCTGCCGACGTCGTCAGACCCACCGCTACCCCATTTCTGTATACGGGTTCATCGTGGATCATAAATGGTGCCTGGGCGTGGTCAATTGCAAGATTAACTAGCCGCAATGTCTGCACGCCTTCATTGGCCGCCAAACTGGCGCGCCCAATAAAATCGCCTTTGTCGCTCGACACTGCAAAACCTAACCCCGCCTGCAGTGGCGTTATGTGATCATGAATATCATGACCCCAATGACGATAGCCTTTTTCGATACGACAAGAAGCCATCGCGTGAAATCCGGCGGGACGGATCTTAAAAGGGGCGCCATAAGCAAATAACTTGTTCCAAAGAGCCACCGCTTCCGATTTTGCAACATGGAGTTCATAGCCAAGCTCTCCTACGTAGGAGAGCCGATGCGCACGAAAGGACAGCTTCTCGATACTAAACACAGCTGAGCTGTAATAAGGCAAATCCACAAACGCATCACCCGGCCCCTCGGTGACATCAACAATCGATGCAAGAAAATCACGGGACTTAGGCCCCATAACACCTAAAATAAGGGTCTGAGTATCCTGCGTTACACGACAATCAAACCCAACCGCTTGTTTGTTTAACCAAAGCAGGTCGCGACGTTCACTGGCACAAGCACTCACTACGGTGAAGGCCTTGTCACTCTGCCGGGTGACTGTAACGTCCGCTTCAATACCACCGGCTTCGTTCAGCCATTGTGTGTAAACCACCCGCCCGACGGGGACATCGATCTGATTCGCGCAGATTCGCTGCATCAACGCCAGCGCATCAGAACCGGTCACATGAAACTGAGGGTAGCTCGACTGATCGAATACGGCCACGTCCTGCTGAACAGCCATACACTCGCGCTGACAGGCCTCAAACCAATTCGGTCGCCCGTAGGTATAATGATCACCGGACTCATCTGCCAGCGCATACCAATTAGCGCGTTCCCAGCCAGCCACCTCTCCCATGACTGCGCCGGATTCAAGCAGCAGGTCATGCAGAGGACTGAGCCGGACATTTCGACTGGTGACAAACTGCCGGTGTGGCCAGTGCATGTCATAGAGCAGGCCCAGTGTCTCTTTTGTGCGCTCATAAAGGAAAGTTGGATCAGATTGAAAGGCGAACGTACGCCTGACGTCAACATCCCACAAATCCATCGGCGGTTTGCGATCGCGTACCCATTGCGCCAATACTTTGCCAGCACCACCGGCGGACTGGATACCAATAGAATTAAAGCCACAGGCCACAAAAAGCTGCGCCACTTCAGGGGTTTCACCCAACAGATAACGATCATCCACTGTGAAACTTTCCGGGCCGTTAAAAAATAGATTGATACCCGCAGACTCAAGCTCAGGAAAGCGTTTCACGGCTTTTTCAAAGAGCGGTTCAACGTGCGCAAAATCTTCCGGCAGCGCATCGAAGCAGAAGTCCTTAGGAATACCGTCCATACCCCAAGGCTTGGCTTGAAGTTCGAAGCAACCTAACAGCAAACGACCTGCGTCAAATTTATAATAGACCTGCTCATCCGGCATTCGCAACGTAGGCCGCATGCGCGTGAAGGTTTTAAGCGGCTCCGTCACCAAATAAAAGTGCTCCGCAGCATGCAGGGGCAGGTGAACGTCATGCTGGCTCGCAAATGTGCGAGACCACATCCCTCCAGCCAAGACCACTTGTTGGGCATGAATGAGCGTTTCGTCCTCTAGGTAAACGCCCGTAACCGCGTCGTTTTCAATCGCCAGGCGAGCCACACAGGTATGTTCAAAAATCTGTACTCCTCGTTGGCGAGCACCTTTGGCAAGGGCTAGGGTGGTATCTACCGGATTAGTTTGACCGTCACCTGCCAGATAAACGCCGCCTTTCACATCATCAGTGTTTATCCCCGGCCAACGTTCGCGAATAAAACCAGTATCGATAAGTTCGCACTCAACACCAAAAGCCTTGGCCATAGTTGCCTGACGTTTGAGTTCTTCCAATCGTTCATCATGCAAAGCTAACGTCATCGAACCGGTTTTCTGGTAACCCGTTTCCTGACCAGTCTCGGCGGTCAATTGGGCAAACAATTCAGTGGTATATTGCGACAAGCGCGTCATGTTCTTAGACGCACGCAATTGCGCCACCAAGCCTGCAGCATGCCAAGTTGTGCCGCAGGTCAATTGCTTGCGCTCGAGCAAGATCACATCACTGACACCCAATTCCGCTAGATGATAAGCCACCGAACAGCCAATGATGCCACCACCCACAATAATCACTTGAGCACTGCTTGGCAGGGCGGTCACTCGTCCACCCTCACTCGCGCGTTATACATTGCAACCAGCGCCTCTAACTTGGACGCAACTGGACTCGTCGCAACCCGGTCTTGACTGCCAAACACCATCCACATATTGTTTTGCTCTGTATGCGTTGGCCAGACTACTTGCCCCGAGCCATTGGGATTGCCCGTTTGTGCAAAGTTCACCCAATACCTTTTCATCCGCGCACTCAGCGCCACAACTGCCGCTTCAGTTGAGGCTTGACCGCCAAAAAGTATTTTTGCATCCTGACCATGCGGGGATCCTGGCGACGCGGAACTATCTCCGTCTACATCCAGGTAATACAACCACGCCGGCACCGCAGATCGACTCATCGCCGCACCCGTGACATGAGCGGATAGAATATACCGATGGTCTCCAAACAGACGTTTCAGTCCAGCACTTCGACTGACTCTAAAATCATCCGCATAAAGCCCCTTTAAACTGACAAGATCACTCCCAAGCATCCGCTCATAGCCATCTTCGCTCACCCCGAGATAAGGCATAACACTTCCCTCGAAACTATTGCCGCCGGTCATGAACGGCAGTGGCAGCTGCTGCAGGTTACGAAACCGAATGCCCGGTTCTTCAACCACAGATTCGCCATCCACCACCGGCAGCACAAATCCATTAGGGCTGCCCACCAATTTGTCGCCGTCCAACCCCAGCAATACGTCTTTAGACTGGGGCTCCGAGGTCAATGTTCTAACCCACTGATGCGCGATATCCTCCGCTCGCTCTGCAGTTTCCATCAACATATTTTTCGGCGCTCTTTTCGCGGCCCGCTGACTTCGAGGCAGCGCCCAAGTCGCATAACCACTTTGCGCAATGGCTTTGTGAAACAGACCTGTTGAACTGTCGCTGGTCATCAACAATTTGACCGCCATGCCCCCAGCAGAAACGCCAAAAATTGTCACGTTTTCAGGATCGCCGCCAAAATCACGAACATAACGCTGCACCCACTGCAGTGCGAGCAACATATCCAACACCCCAAAATTTGCAGGCTGATCGTTTAATGCCCGGTGCGCGAAGAACCCTAACGGGCCAAGGCGATAATTGAACGACACCACCACAACCCCCTCTCGAGCAAGGGCGTCACCAGCAATTTTTCCAGAGCCATAGCGAAACATTCCGCCATGAATCCAGACCATGACGGGCTTTAAATTTTGATCCGAATCGTCACTCCAGACATTCAAAGATAAACAATCTTCACTTTGATCTTTATGACCACCGACCAAAGGTTGCAAACACGAGGGGCCATACCTATCCGCTTCAAAAATGCCTGATTGCTTTTTAGCTGGCACTGCGACTGTCCAGCGCCGGGCACCGCCGACAGGTTGAGCAAAAGGAATACCTTTAAAACTGTTCACTCCGTTTTCATTTACACCACGGAATATACCCTGTTCAGTTGCGACTAAAGGCCGCCCTTTTGCGTTTGCCAAATCAGCAAAGCCCGCAAAACCCAATCCAAACATCAAAGCAGCCAGCACGAGCAAAGGTTTCATACACTTATTCCAGAAGCGTCAACAGGGCAACCTGCAGATAAAATAGTCAATGACCGGAACTTGATGGTCAGGTCACCCATCAACCCGTATGATTTTAAACTTGATAAGGCACATTTAGCCAATCACCGATCTAGGACGCATCTATGCTTGAAACAAGCTTCAAATCGGCCATCACCCTCACCCTCTGCACTATTATCTGCAGTGCCTATGCTGGCTACATAGAAGCAGGGGTCTCAATCAGCCACAACAAGATGCTCATCAAAGGCCAAAAAGTAGCCACCAAACAGGGACAAGTCGCTCAATTTTCCGGCATCCGATTCGCCACCTCTGAACGTTGGCAAGCACCCAAAATCGAAGCTTTGCAGGGGGAAATCGATGCCACCGAATTTGCCGCCATTTGTCCTCAATTAA
>DGQF01000008.1 GCA_002389675.1 Gammaproteobacteria bacterium UBA4421
GCAATGCTGCGCCGCTGGATCAAGAGGGGCCACCGCCGGCTGACGACGTCTCAGCCTACCGCGACGCTATTGTGGGCGAGAAAGCCTCACGTGATTTAGAGGCAGATCCCTATGGCGTGATTGGTGGAGCATTAGAAGGCGGCCCGACCGGCAAAGCTTACGACCAAAGCGTGTATAACGTGCGGCCCGAAGCCACGCTGGGTGGCAACGGCGGTTATGACGTTCCCACCGGGTCCATACCAAGCCCGTTGTTTGGTGCTAAGCCGTTTACACAGAAGATGTTGCGCTTTGAAGAGTTTGGTCCGCAGATACTGGACCCGAGTGTGGAAGGTCAGGTTAAACAGCTGCCGCTGCCACAATCGGTCAACGGGGCTTCGCCGCTGGTGGGGATTCCTGATGGTCCTGAGCTGGACACGTTGATTGCTGAACAGGGTTTTTCGCCGTTTCCAACAGAACAAGCTAATGTCTACGAGCCCAACCCATGGGCACCGCTGATCGAGCAGTACCTGGGCAGAGCCGTGAACAACGCGCCAGTTGAAGGGCGTCCGCCAGGAGAAGCCTGGGCACACCAGAGGTGGAACGAGTTTTATCCCGCCAGCGGTTTTAAGACCATCCAGACCGGTTCTCGTTTGAACACTGGATTCCGTGACGGATTACAAACTCACGGCTACAGTCAGGGAGAGTTTGCACCGGGTGGGCTTTATCACGAAGTGGCTGATGGATTGCCCGGTGGCACGACAGCGGGTATACGCGCCCAGTTTCATCCGGCTATGCCTGTTCAGGAGCCGACATCGCTTTGGACATTTGACGGCACTCTGCCGCCCAAGCTGCTGAAGGTTCGCTATGGTGAGCCGGTACTGATGCGGCATTACAATGGTTTACCGGTTGATGTGACGGCCAACAGAGGGTTTGGTATGCACACCATTACTACCCACGAACACAATGGTCATAATCCGGCAGAAAGTGACGGTGTGGCCAGTGCATTTTTCTATCCGGGTCAGTTCTACGATTATCGCTGGCCGATAGCGCTTGCGGGTCATGACAGCATTAATACCACGGCAGATGAGCCACGTGCTGCAGCACCGTGTGTTGCCGGTGAGACGCTGTATGTGCACGACGAAGCGCCGGGTTGGAAGCAATGTGATGAGAACGGTCGCATTCAGATTCGCGGTGACTGGCGAGAAACCATGAGCACACACTGGTTCCATGACCATATGCTCGATTTCACAGCGCCTAATGTCTACAAGGGCAATGAAGCGATGATGAACTACTACAGTGCGCTTGATCGTGGCAATGAGTGTCATGATGACGGGGTTAATCTGCGTTTTCCCAGTGGCTGTGCTGCAGGAGAAAACAGCTGGGGTAACCGAGACTACGATGTGAACTTTTTCTTAGGTGATAAAGCCTGGGATGCGCAGGGTCAGCTGTGGTTCAACGTTTTTAACAAAGACGGTTTTCTAGGCGACCAGATGGTTGTGAACTGGGTGTACAAGCCCTACCTCGACGTCAGGGCGCGTAAATACCGTTTTCGTATTTTAAATGGCTCCGTCTCACGTTACTTCAAGATTGAGTTGGTCCATGAGGTCAAAGGACATAAACGCGGTGAGATTCGCGGTCGTAAGAAGCAGGGCGTGTCCTGGAACCGAGTGCCTTTCCATATGATCGCTAATGACGGCAATATTTTGGAGCACGCGGTTGCCTTTGATGGCACAAGAGACCTTGACGGTGACGGTGATGCTAAGGAGCACCGGGGTGCCTTGCCGATGCTGGCGATTGCCGAGCGTTATGACATTGTGGTTGATTTTTCAAAGCATGGTATCAAGCCGGGTGACAAACTGTTTTTTGTGAACACCAGTGAGCATAAGAACGGCAAGAAGGTTGAAGGCAGCGTGCCGCTGGCGGATGTTTTACGCGGTAAGTACAGAGCGAAGATCAGGAAAGGTCGTTGGAAGGGCGGTGATCCGATTGTGGGTAAGTTCATGGAGCTGCGAGTTCATGCCTATGACGGTGAGGATTTGAGTATGGATCCGGCGGAGTATGTTGCCGGGGCTAAGAAGATGATCCCGTTGAAGTTTGATCGAGACAATCAGGCACATATGGCGACGTTGAGTGAAGCCCGTCATCGTACGTTTAAGTTTGGTCGCAGCTCAGGTACAGATGAGAAGCCCTGGACGGTTAAAGTTGACGGTGAAGCGGCCTATACCGGTGATACTCGGCGGATATCAGCGGCACCTCAGTTGACCCATGGTCCGACTGAAGGTGGTTTTGCTGGCGACGGTACGGCTGAGGTTTGGACCATTGAAACAGGCGGCGGCTGGAGTCATCCGATCCATATTCACTTTGAGGAAGGCATTATTCTGCGTCAGGACGGAGAGGCACCTCCTGAGTGGAATAAGTGGGCACGTAAAGACGTGTTCAGGATTGGTCCTGAGGAAGATGCGGCACGTGATATGGATATCTATTACAACTTCCGTGAGTTTGCCGGTACGTATGTTGAGCACTGCCATAATACGCAGCATGAGGATCATGCCATGTTACTGCGCTGGGACTTGGAGCATCCGGGTCAGGTGAAGGTCATGCCTTCGCCAATTCCGACTTGGGATGGGGTTAAGTATGCAGATTCTGTTGCCTTGCCCACCTTCCGCTCCGGAGACGGCTTCGGTTTGAACGACTAAAACCGACTCATGTGCTTAAAACCCACCGGTGATTCACCGGTGGGTGAATCTTCATACAGGATAATACGATGAACTTTAAAACACAGTTAATACAAACGCTGTCAGTAAAAGGTGTTATTGCGCTCAAGATGCTGGTTGTTTTATGGGGTGCTACCTTTAGCAGTGCAGTAATGAGCAGTGGATCTGAGCCGACGCAAGCGCAGCCTTATACCAGCGCTGATCAGAATATTTGGGGTCGTCAGTATTTCCCGAATTATGAACTGACTGCACATACGGGTGAGACGTTAAAGTTTTTTGATGATGTGATTGCTGGCAAAGTGGTTGCCGTTAATTTCATATTCACCAGCTGCAGAGACATCTGTCCGGTTGAGACGGCGCGCATGCGGGATGTTTTTAATCTTTTGGGTGATCGAGTGGGTGACGATGTCTTTTTCTATTCGATCACAATTGATCCTGCACGCGATGATGTTGAAACCCTAAAAACGTACGCTGAGCGTTTTGGGATCGACGGAGACCGTTGGAAGTTTCTGACGGGCAAGAAAGAAGAAATTGATCATATTCGCCATACGTTTGGTTTGTACAGCACCCCTGAAGAGGAAGCGGACCTGTCGAATCACAACATTAATTTGATGATTGGCAATCAGGTGACCGGTAAGTGGGCCAAACGAACCCCATTTGAGAATCCGCAAATTTTAGCGGATCAACTGGGTGGCTGGCTGCATGAATGGCGTGCGCCTGAGTATGCGCAGATGGGGAACTATGCAGATGCACCTTTATTACGGCAAATATCCGCTGGCGAAATGATGTTCAGAGATCGCTGTAGTTCCTGTCACGATATCAACGGTGGTAATAAGCCCGCCCGTGGTGGTCGCTCGCTGGGTCCTGATTTATTTGCAGTGAGTGAGCGTCGTGATGCGGCATGGTTGGAGCGCTGGATGTTAGAGCCGGACACTATGTTAGAAGAAGGTGATCCCATTGCCACCGCGATGTATGACGTCTATGGGGTAACCATGCCAAATTTCAGGCTTGAAACCTCTGAGGTAAAGAACTTGCTGAGTTATGTTTCAGGGGAAACCCAGCGTCTGCGAGAACGTGCTGAACGCATCGCTCAGACCGAGCAGGCCAGCGATGCTNNAAACTAATGCTGTTTTATCCTCCGGTGGAGGATAGCTCTGGCGCATCAATTTTCAGCGTAAGCAGCGGGGGGGCTGCGGCGCTTAGCCAAAAAATGTGTCTAGAGATCTGTGCTGTTTGGCTATAAGTGTTTGACGGCGAGACGAATATTCTAGAACAATGTGTGCGTCTCACTATTTTTCAGGAGTAGCCGTGCATGGCAAAGTTTAACCGGCGTCAAGCGCTACAGGGTATGGGCGCAACCTTAGGTCTACTTTCACTGCGTGGTTATCAGGCCCACGCTGCTGCGGTGGTTCACTTTACCCATGGCGTGGCCAGCGGAGATCCTCTGTCTGATAGAGTGATTTTGTGGAGCCGAGTGGTACCCGGAAATGGTCAGGTGGGCAGCCTGACGGCCCTGTGGCAAATAGCAGAAGATTCAGGGTTCACTCAAATTGTGTCCTCTGGTCGTGTCGATACGTCGGCTCAGCAGGATTACACGCTCAAAGTGGATGCGACAGGTTTGCAGCCAGGCGCTGAGTATTTCTATCGTTTTGTGGTCGATAATCTGGCCAGTCCGGTGGGGCGAACTCGCACCCTGCCGGTGGGAGAGGTCAAACAGTTCAAAATAGGCCTGGCCTCCTGCTCCAATTATCCTCAAGGATATTTCAACGCGTACCGCGATATGGCCGGGGCCAATCTTGACCTGGTGCTGCATCTTGGGGACTACATTTATGAATATCCGGAGGGTGGCTACGCTAACCCAGAGGCGTTAGAAAAATTGGGGCGCCATGTAAAACCTGAGCATGAAATTCTGAGTCTTGAGGACTATCGCATGCGCTATGGGCTGTATCGAACAGATGCCGATTTACAGTTGCTGCATGCGCGACATCCATTTATCTGTGTTTGGGACGATCATGAGCTTATGAACGACACCTGGCGAATGGGTGCGCAGAACCATAATCCCGGAGAAGGTGATTTTCAGGTCCGTATCAACAACGCGCGCCGTGCTTACCATGAGTGGATGCCAATCCGGACGCCCCAGAGTGGGGATACATCACCTATTTATCGCAATTTTCAGATCGGTAAGCTGGCTGACCTGTTTATGCTGGATACGCGTTATCACGGACGCGACCAAGGGTTTGATTATCAACGTGATGTGGTCCCCAAAATGTTGGCTTTTGATGTGCGCGACAGTGAGCACCCGATTCTTGTTAACAAATTCGCCGCACAAAAGCTCTCTGCTGAAGAAGTTGAGTGGCTTCCCGCACCGTTTGATTTTACCGGGGGGCAACCGCAGCCGGTGTTAGATTACACAAAGGTCAAGTCGGTAGATCCCGACGCGATGCCGCAAGGTTGGCATTTTTTGCCTGATGGTGCTGCATTCAAAGCGGGCCCTCTGGCTGACGAGAGACGCACAATTTTAGGATACGATCAGGAGGCATGGCTCACGCAGAGGTTGAAAACGGCGGCCAAGCGAGGCAGCACGTGGCAAATTTTGGGTCAACAAGTATTAATGGGTAAGGTTGGCATTCCTGTGTTTGAACCCGAAGCGTTTGATGTTGAGGCATTGGCGCCGCGTACCGCGCGTTTTGTGCGTACTATGCAGGTCCTTGAGACGGAGGGGCTGCCATTCAACCTTGATGCTTGGGATGGATATCCTGCGTGCCGTAATCGGGTCATGGAGGGTTTGCAAAAGTATGCAAAAAACCCAGTAGTGGTTGCGGGCGATACACACAATGCCTGGGCGTTTGATCTTACCGATGATTCGAATCGGCCGGTAGGCGTTGAGGTTGGCACACCGGGCATCACCAGTCCGGGAATGGAATCTTTCTTGCCAGTGCCTATGCAAGTGCTGGAGGCCGCTTTTGGAGCGGCGAGCCCAGAGCTGGTGGACTTGGATGCTAAACATCGTGGTTGGGCTGAATTGACTTTTACGCCAGAGTCAATGACCAATCAATGGCATTTTGTCGATACTATTTTAGATCGGAATTACCAGGTGATTCATGGCAAACCACTGACCTGTTTGGTGGATGCCAAGCGCTTTTCTGCAACTTGATAGTCTCCTTCCTAGCATAGCCGTCGTCTACCCTAGCCCCTCGCCTAGCATAGTCTGTTTGGGCTAGGAGGCTTCACCTCATCGACGCGCGCCTCTCACCAGCCAGGTGGTTGCGCAGTATTGGCAAATTAGATGTCTTTTGACACCGATTAATTTCATCCAGCGGCTGCGCTGGATGCGCACAGGGTTTTCGGCTGAGCACAGGGGGCAGCGGCTCGCATCATCGCTGAAGCGATATCGTAGATGTTTAAACATTAAGTTGGAAGAATCCTAGGTGATGGCTTTTCAGGGGGTGACGATAAATTCGTGCTTGGTTTTTCAATTTTCTCTGGGCAACCCGGACAGAACAGTGCGTGTTATGCAATTTTTGGGCCTATTTGGGGGATGCCTGTCA
Source organism: Gammaproteobacteria bacterium UBA4421 (assembly GCA_002389675.1). Lineage (GTDB taxonomy): Bacteria > Pseudomonadota > Gammaproteobacteria > Pseudomonadales > Azotimanducaceae > UBA4421. Next base: position 6,242 of record DGQF01000008.1, read on the forward strand.
CCTCCGATCTTGCCCGTCAGAGGGGCGCTCTGGGGTAGCAAAGGGAATGCAGCTGCATCAATTGAGGGCGAAGTTTGGTTTGAGCGCTCTAAAACAGTGCGCCGGCGATGTGAATCCGCGCTTTTTTATGGCGCATGGCTTATTTGTCCAAGGGCTGCTTCGCAAAAATGTGAGCGCCGACCATACATAAGGGCATCAACCAAAATAAAAAGGCAGCGTGATACCAAGGTGGTAAGACTGACCAGTTGGCTATTTGCACTGCCGCGCCGACCAAAAGTACGCTGAGGCCAGCAAACAGTCCGATCCTTTTGAAATGGGGGGCTGCAATTCTGGCCGCACATGCGCCAGCGATGACGCTGTAAAAGAAAGACGCAATCAACGTGCTGAACAGGTACTGATGGGTGATTTTTCCCTCGCTGACTTCCGGAAACAGAGAGTGTAATGCCAGATTGCAGGGTACGCTGATCAGCCCCCAAATAACGGGAGCAGCGATGATGGCGGTAACGTTTTTTTTCATGGTTTTCTGCTGAACGAGTGATTGCCAAATCCGGGAATTTCCACAACGGGTATCTCTTTTTTTACGATGGCGTAGAGGGCGATAGGCCCCTCAATCAGGGCCGTCAGACCCGCCAGCGTATAGCCAAAAAGCAGGGCAATGTTTGCCCATAGCGGCTCTTTTGGCAACCCAACTGTAAAAAACAGCAGATATAATGCAGTGGCGATAAATCCGGGTAGGGTCATGGCATAAAATTGCTGCACGCTATTGGACTTAGAGTCAAAACTGAATAGAAAAGGTGACCACAATGATCGCGCGGGTTCAATCGACGCGTTGACTAGGCGCGCGCCGCAAAAATGGCTCCATTCGTGAAAGCTGTAAGCGATGTAGCCTGTCAGCAGGCCGACCAGAGCCTGGCTGAGGGTATTCGCAGGCTGTAAATAAATACCCACTACCGCCGCGAGCGTTAACGTGGCATCGCGTAGAAAAAACTTCAACATGATAAGTCTCGTGAGGGCCGTTGATAGGCAGCAAAAATTATGTGGTTATGCCCTGGGCCACGCGGCTTTCGTACGCTTCGATGGTGATCAGGCCTGATTTTTGCGCAGCCATTTGATCAGCTGGCGTGAGCACATCCTGTAGTACATCGATTCGCTTCCATAGGGCCAGTTGAGCGTGGCCTTGTGCGTCGGGAATATAGGGGGATTGTTCGATTAACTGCATGCGGTGAACGTATCGAGGGCAATTAACCCAGACGTATTGCACCGCAAGTTCTACGACTAAGTTGGCGCCAGGATAGCTGTCCATTAGTGGCCCCGAGTCTATGCAGCGAGCGGTGCCTTTGAGGCGAATCCGCTGCGGGGTTTGATGATCAATGAATAACAAGCCGACTTTGGCTTGTGCCTCGATATTGCCGATTGAGAGGAACATGCCGTTGCCATCGTAGTTAGGGAAGACCAAGGTGGTCGGGTTGATTACGCGAACAAAGCCTGCGTCGCCGCCTTTGTATGAGCTGGACGGAAAGCCTGCCTCGTCGACGGTGGCTAAATAAAAACAGTTACGTGCGTGAATAAAGCTGGCTTGCTCATCTGAAATATTCGCCCGGACCGTTGCGTCGGCTATTCGGTTGGCTAAAGCGACTGAGTTGAATTTATGTTGTAGCTGTTTCTGACTGGCAGTAAAGAATTCGGACATGGGGCCTCACGTTACGGTACAACTTGGCTGATCAAGTTATGCGATTTTGGGGGGGCTAGGCAAGGTGAGTCTGCTTAGTGTGCAACCAGCGGTGGTTTTGTTGAGTTGATCAGATGTTTGGCCAGAGCGCATCCACTTTGGAAGGCATGTTCTGCCCGCTCGCCGAGGCACCAATCGCCCGCGACACCCAATCGTGTTGCAGAATTATATAAAAAGGGCTCGCCTAGCGGAACTTGGGTTTGCGCGTAACGCCAGCGATGTGCGTCGGTGTGCAAGGGGTTTATGTGTTGGCCCGCAATGATCTGCAACAGCTGCATGAGAGCGTTGCGCGCTGAATCGATATCGTCTTCGATGTGTTTTTCACTCCACGAGGCATGCGCTTGCATCACATAACAGGGTTTGTTGGTGTCGCGCCCGGGTTTTGTGTGGTTGGCGGCGACCCAGGCGACGTCCGGATGCGGGTTGTATAACGCAGCGGGCAGCGACAGTGGCGCTGCTGTTGCCACCATTAACGTCCAGCAGGGTGCGAGTTCAACTTGATCAAGGCGTGGCAGTGCCGCGCTGCCTTTAAGCAGAGCCTGTGCTTGGGGTGCAGGCGTGGTGACGAGAAGATAGTCGAACCGCTGTTGAATGGGTTTGCCCTGAATGCTCAGCGTCCATCCG
>DGQF01000005.1 GCA_002389675.1 Gammaproteobacteria bacterium UBA4421
CTCAAAGAACTGGTCGAAGTAGTCCCTTTGTAAAGATTCGATTTGTTGAACCAGGGTGTTTTTGCTGGAAAGGCTGGCTTTGGGGATATATCGATCTATGACCCCGCGATTGAAGGCATCGACGGCGGTTTTTTCATCGGCTACGCCGGTGAGCAGCACTTTTTTAATGCGCGGGTTTTTAACTTGTTCAAAGAATTCAATGCCGGTCATGGTTGGCATGGCAAAGTCGACCAGCAGTACGGAAATCTGTGCAAAGCGTTCAACGCGTTTAATTTCTTCTTCTAAAACAGCAAAGTCGACGTGAATGATTGTGTTATCTGGTGTGCTGTTATCCGCTGAAAAACAGCGCTCGACGAGTGGGGAAAGCGGATCGGATTGGTTGATCAGGTGCAGTGTTTTAGCCGGATTTGAAGAGCAGACAAAGGCCCAATGATCCGGGAGCTCCAAAGTCAGACTGGTTAAGAAGGCGGCGTTATCGTCCACGAAACAAATAGTGGTTGGATGTTGGTATGGGGGCAGTGCGTGCGGCATGACTAGGAGAGTAGCTTTAAAAGAGCTAATTTTTTTTCGTGCGGCAGGTGCCTGAACGCGCGAACGATTTTTTCCTCTTCTGGAGCAAGGGTTCGCCCAAAAAAATACTCCATCTGATCGTGCATTTCCGGTGCGAGCTGTTGATTTGCTTCGGTTGACGGGAGACCGCTGAATGATTGCTCAATGCGCGCTACAATTTCCGAGTTGATACTGCGGCGATAATATTGGGCTGCGTCGCCGATACGGTGTCGCAATTGTCGAGGGAGGCGCACAACAAACTTATAAGGTTTTTCCGGTTCCATAGTGCTTGCATAGCGAAGGTCCATGAGACACTACCCTCGATGTGGCACATTCGCAACAATGTCATTTTGATATCACAGGGTGTTCGAATGCCTCGTGAGCACCACCTACAGGAGTAAAGTATGCAGCCTCTGGAACAGAATAATATCCGTTTAGCGGCAACGGTGATGTTGGTTCGTGATTCAGACCGTGGTCTGGAGGTATATATGGTGCAGCGTCCCGGTAGGGGTGCATTCCCAGATTTGCACGTGTTCCCGGGGGGTAAAGTTGACGCCGACGATTGGGCCCCTGAGTATTGTTCGGGGTTGGATGATCAACAGGCCAGCGCGCTTTTGGGGGTCGCGCGGGGTGGTTTGCGTTACTGGGTTGCTGTGGCTCGGGAATGTTTTGAAGAGTGTGGGGTCCTGCTTGCTCACCAAAACGGCAAGCCGGTAGATTTCGCTCGGCCTGGTTTGGCGGCTCGATTTGCTCAGCATCGGGAGGATCTTTTGGCCGGTAAAGTCAGTTTTTCTAAAATATGTGAAATGGAATCTCTGGCCGTGGCCTGTGATCGGCTGGCCTATTTCAGCCATTGGATAACTCCTGAGGCCGCTCCTCGTCGGTTTGATACCCGATTCTTTTTGGCCGCATTACCGCATCAACAGGCAACATTGGCGGATACGCAAGAAACTGCGGACGATCAGTGGGATAGTCCTGGCGAAGCCCTGCTCAAGTATGCGTCAAAACAGTGGTTGATGATCGAGCCCACGTTACGTTCGTTAGAAACCTTAAGCCGTTATACGACGGTGGATGAGGCCCTTCTTGCCGTGAATTTAAAGAATCATGTAACGCCTTTGACGTCAGCCTTGAGTCTTCAAGGTATGCAAAAATACCACTGATGAGGTTGAAGGCAGAAAATATCCAGGAGTCCGCAATGGTGCGAGTGTCGGGCTTGGAAAAGAATTATCGCGATGGTGATCGCCAGATCAAGGTACTGTCTGATCTTAGTCTAGAGCTGCGAGCGGGCCAATCATTGGCGCTGACCGGGCCTAGCGGGTCGGGTAAATCCACTTTGCTTAATGTGCTGGCGGGTTTGATTCCGAGCGATGCTGGAGAGGTTGCGCTATGTTTCGGCCAACACAACTTTGCGTTGCATCAAATGCACGAAGCTGCGCTTACGCGCATGCGGCGGCATTACATCGGCTATGTTTATCAATTCTTCAACCTAGTGCCAACCTTGACCGTTTTAGAAAATGTCAGATTGCCAGCGCGCCTGAACAAGGCAAAGGAGCTAGATCAACTTGCTGTCGATCTTCTGTGTGATTTTGGTCTTGGTGCGCGTTTAGATGTATTTCCTCACGTGCTTTCTGGTGGCGAGCAGCAACGAGTGGCGGTAGCGCGTGCACTGCTGGCAAAACCACCGCTAATTCTTGCTGACGAACCCACCGGTAATCTGGATGTCGACAATACCGCCAGAGTGGCACAACTATTGTTTGGCACGGCAAAAGAAATGGGCTTATCAGTCATTGTGGCCACTCATAGCGAAGAAATTGCAGGCCGCGCCGACCAGCACCTTCGCCTAGGTGGTCCGAGTGTGTAACTGATTTGATTGCGCTTGCGCTATTTCGTTTCCTTCGCAGCACGCCATGGTCGACGTGCATGGCGCTCATGGGGGTTGCGCTTGGCGTGACCTCTATTGTGAGCGTGCATTTGATCAGTGGCACCGTGGCCAGACAGTTAGATGCACTGGTGCCGGCTTCGCTGGCCCGGTATACGCATTTTATGCATCGCGACGCGTTGTCCTCAGATGATTATTTCCAGTTGCGACGGCAATGGCGGGCCGGTGTGGCGCAGGACATTCAAAGTATGTCACCCATCATCGATGAGACAGTATTGTTAAACGGCAAGTCGGTGCGGGTATTGGGTGTCGATTTGATGAGCGCTGGCGAAGTTCTGCGTGAGAGTGTCTTGGTAGAAAAAGACAATTCTGCCAATGGCTGGTCGTGGCAAGGGGTCTGGGTAGATGCGACTTTGGTTGGTCAACTGCAGTATCGGGTCAATGGCGTTTTAGCGCTTCCCGCGGGAACAGTTATTGCGGATATTGGTGTGGCCCAGTCTATTTTAGGCTGGCCAGATGATCGGCTCTCCTATGTGGGTATTTCCCTGGTCGATCGTTGGGGGGGCTTAAAAACATGGGGTGAAAATTTGATGCCCGGGTTTGGATCTGGATTGCCGAGCTCTGAGGTAGTTTTTTCTGGGTTACCCGGTTGGCATGTGCGTAGTCTGGCAGGGCAGCACCCGGCCAGCACGTTTGGTAAATCGGTGTTATTTAATATTAGCGCGCTGGGTTTGTTGGCGATGCTGGTGTCTTGGTTTTTGATATATCAGGTCGCAGTGTCTTGGTTGCGTCGGCTATGGCCGGTGTTGCGCCGACTCAATGTATTAGGGGTTCAGTGGCGCGCTCTTTGCTTTTATTTTGTCTCTGCGATGATCATGGTGGGGCTGGTGTCTGGAGTTTTGGGCTTGTTTATTGGGCAAGCACTGGCTGAAATGTTGTTTTCGTTAGCTGTTGGTGGTGATGACGCCTACTTTCCACTGGAGGCTTGGGTAGTTGGCAAGGGGTTACTTTCGGCCCTAGGAGTGTGCTGTTTTGGAGGCGCTTGGGCGTTTCGTAGTGCGCGCCGTCCTAGTCGCCAAATTCCCCGGCGAGGATGGCTCTGTGGCGGTCTGATTGTGTTGGCAGGATCCGGTGTTTTTTTTCCGGACAGCGGCCTTATTGGTGGTTTTTTGAGCATCGCGATTCTCAGTATGGTTGCCGTCTCGATCGCTGGACCGCTGCTTAAATGGTTACGCGGATATGCGGGTTATATTCGCGGCCCCTATTTCCTGCGCTTGAGTCTGCGTGAAGCACTTTGGTATCCGCAGGATTTGGCGGTTGCTCTTTCTGGGTTGTCGTTGGCAGTAGCCACCGCCATTGGGGTGACCTTAATGATCGATAGCTTCCGTACAGATTTTTCGCGCATGCTGGAGCGCCGCTTGAGCTACGACGTAGTTGTCCAAGGCGACTCGGCGGCCCTGCATCAGCTGCAAAGCGACCTGGGGAAAATGGACGCCGTTTCGCGTGTGCAGGCCTACAGCGAATTCATCACTCGGTTGCAGGGCGTGCCGGTGCAAGTGGAGATGTCACAGATGGATCGCACAGAAACAGCCCGTTACGGCTATGGACAGTCCCTGTCCGCGCGGCAGGCACTAATCAGCGAACAAGCAGCCCGCGCTTTGGGTCTTAAAACGGGTGAGGGGTTTCGTTTGGAATCCTCTGATTTTGAGGTGATGGGCGTTTTCCAAAGCTTTGGTGATATTCAACCGCGTATTCTTGTTGGCCTTGACGCCGCTCCTATATTCGAAGCGCAGACGCTGAGCGCGCTCAGTTTGAACGTGGACACACCGAGCGCGCTGAGTGAGGCTTTGCGCAAGGCCTATCCTCAACTTGAGCTGACGCGGCAGAGCGAGATTCGACGATTGGCGTTGGCAACGTTTGATCGCACGTTCACGATCACAACTGTTCTAATTTTGATTGCTCTGCTAGTGGCTGCTATCGGCGTATACATCGCCGTGACGACATTGCGGCTCAATAAGCAGGTGAGCACAAAATTATTGGTGGCGCTCGGGGTGAGTCATGCTGAAGAAGCCGGGATGGATTTTGTCTTAGGCCTGGGAATAGGAATGCTGGCGTTAGTGCTTGCGTTGCCTTTGGGTATTTGTTTTGGCTGGATTTTATGTGCGGTGATCAATCCGCGCGCGTTTGGGTGGACCGTTGATTTGCAGCTATCGGCCGGTGGCCTATTTTGGCCGGTATTCTGGGGTCTGACTGCAGCGGCCATGGCGGGTGTTATTCGTATCGGGCGCAAAGAAGGGGTTGGTCATGACGATGTTTAGCCCTGCTGCAGGCCTGCCATTGATGGCAACCAAATTAGTGCTGAGCTTGACTTTGTTGCTCAGTGCGGCCTGTCAAGAGCATGCTGTTGAGCCTCTTCAACAGATTTCCGGCCTGCGCGTGAACGCGGTCCTAGGTGACGACGGGCAACAAGGATTCTTGCTTGCGGAACAACCCAGAACGTTTGTATTTCCACAAGACCATGGCGCACACCCGGGTTATCGAAGCGAGTGGTGGTACCTCACCGCCGTCTTGCAAGATGCTAAAGGTAATTATTATGGCGTCCAGTTTACGTTGTTCCGTCAAGCGTTAGCTCCGCAGCCCGTTGGCGATGGACCTTGGCAAACCGGCTTGGTTTATCTTGCTCACCTGGCGTTGAGCGATGTTGCGCGTAAACGTCATTTTCAGGCTCAGCGCTTGGTGCGCGGCCACCCGCAATTGGCATCGGTCAGTGTTATGCCGAGCTTTACTGCGTTTATCGAGGATTGGTCGCTGCAGGCGAAGCAGCCTTCTTTAGGCGCTTTGCAGCTGCAGGCGCAAGATGATGGCTGGGGGCTAAGTTTGGAGATGACTCAAACTCAAGCGATTGTTTTGCAGGGATTAAACGGTTTGTCGCATAAAGGGGAGGGGTCAGCCAGCTATTATTATTCACTCCCAAGGTTGCGCACGCAGGGAGTCGTCCGGCGAGGTGCGCAGGAGGTGAGGGTCACCGGGTGGGCGTGGTTTGACAGAGAATGGAGTACGTCGGTGCTGGCCGACCATCTTAAAGGATGGGACTGGATGGCGCTAAACTTGGATGACGGAAGAAATATCATGGCTTTTCGGTTGCGACGTCGAGATGGCCGGCGAGATGAGTATGATCATGGTCTGCTTGTCCAGTCTGCGTCCGTAGCCCCAGCAGTGGCGCAAAAACCTGTCATTGGCAAGACTGATCATGGGGTTACCTTACTGACACCACAGGACTTTGAGTTAACTCCTCAGCGTTATTGGCAGGATGCCAATCGCGTTGCATGGCCTGTTCAATGGACTTTGCAGCTGGGAGAAGAAACCTTTGTCATTGAGGCCATGATGGACGATCAGTTGATGCAACAAACGTTGACTTACTGGGAAGGTATTGTTGTCGTGCGCAACAATGAATCGCAAAATGTAGGCAGTGGCTACTTGGAGCTGACTGGCTACGGTGCTGGAGATAAAGATGACTGACGACCGCTCAACGGACACTCAAGATCGGGTTGACTCACATGATCAGGGGGCGCATCGCCAACCCAAATCGCAGCAGGCGCTAGATTGGCAAACCCTGGGATCCTCGTATGATGAGCAGGCGGGATTAATTTTGTTCAAAAAGCGGATCGATAAGATGCGTAATCCGCGCAACAATCGCGTGTTCGACCGGTTGATTCTCGAGTCTGTCGATTGGGTGAACATGGTGGTCATTGATAAGGAGGGGCGGTGTGTCATGATCCGGCAGTATCGCTTTGGCGCAGGGTATACGACGCTGGAAACGCCGGGTGGTATGGTAGATCCGGGGGAAGATTCCGCGACCGCCGCTGCGCGTGAGTTGCTTGAAGAGACAGGTTATGCTTCCGATAAATGGACTTACCTAGGTGCTGTGGAGCCTAATCCTGCGATACACAATCACTTATGCCATCACTGGCTAGCTCGGGATGCATACCTTAAGGATGATCCTAGCCCGGGAGCGGGAGAAATGATCGCGGTAGAGCTGATGACGCAAGCGCAGGTGCAAGCAGCAGTTTTGAGCGGGGAGTTGAAGCACGCACTTGCCCTATCTGCCCTCGCTCGAGTGTATCCCCTGTGGTCTTCTGCGCTCTAGGATAGTCATCTTTCAGACCAGCAACTTTAGCGTTCGTGTTGCGTGCTGTTCAGAGCCCAGTCGTAGTTAAAGTCGACGGTGCCCGAAAAATTTTGCAAGGATTCGTTCAGCGTTTCATGGTGACGGGCTAAATAGTTAAGCAGGCCGGCTTGGTCACTGGCAAAGTCAGATTGATACCAATTAAAAATACTGGAGAGTGTCAATGAGTCTGGATTGTCGACAGAGACCCCTCTTGGGTGGTTGATATAGGTGCGTTCGGCGGCTGACAGCGCCGGCTCTAGAAGCGCACCTGAAAAAGCAATTGCGCTTAAATTGGGGCAACTCACGCTGGCACAGTTGACCGCGTAGTGAATTCGATGATCCTGCCAGATTGGACGAAGAATTCTGTGCTCGATATCGTTAAGAGTGAGTGTCTGCCCCGCAATTTTGATGACAGGATCGTCCCAGGGCCCGAAAGAAAATAGGCGGGCGCCCATCCTTTTAATTGATTTTTTCTGGGGATGCTGAAGCACAATGTCGACGGTGAGTGCGTTATATAGGTTGATCCAGTAGGCCATTTGCTCGTTTCGATTTAAGCCTCTAGGGTCAATTTGAGTCACTTGCCGCAGATAGTTGCGCAACAAGGCATGGCCCTCGCCGGCAGCACCAGCGTAGTTCACCCGGGTAATGCCGTCATTGTGGAGGGTGACATATTGATCTAAAAACAGCTGCCAGTTGCTGTGGTCGATAGTTTGTGTAGCGGTGGTATGAGGCAGCCAAAATGGCCACGCCTGGCTCGCGTGTGCTGGTGTTTGTGCCGAAATTGTCAGCAGGGCGGAAAAGATCCATCCAGTGATCAGGCTTTTATTGGGCATATTGACACACATAATTTCTTCCTAGGAGCGATAGGCTTAGAGTAGCTACTTGGGATATAGTTCGGTCGTGTAGAACAGGATTGGGCTTGCATGTAAGATTGTCAATCTACTGACCTTTCTGTGGGGGTCGGCAGGTGATTTAAAACAGAGCAAGCAACGCAAAATTATTGCGAGTAGTGTTGGATTTGATGCGAACCGATAACAACTTGACAGCCCAAGGTGACTCTTTTGCGAGGCTGGTCAATCGCAAACAATCGGCTCAAGAGCCGGCGAAGATTTTACTTGTCGATGATAAGGGGCCGCTGCTCGCCTCATTGCACCATTTGCTCAAACTATACGGTTATGAGGCGGATCAAGCACTGGGCGGGGAGGCGGCAATGCGGGCGCTCGCTGCACAGCAATACGACCTTGTGCTGCTTGATTTGATGATGCCGGGTATCTCCGGCCATGATATTTTGGACTATGCTGCGCGTGAGGCGCTGACCTGCAAGATTATTGTGGTCAGTGGCGACGCAAGCTTCAGCGGCGTCAAACATGCCTTGCACTGCGGTGCTTTCGACTTCGTCAAAAAACCCTATGAAGCCGCTGAATTGATCGGCACCATGGAGACGGCGTTGCGTCAGATCCGACTGGAGCAGGAGCGTGACGAGCTCGAGCTGCAAGTCAAGGAATCAGAATCTTTACATCGATTTATTGTCAACAGCTCTCCGGATTTGGTGTTTATGTTGGATCGTGAAGGTCGGTTCAGCTTTGTTAACGACCGGATCGAAAGCATGTTGGGGTTCGATAAAAAAGCGCTGTTGGGGCAGCACGTCACTGCACTGATAGAAGAAAGCGATTGGGATGCCGCCTCTCAACTATTCGGCGAACGACGCACTGGAACGCGGGTGTCGAAGAACGTTGAGTTAAGGCTGAAAAGTAAGTTGCAAGATCGTCGCGCCGGTTCTGATCGTACCCAAACTGTATGGGCGGAATTCACGGCGATGGGGGTCTACGCGGGCGATGGTGAACCCTCGTCAGTCAATTTTAGTGGTACCTATGCCACCGCTCGAGATGTCAGTGAGCGCAAACGTGCGCAGGCATTGATTAATTTTCAAGCCCATCATGATCTGCTCACGCACCTGCCAAACCGGATTTTGTTGAAGGAAAGGCTTGATGGTGCGCTTATCGAGTCGCAACGCAAAGGCACGAACCTGGCGGCCATGTTTATAGATTTAGACCGGTTCAAGGTGGTTAATGACACACTTGGTCACAGTATGGGCGACCGGCTGCTGCAAGCGGTCGCGAATCGACTGCAGAGTTGTTTGCGCTCGGGTGATACCTTGTCCCGTTTTGGTGGTGATGAGTTTGCTCTGTTGTTGCCCCAGGTACGCAGTCGAGAGGATGTGGTGGTAATCGCGGAGAAAATTCTCGACCGTCTGAAAGAGTCGTTTGTCATTGAGGGGCATGAATTGTTTGTTGGTGCGAGTATTGGCATTTCGATGTACCCAGAAACCGGTGGTGACGAAGAGACGCTTATTCAGAACGCAGATATCGCTATGTATCATGTCAAAGCGCGGGGTAAAAACGGTTATCAGTTTTTTTCCGAAGAGATGAATCAGCAGTTTTCTTCGCGGTTGAAGCTCGAAAGGGAAATACGCAACGCGCTGGCGGAGAAGGAGTTTGAGGTATTTTATCAACCTCAAGTGTCGATGGATACAGGCACCATAAGTGGTGTCGAAGCGTTGGTTCGTTGGCGTCATCAGTCCCGTGGATTGATTGACCCCGGTGAGTTTTTGCCGTTGGCGCAAGAAACCGGACTGTTGGTGCAAATCGATGAATTTGTCCAGCGCCAAGCGTTCCAAGATGTTGCTGGCTGGCACCGTGCCGGGCTTGGCCCGATCGACGTCGCGGTTAACCTGACCTCCAGCCAAATTGAGCAGGACAGTTTTATCGATCACTTTAAGACGTCGCTAAGGAGTTCTGGTTTGGCGCCAACCTCTGTGAAAATGGAGATTACCGAAAGCACGCTGATGCAGGATGTCGAGCTGATTGTGCCTAAACTTCGGTTGATTCGCTCGCTGGGCGCGCGTATTGCGATAGACGATTTTGGCACGGGTTATTCTTCACTGTCTTATCTGCACCAATTTCCCATAAATAGTCTCAAAATCGACTGTGCGTTTGTTCGAGATATTAGAGCGGAAGATCAAGATGCGAGCATCGTTGACGCCATTGTTGCTATGGCCAAGGGACTGCGCTTGGATTTAGTAGCAGAAGGCGTTGAGAATCGCACCCAACTGAAATACCTCAAGGCGCGAGGTTGCGAGGAGGTACAAGGGTATATTTTCTCACCGCCAGTGCCTGCCGGGGATCTTGCGATATTACTCAAAGAAAATAGTTTTGCTCAAATTCTCTCCAAAGACAGTTCTGTAATCCCCGCCTAGAGTTTTTTGGCGTATATTTGTCACCCCATAGGGCCCACAGGAACAGGGTAGTGAAAGGCTTTACGACAAAAATTGTGCACAACGATCGCCAACGCGCGATAGAGCATGGTGCGGTTCACAAACCGGTTCATACCTCGGTGGCTTTTGGCTATCGCGATGCGAGAGATTTAGCTGCGGTTTTCCAAGGTGAGCAATCGGGGTATACCTATGGTCGCCAGGTTAACCCAACGGTTGACGCGCTTGAAGACAAAATCTCAAGCATGGAAGACGGGATCAAAACGGTTTGCTTCGGCAGCGGCATGGCGGCCATTGGCACCGCGATCTTCTCTTTATTGCGCCCGGGAGATCATCTCATTTCCAGCGCCTTTTTGTTTGGGAATACCAACAGTTTATTTACCACTTTTGACGCTCAAGGCATAAAGGTCACATTTGTGGATGCCACTTCTGCCGACATGGTGGCTGCGGCGATAACGCCTGCCACCAAAATGATCTTTGTAGAGACAATCGCTAATCCGCGTACCCAGGTCGCCGCGTTAGAAGAAATAGGCGCCCTGTGTGCGCAAAAGGGAATTGTGTATGTTGTGGACAACACAATGACATCGCCTTATTTGTTTCAGCCTAAAAACGTCCGGGCGAGTTTGGTGGTCAACAGTTTGACGAAATATATTGCCGGGCACGGCAATGCGCTGGGTGGGGCCATCACCGAATTAGGTCTCTATGATTGGGCTCAGTTTAAGAACATCAGCCAGACTTATCGTAAAGGTGATTCGCAGCTTTGGGGAATTACGCAGATACGAAAAAAAGGCCTGCGGGATTTTGGTGCTGCCTTAGCCCCTGAAGTGGCCCATCATATAGCGATTGGTGCGGAAACGTTGGCGCTACGAATGCAACGGCAATGTGATAACGCTTTAGCGCTGACGAAACATTTGGTTTGCCACCCTAAAATAGAAAAAGTTTATTATCCCGGTTTATCAGATCATCCGCAGCACCGGCGTTCAGCTGAGTTGTTTAGACACCCGGGTGCGATCTTCAGCTTTGAACTTAACCCGGAGGTTGATTTATGGCGTTTCCTGAATCGGCTTAAGGTGGTAATTAACTCCACCAATCTCGGCGACAACCGGACACTGGCGATTCCGGTGGCGCACACCATATACTTCGAAATGGGCGCGGAGCGCCGGGCCAGTATGGGTATAAAAGATCAGTTGATTCGCATTTCTGCCGGCATTGAAGATCTGCAGGATTTGATCGCAGATCTTGACCAGGCATTAGATTAAACGAGGTAAGTGATGGGCAGATTAGAGGGTAAAGTGGTTGTCTTGACCGGCGGAGCGGGCGGAATTGGCCGCGCGGTTGGGAAACGTTTTGTGGCAGAAGGAGCTGATGTCCTGTTGGTCGATCTGGACGAACAGGCGCTGGCCGCCGCGTGTGCTGAGATGAGCAGTAATAAGGTCAGTTACTGTGTTGCAGATGTCACTAAAGCGGCGGATAACGTCACAATGATTGAAACTGCGACGGAGCGCTACGGAGGAGTTGATGCTTTTATTGCCAATGCAGGCATCGAGGGTGATGTGTCGTCGATACTCGATTATGACGAGCAACGGTTTGAACAGGTCATGGCAGTCAATGTCAAAGGCCCTTTTTTAGGCTTAAAAGCCGCTGTGCCCGCGCTGACTGAGCGTGGCGGCGGCAGTATCATTATTACCTCAAGTGTGGCGGGCGTGCGCGGCGCCCCAGGTGTTGCGCCTTACGTGACCAGCAAACATGCAGTGATTGGCCTGATGAAAACAGCCGCCTTGGAATTTGCCGACCGAAATATTCGCGTGAATACGGTCAACCCTTCTCCAGTAGAAACGCGCATGATGCGCAGCTTGGAAGAAGGCATGGCACCCGGTGCAGCTGATGAAGCCAAGGCGCGTATGCAGGCAAATATCCCTTTGGGGCGTTATGCAGAACCTGAAGACATCGCCAACATTATGTTGTTTCTGACCAGCGACGACAGCAGTTTTATCAGTGGGTCCGTCTATCTCGCAGACGGCGGCAGTATGGCTTAGGATAGCCACGGCAAATTAGTTCATTTCAACCTAAGGAAAACATTGATGGCAGCAGCGGTTTTAGAAACAACTTTATCACTTCCGAATAAACGCTCCGGCAAAGTCCGCGATCTATACGATGTGACTTTGGCTGACGGTCGAGAAGCGTTGCTGATCATTGCCACAGACCGTATCAGCGCTTTTGATGTGGTGATGGCCAATGGGTTGGCAGGAAAAGGTATTGTCTTGACGCAGATATCGAAATTCTGGTTCGATCATTTTGCTGACAGCGTTCCGCATCATTTGATCAGCACTGACGTTGCTGATGTTCCGGGATTGAACGCTAGCGAGCAAGCCGCGCTGCGGGGACGGATTATGCTTTGCCAAAAGACAGATGTGGTGCCCATAGAGTGCATCGCGCGTGGTTATATTACAGGTAGCGGCTGGAAGGACTATCAAGCCAGTGGCGCGGTTTGTGGTATTCGCTTGCCGCAAGGCCTAAAAAACAGTGACCGACTGGCGGAACCGTTGTTTACGCCTTCGACTAAAGCGGCGACTGGGCATGATGAAAATATTAGTTTTGCCCAGGGCGCCGAGGTGGTAGGCGGCGAATTGATGCAGTGGTTACAGGAAACTACATTGCAGCTCTACAGCCAAGCGCGTGATTATGCTGGTGCGCGTGGAATCATTCTGGCCGATACCAAGTTTGAGTTTGGTATTGCTCCAGGTGCCGAACACCCATTGCTGATCGATGAAATATTTACGCCGGATAGTTCCCGGTTTTGGCCTGCAGATGATTGGGAACCGGGCCGCGAGCAACAGAGCTTTGATAAGCAAATCGTTCGCAATTATCTTGAAACTGTCGTCAATCAAGGGCATTGGGATAAAACCGCCCCTGGACCCGCTTTGCCCGAAGAGGTGACGGACAAAGCCATCGCGCGCTATTTGGAAGCTTACCAGCGACTCACTGGAGAGACCCTGCAGCTTTAAGGCATCCTCAGTTGGAGTGGCCGCAGTACAAGCTGATGTGTGACCAACCGGAATATTGGTCCGGCTGGATGCTGGAGCAATGTATTGATCTATTAGGTCAGCTGCACTCTGATCAGCTGCAGGCTGTTTTATCCCAAGCGCTTCAACAGCCTGCGCTGCCGCGCCCTGCGGATCATCAGGATCATCGTTCCACGCATATGTTTAGATTGAGTTTGTCATCGCAGCAGCGCTGCGATGTATTGGCAGACTTGCGGCGGGCGAAAGCCATGGGTTTATCGACCGCGGCCACTCAAAAGCGCGGTCTGGGTGGTTTTTTGGAGGCTTGGCAGGCTTATGCACAGCAAAAAAATTGAAATTTCCCGTGTATTAGTCGCAAATCGTGGTGCGATTGCGCGGCGCGTTATACGTACCTGTCAAGCCATGGGCTTGCAGACGGTTGCGGTTTATTCGCCGGCTGATGCGGCGGCACCTTATCTGGCCGAGGCCGGTGCAAGTTTTGCGTTGCCGGGTGTTACGCCGCAAGAGAGCTACCTGAATCAGGCAGCATTGCTCGAAATCGCGGATATCAGTGGCGCAGACGCTGTGCACCCGGGTTATGGCTTTTTGGCGGAAAATAGTCAATTTGCGGCAGCGGTTAACGAGCGAGGATTAACGTTTATTGGACCGCAACCCAAATGGTTGGCGCAGATGGGTGACAAAGTGGCGGCGAGAGCGCTTTTTGCAGATCAAGGGTTCCCGATTTTTCCTGGCAGTGGCTTGCTTACAGATATGACAAAAGCGGTCGTGCAGGCAAAATCTATAGGGTATCCGATTATGGTCAAACCCTCTGGTGGTGGTGGCGGTATGGGTATGGAAGTGGTGCCCGATTCTCGGCGCCTGGATCTGGCGATTCAGCGCGCTCAGGCGATTGCACACAGTGCGTTTGGAGAATCTGGAGTTTATCTGGAGCGCGCGATAATGCAGCCCCGGCATGTTGAGTTTCAAATTCTCGGTGATGGCGCGGGCAGCGCGATTCATCTCTATGAGCGCGAATGTTCCGTGCAGAGACGCAATCAAAAGCTGATCGAAGAAAGCCCGGCTCCTGGGATAGACAAGCAACTCGTCGCAAGACATGCCGAGTTGGCTGCGGCGGTTTGCGCAAACCTGAGCTATGACAATATTGGCACCTTAGAAACACTTTTTGCACCCGACGGCGAGGTTGGGTTTTTGGAAATGAACACTCGGATACAGGTTGAACATGCGGTGACCGAAATGATCACCGGAGTTGATTTGGTGCAAATACAAATTGAGCTTGCCTGTGGCGGTAGATTGCCAGCGCAGCCCAAGCGGCGGGGTTTTGCCGTCGAGGCTCGTCTGTATGCTGAAGATTCCGATACACTGATGCCCTCCACGGGCAGGCTCCATCACTTTCGGCCGCCAGAGCTCCATGGGGTTCGCGTGGAAACCGGTTATCAGCAGGGTCAGGTGATTGGTCCCTATTATGACGCCATGCTAGCGAAGATCATTGCTTGTGGAGACACGCGCGAAATGGCAATTGGACGCCTTCTGGTGGCTTTGCAAGCTTTTGAAGTAAGTGGTGTAAAGACTAATGCGAAGCTGCTCATGCGCATTTTGCAAAATGAAGATTTTTTGGGGGGGCGTGTTGATACTGCTATTGTTGAACGCTTAATGAGAGGTATTTAGTTGTGTTGCATGATGTGGAAAGCGAAGTGACGGGTGCGGTCTGGAAGGTGCTATTGCAGGCAGGTGCGGTGGTTTCTGAAGGGGATGTCATTATGATTTTAGAGTCGATGAAAATGGAAATACCTGTTGAAGCACCGGTGTCCGGGACGCTGCACTCAATTGCCGTGCAACCAGAGGATCAAGTTGAAGAAGATCAGATCTTGGCAGTTATACAAAGCTAGCGTTGATCAAGCCAAGGTATGTTTGGCATAAGGTGCTGTTTGGGCGGGTGCGACGGATCGTGATTGCCTCGTGTGCTACTCCAAGCGTGCTTGTGTTAGCATTTCGGCGCAGCGTTAACAGGTGGGATTAGTGATGAGTGAAGGTTTGGTCACCATAGATGTGCGTGACGGGGTTGCCGACGTGCGGTTGAATCGTCCGGAAAAATATAATGCGTTAAGTCCCGAAATGTTCCGGGCTATTATCGACGCTGGAGAGCGCCTGGCGGTGTCCAAGGACGTTAGAGTTGTTGTCTTGTCGGGAAATGGGTCAGGTTTCTGCGCTGGACTGGATATGGGTTCATTTGCTGGAATGGCAAAAAGTGAGCAGAAAAATTCTACTGATAGCCTCTTGATGGCAAGCGATGGGCCGGCAAACCACGCGCAACGCCCAGCCTATGTATGGAAGCGCTTGCCGGTTCCGGTGATCTCTGCTCTGCACGGTGTGGCCTATGGTGGTGGCGCTCAAATTGCGTTGGGTGCCGATATTCGAATAGCCTCGCCAGACCTGAAAATGTCGATAATGGAGATCAAGTGGGGCTTAATTCCGGACATGAGTTTGACACAGACCTTACGAGATCTCGTGCCGCTTGATCTCGCCAAAATGCTTATGTTCACCGGTAGAATATTCAGTGCACAGGAGGCTCAAAAGTGGGGCCTGGTCACTGAGGTTGCTGAAGATCCATTAGCGCAGGCGATGGCGCTGGCGCAGGAGATAGCCGGCAAATCTCCCGATGCGATTCGAGCGGGTAAACAATTGTTTGAGACGGCATGGCAAGCTGATGAGCGTACCGGCCTTGAGCTGGAGGCATCTTTGCAAAAAGCATTAATTGGGTCGTCAAATCAGTTGGAAGCGATCCGGGCAAATTTTGAAAAACGGCCCGCTGTATATGTTGACGCTCAGTAGATTATGAGTTGGGAAAAAGAAGTAAACGAGCTTTCGCAGCGCCGTTTTCTGGCGCGCCAGCAGGGCGGTAAAACCGGCATTGCCAAACAACACGCAAAAGGCCGGTTAACCATACGTGAGCGCATAGAGGCGCTTTTGGACGACGGTAGTTTTCGTGAGCATGGACGCGCGACCGCGAGTCCGGTTTACGACGACGACGATGAGATAATCGAGTACGTGCCTGCCAACTATGTGGTTGGATTTGGCAAGGTAGGTGGTCGCCGGTTGGTGGTTGGTGGTGAGGACTTCACTCTCAAGGGAGGCTCACCTAACGCCGCAGGATTACGTAAAAGTGTCTACGCCGAGCACCTTGCGGTGCAGTATCGTGTGCCACTTGTGCGTTTGCTAGAGGGCGGTGGCGGTAGCGTCAAAGGTGGCTCAAAAAAAGGCGGTACCACCGGTGAACCGGTATATGCAGAGCCGCGGTTTAAAATCATAGCGGATGCATTGTCTGAAATTCCGGTAGTTTCGGCTGCCATGGGTGCGGTGGCCGGTTTTCCTGCGGGACGTCTGGTCGCGTCACACTTCTCGGTAATGACAAAATATACGGCGCAAATAATGATCGGTGGCCCAGCCTTGGTTGAGCGCGCGTTGGGGGTCAGTCTGAGCAAAGACGAACTTGGCGGTGCTCAGGTTCACGCCAGTAGCGGGATTGTCGATAACCTGGCGAACGATGAATATGATGCTTTTGATCAGGTACAAAAATTTCTAAGTTACCTGCCCAACAGCGTATGGCAGCGAACCCCGCGTATAGCCTGCGAGGATCCGGTGGATCGAATGGAAGAGGCGCTGCTTTCGATTGTTCCGCGTGCCGCAAATACGGCCTTTGACATGCGAGCCATTGTTAATATGGTCGTTGATCAGGGAAGTTTTTTTGAAATGGGGGCTGCTTTTGGTCCAAGTCAGATATGTGGGTTTGCCAGATTAGATGGCCAACCGGTCGGTGTCTTGGCCAACGATTGCCATTATTACGCCGGGGCGATGACCGCAGAGGCGGCCCAGAAATACCGCCGGTTTGTTGAAACCTGCGATACCTTTCATGTGCCAATTGTTAATTTCGTAGATCAGCCAGGATTTATGATCGGCCCTGAATCCGAGAGCGCTGGCACTATACGTTTTGGCATGGCCGCTGTTGCCGCAGCCGCACAATCAACCATACCGTGGGCGGTGATTCAGGTTCATAAAGGCTTTGGTGTGGCCACAGCGGCACACTATGCGCCGGGAAACTACGTGTTGGCATGGCCTTCGGTGGAATCAGGTGCTCTGCCACTCGAGGGAGGCGTTGCGGTGGCTTTTCGTAAAGAGATTGCAGATGCTGATAACCCTGAAGCAAAGCGTCGTGAATTTGAAGATAAGTTGCGTGAGGGCCGATCACCCTTTCCGCGCGCTGAGTCTTTTGCTGTGCACGAATTGATCGATCCTCGCGAGACGCGGCCTATGCTGTGCGAATGGATCGATTGGATACAACCGCAACTGGATAGCCTGATTGGACCTGTTCGATTTGGCATGCGCCCCTAAACCTTAAATCTATTGGAGTAAAAAATGAGTATTTCTTTCGAAAATCAAGTGGCTATTGTGACCGGCGCGGGAGGGGGCTTAGGCCGTTGCCATGCGCTTGAATTGGCCAAGCGGGGGGCGAAAGTTGTTGTTAATGATCTTGGTGGCGCAATGGACGGCACCGGTGGCTCATCGGCGGCGGCGGAGAGTGTTGTGGCAGAGATCATAGCTGCTGGCGGCGAGGCCATTGCCAACGGTGGGTCAGTCTCAGATCGTGTTGGCGCTAAAAGTATGGTTGATGATGCAATGGCCGCTTGGGGGCGCGTTGACATATTAATTAACAACGCAGGCATACTCAGAGATAGGTCGTTTGCCAAGATGACCTTGGACGATTTCGAGCTCGTCATGAGTGTTCACTTAGCGGGCGCTGTTAATTGCACACACGCGGTATGGCCGATTATGCGTGCGCAAAACTATGGTCGTATTTTAATGACCACATCACCCACAGGGCTTTATGGTAATTTTGGTCAAACCAATTATGGCGCGGCCAAACTGGCCCAAGTTGGATTTATGAACTCGCTTAAGATCGAGGGTGCAAAAAATAATATTTACACCAACACGATTGCGCCTGTTGCCGCGACCCGTATGACAGAAGAACTTATGCCTGAAGCGGCGTTAGCGAAATTAGGACCAGAGTTAGTGACCCCGGCCGCTGTGTTTTTGGTCAGTCAGGAGGCCCCTAACGGTGTCATCCTGCAGGCACAAGGGGGGCAATTCTCCATGGCATGTATCGTTGAAAATCCGGGGGTGAATTTAGGTGCCGATGCAGATGCTGATGACATTGCCGCGCATTATGCCGATATTGTTGATCTTGCCGATCTCAAGCCGCGTAATATGCTGCAGATGAGTGCGCTATAGTTGGTGTTTGAGGGGATTTAATGTCAGTACTGATTCTAACGGTGGTGGTTTCCTTCTTGCTGGGTGGGGGACTCTGGCTAGCTTTAGGTAGTCGATTATCCTTTCGTGATGATCCTCGCGAAAACGATAAAATGAATGTTGTGGTGTATTTTGCGGCAATGTTACCGTTAAGTTTTGTATTGGTATTTTTTGGTATTGTGGCGCTAGAGGCTTATGCCTCGTAGCGTCATCGCCAGTCGCCTAAAGCATACGATAAGCCTGCGCTAGGATGCAGCTCAACGTCGATCCTGATCAGGTTAAAGGATTTCTAGATCCCTTAGAGGGCGAAAGACTTTACGACTTGGCGCAATCGGCCGCGCAGTTCGGCCCCTGTTTGGAAATTGGCAGCTATTGCGGGAAATCGACGCTGTATATCGGCGCTGGTGTTAAAGCCAGTGGGGGCGTTTTATTTGCCTTAGATCATCATCGTGGTTCAGAGGAACATCAGATGGGTGAGCTCTACCACGACCCTGAACTGTATGACGACACGCTGGGGAAGATGGATTCGTTGCCGGCATTCAGGCGAACGCTGGCCAACGCTGAGCTCGAAGGTCATGTAATTGCGTTGATTACCACAAGTGTCTTGGCCGGCCGTTACTGGCAAACGCCATTGTCTATGGTCTTCATAGATGGCGGTCACAGTATGGCGGCTGCTCTGAATGACTATCGTATTTGGAGCCGTCACATCAAGCCAGGAGGCTATTTAGCGATCCATGACATTTTTCCGGATCCTAAAGACGGTGGCCAAGCACCCTATAGCATCTACCAGTTGGCTCAAGCCTCAGGTCAATTCGAAACCTTACCAAGCACTCAAACACTGGGTGTATTGCGCCGCCTGTGATGTTCAACGGTGCTGGTTGAACAGTGAATGTGCCGGTGTGAGTCGAAATAATGCATCAGCTGCCAGTAATACAGCAGCAGCGGTCCAACTTGGGCGTTCGTCGGGCCAGAGGGTATTGTCGGTGAAGACATACCCGGTCCACCAACTCCCGTCAGTGAACTGAAAGCGCTGAATGCCTTCGTAAAGTGCTTTGGCGCTTTTGATGTCATTTGCTGCCATACACGCCATGATGAGTTCAGATGTTTCTGCGATGGTGACCCAAGGTTCGTCAGCGACGCAGCGACAGCCTAGATTGGGCTCAACAAACTCCGCCCACCTGCGAGTTAACCGGTTTTGTGCTGATGAGTGCTGGATAACACCGGTCAGTACGGGGTAAAACCAATCCATTGAATAACGTGACTTGGAAGTCCATGTTCGATCGAAACGGTGCGGCTTGTGTCGAATAGCGTTGCCGAGTTGGTAGCGAGCCTGCAGTAAACGATGGGTATCTTTGTTTAGGACACTGGCTAAAGCGGCTGCGCATTCAAGTGATTTATAAATTGAACTGCAGCCTGTAACCAATGCGTCTCGGCTGATCCCTTTGGATTGATCTACTGCCCAGTAGATCTCACCCTCAGGGGTCTGCAGAGAAAGCACAAAATTGAGCGCCCGCTCGATCATCGGCCAATATTTAACGACTGTTTCCAGATCACCGGTGGCTTGGAAATAATGCCAAAGCCCAGTGGCGGGATAGGCGACAAAATTACTTTCCGCGCGTGTGTCTTGAGAGGCCTGTTTGTTGTTGTAGACGGCGTGCCATGCGCCGTCGTCGCGCTGAGTTTGTTGTAACCATTCAAATCCACGCCGCGCCGCTTGAGTGTGCCCACCAACAGTTAATCCCATAATGGCTTCCACGTGATCCCACGGGTCGACGATTCCGCCCGTAAACCATGGCAGTGCCCCGGACTCGAGTTGCAGTTTTGCGATGTATTGGGCCGTATGCGCCAGTCGTTTTGAATCAAACACTATGTTTCATTCACAAAATACATCACAACACTTTTACCCATAATAGGGTTCAGCAGCCGGTCCATGAGCCGAGTTACCCATGGCTTGTGCATAAGATCCCAGACCAGCAGGCGGTGGTACAATTGAACCACTTTTACCGTTTCTCCTGTGTTCCAGAATAAGCAGCGCAGCCACCAATAAGGCACGTGCAGACTGTGCGCCCAATGTCTGGAAAACCGGCGCATCCGCAAGGATTCAATCGCCTTGCGTAGCGTTTGAGTTTTAAATATACGCACATGGCCGCCTTCTACTTCATGATACGGGGTGCTCAATTGCCAGCAAACCCATTCTGGAAACCATCGAGGCACGCTGACCGCAAATATGCCGCCCGGTCTGAGGACGCGTTTTATTTCTGACAATACCACCCCATAATCAGGTACATGCTCCAGCACTTCAGAGCAGATGACCTTGTCAAAACTATCGTCAGCGAAGGGGAGGTTCAGTCCGCTGGTGTGCACAAAATGACAACTTTTAATCTCTGGCGATTGTTGTGGGCAAAATTCGTCTAATCTTTGCTTTGCTGTTTTAAGATCCCTGACTGAAAGATCAATGCCAACCACGTGAATGTCGGCGTGCAAAAAGCTGCTGATAGCATGCCTACCTTCGCCGCAGCCTAAATCCAGTACGCGGTCTCCTTTGGTAAAGTTCAGGAGATTAAAATTAATCGTTTCCAGGCTCATATTCGGGGTCCATTTAATACAACGTCTTGGTAGTAATGGCTAAGACGCTCGGCGGTTAGTTTCCAATTAAAGGTTGTTGTCATGCGCAAACGACCTGCTTCAGCGTAAGCCTGGCGGCGTTCGGGATTGTCTAGAAGTTTTGCGATAGCGCGCGCTAGCGCGTTTGGGTTGCCTTTGGGAACGGTAATGCCGGCATCGCCGACCACTTCGGGTAACGCGCCTCCATCTGTGGCGACTACCGGCACAGCGCAAGCCATGGCCTCTGCAGCGGGTAGACCAAACCCTTCATATTGTGATGGCACAACCGCGATGGTTGCTGTGGCATATAGCCGGACAATTTCTTCAGGAGCGATGCCGTGTTTGAAGTCGATGGTATCGTTCAGAGCGTGGTCGGTAATAAGTTTAGCGGTATGGCCGCCGCTCTTGGGTTTGCCAATGAAGGTGAGGCGTAATTGCGGGTATTGCTGTTTTAATTGAGCAATCGCCGGGATCAGATATTGGGTGCCTTTTAGGGGTTGGTCTGCGCTGGCTGTGGTGATTAAGTGGTGTGATGCCCGTTTAATATGGGGTAATGGCTTAAAGGTATGGCTGTCGACGCCATTGTGAATCATTTTAATTTTGGCTTGATTGACCCCGAATGCACTGGCGATATCGCGCTTTGCGCATTCGCTCACGGTTGTAATGTGGTGAAGCCTTTTCGCAACACGAGTTTGCATGTTTAAAAAATGATGCCAGCGCTTGATCATAAGGCGGGCCCCGCGATTAGGGGTGTGCGCAAGGGCGATGTCTAAGTCGAAAGTAATCGGGTGATGGATAGTTGTCGTGACGGCTAGACCTTTTCTCTGTAAAGCCAGCACGCCATAGCTTAAGCTTTGATTGTCGTGAATGATGTCGTATTGATGGTGATGTTTAAGGAGATATTTCTTTGCCCTTTGACCAAATGTATAAGGTTCTGGAAAACCGCCAGAATTCATAGACCACCATTCGAACAGATCTGTCGCAGAGCCCAGATGTTTCAGTTTAAGGGCGCGCAGGGGATCTTGCTTGTCGTAAAGGTTGAGGCCCGGTAGTTTGATCAGCGAGATGTCATCATCTAAGTCTGGATAAGGTTCTCCTGAAATCACATCAACGTGATGTCCAATATCCTTCAGTGCTCGGGAGACATATTTCAGGTAAATGCCTTGGCCGCCGCTGAATGGGTTGCTACGGTATCCCAGCAACGCGATCCGCAGTGGCTTGAAATGGGATTTTGGGGTGTCCTCAGCATCGACGGTGGTTTCAGACACTTGTGTTTCCCAGCGATAAAATAGTGCCAGATGGTAAAGACTGGGACTCTCTTAATCCAGTCTATAACAGATGAAAGACGTCTGATTGAGCGGAGATTAAACATCTATTGGCAGTCGCCGATTTCGTGGCCTTCTTAGGTGATGTTTTCTGCAAGTCTCAGGTTATGCTGCAAACTTGCGATCCATTGCTGTCCTTCCGCGGACTGCTCGAGACATTTGATGCCCTCAGAGACATGGGGTTGGACTTCCTTGGAAAAAAATTCAGGAACACCAGCCTGCAGGTCGGCGGCATGATCAAGCCCGCGGGATTGTGCTTCGCCGGTTTCGCAGAACTCGGTGTAGAGTCTAGGTAGTTTATTGAGGTAGTGTGGATCGGCCATTTGACCGATCAGATCGGCACATCGGACAAGGTCGCCAAGACCATCATGATCCGCCGGGTACTCAGGGGTCAAAACCGGGAAATAGGTCATAGTGATATATCGTGCCACTGCGTCGGTGTCGATGATGGGGTCGGCGGCAAACTTTTCCTGCACATACATTATCCCGCGGTCAATATGATACGGCGTCAGGAATGCATCAGTTGCGCCGGTGGGGCGGTTTATGATGTTCCCAGTACGCGAAATTTTCGCGGAGCTCAGGTTGTCCTCAGGGAGCAATGACCGCAGATAACCAACGTCGTGAAAAAGCATCGCGACAACGGCATTGATCCAATTCTTGGTAGAAAGGTCGCCGTAAATCATTTGCCGGCCCCGCAGAATGCACAGCCCCGCATCAGTGATCAGCAGGGTGTGATGGATGTCATGATAAGCGCAGTTGCAGTTGACCAGCAGTTCCAGCGCCGTCTTGGTGGCGCATTCTAACGAATGTCTTTCAGTGGCCGAGGTTTGCTCAAACATTTGGTCAAACGCCGACAGCGTATGTTTCACAAAAGCATCGATCAAAATGGTGTTGGCATCAAATATCATTGGTTGAGTTTACTGAACTCTGCTGGTGGCCTGCGTGCATTGGCGCACAGTATTGAGATGGATTTGTCCAACGGTGTTACCATGTTTGACCGATTATCGAACGGTTGGATTGAGTAATCGTTATGTCCCAAATTGAGTTACGCCACCTGCGCACGCTTGTTGCACTCAGAGATGCTGGAAGTTTAGTGGATGCGGCGGATCGTGTATTTCTTACCCAGTCTGCGTTATCTCATCAGGTGAAAGACTTGGAGACGCGCATCGGATGTGCGTTGTTTGTGCGCAAAACCCGGCCCGTACGGTTTACAACGGCGGGAACGCGGTTGCTTAGTCTTGCAGACGAAGTGCTGCCGCAGATTCACACCACTGAATTGGATCTGCAACGATTGGCCGGTGGTGAATCGGGGCGAATCCTTATGGCTATAGAGTGTCATAGCTGTTTTGAATGGCTGTTGCCGGCGATTGACATTTATCGTGATCATTGGCCGGATGTCGAATTAGATATCTCCAACGGTTTTCCTTTTGCACCTTTACCGGCTTTGGGGCGGGGTGATTTAGATTTAGTCATTACATCTGATCCTGCGCAGGAAGAGGGCGTTCATTATTTCCCGTTG
Source organism: Gammaproteobacteria bacterium UBA4421 (assembly GCA_002389675.1). Taxonomy (GTDB): domain Bacteria; phylum Pseudomonadota; class Gammaproteobacteria; order Pseudomonadales; family Azotimanducaceae; genus UBA4421. The sequence continues at coordinate 23,640 of DGQF01000005.1, forward strand.
TTCAGTTACGAGGCACTATTGGCGTTGGCTAAAGATCATCCGTTGGTGGCCAAACCCTGGATTGAACCAGAAGATTTAGCGCCGGAAACGATCATTACCTATCCCGTAGACCGCGGGCGGTTAGACATCTTCACAGGTTTTCTCGATCTCGCAGGGATTGAACCCAAACATATTCGGCATGCTGAGTTGACAACGATGATTGTGCAGCTGGTTGCCAGTAGCAGGGGGGTGACTTGCCTGCCTAATTGGGCGCTGCACGAATACACCCAAAAAGAATATTTGGCGGTGCGGGCCCTGGGTGAGGAAGGGGTCTGGCCGACGCTGTATGCAGCAGTACGTAAAGATCAAGCCGATGCGCCTTTTATGCAAGGGTTTGTCGATATGGCAAAACGAACATGCTTTGAGAACTTGCACGGTATTGTGACCGCTGAATTGGGCTAACGCGTCAAGAGTGAAGCAGCGTTGAAGGGTTATACCCCCTTACATTCGAGGCTTAAGGCACCAAGGTTTGGCAATGCCAATGGTCACCATCAAGCTGATAGCGCGTGCGATCATGGAGACCATCTGGTTGATTAAGATCAAGTCGCTCCACAATAAATGGACGTAAATACAACCCTCTGGCATTGGTTGGTGCTGCAACCGGAGTGCCGAGATTGGCACCGTTGAGTTGTTGGTGCAGTTGCCCTCGCGATTCAATCACGCTGCTCTGCGGTGCAATCTGCTCATAAAACCAATCCATTTGTTTGGGCATATCCGGACGCAGCTGCCAGCTGGCGTGAACCTTTTGTGCGTCAATGGGTTCGCTTGTGACCTGCATTCTGTATTGCACTGCAATGCTGGGCCAATAAGTGTGGACGGCAAAGTCATGCTGCAAGTCGGCCCACTTTGGACTGGTGGCGTTGACAAAAATTGCCAGATGGCTGTCGACGTCACGCAAGACCAGCGTACGTAGTTGAGGTTTGCCGCGGTTGTCCACTGTTGCAACTGTGCACAGCGCAGCCATCGGGTCACCTGATGCACGGGTACGATCGCGTGAGAATAGACTTAACGGATTCATGGGTTTGGCTCATATTCTGCCGCAGCAGGGGTTATTGGCCTGAATCCCCGTCGGATTGTGTGGTTTGCGCCTTTTCGGTAGGTGCATTACGCCGTCGAATTTCAGCGATATCCCGTTGGATTTCGCTCAAACGAAATAGGATGTCAGGCATTTGATCGCTAATGCGCCACAATAAATAAGCAATCGCCAGTAGTACAATAAATGAAAAGAAACCCATTCACTTTTCTCCATTTAGAAATGATGTGCGCAATGATAACAAGGAAGGCCTCAGTCGAGCGACCCACTATACGTTTTGCGGACACTAAATTTTTGTTTGGATAGCTCCGCACCAGATACAACTTGGGTATATTCAAAAATTGTGGTTGCGCCGGCACGGCATGGCGATGACGCAACGTATTGAGATTGGTCTTGAACTAGGCTGTTGAGTGTATCTTTGCAGGCGTCTGTAACTGAATAAATTCGGCGCAGTTCGGGGCTAAATTTATCCAGTCAAGGTCTGTTCCGAGCAGTACACTGCCGAAGGTGACCAGATTATCGGTCACGTGACGGTTGCTCAGGATGTTTGCGAGGTGGGTGAGCCCTGGGTTATGCGCGACGATGGCCACATTTAAAATCTCGCTCGGCGTTGTTTGAAGGCAACTCATTAGCTCGTGAGCATTGGCTAAATATAGATTTGGGTCGTCAATCCCGGTTGCATTGAATCCTTTGACAACATAACTTGCAGAGCGTTTTGCCCGCGCAGCGGTGCTTATCCATACCCACTGAGCAGGCTGCGGATGCTGGCTGTACCAGATTTGCATAGAAAGTCCGTCTTTCTCTCCCCGGCCATTTAACAGGCGATCATAATCAGTTTGGCCCAGCATGCCCTCGGTGGATTTGCCGTGGCGGATGATCCATACATGTCTGTGGTGTTGGGGTATTAATCCCACAGATCAAAGAACTCCTGAATGGCTTGCATTTGTCCTCCGCTGACCGCGGAGGGCACAATAATTGGCGTTTTAACCCCGCAGTCAAACCATGCTTCAATGCCCTCGCGCACTTCGCTTGCCGTGCCCGACAGGGTGGTGTCTTCCAACCAGCGATCAGATAAACATTCCGGAACGCGATCAAAATCTTTCGCTGCTATTGCGGCCTCGACCTGATTCATTTCATCTTCGTAGCCCGCTTCTTTCCAGTAGTTGCGGTAATTGGGTAAAAAAGCGTAGCTCGTGAGTGTTTTTCGATTTACCGCCATTGCTGCGGCTTTATCGCTGTTGATGCAGGTGGGAATCATGTTGCCGATAAAGAACGTGTCATTGGAACGGGCATGACTGGACAGCGCATTTAACGAAGACGCCATGTGCGAGCGCGCGCCGTTGGCAAAAACCATGCCTTGGGCGATTTCTTCGGCAAGCTGGATCATTTTTTGGCGCAGGGTTGCCAGCACAATGGGAGGTAAATCGCCGACTCGCGGAACGCCCTGCAAGTCTTCGACAAATTGGCGCATGTCTGAAAGGGGTTTGCCTTGTTTAATTCCTAAGCGGTTCATGGCGGGTGCGTGACTAACGCCGACGCCGAAATTGAAGCGACCGTTAGAAATTTCGTGGATGAAGCCCGCGGTTTGGGCAAATTCAGTGATATTACGGGTATAAATTGGTGTGATGCTAGTGCCGATTTTGATGGTATCGGTTGCCATAGCAATGGCCGCACACAGGGATAGGCTGTCACCGAGACTTGGCCCATATATCCCGGGAAATCCTCGTTTTTCGATCTCCTGTGCCATTTCTATAGTCTTCAGTCGGCGTCCAGGGACGGCGGCGAGGCTCACGGCGGGAAGTTGGGTCATCTGAACGCTCCTGCGAGATCAAAGGTTAGCGATTATACATTCAGTAGAGAAAAACCGCATTGCGATTGCAGCGGATTGAGGATAAAAACCCGATGTCGGTGCAGCGGATTGATTGGCTTGAGAGCGTGTTCGCTGAGCGTCATTTAGGCAGTACAGCGACCAATGCGTCTATCAATCTATCGTTTTGCTGCGCTGTACCAATGCTGATGCGGAGCTTGTTCTGAAGCCTTGGTGTGTCAAAAAAACGCACTAAAATCTGATGTTCTTTCAGGTAAAGATACAGCTCGCGGGCGCTCATGGGTGTTGATGATGGCATTGTCGCCAGTAGAAAATTAGCTTGGCTGTCGGGTGCCGTGAAGCCTAATTCTTGCAGACGCATCATAAGTCGTTTCCGTTGCGTTCTGACGTCTGCCCAGGTTGATGCCGCATAGTCTTGATCCAATAGCGCGGCCGCACCGAGTTGCTGCGACAAATAATCGATGTTGTAACTATCGCGTGTTTTTCTCAGAATTGGATCAATGAGCGCCGCTGGCCCGAGAAGATAACCTAGGCGTAATCCTGCCAGACTATACCCTTTGCTAAATGTCCTTAAGATCAGCACGTTATCGTGCTCTTTGATCAGTTGGGAACTGTTGTAATTCATCTTTGGTTCAACAAAATCAGCGTAGGCTTCGTCGATCAGGAGCAGTCCGTCAAGTTGTCGCGCAAGCACTGAGAGTTGTTGTGTGCTGATGAGTTTGCCGCTCGGTGCGTGGGGGTTCACGATGCAGGTCAGGGCGGCGCCCGCAGAGTTCAGCGTCTCAGCTGTGCTGGCAGGCATCGCCCACTGGTCGTCTAACGGCACGCGAATTACCGGCGCATCATGAATCTGTGCCAATACGGGATATAAAGAATAGCTAGGTTCAGCCATGCCAAAGGCCTGATCTTGCGCAATAAAGGTAGTGATCGCCAGGCGCAGCGCTTCGTCCCCGCCATGGGTCATGACAACATTGTCGCGAGCCAGAGCATGATGTTCTGCAACCGCATCGCGTAAATGATCTGCCGTGGGTTGAGGGTAGGTACGCAACTTTGCCGTATCTACTGCTGCCAATGCAGCCTCGACCGCAGGGCTAGGTGGGTGAGGGTTTTCGTTGGTGTTGAGCTTGACGGTATTTTGGTCTTGTAGTTGCTCACCCGGAGAGTAGCCTTGCATTTCGGCTATGTTGGGTCTCGCGAAGCGTTTCACATGACATCCTTACCAGTTTGTGTCGGTGGCGATGAAATAGTTTCAGCTTGGGTTTGGGCTGGTCCCAGCAAATGCGCAATCCATTCGGTGTTTGGGTTTGCTTCAAAGGCGATTTTTGCCGTCATCGTGAGTGGCACTGAGAGCACCATGCCGACGGGCCCTAAAACCCACCCCCAAAGGACAAGTGATAAAAAAACGATCAGAGTCGATAGGCCTAAGCCGCGACCCATAAATCTGGGTTCGATGGCATTGCCCATAATGACGTTGATGATCATAAAACCGGCAGCCACGCCGACTGCAGTGGCGGGGCTGATTTGTATCAACGCCAGCAGAACCGGCGGCACCGCCGCGATAATGGAGCCAATAGTTGGCACATAGTTGAATAAAAAAGCCAAAAGCCCCCACAAGATGGGAAAGTCTACACCCAGTGCCCACAGCATTATGGTCACCAATAGTCCGGTGGCTGCGCTAGTTGTGGTTTTGATCGCAATGTACCGATTGACGTTCTCGGTAAATTTGCTGAAATATTGAAGATCTTTTTCAGGGTGACGCAGCACTTCCGCCAGTTTCTGAGGGAAACTCGCGGCTTCCGCTAGAATGAAAATGACGGTCAGCAAAATCAAAAAACTATTGCTGAGCATCGCGCCAATGTGCGAAAGAGCGGTCCCTGCCATGGCCAGTGCGGTGCTCGGTGAGAAGCTAGAAAAAACAGAAGCCAAGGGGTTAGGTATACCCAACTGGCGGGCGACGGGTTCCATCAGGGTGTTTATTTCTCCTTGAAATATCACCAATCTGGACTGGTAAAATGGGAGTTTTGCGCTAAACGCTGAGGTTGATTGCGCCACCATTGCCCCAAGCAGCACGATCATCAATATGATAAGTATCATGACGACAGGTAGCGCAAAACCTGCATGCAAGCCTTTTTTTTGCAGCCAAAACATCGGCGTGGCGGCGATGATGGCGATGAAGGCGGACAGCAAAAAGGGTACCACGAGCGCTTGTGAAGATTTCAGTCCGGCGGCAACAATCACAATTGCAGCTAAGATGAAAAGGCTTCCGCCGCGAATTTTTAAGGGTTCTGACATGGTGCACACCTGCTAAAATGGCCGCCTAAAAATTGATGCTGATCAGGTTAGGTTAAGCCCCTGTCCTTTGCTTAGGGTTCGAGTCGCTGCAAATAGGTCAGCGGAGATTCGCAAGGGTTCCATGGCCGGCCTAAGATGGATTGAGGTCCGGCACCGTGCAGGACACTTGTTCGCCAATGTATTCCTCTATGGCCGGCAAGTTAAAGGCGTCGTCCTCTGAAACAAAACTAATGGCTATTCCGGTTGCGCCTGCTCTTCCTGTACGACCGATGCGGTGGACATAATCTTCAGCCTCTTCGGGGAGGCTGTAGTTGATGACGTGAGAGATGCCATCAACGTGTATGCCGCGACCGGCGACGTCTGTGGCAACTAAAATGCGAAGGTCGCCGTCTTTGAAGCGGTTGAGTGTCGCCAGTCGTTTGCGCTGTGGAACGTCCCCGGCAAGTCCCTCGCAGGTGATGTTTTTGCCCTGTAAAAATTTGACCAAGCGATGGGTTTGGTCTCTGCGGTTGGCAAAGATAATCGCCCTCTCCAGCGCGGGGTTCTCGCATAGATTCAACAACGTCGCTTCTTTTTGATCTTGACCAATCATCCAAAAGCGTTGGTCCACGGTATCCGTCGCGACGCTGTCTGGCTCGATGACAACATGCTCAGGATCTATGGTCCAAGAATCCGCCAGGCGCATGACACTGTCGTTGAAGGTGGCGGAAAAAAATAACGTTTGGCGTCTGCGTTTATGGGGTGTTTGGTAGACGATACGACGCACGTCGGGGATAAAACCCATATCGAGCATGCGGTCTGCTTCGTCAATCACGAGCACTTCAACTTTGCTCAGTGAAATTTTGTTGCGCTCGAGGAAGTCGATCAGACGCCCGGGGGTCGCAACCAAAAGATCGACGGGTTTTTTATCTAGCTTTTCTAATTGTTTGTTGAAGTCCATACCGCCAACAACGCAGACTGTCCGCTGCCCCATGTATTTAGACAACCCTTTAGCATCGCCCTCGATTTGCAGGGCAAGTTCTCTGGTGGGGGCGAGGATCAATGCTCTGGGGTGTCCTTTGGTCGCGCTATCTTGTAACGGCGTTTCCCAAAAGCGTGTTAACACAGCGATCAGGAAGGCCGCCGTTTTTCCCGTGCCGGTTTGAGCTTGCCCGGTGACGTCATAGTCCGACAGGGCATACGGGAGCGTTTTGCTTTGAATGGGTGTGCAGTATTCGTAGCCCAACGCAGCGATGCCCTGCATCAGCGGTAGGGGTAGCGCAAAGTCGTGAAAGCGGTCTTTATCCGCGACTTCTGGGATGTGAAATTCGTCTAGCGTCCAATCAGACATATAACCTTCAGTGTCGGGTTTCAATTAGTTTGCGCGAGCTCGCCAGTTTCACACATAGCGTCAAGATTTGCATCGCTGATTGCAGTTCGTCTAATGTTGCGAAAGAAGGCGCAATGCGCACATTGCGGTCCTTTGGGTCCTTGCCGTAGGGAAAGGTGGCTCCTGCAGGGGTCAGCGTCAGTCCTGCGCTGTGCGCCATCGCAACAACGTCTGCCGCCAGTCCTGGTAAAAGATCCAACGAAACAAAGTAGCCGCCTTTGGGTGTGCTCCATTGGGCGATACCGAGACCACCGAGCGCTTGCTCGAGGTGTTTCTCTACCAATGAAAATTTAGGTTTGAGTAAATCGGCGTGAGCCTGCATGTGCGACTGGATGCGGCCGCTTAAAAAACGGCTGTGTTTTAGTTGATTAACCTTGTCCGCACCGATCATCATAAACCCCAAAGCTGTTTCCAAGCTGCTCAGCACTTGCTCGCCTGAAGCGACAAAAGCGATACCCCCACCGGCAAATGTAATCTTCGAGGTGCTTGCGAACTGCACGACGTGATTGGCGGTACCGGCGCTTTGCGCAGCAGCAAAAATAGATTTCATGTGCTCGTTGGGAGTTTCCAAGTGATGCACAGAATAAGCGTTGTCCGCCAGCACCAAAAAATCTCGCGCGGCGGCTTTGGCAGGTAGCTCGACAAGGGCATCGATTGTTTCTGGGCTGTAAGTGCATCCGGTTGGATTAGAATACTGGGGAACGCACCAAATGCCTTTAATGCTGGAGTCTGTTTTTATCAGCTCCAGTGCATGCTTCATGTCGGGCCCGTTTTCACCGATGTCTATATTGACCATTTCAACACCCAAAGATTCGGTGAGCGCAAAATGGCGATCGTAGCCCGGCACAGGCGTTAGAATTTTGGGTGGTTGTGCATCCGACCATTTGCGGTTGTCACCCCATAGTCCGGCTTTCAGGGCTGTCGACATGACTAGGTGCATTAAAAATAGGCTTGAATTTCCGCCGGCAATAATATTTTCAGCGGGAGCGTCCATTAACTGCGCACCCAGTTCACGTGCTTCTTTAATGCCGCGAAGATCACCGTAATTTCTGACATCGGTGCCACTTGCGGTGATGTATTGGTCCTTAATTACGGACTCTAGCCCGTTTGACAGTGCCAGTTGATCACTGGCGGGTTTGCCTCGACTTAGATTTAAAGTCAGCTTGTGGTGTTGCGTATGGTCGAATTCTTCGCGCAGCTGTGTTTCAAGTGCAACTAATTCCTCGAGCGTGTATTCGACGAATTTCTTTTTCATAGTCCGGTGGTCTCTTTGATGCCGAGCATGATGTTCAAATTTTGCACGGCGGCGCCTGCAGCGCCCTTACCGAGATTGTCGTAGCGTGCGGTCAGCATAACCTGATCGGCATTGCCAAATATCATTAACTGCATTTGATTTGAATCATTAACGGCTGTTGGTGTTAGACAGCCTTCGTTGAGCATGGCTTGGCTGTCAAGGTCGAACAATTCTATGAAAGGTTCATCTGCGTATCGTTCTGCATAGACGCTATGGATGTCACTTAGCCCAGCGCCTTTTAGTTCGGACCTGATGAACAGCGGTACGTACACCATCATGCCTTTGTAGAAGTTGGCAACCATAGGTGAAAATAGTGGCTGAGTGGCCGTCTTACTATAAGTCCACATTTCAGCGACATGTTTATGCTGCAACGCCAGTGCATAGGTTTGACTGTTAAAGGTGTCTTTTTCACCTTCATCAAAGGCGTCAAATCGTTCGATCATTTGTCGACCGCCGCCGGAGTAACCTGATACGGCATGTGTCCGCAAAGCGGTATGTGCATCGAGCAAGCCGGCGTCGATAAGGGGGCGAACAAGCAGGGTAAATCCCTGCGGATAACAGCCTGGATTGCTAACAAACTGCGCGCCAGCGATATGGGAGCGTTGCTCAGGACTGAGTTCTGGAAGACCGTAAGTCCACTGTGGATGCGTTCGGTGCGCCGTGCTGGCATCCAATATACGTGTCCGCCCGGCGGCGAGCAAAACAGATTCCTGTGCGGCTTCGTCAGGCAAGCACAATATGGCGAGATCTGCTTCTTGCAGATGCTCTTGTCTTGTTTGAGTATTTTTTCGTTCGTGTTCAGCAATGCTGATTAGGCTGATATCCTCGCGAGCGGCCAAGCGTCCTGATAGTTCAAGACCGGTGGTTCCTGCTTGTCCGTCAATAAAAATGCGTGTCATGTCTGCTTCAAGTGGGTGTCTGAGCAACGCGGCAGTTTACGATGTTAGTCCGGTGAAGTTAACCCATAATGCGGTTTACTGCGCGATAGCAAATTTTGCTGTAGGGAGAGAACAAGCGGTTGATCCGGATAGTAGCGTCGGGCCTCATGAATAAACCGTAAGGTCTTGCCGGCGTCAAACCATTGCATCAGGATTTCTTGTCGCCTTTGTTTGCTCTGGTAGTGTTTCTTGACGGTGTTTGCAATACGGTCAAAACCGACTGCGTCGAGTAGGGTCCGAACACGTTGATCTAGATGTGTTGCCGAGCGGGTAGTGTCAGCGAAATGCGCCAAATAAGCCAAAGCCTCTGCCAATAGCAAAAAACTATTGGGGTGATAACTGAGGTAGCTGGCGTCGTTGTCGCTTTCTTTTAATGCGGCGGTAATTTTGTGTAATGCTGGGCCTGTGCCAAAGGGTACTCGGTCCGACAGGCGCGCCGCCAGCGAGACAACGGTGCGCGGCAGGTAGACCACGCCATGAACCTTCGCTATTTTGTTCAGCAGGTAAAAGTCCTCAGCTGCGTTACGCTGGGGATAACCTCTTACGGCTGCGTAAGATATGCTGTGAATTGCAATTGTGCTGCCCAAGGACGGGTAGGCATAAGTTGATCCGGCTTGGGCTAAACCGGTCACATAGTACTGCATATGTTTTTCGTAGAGACGTACCGCACGGGTTAAGCTCGCATCGGTACTATAATGGCGGTGGCCAAAGACAACCGCTCCTTGCTTGTCGCATAGATTGTGGCCGCGTTCGTCAAAATAGTTCGCGGGCAATTGCGCATCTGCATCACTTTGGTACAGCCAAGGGCTGGCAACTTGTCCTGTGGACTGCAGCCGCAGGGCAATGTCGGTGCCAATCTTGCGTGCTAGCCCGACGCCCGCTTTGGCGGGTAACGGTTGGCTCACGCAATCTACGATCATTACGTTGCTCCGGGTTGCATCGGCCAGGGTCGTTAGCAGATTTTCGGTTCTTTGGCGCGCGCCCTGTGGTGCGCCTTGCGGTGCGTTTACGACTGCAATGATCAAGGTGGCGCTGGTGTCGATATGGGCGGTAAGGTTTCTGAGGCACTCAGGATCTTCGTCGTACAGCGGGATCACCAGTGCTTGCTGGTAAGATTGCTTTATTGTTTGGGCGTAGCGCTGCGATAGCGGTGACGCGTGTTTGCGCAGATAACTTTGCACGGTTTGATTGTGCATATCAGAACCGAGGAGTTTGTCAGTGTAGGGCGGCGCGAGTCGGTAACGCTAGCATGATGTCATTTTCCAGGCTACATATCTCGGCAAACCGGTCGGATGCGCGCTCGGGGGAGCAATGCTCGCAGGCTAAACGGTAGAATAAGGTCCAGTGCCGAGCCTCGCTGGTTGCGATTGCGTCGTAGAATTTCTTTAATTCGGGATCGGTTAATGCCTGGGCAATGCAGGCAAATCGCTCTGCGCCGCGGCGTTCAACAACCGCCCCCATCAACAGCCTGTCAAGCAAGAAAAACTCGGATCCGCGCCGGATGTGCGAATTAAGCTGATTGACGTAGGGATCTTTGCTGTCGGCTGCGGGAGTTATGCCGCGCGCCAGCATGATACGAATCACCTCGCGATAATGACTCAGCTCCTCCACCGCCAGATCAGCCATAGCCATAAGGAGCGCGGGTTGATCGGGATAATGCGAGGCGACGGACATGGCCATGCCGGACGCTTTTTTTTCACACGAAGCATGATCTTGCAAAAATGCTTCAAAGTTACCCATCACGCAGGTGAGCCAGGCCCGTGGCGAGGGCGCGAGATGCGGTGTGTGTGGTGCTACGGATAGATCTGGTTGAGCCATTGTGTAATGTCTGAAATTTCCTGAGGGCAGACTTGGTGTCCCATCGCATATTCGTGCCATTGCACAGCGTAGTTGTACTTAAGCAAACATTCTCTTGATGTGATTGCTCTGGTGATAGGGATCATCGGGTCTTGGATGCCATGGAGCATTAAAATGGAGGTGTCGACGTTGGCGAACCCGAGTCGATCAACAACGTTTTGATGGTCGTGTAAATAGGTCGACAGCGCCATGATGCCGGCTAATTTTTTCGAGTAACCAAGACCCAATTCAAGGGCAATAACGCCGCCTTGGGAAAAGCCTGCGAGGACAATTTCTGATGGCTTAACACCGTTTGCTTGTTCTGCTTCGATCAACGCGGTAATGGCAGCAACGGATTCGCGGATGTCTTGGCTGCCGGCGAGCGGTGCGCGAGGGTCGATGTCATACCAACCGCGCATTTCGGCCCCACCATTTATCGTGATTGGGCGGATGGGAGCGTTGGGAAAAACAAACCGCAAGGGTTGGTTGAGCTCCAGCATCGGCACAATAGATTCGAAATCGGTTGCGTCTGCGCCCAGGCCATGCAGCCAGATGACCGTGCCTACGGGCTGATCGCCAGTTTGCGTGCAGAGTGTTTCTAGGTTTGCTGTTTGAATCGACATGAAGTTTTAGGTGATCTGTTCCACAAAAACAGCAGTCACAATACCGGCAATGGAGAACAATGGGTAGAGGAGGCTGTGCATTCTGGGTCCGGGCAGCCATACTACACCCATGGAAGATGGATTAGACAGAGGCGGAAGCAAAGACCTTCGCCGATTGGGCCCTGCGCTCAAATTTTTACGCCCGTACCGGCGCCAAGTCATATTTGCCAGCATTGCGTTGGTGGTGACAGCCTGTGCGACCCTTTCTTTGGGGCAAGGCATTCGTTTGGTCATAGACAGCGGATTTGCCAGCGGCGGTCCTGGATCTTTGGATAATGCCATCAGCTTATTTGCCACTTTTGTTGTAGTGCTCACCATTGGCACCTTCATCCGCTTTTACTATGTCTCCTGGGTTGGCGAGCGCATCAGCGCGGACTTGCGCCAAGCAGTATTTGCCCATTTGATACATATCCACCCGGGGTTTTTTGAAGCCAACGCACCCAGTGAAATACAGTCACGGATCACGACAGATACAACCTTGTTGCAGACGGTTATTGGCTCTTCTGTATCGATTGCGTTGCGCAATCTGCTGATGTTTGTTGGCGGTGTTGTTTTGATGTTTATCACAAACGCAAAGCTGTCCCTAATTGTGTTGCTCAGCGTGCCGTTGGTGGTGTTGCCTATTATCTTATTTGGCCGTCGGGTGAGGCAGCTTTCCCGCAGCAGTCAAGATCGTTTGGCTGATGTGGGTAGCTATGCAGGAGAGTCTTTGCGGCACATCAAAGTGGTGCAATCGTTCAATCATCAAGGGGCAGACAACGCGGCATTTGGTGCCCGGGTTGATGAAGCGTTTCAAGTTTCAGTCAAGCGTATACGGCAGCGCTCGATATTGGTCGCCATTGTGATGTTGGTTGTTTTTGGTGCAGTTGCAGCGATGCTTTGGGCTGGCGGTCAGGCAGTGCAAGCTGGCCATAGCTCGGGGGGTGAATTGGCGGCCTTTATATTTTATGCGTTTATTGTCGCCGGCTCTGTGGGTGCAATCAGTGAGGTGATCAGCGATTTGCAGCGAGCAGCCGGAGCAACAGAGCGTTTGGTAGAACTATTAGAGTCGCCGAGTGAAATTCTTGAAATGCCTAATGCCAAAACTCTGCCCTTGGCGCCTGTTAGTTTGACGTTAGAGGACGTACATTTTGCCTATCCGACTCGTCCCGATCAAAAAGTGATTCAAGGAGTTAGTCTGCAGACCCAACCCGGCGAGATGGTTGCACTGGTAGGGCCTTCTGGAGCCGGTAAAAGCACGTTGTTTGACCTGATTCAACGATTCTATGATCCCGGGCAGGGTGTGATTAAAATGGCGGGTGAGGACGTTCGCGAACTCAAACTGTCCGCAGTCAGAGGGGTGGTGGGATATGTGCCCCAAGATCCGGTACTGTTTGCCGGTACATTGCGGGACAACTTGGTCTATGCATGTCCCGAGGCGGATGACGCGGCGATCCAAGCAGCCCTAACGATGGCTTATGCAGCTGATTTTGTCGGAGTTTTGCCAGAAGGTCTGGAGACTAGGGTTGGCGAAGGAGGCGTGGGTCTCTCGGGTGGTCAGCGGCAACGATTGGCCATTGCCAGGGCATTGATATCTGAGCCGCAAATACTGCTGCTTGACGAAGCGACCAGTGCGCTTGACGCCGAGAGCGAAAATCATATTCGTTTGAGTATTGATGGTCTGAAGGGGCGGATGACCATTCTCGTGATTGCGCACAGACTCTCAACGGTTCGGCAGGCAGACCATATTTTGGTTCTTGAAGATGGGCAGGTCATGAATCAGGGCACTCACGATCAATTGTTGGAAGCCTCAGATCTTTATGGCCGATTTGCTCAAATGCAGTTTGCGTCATAGTCCCGCTTGTGCGCGGCAAGATTAGAATAGCCCTAATTGCTTGGCCTTTGCAGAAGGTGAGAGTTTAACGCCTGCGCCGATTAATCGAACGGGTAACTCATGGCGGCGCCATGCTTGGTCGAGCAAGCGGGCGTATTCCGTCAAATCGCTGCTACCTCCGGTGCTGGAGGCTGTGGTTGTAATGAACCCGTTGAAGCGTAACTTGATGGTTCGCTGGCAGATCAGGTGCCGACAATTTGTTTGTTCGATTCGGTGATCGAGCTCCTTGAATAACGTTTCAAGTGCTTGTTGACAGGCCGCCAGAGAAGGCAGGTCTTGCGCATAGGTATGTTCGGCGCTCAGGGATTTTCTTTGTCTCTTTGGGCTAACCGCGCGGTTATCTTCGCCGCGACTTAACTGATATAGGCGCGTGCCAAATTTGCCGAAATGACGCGTCAAGTCGTTTAGTGGCACTGTCTGTAGGTCGCCACAGGTGTGTATACCCAAATTTTGCATCCGCTTAGCGGTCACAGAACCCACCCCTAAAAGTTTTTTTACCGGCAGCGTGTAGACAAAAGAGTCAACTTGCTCGGGGGTGATGGTGAATTGACCGTTTGGCTTGAGCCAGTCTGAGGCAATTTTGGCAAGAAATTTGTTAGGTGCTATGCCGGCTGAAATGGTGATACCAACCTCGTCTTCCACGCGGGTTCTTATTTCTTTGGCAATCCGGGTTGCGCTGCCGTTTGCGATGCGGCAATCACTGACGTCCAGGTAAGCTTCGTCTAGCGACAATGGCTCGACGATTGGAGTAAATGCTCGAAAAATAGCCTGAACTTTGGCTGACTCTGCTTTGTACTTTGGCATGTCCACTGGCAAAACTTGTAGATCAGGGCACAGGCGAAGTGCACTGATCATCGGCATGGCAGAGTGAATGCCATAGGCCCTAGCGTTGTAATTGCAGGTTGCGACAACCCCACGCTGATTGGCGCGCCCGCCGACGGCCACGGGAAGGTCCTTTAGTTGGGGATTGTCGCGTATTTCTACCGAGGCGTAAAAACTGTCGCAATCGCAGTGGATGATTTTCCGCATAAGCCAACATTACCGGATTCAGGGAAAAAAGATCAGTCCTGCGTTAACGGCATCTGAGGCGCCCTAAAATATGTTTTTCCGATGGTTTGGTTTAGAATGCTGCGCCTCTGGATGGCCAGTTCTTACTGGTTTACCACTGCAAGAGCACAAGCGGGAGGGTGTTATTTTTTCAGCTCGTTTGGGCGTCTGACAGTTGCTGGCCAGACTCCGTGCAACTATCAAGGGGTGCGATGGCGGCTACATTTCTACCGCTGTTGCGTTTTCAACCACTCACTAAAAGAGAAGAAAATATGGGTCCATTATCGGGTTTTAAAATCATTGAATTGGCAGGAATTGGTCCGGGTCCTTTTTGCGGAATGATGCTGTCGGATATGGGCGCTGAGGTGATCCGCGTAGAGCGGCTATCCGGCGTGAATCGTGCGCCTAAAGATGTGCTGGTGCGCAATCGGCGCAATATTGCATTAGATCTCAAGAGTGAGGCTGGGGTGGAAACAGTTTTGCGGCTGGTCGAGTCTGCAGATGCGCTGTTTGAAGGGTTTCGTCCAGGTGTGACTGAGCGGTTAGGTTTAGGTCCAGAGCACTGCATGGCGCGCAACCCGAGATTGGTTTATGGGCGAATGACAGGTTGGGGTCAGGAAGGCCCAATGGCCGCCGCGGCAGGTCACGATATTAACTATATTGGGCTGTCGGGTGCGCTGCATGCGATGGGCCGGGCTGGCGAGCGTCCTGTGCCACCGCTCAACCTGGTGGGTGATTTTGGCGGTGGGGGTATGTTGCTGGCTTATGGATTGGTCTGCGCTCTGCTGGAGACTCAAAAATCAGGCCAAGGTCAGGTCGTAGACGCTGCGATGGTCGATGGTGCAGCGGCCTTAATGGCGATGTTCTTTTCGATGTCCGCAACGGGTGCCTTTACGGATCAGCGAGGCACTAATCTGTTGGATGGTGGCGCTCATTTTTATGACACATATGAGACCAAGGACGGTCAATACGTTTGTATTGGTTCAATTGAGCCGCAATTTTATGCGCTGTTGATTGAAAAGGCCGGTTTAGATGAAAATTTGTTCAGAGATCAGATGAATCCCGCTCGCTGGCCGGAATTGAAAGTGGAGTTGACGCGGACGTTTCTGACCAAAACGCAGGCGCAATGGTGCGAAATTATGGAAGGAACCGATGTTTGTTTTGCGCCAGTGCTGAGCATTTTCGATGCGCCTGAACACCCACACAACAAGGCCCGCGGCAGTTTTCTAGAGGTCGACGGAGTGATGCAGCCGGCACCGGCACCCAGATTTTCACGGACCCCGCCTGCGGTTGTGCACGGTGCTCGCATTCCTGGGCAAGATACACAAACGGTGTTGCATGACTACGGCTTCAGTGCAGATGAAATTAGTCAGTTGGAGAATGACGGCACGATTGCAGGTTAGGGCGCGCGTGCATCAGAGTTTGTTATATGCAGGCGTTTGCTTGCAATTACTTGGTTAACTGCAGAAGCCCATGGCTATGAATTACGCTGAAACATATCAAAAATCGCTGACTGATCCCGAGGGATTCTGGCGCGAACAAGCGGCCTTAATACCTTGGTTCGAGGCCCCGGAAGCGATATTGGACCAAGACGAGACTGGGCTTTGGCGCTGGTTTCGAGGTGGCAAGCTCAACACTGCTTATATAGCGTTAGACCAGCATGTTCTAGCCGGGCGAGGAGAAAGTCTGGCGTTGATTTATGATTCCCCGGTTACAGGGGTGATCCAAAAATATACTTATGCCGAACTCACTCAGTGGACTGCGCGCGTCGCCGGAGGTTTGACGGATCTGGGCGTTGGGAAAGGCGATCGTGTTGTGATCTACATGCCCATGATCCCGGAAACGGTTGTCACGATGTTGGCCTGCGCTCGAATTGGTGCCGTCCATGCGGTTGTCTTTGGTGGGTTTGCAGCGCCTGAATTGGCTTTGCGAATTGATGACGCTAAACCCAAGGTAGTGGTCTCAGCATCTTGTGGCGTGGAATTTGACCGTGTCATCCCCTACAAACCGTTACTGGACAGCGCGATTGCGCAAGCATCACACCGGGTTGAGCACACCGTCATCGTGCAGCGCCCGCAACTGAAAGCGGAAATGATTCAGGGCCGTGACCACAGCTGGGCGTCTTGGTTAGAGGCGGCAGCTCCGGTTGATTGTGTTCCAGTGGACGCCTTAGATCCGCTTTACATCTTGCATACCTCAGGCACGACAGGAAAACCCAAAGGCGTTGTGCGCGACTGCGGAGGGCATGCGGTTGCTCTGAATTACAGCATGCAGGCGGTCTATGGTGTGGATGTCGGAGATGTTTATTGGGCGGCATCTGATGTCGGCTGGGTGGTAGGCCATTCATACATTGTTTATGGACCGTTGTTCCGCGGGTGCACGACTGTCTTATATGAAGGTAAGCCGGTGCGAACGCCAGATGCCGGTGCGTTTTGGCGCGTGCTTGCTGAACACCGGGTGAAAACGTTTTTTGTGGCGCCAACGGCATTTCGAGCGATTAAGAAAGAAGATCCTGAATGTGCTCTCAAAGCCCAATATGATTTGAGCCATTTACAGTATCAGTTCGTGGCAGGGGAGCGTCTGGATCCGGCCACCTACCATTGGCTGAAGTCGAATCTTCCCGGGATACCCATCATCGACCATTGGTGGCAGACCGAAACTGGCTGGTCTATTTGTACCAATATGGTTGGCGTGGAGCCCCTGCCGATAAAGGCTGGGTCACCCACCTTGCCGGCGCCCGGATATGATTTGCGTATTTTCGATGAAGATGGTGTGGCGCTAGGTGCTAATACGGAAGGGGCTATTGTGATTAAAGGGCCATTGCCGCCAGGAGCATTTGTCACGATTTGGGGTGATCACAAGCGATTTACCGAGAGCTACTGGCAGCAGTACCCCGGCTTTTATTTGACTGGCGATGGCGGTTATCGTGACGATGACGGTTATCTGTACGTGATGGGGCGAATGGACGACGTGATTAATGTCGCCGGACACCGGCTGTCGACCGGGCAGATTGAAGCGGTTGTTGCTGATCATCAGGCGGTCGCGGAGTGCGCTGTGATTGGTATTGAAGATGCGGATCGTGGTCAGGTGCCGGTGGGTTTCTTGGTGCTCAAAGATGGTATTCAGATTGACCCGCTGACGCTGCAACAGGCATTGGTCCAGATGGTTCGGGAGAGAGTGGGAGCTATTGCAAATTTTAAGCGCGCTTTGGTGGTTCAACGGTTGCCAAAAACGCGTTCCGGAAAAATTCTGCGCCAGGTCATGCGTAAAATGATTGATGGCGAAGTCTTTACGGTGCCCTCGACTATCGATGATCCAGCGATAATTGATGAGTTGCGGGAACGGTGCCTGCAAGAAGGGGTCGTCAACAAATGATCATTGTGCATGGGATAATCCCCTTGAGAGCAGAATCCCGAGCTTCAGCGTTGCGTCTAGCGGCACGCATGGCGGAGGCCACTAGGGCGGAGAGCGGCTGCATCTCTTATGATTTTTACATCGGTCTGTCAGACCCCAATACGCTGATGTTGTTCCAGGAGTGGGAGAATATGGATGCGCTTATGGTTCATTTTCAAACCAATCATATGGAAGCGTTTTTGCGCGAATTACCGGATTTGGTTGCTGGAGACATCATCACCAAGCGGTATGCGGTGCAGAGCGTTGATGAAGAAGTGCCAGATACGCTGGAAGACCCAGATCCGATCATTCATTAATCGACGGCTTGCGCTTCGCGAATTTGTCTGACCAGATAGGCGGTTGTTGCGCAAAGCCCAATACTGAAGATGATCTCAACACTGCCCAGTAGCGCTAGTTTCGGGTCAGAGATGACATAGACACCATGGATAAAATACAGGGTGCTAGTCATGCACATTATAAACGTACTGGCGAGCTTGAGGCGCATTAACCCCGGCAGCGGTAAAAGCAAGGGTGTCAGTTGCAGAAAGAACCAGATTGCGTTTGGGATTGGATTTGTCAATGGCTCGACAAAAAATTGTCGCAGCCCGGTGACGCCTACAATTGACCCCAGCATGATAAATGCAACGAAAAGCCACCCTTTCATAAAAGCTTCAGTGCCAGTTTGGCCAACTGCTCCCCCTGTATGAGTGCTAGTTGTGCCTCATGTTCAGAGAGTTGCGCACCAGTTGCCGCCACGTGCGAGGCCCCGTAAGGTGTGCCACCAGTTCGAGTTTGGTTCAACGCGTCCTCTGCGTAAGACAATCCCTTAATGATCATGCCATGGTGTAGAAGAGGTACCATCATGCTCATCAGCGTGGTCTCCTGACCGCCGTGTAGTGAGTGTGATGAGGTGAATACGCCAGCGGGTTTGTTTACCAGCGCTCGGTTCATCCACAGATCCGCGGTATTGTCTAAGAAATGTTTCAGCGGTGCGGCCATATTGCCAAATCGGGTTGCGCTGCCCAGCAATAGCCCGGCGCAGTTGCTCAGCTCAGATTTGGTGCAATACACCGCTCCCTCGGCGGGTACTTTAGGCAAGACTTGATCCGTGACCGAATCGACCGGGGCAACGGTGCGCAGTTTCGCGTTGATACCGGCAACTCGGTCAACTCCTCTTGCCATGTGCAGGGCAAGGTCTTTGGTGCTGCCGCTTTGGCTGAAATATAAAATAAGGATGTAGGGTTCGGTCATGTGAATAGGACCTCGATGTTTTCCGGTGGACGGCCAATAATGGCTTTAGAGCCTGCTTTGGTGCAGTGTTTGACAACGATGGGCCGTTCAATAAGGATCGGGTATTCAACCATTGCGGCCACCAGTTCGTCGTGGCTAACATCGGCATGGTCAATATTCGCTTGTCGGTAGGTGGCTTCTGTTGTGCGCATCAGCTCCCGTGGGGTGCGCGTTAACAGAGTCAATAATTGATTGAGCATCGCTGCGTCGGGTGGATTGTTTAAGTAATTGATAACGGTAAGGGTGACGTTGCGGTCGTTCAGCAGCGCAAGAACTGCCCTTGACTTTGAACAGTTTGGATTGTGATAAAGGGTAAAGCTGGTGGTCATAAGCAAGTGTAAACTGAGATGTTTTATTGGGCGGCGCCAGTGTCATGCGCAGGCCGGCGGCTGCAGGATACCACTTTGTTGACCGAACTTAACCAAAAAAGGCGCCGGCTATTGTTGCCGCGTTACCTCTCGTCAATCGGGTTGGTGTTCACCTGGCGCCTGAAAAAAATGGTCCAGCTATTTTTAGTGAATGATTGCCTCGCATCTGCGGGAGCGCTCACCTATACAACTTTGTTTGCGGTTGTCCCCCTGATGACGGTGACGTATGCGTTCTTTTCTATTTTGCCTGAGTACGCACAGATGTTCGAAGAGGTGCAGGCCTATATTTTCCAAAATTTTGTGCCTGGCGGATCCAATATTGTGCAAGAGAAATTAGCAGAGTTTGCCGGACGGGCGCGCGGTTTAACCGCTATGGGTTTTTGTTTCCTATTTGTGACTGCTTTCCTGATGCTGATATCGATTGAAAAGCGTTTCAATGCGATTTGGAATGTTGCGCAACCGCGAAGTGGATTGTCGCGTTTTTTAGTCTATTGGGGAGTACTTTCAATGGGGCCGCTATGTATTGTAGCGGGGTTATTGTCGAGTCTATATTTGCTCAGTTTACCGTTGGTATCCGATTTTTATGTTTCGGGCCTGCGAGAAACGGTTCTGGGCTACTTGCCTGTTTTTTTGAGTGTTGGTGGGTTTACTTTGCTTTTTTATGCGGTACCTAATTGTCGAGTGTCGCTCTTGAATGCTATTGGTGGTGGCGTGGCGACGATGCTGATTTTTCAGGGTGCTTTTACAGGTTTCGCTTCTGCTTCACGCTGGTTTTCATACGATGTGGTTTACGGAACCTTTGCGGCATTGCCGATTTTTTTGGTTTGGATGTACTTGGTTTGGCTGATTATCTTAGTCGGAGCGATTTTTGTGCGAGTCTTAGCGCTTGCACCCCCCGCAGAGCGGGACAAAGAGCCTTTGTTGATCAAGGCGGTGCGGGTTCTGCGAGTTTTTTTTCAGGCTCACCTAGAGGGCCGCGCGGTGTGGGATCGTGATATCGGCCTAGAGGTGCCCATGGGTCAAGACGAATATAGGCTCATCATGGCTGCGCTGCAGGAGACGAGAATTGTCTGTCAAACTGGTGCTGATCAATGGACCTTGGGGCGAAGCTTGCAGTCCCTGACGCTTTGGGATTTATATGGACTGTTCCCGCATGGGTTGGAGTGGCAGCAATTAAATGAGGTTAAAGATTTACCGAGATTGGTTGATCCTCTGGTCTCGCTGGGTCAGTTTGGTGTGGATAATATGTCCATTAGTCTGGAGAGCGTGGTGAGCACATGAGATTTTTGATATCTGGCATAGTTTTGTTACTGGTTTGCGGTTGTGTCGCAGAGGAGAAAGTGCCGCTCGCTGACGGAACAGCGGTGCCGCTGTCGCAATGGGAAGGTCGCTGGTTGGTGATTAATTATTGGGCCGAATGGTGTGGTCCGTGTCGCGATGAAATCCCTGAATTGAACGAGTTGCATGCTGAGCGAGCCGCAACCGGTATGGTTGTGCTTGGGGTGAATTACGATGGACTTGTTCAACCTAAACTGGGTGAGGTGATTGGTCGGATGGATATTAAATTCCCCACCTTGCTGAAGGATCCAGAACCAACCTATGGTTACGGGCGTCCCGAACAGTTGCCGGTAACAGTTTTGATTAACCCGGCGCGCGAGGTCCACAGGGTATTGATCGGGCCGCAGACCGCAAGCGCCCTACTGGCCGCTGCTGCGCCTTAGTTGTTCACTTGTGGCCGCATTGGTTCTGCAGTGCAGGCTTTGAGAGGATATCTGGCGCAACCCGATAAGAGTCCAGGTAACTCCGACATGGGTTTGTTGTGCCAAGTTGTGCGCCAGCGGGTGATCACTTTGTCTGGGTATTTTAAGGCACCTCGACTGCCGTTATAGCGCGCGAGAGCGTCGACCAGGTCACCATTTGCAGTATTGATGTAGTGGGCGAGAATGACCGTGCCATAGCGGATATTGGTGCTCATATCGGTGAGGTTGTCCTGAGGGCGTCCTATTTCGCGTCGCCAAAAAGGCATGATTTGCATGAGTCCCTGAGCGCCGGCGCTTGAAATTGCAAAAGGGTCAAAAGCGCTTTCAACCTCGATCAGCGCAAGAATAAGATCAGGATCCAGCGATTGTTGGGCTGCCTCGCGGTAAACGATGTATAGCAGTTGCAGTCGTGTAGCCGGGTCCGGCAGGTAGGGTTGAAGTCTTTGGTCTGAAATTTGTAACCAGACTTGAGCGTCAAATTGATCGGCGTTGAGGGTGGACGCCGCAAGACCCTGTGCTAATTTTTCCCTGAGAACGGAGTCGCGCGATAGCGTTTGGTTTGCCCCTGCCGAGGTTGAAAAACACAGCAGTATTGTGCTGAGCCATAACGCCTTGGCGAGCGGCATGGATTACTCACCCGACAGCTGCGTCAATACGCTTGCTAGGGCTATTTCGGTGGCTTTCGTGTCGGTACGTTTCTTGTATTCAACCACTCCATTTTTTAGACCGCGCTCGCCAATCACCACACGGTGTGGGATCCCGATTAGATCGGCCTCGGCAAATTTGACGCCCGGTCGTTCATTGCGGTCGTCGAACAAAACCTCGAGACCTTGATCGAGGCATTTGGCGTAGAGATCTTCGGCAGCCAGTTGAACCGCCTCTGATTTTTGCAGGTTAAGGGCAATGATATGCACTTGAAATGGCGCCAAGGGTGCTGGCCATACGATGCCATTTGCATCGTGGTTTTGTTCGATCACCGCAGCCACCAGTCGTGTCACTCCCATTCCGTAACAACCCATCATGGGGATTAAATTCTGACCGTCTTGACTTAAGACGCTGGCGTTCATTGCGGCGCTATAAACGGTGCCAAGCTGAAAGATGTGGCCAACCTCGATACCGCGTAAAAATTGCAGGGTTCCCTGACCGTCAGGCGCGGTATCCCCGGCCACTACATTGCGGGCATCAACAATCTGTTGCGTGTCCAGTTTGACGTCACGGCCCCAGTTGACGCCTGCCAGGTGCTCTTCATTGATATTTGCGCCACAGATAAAATCGGCAAGCGCGGCAGCCTCGCGATCGACTAACACTGGAATATTGCTATTGACCGGCCCTAAAGATCCCGGGCTAGCCCCGGTGTGAGTGAGAATCTCAGCTTCGGTAGCCAGTGCAAAGGGTTGCTTGACCCCAGGTAACTTGCTCGCTTTGATGGGGTTAAGTTCATGGTCTCCGCGTAAAACAATAGCCAGCGGCCCCTCATCACCCGCGACCACCAGCGTTTTGACGGTGGTGTTTGGGGTGATGTCTAACATGGTGCATAGGTCGCTAATACTTTTTACGTTTGGTGTTTTGATACTGCTCATTGCGCGGCTAGGTGCGGGTCTGGGTCCGGGTTCCGCTGCGGTCGCCTTTTCCAAGTTTGCGGCGTACGAGCCGTCTGAGGCATATACTATGGTGTCTTCACCAGACTCGGCCAGCACGTGGAATTCGTGAGAATGAGCGCCACCAATACTGCCGGTATCTGCTTCGACGGGGCGAAAATCAAGCGCCATTCGAGTCAATATCCGGCAGTAACATTGATACATTTCCTGATAAGTCGCGTCGAAAGAGGCTTGGTCAGCATGAAATGAGTAGCCGTCTTTCATTGTGAATTCGCGCGCGCGCATCACGCCAAATCTGGGTCTTCGCTCGTCGCGGAATTTAGTCTGGATCTGATAGTAGTTGACGGGGAGTTGTTTGTAGCTCTGAATCTCTCTGCGGAATAGGTCCGTGATTACCTCTTCGTGGGTGGGACCTAGGCAAAAATCCCGTTCATGGCGATCTTGTAGGCGTAGCATCTCAGGCCCCATTTTTGTCCAGCGTCCCGAGTCTTGCCAGAGTTCTGCTGGCTGAACCACAGGCATCAATAACTCTTGTCCACCTGACCGATTCATTTCCTCGCGGATGATGTGTTCGATTTTGCGTAATACCCTCAAGCCTGCGGGCAACCAAGTGTAGAGCCCACTTGCCAGCGGTCGAACAAGACCTGCGCGCAACATTAACTGGTGGCTCACGACATCAGCATCTGCTGGATTTTCTTTCATTGTTGGGAGTAAAAATTGAGATTGCCGCATGTGTTGTCCAAATTGACGGATAGTTAAAAAATTTCCTAACAGTCGGTTGGACTGTTGAAGCGGGCTGCGACCCGCCAGGTGCCATTGAATCATTAGTTACAGGCTTTGTTCGCCGGATTTTGCCACGGGCGCTATTGTTCTGAACTAAAAACTTGCTGAGAGATTAAATCATGTCTTCGAGTTTGTTGAGTGCTTCCCCGCTCACGGCGCGCTCCTTGCAGGATGCATGTTAACGGGCTTGGCGAGAGGATTCACGCGTTCTCAAACGTTGTCGCGTTGTTTTTCCAATTTCGCTCAGGGGTTAGCAAAGTGGCGATTCACAGCGGGTAACGCTTGCCGCACACGGGGTAATACCGAGTGACTTTGCAAGAAAAAAGACGTAAAACCGCTGTATTTTTAGGGTTTTTTTTAAGATCATGCGGCGCCCGTTTGGCAATTGATCAAAGAGATGAGAAATAATGCCCATCTATGAGTACCGTTGTGGCAATTGCGGCCACGAGTTAGAAGCCTTCAGGAAATTGAGTGAGGCGCCGTTGTTGGCTTGTCCCGAATGCCATCAGGATGCGTTGGTGAAGAAAGTGTCTGCTGCTGGGTTTAGACTCAAGGGCGGTGGCTGGTACGAGACGGATTTCAAATCTGGCAAGAAGAAAAACGTTTCTGGTGATGACAGTAAAGCACCCAGTAAGACTGAGAGTGCGCCGAGTTCATCCTCGAGTGCTTCCAGCGCGTCTGGTGGGTCGAAATCGGGCAGTTCAGATTCCTCCAGCAAGTCCTAATGTCGGTATGCGGCGTAACTCGCAACTGGCGATAATGAAATCAAAACGGCAAAAATTAACAAGGTAAGCACTATGCGTAGTCACTATTGTGGCGAGGTTGACGGTTCGATTGCAAATACAACGGTGGAGGTATGTGGCTGGGTGCATCGGCGCCGCGATCATGGCGGTGTTATTTTTCTTGATATTCGAGATCGTACCGGCATTGTTCAGGTTGTTTTTGACCCCGATACCGTTGAGAGTTTTGCCACCGCGGATAGGGTACGTAACGAATTTGTCCTGCGTGCCATAGGGCGCGTGCGCTTGCGACCTGAAGGCACGATAAACCCGGAGATGGCGACCGGAGAAATCGAGATCCTGGGTAAAGAATTAGACATTCTTAACGCTGCGAAAACACCGCCTTTTCAATTGGATCAGCATTCTGAGGCAGGTGAGGATATTCGCCTGAAATACCGCTATATGGATTTGCGGCGGCCAGAAATGCAAGACCGTATGCGGATTCGGTCAGCGGTCAGTGCGCGCGTACGCCATTACTTAGAAGCACAGGGATACTGGGAGGTGGAAACGCCCACTTTGTCTCGCGCTACCCCGGAAGGTGCTCGCGATTACCTAGTTCCTAGCCGAACGCACCCGGGACAATTTTTTGCGCTGCCTCAATCTCCTCAGGTCTACAAGCAATTGCTGATGATGTCGGGAATGGATAAGTATTATCAAATTGCTCGTTGTTACCGCGATGAAGACCTGCGCGCCGATAGACAACCTGAATTCACGCAGATTGACATTGAGGCCTCGTTTATCTCTCAGCAAGCGGTTATGGATTTGACCGAGGGTATGCTCACTGAGCTTTTCAGCTCGGTGCTGAATGTTCAACTCAACACTTTCCCTGTTTTAAGCTGGTCTGAGGCGATGCGCGACTATGGCAGTGACCGCCCAGATTTGCGTAATCCTATGAAGCTTGTTGATATTGCCGATGTTATGCAGTCGGTGGAATTTAAGGTTTTTAACGGCCCCGCGAATGACTCACAGTCGCGGGTTGTTGCTTTGCGAGCGCCAGGTGGTGCAGATATGCCTCGTCGAGTAATTGACGAGTTGACCGCGTATGTAGGGCGCTACGGTGCTCGAGGTTTGGCCTATATCAAAGTGAACAGCTTAAGCGATGGTGCTGCGGGTTTGCAGTCTCCGATTTTGAAATTTCTGCCTGACGATATTACCCAGCAGGTACTGGCGCGCGTCGGTGCTCGGGACGGAGATCTGGTGTTTTTTGGTGCGGATAAAACAAAAGTCGTTAACGACGCCATGGGTGCCTTGCGTAATAAACTGGGTGAGCAGTTAAATCTGGTTGAGGCGGGGTTTGCACCTTGTTGGGTTGTAGATTGGCCGATGTTTGCGGCCAATAAAGACGGTTCCTTGAGTGCGGAACACCATCCCTTCACTCAACCGACGTGCACCCCCGAAGCATTGCTGGAAGAACCGCTTGCAGCCCAAGCGGCGGCATACGATGTCGTTATCAATGGTTATGAACTTGGTGGTGGGTCGTTGCGAATTCACGATCAAGAAATGCAGGCTGCGGTTTTTGCCGCATTAGAAATGGGTGAGTCCGCCCAAGCGAAGTTTGGATTTCTTCTTGATGCGTTGCAATATGGGTGTCCGCCTCACGGTGGTATTGCTCTGGGCTTGGACCGATTGATTATGCTCATGACGCAGACCCAGTCGATACGAGACGTCATTGCGTTTCCAAAAACTCAAACAGCTGCTTGTTTGATGATGGCAGCGCCAAATGAGGTAGAAGAGCAGCAGTTGCGAGATTTGCACATCCGTGTTCGTCCGTTAGCGCCGACCTAGTCGGCGCTGATGAATATGATAATCTTAAACTAAGGCACGCAGGATTCGAAAGTTATGGCTGGTCACAGTAAATGGGCGAACATCAAACATCGCAAAGCTGCGCAAGACAAAAAACGCGGCAAACTGTATACCAAAATTATTCGTGAAATTACCGTAGCTGCTCGTTTAGGCGGTGGCGAAGCTGCAGACA